>JBLXFD010000032.1:0-35441 GCA_048262455.1 Rhodobacter sp.
CCGCGACGAACTTCCTCGCCGCCCTCCACCTCGCCTCATCCCGCATCTGGATCAAGGCTAAAGAGTCCACGACCTAGCCGCCGCGCAGTTCCACGATCCGGTCCTGCGCCTGCCGGCAGCTGAGGTGGATCGGCACCGGCGCGCCGGCGCGGTCGGCCAGCATCCGCAGCTCGGCCGCCTGCAGGTCGCTCATCGGGCCGTCGTCGGGCGCGGCCATCTCGGGCAGGGGCTCCGGGGAGCGGGCGAAGGGGGTTTGGCGAAGATCGGGCATGGGGGGCTCCTTTCCATCACTTGGGCGCAACATAGCACGTCCCGGCGCGCCGCGCTGTCCCTTCGTCAGGGCTTGCGCTCGCGCCGGTGCCGCCGCAGGCTGGAGCAAAGCGAAAAAGGCTTCGAAACATGCCACTTGTCGAGGACGCCGCCACTGTGCGGAAAAACGCCTATGCGCCGTACTCCGGCTTCCAGGTCGGGGCCGCGCTGCGCACCCCGTCGGGGAGGGTCTTCACCGGCTGCAACGTCGAGAACGCGGCCTACCCCGAGGGCACCTGCGCCGAGGCCGGCGCGATCGCCGCGATGGTGGCGGCGGGAGAGACCGAGATCGCCGAGATGACGGTGATCGGCGACAGCCCGGCGCCGGTGGCCCCCTGCGGCGGCTGCCGCCAGAAGATCGCGGAATTCGCGCGGCCCGAGGTGGTTGTCACCCTTGCCACCACCTCCGGCGAGACCCGCGACACCACGGTGGCCGAACTGCTGCCGGGCGCCTTCGGCCGCGCCGCCATGGCCGGCGGCTGATGGACGCGCGCGAGATCCTCGGGCGTCTGCGCCGGGGCGAGGCGCTGAACGCGGCGCAGATCGTGTGGTTCGCGCAGGGGCTGGCCAGCGGCACCGTGGACGACGCGCAGGCCGGCGCCTTCGCCATGGGGTTCTGCCTGTCGCCGCGCAGCGAGTCCGAGCGGCTGGCGCTGACCATGGCCATGCGCGACAGCGGCGACGTGCTGGACTGGGACCTGCCGGGCCCGGTGCTGGACAAGCATTCCACCGGCGGCGTGGGCGACTGCGTGTCGCTGCTGCTGGCACCGGCGCTGGCGGCGCTGGGGGCTTTCGTGCCGATGGTCTCGGGGCGTGGGCTGGGGCACACCGGCGGCACGCTGGACAAGCTGGAATCCATCCCCGGCCTCAGCACCGAGCTGGACACCTCCCGCTTCCGCGCCATCACCGCCGAGGCGGGCTGCGCCATCGTCGCCGCCTCGGAACGCACCGCGCCTGCGGACCGGCGCCTTTACGCAGTGCGCGACGTGACCGCCTGCGTGGAGTCGCTGGACCTCATTACCGCCTCGATCCTGTCCAAGAAGCTGGCGGCGGGGCTGGAGGCGCTGGTGCTGGACGTGAAGGTCGGCTCCGGCGCCTTCATGAAGACGATGGAGGACGCGGTGGCGCTGGCCGAGGCGCTGACCTCGACCGCCAGCCGCGCCGGCTGCCCCGCCAGCGCGCTGATCACCGACATGAACCAGCCCTGCGTGCCCGCCGTGGGCAACGTGCTGGAGGTGCTGGAGGTGATGGAGGCGCTGACCGGCGGGGAGACCGGCAGCCTGATCTGCGACCTGACCGGCGATCTTGGCGGCGAGCTGCTGCGCCTTGCCGGGCTGGCGGACAGCCGCGCGGAGGGAGCGGGGATGGTGCTGGGCGCCATCACCTCGGGGGCGGCGGCGGAACGCTTCGGGCGGATGGTGCGGGCCATGGGCGGGCCGGGGGATTTCGTCGACCGCTGGCGCGACCGGCTGGCCTCTGCCCCGGTGGTGGGCGCGGTGCCGGCCCCGGCGGCGGGTTTCCTGACCGCCATCGACGCCGAGGCGCTGGGGCAGGTGGTGGTGCGGCTGGGCGGCGGGCGCCGGGCGGCGGGGGACCGGATCGACCCCTCGGTCGGGCTGTCGGGCATCGCGCTTCTGGGCGATCCGGTGGACGCCGGGGCGCCGCTGGCGGTGGTGCACGCGGCCTCGGATTCCGACCTTGCCATGGCCACCGCCGCGCTGGCGCAGGCCTTCACCGTCGGCACCGAGGTGCCCGACCTGCCCCCCACGGTCTACCGGAGCGTTCCCTGATGCCGCGCGCCTTCCTCGTCGTTCTCGATTCCGCCGGCTGCGGCGGCGCCCCCGACGCCGAGGCCTTCGGCGATGCCGGGGCGAACACGCTGGGCCACATCGCGCAGGCCTGCGCCGAGGGCCGCGCGAATGAGGGGCGCAGCGGCCCGCTGCACATGCCCAACCTCGACGCGCTTGGGCTGGGGGCGGCGATCCGGCTGGCCAGCGGCGCCGCAACGCCGGGGCTGGAGGCCGCGCCGGCGGGCCTCTGGGGCGCCGCCACCGAGGTCTCGCGCGGCAAGGATACGCCCTCGGGCCACTGGGAACTGGCGGGGGTGCCGGTGCCCTGGGACTGGCACTATTTCACCGATCCCGTGGACAGCTTCCCGCCCGACCTGGTGGCCGAGGTCTGCCGCCTTGCCGGGACCGAGGGCATCCTTGGCAACCGCCACGCCTCGGGCACCCTGATCATCGAGCAGGAGGGCGCCGCGCACATGCAAAGCGGCTGGCCCATCTGCTACACCTCGGTGGACAGCGTCTTTCAGATCGCCGCGCACGAGGAGACCTTCGGGCTGGACCGGCTGCTGGCGCTGTGCGAGGCGCTGGCCCCGCGCCTGCACGCCATGCGGGTGGGGCGGGTCATTGCCCGGCCCTTCACCGGCTCCGAGGCCGAGGGCTTCACCCGCACCCCTCACCGCCGCGACTTCGCCATCGCGCCGCCCAGCCCGACGCTGTGCGACTGGGTGCAGGGGGCCGGGCGCGGGGTGCAGGCGGTGGGCAAGATCGGCGACATCTTTTCCATGCGCGGCATAGACGAGGTGCGGAAAGGGCCGGATAATGACCTTTTCGAACATCTTTGCGCATTCTCTGACGCTGCCCCCGACGGATCCTTGACCTTTGCGAACTTCGTCGAGTTCGACAGCATCTACGGCCACCGCCGCGACGTCGCCGGCTACGCCGCCGCGCTGGAGTGGTTCGATGCCGCGCTGCCCCGCTTCCTGGACCGGCTGCGCCCCGGCGACCTGGCGATCTTCACCGCCGACCACGGCAACGACCCCACCTGGCGCGGCACCGACCATACCCGCGAACGCGTGCCGGTGGTGGGCCACGGCCTTGGCGCCCGCGAGATCGGGCTGGTGGGCTTCGCCGACGTCGCCGCCTCCATCGCCGCGCACCTCGGCGTGCCCGCGCAAGGACCCGGAAGGAGTTTCCTGTGAGCCACGACCTGCCCAAGGTGGAACTGCACCTGCACATCGAGGGCGCCGCGCCGCCGGCGTTCATCCGCGACCTGGCCAAGCGCAAGAACCTGGACATATCCGGCATTTTCACCCCCGACGGCGGCTATGCCTACCGGGATTTCTGGCACTTTCTCGAAGTCTACGAGGCCGCCACCTCGGCCCTTCAAACCCCCGAGGACTTCCGCCGCCTGACCCTGGCGGTGCTGGAGCAGAGCGCCGCGCACGGGGTGATCTACACCGAAGCCTTCCTGTCGCCCGACTTCTGCGGCGGGCGCGACCTGGGGGCCTGGCGCGAATACCTCGCGGCGATCCGCGAGGCGGCGGACGAGGCAGAGCGGGACATGGGCATCACCATGCGCGGCATCGTCACCTGCATCCGCCACTTCGGCCCCGAGAAGGCGAAGGAAACCGCCCGCTGCGCCGCCGAGACGGCGGGCGACTGGCTGACCGGCTTCGGCATGGGCGGGGACGAGAAGATGGGCAAGGCCGCCGACTTTGCCTATGCCTTCGACATGGCGCGGGAGGCGGGGCTGGCGATCACCGTGCACGCCGGGGAATGGGGCGGGCCGGAAAGCGTGCGCGACGCGCTGACCCTGCGCCCGGCCCGCCTCGGCCACGGGGTGCGGGCGATCGAGGACCTGGCGCTGGTGGACCGGCTGGCCGAGGACGGCGTGGTGCTGGAGGTCTGCCCCGGCTCCAACGTCTTCCTCGGCGTCTACAAGCGCTGGGCCGACCACCCCATCGCGAAGCTGCGGGACCGGGGGGTGAAGGTCACCGTCTCGACGGACGATCCGCCCTTCTTCCGCACCGACATGACGCGCGAGTACGACTGCCTTGCCCGCACCTTCGGCTGGGAGGATGACGATTTCCGCGCCATCGCCCGCGTTGCCGCCGAGGCCGCCTTCTGCGACGAGGGCACCCGCGAGAGGATCATGAAACGACTGGAGCCCGCCGATGAATGAGCACCTGACCATCGTCCAGCACCCGCTGGTGCAGCACAAGCTGACGCTCATGCGGGAAAAGCACACCTCGACCGCCTCGTTCCGCCAGCTGCTGCGCGAGATCAGCCTGCTGCTGGCCTACGAGGTGACGCGCGGGCTGCCGCTGACCACCCGCAACATCGACACCCCGCTGACCGAGATGGACGCGCCGGTGATCGCCGGCAAGAAGCTGGCGCTGGTGTCGATCCTGCGCGCCGGGAACGGGCTGCTGGACGGGATCCTTGATCTGATCCCCTCGGCGCGGGTCGGCTTTGTCGGCCTGTACCGGGACGAGAAGACGCTGCAGCCGGTGCAGTACTACTTCAAGGTGCCCGAGGGCCTGTCGCAGCGGCTGGTGATCGCAGTGGACCCGATGCTGGCCACCGGCAACAGCTCTGCCGCCGCGATCGACCTGCTGAAAGGCGCCGGGGCGACGGACATCCGGTTCCTGTGCCTGCTGGCCGCCCCCGAGGGCGTGGCGCGGATGAAGGAGGCGCATCCCGACGTGCCGATCGTCACCGCCGCGCTAGATGAACGCCTGAACGAGCTTGGCTATATCGTCCCCGGACTAGGGGATGCGGGCGACAGGATGTTCGGCACCAAATAGGCGGTGAATGTCCCTTTACGCACCGGGGTTTGTCGGGCAGGTTCAGGTTAACCAACGTGTGGGGGCACGCAATGAAACGTTATCTGACAAGTCTGGCGGTACTGGCCGTGATGGCCGGTGCAACCGCCGCCTCGGCGCAGGCGCTGCGCAACGTGGACGGGCCGGCAGAGCAGCCGCCGGCCAGCTACGACGGCAAGCAATACGTGGACAGCAAGGGCTGCGTGTTCATCCGCGCCGGCTTTGACGGCAACATCACCTGGGTGCCCCGCGTGGGGCGCAACCGGCAGGTGCTTTGCGGCTTCACGCCCACCTTCGCCGATGCCGCGCCCGCGCCGGCCCCCGCGCCGGAGCGGCGCACGGTTGCCGCGCCGCCGCCGCAGGCGAACCCGCCGGGCTATGCCGCGCCGCCGCCCCGCGTTGTCTCGGGCCCGCCGCCGCAGGCCAATCCGCGCTACGTCTCCGCGCCGCCGCCGGCCGCCGGCCCGCGCTATGCCGCCGCGCCGCCGCCGCGGGTGGTGGCCGGGGTGCCGGCCGCGGTTCCCTGCTGCAACACCGCCGGCGTGCCGCGCGGCTATCCCGGCCCGGACGGGGTGATCCACGTCTCGCGCCCGCCGGTGATCGCGCCGCCGCCCGGCTACCGCCACGCCTTCGAGCCCTCCGAGGGCCGGTTCAACCCGTACCGCGGAAACGTCACCCGCGAGGGCTTCGTGCAGATGCGGCTGGTCTGGAGCGCGGGTGTCCCGCGCCGGCTGGTCGAGCCGGGGCAGGGGCGCTACTACGTGGTGAACGGCGTGCCGACCGACGAGCGGGAGTTCATCCTGAACCAGAACCGCCCGGTGGTGGTAAACCAGCCGCGCTACGTGGTGTCGAAGAAGAACGTCGAACCCGCTGCCGCCCCGCGTCCCGCGCCCGCGCCGACCCCGGTGCCGGTAACGGCCGCCGATGGCTTCGTGCAGGCCGGGGTCTTCGGGGTCGAGGGCAACGCCCGCGCCTCGGCGGCACGGCTGCAGTCCATGGGCCTGCCGGTGCGGCTGGGCTCGATGCAGCGCGGCGGCAAGAGCTATACCGTGGTGCTGGCCGGTCCCTTCGCGGATGCCGGGCAGCTGAACGCCGGCCTCGCCGCCGTGCGCCGCGCGGGCTTCAGGGACGCCTACGTCCGCCGCTGACGGCCTGCCGAGGAACATGCAGCGCCCGGTCCCCAGCGGCCGGGCGTTGGCGTTTCGGGCAGGGCGGAACGGGACGGAACCGGGCGGGTCCGGGCCCCCGGGGTTTACATTTTGCCAAGAGACCGCAAGTCTAGGGCATGAAATTCGAGCACCCGCCGGACGGGCGGCCTCGACGAACCCTTTCCAATCCATAGCAGGAGATCCCCCATGACCCAGGCGAAGGCCGGCGACACGGTTCGTGTTCACTACACGGGTACGCTCACCGACGGCACCGAGTTCGACAGCTCCAGCGGCCGCGATCCGCTGGAATTCACCGTCGGCTCCGGTCAGATCATCCCCGGGCTCGACAAGGAGATCCCGGGCATGGCGCCGGGCGAGAAGAAGCAGGTGACGATCGCCCCCGAGGAAGCCTACGGCGAGCGCGATCCCTCCCGCGTACAGACCATCCCGCGCGACAAGATCCCCGACAACATCCCCACCGATCCCGGCACCCAGCTGCAGATGCAGACCCCGCAGGGTCAGGCCATCCCGGTGACGGTGATGGAAGCCTCGGACAGCGAGGTGACGCTGGACGCCAACCACCCGCTGGCCGGCCAGGCGCTGACCTTCGACGTGGAACTGGTCGAGATCGTCTGAGCACCCGTGACCGCGGGGTCCCCTGCCGGACCCCGCGGAACCCCGGCGCGCCCTTGCCGGATCGCGCGCGGCGGCTTAAGCCGCGCCATGACCGCCCCCCAGACATATCCCGCGCGCGCCCGCAGCCTGCTGGCGCTGGGCCTGCCGCTGGTGGGCAGCCACCTTGCGCAGGTGGCGATCGGGGTCACCGACGCGGTGATGCTGGGCTGGTACGACGTGGCCGCGCTGGCGGCCGTCACCCTGTCGCATTCCATCTGGTTCATGCTGTTCATCTTCGGCTCCGGCTTTGCCTTTGCGGTGCTGCCGATGGTGGCCAGCGCGCTGGGCGAGGGGGACACGACGCAGGTGCGCCGGGTGACGCGGATGGGCATGTGGATCTCGGTGCTGTTCGGGCTTTTGGCGATGGTGCCGCTGGTCTGGCCCGGGCCGCTGCTGCAGGCGCTGCGGCAGACCGAGGAGACCGCCGCGCTGTCGGCCATCTACCTGCGCATCGCCGCCTTCGCGCTGGTGCCGGCGCTGCTGGTGATGGTGCTGAAAAGCTACCTCTCGGCGCTGGAGCGGACCCGCGCGGTGCTGTGGATCACCGTCGGCACGGCGCTGCTGAACGTGGCGGTGAACTGGCTGCTGATCTTCGGCAACTGGGGGTTTCCCGAACTGGGCGTGCGCGGCGCGGCGGTGGCGACGCTGTCGGTGCAGCTCAGCGGGCTGGGGGCGATGGCGGTCTACTGCCGGAGGGCGACGCCGGGGCAGGCGCTGTTCACGCGGCTCTGGCGGATGGACGGCGAGGTCTTCGCGCGGGTGTTCCGGCTGGGCTGGCCGATCGGGTTGACGAACCTCGCGGAGGTCAGCCTGTTCTCGGCCGCCGCGGTGATGATGGGGTGGCTGGGCGCGCTGCCGCTGGCGGCGCACGGGGTGGCGGTGCAGCTGTCCTCGCTGGCCTTCGTGATCCACCTGGGGCTGAGCCAGGCGGCGACGGTGCGGGCCGGGCTGGCCCACGGCCGCCGCGACATGGCAGAGCTGCGCTGCGTGGCGTTGACGGTGATCGCGCTGTCGGTGGCGCTGGCGGCGGTGTCGATCATCCTGTTCCTCGGCTGGCCCGAGGCGCTGGCGGCGCTGTTCGTGGACCCCGCCGACCCCGACCGGCCCGCGATCATCCGGCTGGGGGCCACGCTGTTGTTGGTGGCGGCGGTGTTCCAGCTGGTGGACGCGCTGCAGGTGGTGGCGCTGGGGCTGCTGCGCGGGCTGCAGGACACCCGCTGGCCGATGATCTACGCCTCGGTCAGCTACTGGGCCGTGGGCCTGCCGGTGGCCTGGGGCCTCGGCTTCGGGCTGGGCTGGGGCGGGCCGGGGGTCTGGGCCGGGCTCGCCTCGGGGCTGGGGCTGGCGGCGGTGCTGCTGATGGGGCGGTTTTGGCGGCAGGTGCGGGTTGGTGGTGGTGTTGGGCCTGGTGCGGGAGCTGGGGTTCGTCGGCGCTGAGGCTTTTGTGGGCGCGTTTGGCCTCGGTCATTCGCCGTGCCGCCCGCACGACCCGTGTTGCGCGCCGGCGGGGTGAACCCCGCCCTACACCATGTGAACGAGGCGCTGATGCGCCCCGAACAAGCCGAAGGCGCGGGGCGAGCGCCTGCCCGTCCGGGCGGGCTGGCGCTGTGTCATCGGTGTGCGACGCTCATTCTGTGCGCGGGTGTGGCTGGGATAAAGTGCTTATGCCTTAGGGTGGAGGCGCCATCCCACGGGCAGGCTGGCGTTGCGCCTTGGCGGGGTGAACCCCGCCCTACATCCATGTGACCGATGCGCTGATTCGCCCCGAACAAGCCGGAGGCGCGGGGCGAGCGCCTGCCCGTCCCGGCGGGCTGGCGCTTTGGGAGCCGCAGGGCAACGCTCATTCTGTGCGCGGATGTGGCTGGGATAAAGTGCTTATGCCTGAAGGTGGAGGCGCCAGCCCACGGGCAGGCTTGCGTTGCGCAATGGCGGGGTGAACCCCGCCCTACATCCTTGGGAACGAAGCGCTGATCCGCCGCGAACAAGCCGAAGGCGCGGGGCGAGCGCCTGCCCGTCCGGGCGGGCTGGCGCTTTGTCAGCCGCGTGCGACGCTCATTCTGCGCGCGGGTGTGGCTAGGATAAAGCGCCCACGTCAGAAGTCGGCAGCGCCATCCCACGGGCAGGCTGGCGTTGCGCCGTGGCGGGGTGAACCCCGCCCTACCGCGACTTACCGGTTCCGCAGACGCAGCAGGATCCGCTGGCCGCCGCGCAGGAACTCGATCTCGTAGCCGTTGACCCTCTCCTGCGCCAGCTCCGCCAGGTCCGAGGGGTGGTCGATCACCACCCCGTTCACCCGCCGCACCACGTCCCCCGGACGCAGCCGGCTGCGCAGGGCCAGCCCCTCGACCCGCATCACCACCACGCCGGTGGTCTCGAAGGGCAGGTCCATCTCGCTGACCAGCGCCGGGTTGGCGCGGGCCACCGTCAGGCCGTTCAGCACCGAGCGCGCGTTGATCCGCGTCACGTCGCGCGGCGGGTCCTCGGGCGGCAGGGCGAGGGTGAAGGTCGCCTCGCGCTCGGCCCCGTCGCTTCGGAAGGTGACCTTGGCCTCGGTGTCGATCCCCAGGGCCAGCAGGCGGAACAGCATCTCGGCCCCGCCGTCCACAGGCTGGCCGCCGATGGCGGTGATCACGTCGCCCACCTGCAGCCCGGCCGCCGCGAAGGGGCTGGCAGGGTGAAGCTGGGTGACCAGCACGCCGTGGGGCAGCGCCAGCCCCAACGCCTCGGCGGCGCCGGCATCCACCGGCTGCACCGTGATGCCACCCCAGGGCTGGGCGATCTCGGTACGCCCGGCCTGCGCCTGAGCCACGTACTGGCGCACCAGGTTGGCGGGGATCGCGAAGCCGATGCCGTTGGACCCGCCGGACCGCGAGACGATGGCGGAATTGATCCCCACCAGCCGTCCCCGCATGTCCACCAGCGCGCCGCCGGAGTTGCCGGGGTTGATCGGCGCGTCGGTCTGGATGAAGTAGCCGGCCTGCCCGCCGATGGCGCTGGTGCGTGCCAGCGCCGAGATGATGCCGCTGCTGACCGTCTGCCCGACGCCGAAGGGGTTGCCGATGGCCAGCACCAGGTCGCCCACCTCCACCTCGTCGCTGTCGGCCAGCGCCAGCGCCGGCAGGGTGGGGGCGTCCACCAGCTGCAGCACCGCGAGGTCGGTGTCGGGATCGGCGAGGATGATGGTGGCGTCGTACTCTCGCCGGTCGGGCAGCACCACGCGGATGTCGGTGGCGCCGCCGACCACGTGGTAGTTGGACACGACGATGCCGCTTTCGTCGACGATCACCCCGGAGCCCAGCGAATTCTGCACCCGCGGCCGGGCCTGCAGATTGCCGAACAGCTGCGAATAGAAGGGATCGGCCGCGAAGGGCGAGGCGGCGACCACCCGCTGGGCGTAGATGTTCACCACCGAGGGCGTGGCCGCCTTGACCACCGGCGAGAAGGACAGCGTCACCTCCGCCTGGCTCTCCGGGGTCCGCCGCTCGGTCTGGGCCGCGGCGGGCGGGGCGGGCAGGGCGGCGGCAAGCGACAGCAGCAGGGGCAGCAGCCAGCGGGTCATCACGGGGTCCTTTCGCGCCTCAGCGCATCCAGAGTTTCTCTCGCTTGATCCGGTTGCGGATCATCTGCTCGCGGCGGGGCAGGTTCTCTCGGTCGAACAGCGCGCGCACCTGCCGGCCCTTCTTGTGGAACACCATCTTGCGGATCGGCGGATGGTCCTTCAGCACCTTCTTGACCGGGTTCGGCGCGGTGATCTCTTCCAGCACCTCCACCACGCGGTCGGATTCGCGGGCGTAGAGCAGCGGGAACATGCGGTAGTGGCAGCTGACCGTGCCGTCCAGCAGCCCCGGCGGCAGCGTCTGGCGCGCACCGCCGAAAGAGTGGATCACCAGCGGCAGCACCGCCTGGTCCAGCCATGGGTCCAGCGGCTGGCAGACCAGCGCCTCTGGCGGGTCGTCGCGCACCGACAGCGCCCAGTCCAGGAACCGCTGCCCGAAGACGCGCGGGCAGCGGTAGTAGAACCACCCGGCGTTGAAGTACATGTAGCGCCGCCAGTAGCCCTCGGGTTCGGCGGGGTCGATGGTGGGGGCCATGTCCAGCCCGAACCGGTCGTAGAGCGACTGCCAGATCTCGTGGTAGCCGGGACCGTAAAGTTCCAGCACCGGCCATGTCCCCTCGCGGCGCAGCGAGGCGCTGGGGCGGTCGAAGTCGAAGGGCACCTCGCTGAGCGGTCCGGTGACCAGCGTATCGGTGTCGAAGAAGACGAAGGGCTCGCCCTCGGGCAGGGCCAGCAGCGCCTCGATCTTGTTGCCGTAGGGATAGCTTTGCCCGAAATGGCGGCTTTCGAACGGCAGGAATTCCGCGCCCGCCCCCTCGATCAGCGCGCGCAGCTCGGGGCTTGCGATGCGCGGGTCGGTGTCCCACAGCGGGCCGGGCTGCGGCTCTGCCACGAAGAGCCGGCCGGCGAAGCCGGGGTCCGACAACCTCAGCGAGGCGACGAACAGCGCCGCCTCGTAGGCAAGCCGGCCGTCCTGGCCGACCACGATCACGTTAAATGTCCGGGAAGGTCCCGCGTCTGCCGCCATGCTGCCTCGCTTGTGCTGTTTTCGCGCGACTATAGGGGCGAAACCGGCAGTCTCAAAGACTGAAGTGGCGCAAGTACGCCGGTGGCCGCCACGGCAACGGGCATTATCTTCACGGACCTATCCGGTCCCTTCATTCCGCGTTAACCAAGGTTAACGAGTGCAGTCCCGAAAGGACGTCATGAACGAGTTGGCAACCACCGCGCTGCTGTGCGTCCTGCTGAGCGGCGGCGAGACGGAGATGCGGCATTATTTCCCCAACCTCGGCGAGACGCGGCACGTCCGTGTGGACTGCGAGACGCCGACCCATGTCATAGAGGTGGGGCTGGACAACACCGCCTCGGCCCGCGACAGCCTGCACCAGGCGCTGTTCGCCGCGCACCTGACCGGCAAGACGCCCATGGTGATCGTGATCGACACCGACGGGATCGAGGACCGCTACCAGTACGAGACCCGGATCGTCGCAGAGCAGGCGGGCGTGGCCTACGGCACCTGTTCTCGCGACTTCATCCGCCGCTGGATGGCGACCGCGCCGTTCCGTGCCGCCGGGCGCGACAAGTCGGTGGACGACCTGCCGCGCGACGCCGTCGCGGCGCGGCAATGCGACCTTGGCGGCGCCTTCCTGCCGCCGAACCTGAACTAGCGCCGCGTTCTCGCCCGTCCTGGCGCGAACGGAAGGCGAACAACACTTTAATTCGCGCCGCGACACCGCTAGATTGCCCGCATGAGCAATTTCGCCGAAGACGACGCCTTCGAAGCCGCGGCCGCCGGCTCTCTCTCTGCCCGGGCCATGGCGGCGCGGCCGGCGCCCTATCTTGACGGTCTGAACCCGGCCCAGCGCGAGGCGGTGGAGGCGCTGGAGGGGCCGGTGCTGATGCTGGCCGGCGCCGGCACCGGCAAGACCAAGGCGCTGACCACCCGCATCGCGCACCTGCTGCATTCCGGCAAGGCGCGGCCGAACGAGATCCTGTCGGTCACCTTCACCAACAAGGCCGCCCGCGAGATGAAAGAGCGCGTGGCCCACCTGCTGGGGCAGGCGGTGGAGGGGATGCCCTGGCTGGGCACCTTCCACGCGATCTGCGTCAAGCTGCTGCGCCGCCACGCCGAACTGGTGGGGCTGAAGTCGAACTTCACCATCCTCGACACCGACGACCAGATCCGCCTGCTCAAGCAGCTGATCGTCGCCGCCAACATCGACGAGAAACGCTGGACGCCGCGGATGCTGGCCGGGATCATCGACGGCTGGAAGAACAGCGCCCTGACCCCCGACAAGGTGCCCGCCGCCGAGGCCGGGGCCTTCAACCGGCGCGGGGTCGAGCTGTACGCGCAGTACCAGGAACGGCTGATCGCGCTGAACGCGGTGGATTTCGGCGACCTGCTGCTGCACGTGCTGACCATCTTCCGCACCCACGAGGACGTTCTGCAGCAATACCAGCGCTGGTTCCGCTTCATCCTCGTGGACGAGTACCAGGATACCAACGTGGCGCAGTACCTCTGGCTGCGGCTGCTGGCGCAGGCCCACCGGAACGTCTGCTGCGTGGGCGACGACGACCAGTCGATCTATGGCTGGCGCGGCGCCGAGGTGGGCAACATCCTGCGGTTCGAGAAGGACTTTCCCGGCGCCAAGGTGGTGCGGCTGGAACAGAACTACCGCTCCACCCCGCATATCCTCGCCGCCGCCTCGGGGGTGATCGACGCCAACCAGGGGCGGCTGGGCAAGACGCTCTGGACCAAGAAGGCCGAGGGCGAGAAGGTGCGCCTGATCGGCCATTGGGACGGCGAGGAAGAGGCCCGCTGGATCGGCGAGGAGCTGGAGGCGATGCAGTCCGGCACCCGCGGGATGCGGCCCATGGACCTGGATGAAAGCGCCATCCTCGTGCGCGCCTCGCACCAGATGCGCGCCTTCGAGGACCGGTTTCTGACCATCGGCCTGCCCTACCGGGTGATCGGCGGCCCGCGCTTCTACGAGCGGATGGAGATCCGCGATGCCATGGCCTACTTCCGCGTCGCCGTCAGCCCTGACGACGACCTCGCGTTCGAGCGCATCGTCAACACCCCCAAGCGCGGTGCCGGCGACAAGGCGCAGCAGACCATCCAACGCACCGCCCGCGCCAACGGCGTGTCCCTGGTCGAGGGGGCGCGGCTGTGCGTTTCCGCCGGGCAGCTTTCGGGCAAGGCCAAGGGGCAGGTGGGCGCGCTGGTGCAGATGATCGACCGCTGGCACGCAGAGATCATGGGCGCCGAGGCGGCCCGCGCCGCCGATCCCGGCGAGCAGGTGATCGACGCGGGCGACGGCGGCGGCCCCGTGGCGCCTGCCGGGCGGCACCGGTCGCACGTGGAACTGGCAGAGCAGATCCTGGACGAGAGCGGCTATACCGCCATGTGGCAGGAGGACAAGACGCCCGAGGCGCCGGGCCGGCTGGAGAACCTCAAGGAACTGGTCAAGGCGCTGGAGGGGTTCGAGAACCTGCAGGGCTTCCTGGAACACGTCTCGCTGATCATGGACAACGAGACCGAGGGCGAGGGGGCCAAGGTTTCCATCATGACCCTGCACGCGGCGAAGGGGCTGGAGTTTCCCGCGGTCTTCCTGCCGGGCTGGGAAGACGGGCTGTTCCCCTCGCAGCGCTCCATGGACGAGAGCGGCCTGAAGGGGCTGGAGGAGGAGCGCCGGCTGGCCTACGTCGGCATCACCCGGGCGCGAGAGCTGTGCACCATCTCCTTCGCCGCCAACCGGCGGGTCTACGGCCAGTGGCAATCGGCGCTGCCCTCGCGGTTCATCGACGAGCTGCCGGAGCCCCATGTCGAGGTGCTGACGCCCCCGGGGCTGTACGGCGGCGGCTACGGGGCAGCCGGGATGGGCGGCGGAATGGGCGGCGGTATGGGCGGCGGGGGGATGGAAAGCCGGGTGGCCGAGGCCAACGTCTACAACTCCCCCGGCTGGCGCCGCCTGCAGTCCCGCCAGGGCGCACGGCCCATGAGCCAGCCGAAGGAAAGCCGCAGCCAGGTGATCGACCTGGACGCGGTCTCGTCCTTCACCCAGGGGGACCGGGTGTTCCACCAGAAGTTCGGCTACGGCTACGTGATGGGGATCGAGGGCGACAAGCTGGACATCGAGTTCGAGAAGGCCGGCTCGAAGAAGGTGGTGGCGAAGTTCGTGGTGGCGGCGGAACGGGCGGACGACGTGCCGTTCTGAGGGTTTTTCAAGGCAAGCACCCGGCCCGGAACAAGGCACGTAGTGCCGCCGGGCCAGCGCCCATCCGTCCTCCGTGCGGTTCGTCACCGTTTGCGCGGGGGCGGAGCGACGACGTGGCGGTGAGATAAAGAAGACCACCAGCGGCAGCAGCGCCCACCCACGGACGGGCGCTGGCCCTCTGTCAGCCCAACCCCCGTCACATCGTCCGGTACGCCTGCCGGATCATCTCCTTCAGGTGTCCCGTGAAATCCCCCTCGCGCCCGCTGCGGCCGTAGAGGTTGATCTTCTGGCACCCCAGCTCCGGCAGCGCGCCGCCGGTGTTCACCTGTTCCAGGTGCCCCGGCTCCGACCCCTCCAGCATCAGAGTCACCGCGAGGTCCGCCGCCACCGTGGCCTCCACCGTGCGGTCGCTGTCGGAATCCACCGCCTGCTCCCATTCCACCCCCGCCGCGTCCAGCCGTTGCAGCGCGCCCATGCGGAACGAGCAGCTGCGGCAGTTTGCCAGCGGCAGCGGCCGCTGCTTCCAGGCGCTGCCCCCGGGCGCGCCGATCCAGCGCAGCGGCAGTTCGATCAGGGTCTCGCCGTCCATGCCCAGCTCGGTCTCGGTTGTGAGGATCACGTCGCATTCCCCCCGCGCGAACATCCGCCGCAGGCCGGAGGTGTAGAGCGAGGTCAGCTTCACCCGCACGCGCGGGTACTCGGCGTTGAAGCGCTGCAGCACCCGGGGGATGAAGGGGTAGACGATGTCGTGCGGCACCCCCAGCGTCACCTCGCCCTCGAAAGCCTGGTCGGTGAGGCGCGAGAACATCTCGTCGTTCATGTCCACCATGCGCCGGGCGTAGCCCAGCAGCTGCTCGCCCGCGCCGGTCAGGGCGATGCGGCGGTTGCTGCGGTCCAGCAATTCCAGCCCCATCAGTTCCTCCAGCCGCTTCAACTGCATGGAGACCGCCGATTGTGTCAGGTTCAGAAACCCGGCGGCTCGGGTCACCCCGCCGCTTTGCGCCACCGCCACGAAAGAGCGCAGGACGGAGATGTCGAGGTTTCGCATGGATCACGATCCTTGATCTAAGGCTTCAACAACATTCGTTTTCAATATTCCACGGGCGCAGGCATACATCAAGCATCGGAATGTCGATGACGTAAAGCTTCAAGAATCGGAAAGGATGGGGCCATGAACATTTTCGCTCAGGAGCGCGCCCTGCGGCGTTTCGCCGGGCTGCGGCGGGTTTCGCTGTTCGACCGGCTGTTCGAGATGGCGGCGCTGCGGCGCGAGAGGTTGCGGCTGGAAAAGCTCGACGACCACTTGCTGAAGGACATCGGCGTCAGCCGCAGCGAGGCCGACCGCGAGGCCCGCAGGTCCCCCTGGGACGCCCCCGCGCATTGGCGCAGGTAAAAATACGGGTATTCCGCACCTCATCGGTGCGGAAAATCTTGAACTGCGGCCCGTCTGTCCCGATATTGGTGGCCGAAGGCGGCCGCTTGCCGCTCATGGTTTTCGAGGAGGCTTGAATGGCTGATTTCCAGACGGCGCGCACGACGACGACAGGCGTACGCTCCGCCACGATCGACGAGGGCCTGCGCGCCCACATGAACAAGGTGTACGGCACGATGTCCGTCGGCCTGCTGGTCACCGCGCTGGTGGCCTGGGCCGTGGGCTCGTCCGACCAGCTTCTGTCGATCTTCCGGGATCCGCAGACGCTGCAGCCGAACATCCTCGGCTGGGTCGCGATGTTCCTGCCGTTGATCATGGTCTTCGCCTTCGGTGCAATGGTGAACCGGCTGTCCGCGGCCGGGGCGCAGCTGTTCTTCTACACCTTCGCCGCGGCGATGGGCCTGTCCATCGCGTGGATCTTCGCGGCCTTCACCGGCATCTCGATCGCGCAGACCTTCCTGGTGACGGCGATCTCCTTCGCGGGCCTGTCCCTGTGGGGCTACACCACGAAGAAGGACATCTCCGGCTGGGGGTCGTTCCTGATCATGGGCGTGATCGGCCTGATCGTCGCGTCCATCGTCAACATCTTCCTCGGCTCGCCGGCGATCCACTTCGCGATCTCGGTGCTGGGGGTGCTGATCTTCGCCGCGCTGACCGCCTACGACACGCAGCGGATCAAGACGGACTACATCCAGCACGCCCGTGCGATGGACAAGGAATGGCTGGCGAAGTCGGCGATCATGGGGGCGCTGAACCTCTATCTCGACTTCATCAACCTGTTCATGTTCCTGCTGCAGTTCATGGGCAACCGCGAGTAATCCACGACCGGATACGACATGGAGGGGCCGGCATTGCGCCGGCCCTTTTCTTTTGCGCCGGGGGTGGGGGCTTTGGGCTTGGATGCCGGCGCCAAAGACGGGGCGTACGGCCGCTCAGATATCGCTGCGAAGGCGCTGGCTGGCGGTGCAGGGCGGCCCGGTGCGGGACCTGCTGGAGCCGGAGCAAGGGCAGGTTGAATGCGACCCGCGAAAGCCGTCGCCCGAATCGCAAAAGCCGCGCTGGCGGCGCGGCTTCGGCAGGTGGCGTCGCAAGGCAGATCCTACTTGATCTTGCCTTCCTTGTACTCGACATGCGCGCGCGCCACCGGATCGTATTTCCGGACCGACATCTTCTCGGTCATGGTGCGGGCGTTCTTCTTGGTCACGTAGAAGTGGCCGGTGCCGGCGGAGGAGTTCAGCCGGATCTTGATGGTGGTGGGTTTCGCCATGATTCGTGCTCCGTCGCGCGCGGGCGATGCTGCGCCCTCGGTCATTCTGAAGCGCCCTTGTACCGGCTGCGGCGGGCGAGTCAACCGTTGTCTGGGCGGAGGGGGTGGGGGCGCGTCTTGGGTGGGGGCAGTTGCGCGTTGGCGGGGTGAACCCCGCCCTACACTCCCATCGCATTGTGCGCTGGTCAGGCCCCGAACAAGCCGGAGGCGCGGGCTTTGGAGCTGCAGGGCAACGCTCATTCTGCGCGCGGGTGTGGCTGGGATAAAGAGCACATGCCGCCGGTGGGTAGCGCCAGCCCACGGGCAGGCTGGCGTTGCGCCATTGGCGGGGTGAACCCCGCCCTACCTCTCACTTCGTACGGAGCGCTGATCTGCCCCGAACAAGCCGAAGGCGCGGGGCGAGCGCCTGCCCGTTCCGGCGGGCTGGCGCTGTGTCGTCCGCAGGGCAACGCTCATTCTTCGTGCGGATGTGGTTGGGATTAAGCGCCTATGCCGGAGGTTAGAAGCGCCAGCCCACGGGCAGGCTGGCATTGCGCCGAGGCGGGGTGAACCCCGCCCTACGAGCGAAGCGCTGATCTGCCCCGAACAAGCCGGAGGCGCGGGGTGAGCGCCTGCCCGTTCCGGCGGGCTGGCGCTGTGTCATCTTCGTGCAACGCTCATTCTGCGCACGGGTGTGGCTGGGATAAAGTGCCCACGCCGGAGGGCGGCAGCGCCATCCCACGGGCAGGCTGGTGTTGCGCCATGACGGAGTGCTCCCGTTCAATGGCGCAGGTCGTCAGATTAGGGCGGTTAAATGCGCGGACGGCCTGTAAGCCGGATTCTGTACCGGAGGGTATCCCCCGGTGATGACCATTCCTCTAATCGGCACGTTACCGCGCCGCTTCAGCTGCCTACCCGGATCCCTGGGGCAAGGCGCCCTGTGCCGCGAGCGGTCGCGGGATCCCTATTCGGCATTGCTCCCGGTGGGGCTTGCCGTGCCGGTCCGGTTGCCCGTCCCGCGGTGGGCTCTTGCCCCACCGTTTCACCCTTGCCACGGCCGAGGCCGGGCGGTCTGTTTTCTGTGGCGCTTTCCCTCGGGTTTCCCCGGCCGGGCGTTACCCGGCACCGTTGCCTTGTGGAGTCCGGACTTTCCTCTCCCGCTGCCCGAAAGCCACGGCAGCGGCCATCCGGCCATCCGCGCGAGGTGGCAGTTAGGCGCTGGCGCGCGCCCGGTCAACGGGAAAGCGCGCGGCGAGGTCGGTGATCGCCGCCACGTCGTCGGGGGAAAGCGGCCCCTCGGCCCAGGGGCGGAACCGCAGGCGCACCGCGGCAAGGCGCGTGGCCTCGTCCAGGTCGCGGCCGTAGCCGAACCGCGTGGCGGCCTCGGTGAAGGCAAGCGGATCGGCCGGCGCGGCGCGGGTTCCCTGCGGCCAGACCGACAGGCCCGCCCGCGCCAGCCGGCGCCAGTCGAAGCGCGGGCCGGGGTCGACCTTGCGTGCCGGGGCCATGTCGGAATGGCCGATCACCCGTTCCGGCGGGATCTGCCAGCGCTTCAGGAGGCCGGCGAGAAGCCGCTCCAGCACCGCCATCTGCGGCTCTGGAAAGGGCGCGGCGCCGCAGTTGTCCAGCTCGATCCCGATCGAGCGGGAGTTCACGTCGGTCACTGCCCCCCAGGCGCCGCTGCCGGCGTGCCAGGCGCGCATGGCCTCGTCCACCATCTGCCAGCAGCGCCCGTCGCGGCCGACAAGGTAGTGCGCCGAGACCTCGGCCGCGGGATCGCAAAGCCGCGCCAGCGCCGCCTCGGACGAGACCATGTCGGTGAAATGCAGCACCACCATGTCGGGCCGCGCGTCCAGGCGCCGCGGCCCGAAGTTGGGCGAGGGGTGGTGGATCACCCGCCGATGCGGCGGAACGGGGTCGGGTCCCAGGCGCAGGCGTAGCCGTCGCCGTCCGGATCCAGCCCCAGCTTGTCCCGCTCCGGCCCGCCGTTCTTCAAGAAGGCCTCCTGCGCGAGGTCGGGGGTGACGTAGCCGGCGCAGTTGCGCTCGTAATTGCGGCCGCGCAGCAGCGGGTTGCGGCGGTAGACCGCCAGCCCGCGGGCGTGGGTGGTGGACAGCGCGTAGGCGACGATGTTCGGCCCCTCGTTGCCGGTGCGCTGGGGCACGGCGGTGGGCTTTACCTCTTCGTAGGCCGCGGCGAGGGCCGCCACGCGGTCGGCATCGGACTCGATCGTCTCGCGCTCGGACACGGCGTCAAAGCTTTGCTCGTCGGAGATCGTAGCGCCCGGGGGCGGCAGTTCCGTGGTCGCAACCGCGCCGGCGGGCGGCAGGACCGAGGCGGCGGGCGGCGATTGCGGCGGCGGGGCAGGGATTTCACCCGCCAGCGCCGCGTCGCGGTCGGCGCGGTAGCCGTCGTAGTTCGAGTAGCGGTCGAAGCCGCCGGTGCCCTGCGCTTCCGGGTTGCTGTCGGGAAACGAGGGCGCGCAGCCGGCCAGCGCCAGCGCCGCCACGATGATAGCCGTTTTCTGCATGGTCCTGTCCTGCCCGGATCTGTTTGCCGGCGCTCTTACCACCATCGCGGGGGTTTGGAAACGAAAGCCGCCGCCCGCTCCAGCGCGAAGGCGGAATTCAGCAGATCGGCTTCCTCCCACGGACGCCCGATCAGCTGCAGCCCCAGCGGCAGTCCCTGGGCGTCCAGCCCGGCAGGCACAGAGATGCCCGGCAGGCCCGCCAGGTTCACCGTCACCGTGAAGACGTCGTTGAGGTACATCTGCACCGGGTCCGCGCCCTGCATCTCGCCCAGCCCGAAGGCGGCCGAGGGGGTGGCGGGGGTGAGGATGGCGTCGACGCCGTCTGCGAACACCTGCTCGAAGTCGCGCTTGATCAGGGCGCGGACCTTGCGGGCGCGGTTGTAGTAGGCGTCGTAGAAGCCCGCCGACAGCACGTAGGTCCCCACCATCACGCGGCGCTGCACCTCGGCGCCGAAGCCTTCGGCGCGGGTTTTCTCGTACATCTCGGTCACGCCGTCGCCCTGCGCCAGCTTCGCGCGGCGGCCGTAGCGCACGCCGTCGTAGCGCGCGAGGTTCGACGAGGCCTCGGCCGGGGCGATGACGTAGTAGGCGGGCAGCGCGTACTTCGTGTGGGGCAGCGAGATGTCCACCACCTCGGCCCCCGCGTCCTTCAGCATCTCGGCGCCGCGGGACCAGAGCGTCTCGATCTCCGCCGGCATGCCGTCCATCCGGTACTCGCGCGGCAGGCCGATCTTCTTGCCGCGGATGTCGCCGGTCAGCGCCGCCTCGAAGTCGGGCACGGCGAGGTCGGCCGAGGTGGAATCCTTCGGATCGTGCCCGCACATCGCCTGCAGCATGATCGCCGCGTCGCGCACCGACTTGGTCATCGGTCCGGCCTGGTCCAGCGACGAGGCGAAGGCGATGATCCCCCAGCGCGAGACGCGCCCGTAGGTGGGTTTCAGCCCGGTGATGCCGGTGAAGGCGGCCGGCTGGCGAATCGAGCCGCCGGTATCGGTGCCGGTCGCCGCAAGGCACAGGTCCGCCGCCACCGCCGCCGCCGACCCGCCGGAGGAGCCGCCGGGCGTCAGAGCGGTCTCGGAACCCCCGCGCCGCCAGGGGTTCACGGCGTCGCCGTAGACCGAGGTCTCGTTGGAGGAGCCCATGGCGAACTCGTCCATGTTCAGCTTGCCCAGCATCACCGCGCCGGCGTCGGCCAGCTGCTGGCTGACGGTGGATTCATACTCGGGGCGGAAGCCCTCGAGGATCCGGCTGGCGGCCTGGCTGGGCACGCCGCGGGTGCAGAACAGGTCCTTTATCCCGATGGGGATGCCGCACATCGCCGGCGCCTCGCCCTGCTGCAGGCGGGCATCGGCGGCGCGGGCGCGTTCCAGCGCGATCTCTGGGGTCTTGTGCACGAAGGCGCCAAGGGCATCGGCGCCCTCGATCTGCTGCAGGCAGGCCTCGGTCAGCTCGACCGAGGTCACCTCGCCCTTGCGCAGCCGGTCGCGCGCCTCGGCGATGGTCAGTCCGGACAGCGCGCTCATTCCACCACCTTCGGCACGGCGAAGAAGCCCTCGCGGGCGTCGGGGGCGTTGGCGAGCACCTTGCCCTGCATGTCGCCATCGGTCACCACGTCCTCGCGCCGCTTCAGGCGCATGGGGGTCACCGAGGTCATCGGCTCGACGCCGTCCACGTCCACCTCGTTCAGCTGCTCGATGAAGCCGAGGATGGTGTTGAACTCCTGCGCCAGCGCCGGCAGCGCCTCGTCCTCCACCCTGATGCGGGCGAGCTTGGCCACATAGGCCGCGGTTGCCGTGTCGATGGACATGCGAAACCTCCGGGATTTTCGATCAGGCCCGCGTTTAGCGGTTGCGGGGGAGGCCTTCAAGCGGGGGAGGCGTTTGGCGGGGGTACCCGGGCCGGAACGAGGCGCGCAGAGCCGCCGGGCCAGCGTCCGACCGTCCGGCGGGCGGGCGATACGTCGCCGTTTGCGCGGGGGTGGAGCGGAGGAGTGGTGGTGCCATAAAGGGGCGACCACCAGCGGCTGCAGGGCGCCCACCCACGAACGGTCGCTGTCCCTCTGTTGTGACAAGAGCACCCGGCCCGGAGCAAGGCACGCAGTGCCGCCGGGCCAGCGCCCGTCCGTCCCCCGGGCGGGCGCTTCGTTGACGTTGGCGCGGGGATCGAGCGAGGATGTGGCGGTGAGATAAAGTGGCGACCACCAGCGTTTGAAGCGCCCACCCACGGACGGGCGCTGGCCCTCCGTTGGTCATAAGCACCGGGCCCGAACGAGGCACGCAGTGCCGCCGGGCCAGCGCCCGACCGTCCCCTGGGCGGGCGCTTTTTCACCGTTTCCGCGGGGATTGGCGGTGAGATAAGGGGGCGACCACCGGCGGCACGTGCGCCCACCCACTGACGGGCGCCGGCCCTCTGTACCCGCAGTACGCCCGCCCGTGACACCGCCGCCGCGCCTGCTATCTTCCGCCCGGACATCAAGGGAGGCACAAGATGAAGATCACCTGGCTCGGCCACTCCGGCTTTCGCATCGAGATCGGCAAGCAGATCCTGCTGGTCGACCCGTGGTTCACCGGCAACCCGGTGTTCCCCGAGGGCAAGAAGGAAGAGGCGGTCGTCGGCGCCACCCATATCCTCGTCAGCCACGGCCACGGCGACCATTCCGCAGACGCCGTCGCGCTGGCCTCGGATCTCGGGGTCCCGGTGGTGGGGATCTACGACCTCATGACCTTCTGGGAGGCGCGCCACGACATCGCCACCGTCGGCCTCAACAAGGGCGGCACCGTCGAGCTGGGCGACGTCAAGGTGACGATGGTCAACGCGGTGCATTCCTCCTCGACCGATTCCGAGCAGGGGCCGATCTACTGCGGCGCCGAGGCGGGCTTCATGATCGAGGGCGAGGGCCACGTGATCTACTTCTCGGGCGACACCGACGTGATGGCGGACATGAAGATCTTCCACGACCTGCACAAGCCAGACATCGGCATCCTGTGCTGCGGCGGGCGCTTCACCATGGACATGCGGCGCGCGGCCTACGCGGTGCAGACCTTCTTCGACTTCAGGACGGTGATCCCCTGCCACTTCGGCACCTTCCCCTTCCTCGAGCAGTCGGCGGAGCCGCTGGTGCAGGCGCTGTCCGGCGTCGACGTGACGGTGCCCGAGGTGATGCGCCCGATCACGATCTGAGCCTTCGCGCCGGGGCGAAAGGGCCGGGCGCCTTGATCCGGCGCCCGGCTGCGGCTAGAAGCCGTCGCCAGCACCCGAAAAACCCGGAGAGACACCCCCATGGCCGGCCATTCCAAATGGGCGAACATCCAGCACCGCAAGGGACGGCAGGACGCCGCGCGGAGCAAGCTGTTCTCGAAACTGTCGAAGGAAATCACCGTCGCCGCCAAGATGGGCGACCCCGATCCCGACAAGAACCCCCGCCTGCGCCTCGCGGTCAAGGAGGCCAAGGGCCAGTCCATGCCCAAGGACAACATCGACCGCGCCATCAAGAAGGCCATCGGCGGCGAGGGCGATGCCTACGAGGAAATCCGCTACGAGGGCTACGGCCCCGGCGGCGTGGCGGTGATCGTCGAGGCGATGACCGACAACCGCAACCGCACCGCCTCCAACGTCCGTTCGACCTTCGGCAAGCAGGGCGGCAACCTGGGCGAGACGGGCTCTGTCTCCTTCATGTTCGAGCGCAAGGGCGAGATCGTCTATACCGCCGAGGCCGGTGACGCCGACACTGTGATGATGGCGGCGATCGAGGCCGGGGCCGAGGACGTGGAAAGCTCCGAGGACGGGCACGTGATCTACTGCGCCGACACCGACCTTAACGAGGTCGCCACGGCGCTGGAGGACACGCTGGGCGAGTCGGAGTCGACCAAGCTGATCTGGAAGCCCACCACCACCACGCCGCTGGACCTGGACGGGGCGCAGAAGCTGATGCGCCTGGTCGAGGCGCTGGAAGACGATGACGACGTGCAGCGGGTGACCGCGAACTTCGAGATCTCCGACGAGGTGCTGGAACAGCTCGGCGCTGCCTGAGGCCTGCCGGACAGAGGGCCGGCGTCCGCCCGTCCACCCGGGCGGACGGGCGCTGACCCGGTGGCGCTGCGCGCCTTGTTCCGGGCAGGGTGCTTTTGCCTGGCAAACGATCAGGGCGCCGCGCAGAAAGCCCAGAACCAGATGCTCCAACAGAGGGCCGGTGCCCGTCCGCGGGCGGGCGCTGCCGCGGCCGGTGGTCTTCGGTTTATGGGGCCGTCACGTCTTCGTTCTACCCCCGCGCATACGGTAACGAAGCGCCCGTCCTCCGGGGCGGACGGGCGCTGGCCCGGCGGCGCTGCGCGCCTTTGTTCCGGGCAGGGTGCATTTGCCCGATGGAGGATAATCGCGGTCTCTGGGTAGGCGCGGCTGCGGCCGAGGGATTGTGCCTCGTTGCTCTTTCACGTCCCGCTCTATCCACGCTCAAGCGGCGTCCTTCCTCCGGAACGGGCGCTGGCCCGGCGGCACTGCGCGCCTTGCTCCGGGCCGGGTATCCTTACCGAACCGATCCCGCCCAAAACTTGCACTCCCCCGCCGCCTGCGGCAGATCGCGGCCATGACGCTTGCCGCCGCCCTCGCCGGTTTCGCCACCGGCTTCTCGCTGATCCTCGCCATCGGGGCGCAGAACGCCTTCGTGCTGCGGCAGGGGCTGCGGCGGGCGCATGTCTTCGCGGTCTGCCTGACCTGCGCGCTCAGCGACGCGCTGCTGATCGCCGCGGGGGTCGCGGGGTTTGCCCTGGCCGAGACCGCGCTGCCCTGGCTGGGGCCGGTGCTGCGCTGGGGCGGGGTGGCCTTCCTGCTGGTCTACGGCGCGCTGGCCTTCCGCGCCGCCCTCGGCCCCGGCGCGGCGCTGGAGCCGGCGGGGAAGGGCACGGAATCGCTGGGGCGGGCGCTGGCGACCTGCCTCGCACTGACCTGGCTGAACCCGCATGTCTACCTCGACACCGTGGTGCTGCTGGGCAGCGTCGCCGCGCAGTGGGAGGGGGCGCGGCTGGCCTTCGGCGCGGGGGCGGTGGCGGCCTCGTTTACCTTCTTCTTCGCGCTCGGCTACGGCGCGCGGCTGCTGCGCCCGGTCTTCGCCTGCCCCGCCGCCTGGCGCTGGCTGGAGGCGGGCGTGGGCACTGTCATGTGGATCATCGCCACCGGGCTGATCCTAGGCTGATCGCCGCCCCTCGCCGCGACCCCAAGGGGTTGCCGCCGCCGCGGCCGCGGGCGATAGAACGGCCATGGCCGAAGCCACCCTCACCCCCGCGCGGCAGGTCCGTCCGCTTGCCGGCGTCTTCTGGATGCTGGTCACCGGCGCCATGTTCGTGGGCGTTACCGCGGCGGTGAAGCACGTGGGCGACGGGCTGCCGGCGACCCAGGCGGCCTTCCTGCGCTACGCGCTGGGGCTGGTGTTCCTGCTGCCGGTGGTGCCGGGAATGGTGCGCTCGACCGGGCTGGACCGGACCACGCTGGGCCTGTTCGGAATGCGCGGCATGGTCCACGCCTTCGGAGTGATCTTCTGGTTCTTCGCGATGACCCGGATCCCGCTGGCCGAGGTCACCGCGCTCAACTACCTCGCGCCGGTCTACGTCACCATCGGTGCCGCGCTCTTCCTGGGAGAGCCGCTGGCCTTCCGCCGCATCGCCGCCGTCTGCGTGGCGCTGCTGGGGGCGCTGGTGATCCTGCGCCCCGGGGTGCGGGAACTGGCGCCCGGCCACCTGGCGATGCTGGGGGCGGGGCTGCTGTTCGCCATCTCCTACCTCACCGCCAAGGTGCTGTCGGACCGCGCGCCGCCGGGGGTGGTGGTGGGCTGGATGTCGCTGGTGGTCACGCTGATGCTGGCGCCCTTCGCCTGGGTGTCATGGGTCACGCCCACCGGCGAGCAGCTGGCCTGGATGCTGCTGGTGGCGGCGCTGGCCACCACCGGGCACCTGACCATGACCTTCGCCTTCCGCGCCGCGCCCATGGCGGTGACCCAGCCGGTCACCTTCCTGCAGCTGGTCTGGGCCGTGCTGCTGGGCGCGCTGGTCTTCGGCGAGGAGATCGACGGCTGGGTGGTCTTCGGGGGCACGATGATCCTGCTGGCCATCAGCTTCATCACCTGGCGCGAGGCGGTGCTGAAGCGGCGCGAGATGACGCCGCCGGCGGTGGCCACCAAGGTCTGACGCCCGCGGCCCGCCGCCGCGAGACTGGCGAAGGACCGCCGGCGGCCTTATCTCTGGCGCAGGCAGGGGAGAGAACGGTTGATCATCGGCGATATCGCGGACGGGCTGAGCCGGGGCGTGGAACGGTTGGGCAGCGGCGTCACAGGCGCCTTCGAGCCGGTGGTGCGGCTGGGCGTCACCGGCCTCAGCCGCGCCGGCAAGACCGTCTTCATCACCTCGCTGGTGGCCAACCTGATGGACCGCGCCCGGATGCCGCAGTTGGCCGCCGCCGCCGAGGGGCGGATCCTGACCGCCTTCCTGCAACCGCAGCCCGACGACACGGTGCCGCGCTTCGACTACGAAAACCACCTGGCCGCGCTGACCGGGCCGGACCCGCACTGGCCCGAATCGACCCGCGCGGTCAGCCAGCTGCGGCTGTCGCTGCGCGTGCGCCCGGCGGGGCTGCTGGCGGGGCTGCAGGGGGTGCGGACGGTGCATCTCGACATCGTCGACTACCCCGGCGAATGGCTGCTGGACCTGGAGCTGATGGACCTGTCCTACGCTGACTGGTCGGCCCGGGTGCTCCAGCGGATCGCGCCGCGCGCCGAGGCGGCGGGCTACCTGGAACGGGCGGGGCAGGCCAAGGCCGGGAATGCTTTCGACGAGGGCACCGCGCGCGATCTTGCAGAGCGTTTCGCCGCCTACCTGCGCGCGGCGCAGGCGGCGGGTTATTCCGACGGCACCCCGGGGCGGTTCCTGCTGCCGGGCGAGATGGCGGGCAGCCCGGCGCTGACCTTCGCCCCCATCCCCCCTGCCGACCGGCCCCGGCGCGGCAGTCTCTGGCGCGAGATGGAGCGGCGCTACGACGCCTACCGGCGGCAGGTGGTCAAGCCGTTCTTCCGCGATCACTTTGCCCGGATCGACCGGCAGGTGGTGCTGGTGGACGCGCTGGGCGCGATCCACGCCGGCCCCCCGGCGGTCGAGGACCTGCGCCGCGTGATGGGCGACATCCTCGCCGCCTTCCGTCCCGGGCGGAACGCCTTCCTGTCGCGGCTGCTGCTGGGTCGGCGGGTGGAGAAGATCCTGTTCGCCGCCACCAAGGCCGACCACCTGCACCACCTGCAGCACCCGGCGCTGACCGCGATCATGGAGGCGCTGGTGCGCGAGGCGAAGGACCGCGCCGATTTCGCCGGCGCCCGCACCGAGGCGATGTCGATCGCCGCCCTGCGCGCCACGGTGGAGGAGACGCTGGAACACGGCGGCCGCCCGCTGGACTGCGTGCGCGGCGCGCTGCTGGAGGACGGGCGGCAGGCGGCCTTCTACCCGGGGCGGCTGCCCGAGGACCCGCAGCGGCTGCTGGGCCCGGCGCGGGCGGGGGCCGAAAGCTGGCTGGACGCCGACTATGGCGCCATGCGCTTCGCCCCGGCGCAGCTGCGGCTGAAGCCGGGCGAGGGGCCGCCGCACATCCGGCTGGACCGGGCGGCGCAGTTCCTGATCGGGGACCGGCTGTGAGGCTCGAGACGGCGCAGCCCGGGGACGCGCGGGCGCTGGCGCGGATCATGGGCGGCTGGATCCAAGAGACCCCCTGGATCCCGCAGATGCACACGCCCGAGCAGGACCGCCGGCACCTGGAGCGGCTGATCGACCGGATGGACGTCATGGTGGCCCGCAACTGGCGCGGCCCCTGGGGGTTCCTGGCGCGCGACGGCGCGAAGGTGCAGGCCTTCTACCTGGCGCCGCGCGTCCGGGGGCGGGGGCTGGGCGGGCGGATGATGGCGGCGACCCAGGCGCAGGTGCCGCGGCTGGAGCTGTGGTGCTTCCAGGCCAACGAGGGCGCGCTGCGGTTCTACGCGCGGCACGGGTTCACCGAGGTGGAGCGGACCGAGGGCATGGGCAACGACGAGAAGCTGCCGGACGTGCGGCTGGTCTGGAACGGGAGCGGCAGGCGATGAGCGACACGCGCGAGGGCCAGGGCCCGGTGCTGATCGAGATGGACGCGCCCGCGGCGCTGTCCCCGTCCGAGGCGCCCCCGGTGGAAGAGGCGGCGCTGCCCGCGGACGCGGCGGCGATGCAGAAGCTGGCGGTACTGGCCGCGCGCCGCCCCTCGGCGCTCAGCCGATGGTTCTGGCGGCTGCTGCTGGCGCTGACCGGCTTCGTCGTCTCGCTGGCGGCCTGGGACTTCGTCACCGGGCTGATCGCGCGCAACCCGCTGCTGGGCGGGGCGGCGGCGCTGCTGGTGGGGCTGTTCGTGCTGGTGCTGGCGGCGATCGCCGTGCGCGAGGCGGCGGCCTACGCGCGGCTGGCGCGGCTGGACGGACTGCACCGGGCCGCCGACGCGGCGCTGGCGGGGGCCGACCTTGCGGGCGCGCGGGCGGTGACGGCGCGGTTGTCGGCGCTGTACAAGGGTCGCGACGCGCTGGCGCTGGGGCGCCGCCGGCTGGAGGAACGGCAGGCGGACGTCTTCGACGCCGAGGGGCTGCTGGGCTTGGCCGAGCGCGAGCTGCTGGCGCCCCTCGACGCCGCCGCGCGGCGCGAGGTCGAGGCGGCGGCGCGGCAGGTGGCCACGGTGACCGCGGTGGTGCCGCTGGCGCTGGCGGATGTCTTCACCGCCCTGACGGCGAACCTGCGGATGATCCGCCGGGTGGCAGAGATCTACGGCGGCCGCGCGGGCACGCTGGGGGCCTGGCGGCTGACCCGCTCGGTGCTGACGCACCTTGTGGCCACCGGCGCGGTGGCGGTGGGCGACGATCTTGTGGGCTCGGTCGCGGGGGGCGGCGTGCTGGGCCGCGTCTCGCGCCGCTTCGGCGAGGGGGTGATCAACGGTGCCCTGACCGCGCGGGTGGGCGTGGCGGCGATGGAGGTCTGCCGGCCGCTGCCGTTCCGGGCAGAGCGGCGGCCCTCGGTGACGGGGCTGGTGCAGCGGGCGCTGACGGGGGTGTTCTCGGGGTTCGGGCGGTAGACCAAGGGCGCGCGCGGGGGCCTGCCGGGGGCGGCGGGGTGAACCCCGCCCTACGGCGTTGCGGGGCGGTGCGCGCGGTGTGCCACGGGCAGCGCCCGCCGCTTGTCTCCCCCCGGACCCGCGCCTATAAGCCGCCCATGGTGGACCGGTCGAACCTGCGAATTACTGGCCCGGCGCTCTGACAGGGGCTGCCGGGACCCAAGGCGCATGGCTCCCGCGCCGACCTTCACCCAGAACCGCCGACCGATTTGGGAATGACCCACATGTGCGCCGACACGCCCGACTACAAAGACACCCTTCGCCTGCCCGAAACCGACTTTCCCATGCGCGCCGGCCTGCCTGCGCGCGAGCCGGGCTGGCTGGAGCGCTGGGACCGCATCGGCGTCTACGAGCGGCTGCGCGAGAAGGAGGGCCGCAATCCCTTCATCCTGCATGACGGCCCCCCCTACGCCAACGGCCACCTGCACATCGGCCACGCGCTGAACAAGATCCTCAAGGACATGGTGGTGCGCAGCCAGCAGATGATGGGCCGCGACGCGCGCTACGTGCCCGGCTGGGACTGCCACGGCCTGCCGATCGAGTGGAAGATCGAGGAACAGTACCGCGCCAAGGGTCTCGACAAGGACCAGGTGCCGGTGGTCGACTTCCGCCAGGAATGCCGCCGCTTCGCCGAGGGCTGGGTCGACGTCCAGCGCGGCGAGTTCCGGCGCATGGGGATCGAGGGCACCTGGGACCGTCCCTACCTGACCATGGACTTCCACGCCGAGCGGGTGATCGCGGAGGAATTCCAGAAGTTCCTGATGAACGGCACGCTCTACCAGGGCTCGAAGCCGATGATGTGGTCGCCGGTGGAGCAGACCGTGCTGGCCGAGGCCGAGGTGGAATACCACGACCGCCAGAGCCCGACGATCTGGGTCAAGTTCCGCGCCGAACGCGGCGGCGACTCCGATTTCGACCTGGGCGCGGAGGCCGGCGATTTCGACGGCGCCAACCAGGCGCTGCTGGCGGACCAGCTGCACGGCGCCTTCGTGGTGATCTGGACCACCACGCCCTGGACCATCCCGCAGAACCGCGCCGTGGCCTACGGGCCCGGGATCTCCTACGGCCTCTACGAGGTGACCGACCGGCCGGCGGAATGCTGGGCCGAGGTGGGCGAGCGCTACCTGCTGGCCGACACCCTGGCCGAGGCCGCGCTGGGGCAGGCGCGGCTGGAGCCCTCGATGTACCGCCGGCTGCGCGGCGTCAGCGCCGACGAGCTGTCGCGCCTGACCTGCGCGCACCCGCTGCGCGGCGCCGAGGGCGCGGGGGGCGAGTGGGACTACGACGTGCCGATGCTGCCGGGCGATCACGTGACCGAGGAGGCCGGCACCGGCTTCGTCCACACCGCCCCCAGCCACGGCGAGGACGACTACCTGCTGGGCCAGAAGCACGGCCTGCCGATGACCTACAACATCATGGAGGACGGGTCCTTCCGCGAGGACCTTCCGTTCTTCGGCGGCAAGCGGATCCTCAAGCCGAACGGCAAGGACGGCGACGCCAACGACGCGGTGATCGCGAAGCTGGTGGAGGCCGGCGGCCTGCTGGCGCGCGGGCGGCTGAAGCATTCCTACCCCCATTCCTGGCGCTCCAAGGCGCCGGTGATCTACCGCAACACGCCGCAGTGGTTCGCCGCGATCGACCGCCCGGTGGGGGATGGCCAGGACGCCCACGGCACCTCGATCCGCGAGCGCGCCTTGCGCTCGATCGACGAGCTGGTGACCTGGACCCCGCGCACCGGCCGCAACCGGTTGCACGCGATGATCGAAAGCCGCCCCGACTGGGTGCTGTCGCGCCAGCGTGCCTGGGGCGTGCCGCTGACCTGCTTCGTCAAGAAGGGCGCCAAGCCCGACGACGCGGGCTTCCTGCTGCGCGACCCGGCGGTCAACGCCCGCATCCTCGAGGCTTTCGAGACCGAGGGCGCCGATGCCTGGTACGCCGATGGCGCCAAGGCGCGGTTCCTCGGCGGCGACCATGACCCCGAGGCCTACGAGCAGGTCTTCGAGGTGCTGGACGTCTGGTTCGACAGCGGTTCCACCCACGCCTTCGTGCTGCGCGACCGCGAGGACGGGGCGCCCGATGGCATCGCGGATCTCTACCTCGAGGGCACCGACCAGCACCGCGGCTGGTTCCAGTCCTCGCTGCTGCAGGCCTGCGGCACCAAGGGCCGCGCGCCCTACCGCGGGGTGCTGACCCACGGCTTCACGCTGGACGAGAAGGGCAACAAGATGTCCAAGTCGCTCGGCAACACGGTGGTGCCGGCGGAGATCATCAAGCAGTACGGCGCCGACATCCTGCGGCTCTGGGTGGCGCAGGCGGATTACACCGCTGACCAGCGCATCGGGCCGGAGATCCTGAAGGGGGTGGCCGACGGCTACCGCCGGTTGCGTAACACCATGCGGTTCCTGCTGGGAAACCTCGCCGATTTCGACGCGGCAGAGCGGGTGGACCCCGCCGAGATGCCGGAGCTGGAGCGCTGGGTGCTGCACCGGCTGGCCGAGCTGGACGTGCGGGTGCGCGAGGGCTACGCGGCATACGACTTCCAAGGCGTCTACCGCGCGCTGTTCGAGTTCTGCACGGGCGACCTGTCGTCCTTCTACTTCGACGTGCGCAAGGACGCGCTGTACTGCGATCCGGCGGACGCCCCGCGCCGGCGGGCGGCGCGGACGGTGCTGGACCTGCTGTTCCACCGGCTGACCACCTGGCTGGCGCCGATCCTCGTCTTCACCATGGAAGAGGTCTGGCTGGAGCGGTTCCCGGGCGACGACAGCTCCGTACACCTGCAGGACATGCCGACGACGCCCGCCGACTGGCGCGACACGGCGCTGGCCGAGAAGTGGGCTGCCGTGCGCCGGGTGCGCCGGGTGGTGACGGCGGCGCTGGAGGTGCAGCGCCGCGACAAGGTGATCGGCGCCTCGCTGGAGGCGGCGCCGGTGGTGCATATCGAGGATAAGGCGGCGCTGGCGGCGGCGAAGTCGGTGTCCTTCGACGACATCTGCATCACCTCGGACATCGCGCTGACCGCCGACCCGGCGCCCGCCGAGGCCTTCCGCCTGCCGGAGGTCGAAGGCGTGGGCGTGGTGTTCGAGACCGCTGATGGCGAGAAGTGCCAGCGCTGCTGGAAGATCCTGCCAGACGTGGGCCGCCACGCGCACCCGGGGGTCTGCGGCCGCTGCGAAGAGGCGCTGGGGTAGGGCGGGGCGCCGGCTGGCACCTTGCTCTCCCGGCCCGAACAGCGGCGAAGCCGCCGGGCCAGCGGCGGCCCGTCCCGCGGGCTGCCGCTTCGTCACCGTTTGCGAGACGCTCGGAGGTCACGGCGTAACGTTGAGATAAAGCGCGGACCTCAGCCGTGGCAGCGGCATCCCCCGGGCCGCCACTGTCCCGGCTCGTACCCTGCTCCCCCGGCCCGAACAGCGGCGAAGCCGCCGGGCCAGCGGCGGCCCGTCCCTCGGGCTGCCGCTCTGTCACCGTTTGCGCCCAGCTCAGAGGTCACGGCGTAACCTCGCGATAAATCACAGACCTCGGACGAAGCAGCGGCACCCCCCGGCCCGCCGCTGGCCCGGCTTGCGCCCCTACAGCATCGCCCGTATCGCCAGCGCGACCAGCCCCAGCGCGCCCACGCTGGCCAGCCAGATCGCGGCGAACCAGGCCAGACGCCGCCAGAGCGGGGCGGGGGCGCTAATGGTAGCCCTCCTCAGGGTCGATCTTGCCCCGGAACACCCAGTAGGCATAGGCCGTGTAGCCAAGGATCAGCGGGATCAGCACCATCGCCCCCACCAGGGTGAACCACAGGCTGGCGTCGGGGGCGGCGGCCTCGGCGATGGTCAGGGCGGGGGGCACCATCATCGGGTAGAAGCTGATGCCGATCCCGATGAAGCTGACCACGAACAGCCCCAGCGCGCAGAAGAACGGCTGCCGGTCGCGCCCGCCCGCCAGCCCGCGAAACAGCCCCCAGGACAGCGCCAGCACCAGCAGCGGCACCGCCAGCGTGTACAGCAGCCCCGGCATCGCGAACCAGCGCTGGAAGTAGACCGCGTCCTGGAACGGCGTCAGCAGGCTGACCGCGCCGATCAGCCCCAGCGTCCCCAGCGCCAGCGGCCGGGCCAGCGCGCGCATCCGGTCGTGGATCTCGTGCTCCAGCCGCCAGACCAGCCAGCAGGCCCCCAGCAACGCGTAGCCCACCACCAACGCCACGCCGGTCAGCAGCGAGAAGGGCGTCAGCCAGTCGAACCAGTCGCCGGCATAGGCGCGGCCCTCCACCTCGATCCCCTGAACCAGCGCCCCCAGGGCGATCCCCTGGCACAGCGTCGCCACCAGCGAGCCGCCGAAGAATCCCGCGTCCCAGACCGGGCGCCAGCGCTCGTTGCGCCAGCGGTACTCGAAGGCGACGCCGCGGAACACCAGCGCCAGCACCATCACGATGATCGGCATGTAGAGCGCCGGCATCACCACCGCGTAGGCCAGCGGGAAGACCGCGAACAGCCCGCCGCCCCCCAGCACCAGCCAGGTCTCGTTGCCGTCCCAGACCGGCGCGATGGAGTTCATCATCACGCTGCGCTCGGTCTCGGACCGCGCCGTGGGGAACAGGATGCCGATCCCCAGGTCGAAACCGTCGAGAATCACGTAGACCAGCACCGCGAAGGCGATGATCCCGGCCCAGACGAAGGAAAGCTCCAGTTCCATGCCCTGCTCCTCAGCCCATTGTCTCGTCGGGGTGGGTCTGCTGCGCCGGGTGCACGCCGGCGCTACGCAGCGGCCCGTCGTCCAGGGCCTTCTGCGGCGCGTCCGGCCGCCGCGCCATCATCGCCAGGATGTAGATCGTGCCGGCGCCGAAGACGAAGCTGTAGACCACCAGGAAGCCCAGGAAGGTGGTGGCCACCGCCGGCGCGTCCACCGGCGCCAGCGAATCGGCGGTGCGCAGTAGCCCGTAGACGGTGTAGGGCTGGCGGCCCACCTCGGTGGTGATCCAGCCGGCCAGCACCGCGACGAAGCCCGCGGGCCCCATGGCGAGGCAGGCTCGGTGCAGCCAGCGGTCGGCAAACAGCCGCCCCCGGGCGCGCTGCACCAGGCTCCAGACCCCGATGCCGAGCATGGCGAAGCCAAGCGCCACCATGATGCGGAAGCTGAAGAAGACGATCATCACCGGCGGCTGCTCGTCCTCGGGGATGGTGTCGAGCCCGTCCAGCGGCGCGTCCAGCGAATGCTTCAGGATCAGGCTGGACAGCTTCGGCACCTCCAGCGCGTAGTCGATGCGCTTTTCCTCCGGGTTCGGGATGCCGAACAGGATCAGCGGCGCGCCCTCGGGGTGGCTGTCGTAATGGCCCTCCATCGCCATGACCTTGGCGGGCTGGTGTTCCAGCGTGTTCAGCCCGTGCAGGTCGCCCGCGTAGATCTGCAGCGGCGTCACCAGCGCCGCCATCCACATCGCCATGGAGAACATCCGCCGCGCCGGGGCGTCGTCGCGGTCGCGCAGCAGGTGGAAGGCGCCCACCGCGCCCACCACGAAGGCGGTGGTCAGGTAGGCGGCCAGCACCATGTGCACCAGCCGGTAGGGGAAGGAGGGGTTGAAGATGATCGCCCACCAGTCCTCTGGGAAGAACTGGCCATTCTCGGCGATGGAATAGCCCGCCGGGGTATGCATCCAGCTGTTGGCGCTGAGGATCCAGGTGGCCGACAGCAGCGTGCCCCCCGCCACCATGGCGGTGGCGAACATGTGCAGCCCGTTGCCCACCCGGCTGCGGCCGAACAGCATGATCCCCAGGAACCCGGCCTCGAGGAAAAAGGCCGAGAGCACCTCGTAGGCCATCAGTGGGCCGAGGACGGGGCCGGTCTTGTCGGAGAAGACCGACCAGTTGGTGCCGAACTGGTAGGACATCACGATGCCGGACACGACGCCCATGCCGAAGGCGATGGCGAAGATCTTCTTCCAGTAGTTGAACAGCGCGAGGTAGCTGCGGTCTCGGGTCTTGAGCCACAGGGCGTTCAGCACGGCGAGGTAGCTGGCGAGGCCGATCGAGAAGGCCGGGAAGATGATGTGGAAGGAGACGGTGAAGGCGAACTGCATCCGCGCCAGGATCTCGACGGTCAATCCCTCGGGCATCACGGGTCTCCCTGCGGCGGGCGGCGAAGCGGCCGGCCCGGGTGAAGGGTAGTGCGAAAGCGGCGGGGGAGAAACTGTCAAAGGGTCGCGGCGGGGAGGGTGCAACGCGAGCCTGCCCGTGGGGTGGCGCTGCTTTCTTCTGGCATGTGCGCTTAATACCAGCCAAGTCCGCACGCAGAACGAGCCGTGCACGAGGATGACACAGCGCCAGCCCGCCGGAACGGGCAGGCGCTCGCCCCGCGCCTTTGGCTTGTTCGGGGCGCATCAGCGCTTCGCTCGTAAGGTGAGGTAGGGCGGGGTTCACCCCGCCTCAGCGCAACATCAGCCTGCCCGTGGGGTGGCGCAACCTCCCTCCGGCATGCGCGCTTAATTCCAGCCACGTCCGTACGCAGAATGAGCGTTGCCCGCGGATGACACAGCGCCAGCCCGCCGGGACGGGCAGGCGCTCGCCCCGCGCCTTCGGCTT
>JBLXFD010000033.1:0-35029 GCA_048262455.1 Rhodobacter sp.
GCTGGCGCTGGGCGCGGTCTATCTCGAGGTGATCGCGCCGGACCCCGACGCGCCGCCCCCCGGCCGCCCCCGCTGGTTCGACCTCGACAACAGCACCGCCCCGCGCCTGTCCCACTGGGTGGCGGCCTGCGGCGACCTGGACGCCGCGCTCGCCGCCGCGCCCGAGGGGGCCGGCACGCCGCAGGACATGACCCGCGGCGATCTGGGCTGGCGCATGGCGGTGCCGGGGGACGGCAAGCTGCCCTTCGGCGGCGCCTTCCCCGCGCTGATGGAATGGCAGGGCGCGGCGCACCCGGCGGCGCGGCTGATCGACCGTGGCTGCCGCCTGACCCGGCTGGAACTGACCCACCCCGAGGCCGCGGCCCTCCACGCCGCGCTGGCACCGCTGTTCACCGCGCTGCCGGTCTCGGTGGGCGAGGGGCCGGCCGGCTTCCGCGCCGAGATCGAGACCCCCCACGGCCTGCGCCTGCTGCAATGATCCGCCCCGCCGCCGCGCCCGACGCGCCGCAGGTGGCGGCGATCTGGAACCGGGTGATCCGGGAGACGGAGCATACCTTCAACGCCCAGGAAAAGCCCGATGCGGAGGTCGCCGCCCTGATCGCGGACCGGCAGGCGGCCGGCCACGGCTTCTTCGTGGCGGCGGGGGAGGACCGGGTGCTGGGCTTCGCCACCTACGCCCAGTTCCGCGGCGGCAACGGCTACGCCCGCACCATGGAGCATACCGTGCTGCTGCACCCCGAGGCCCAGGGCCGCGGCCTCGGCCGCGCGCTGATGGCGGTGGTGGAGGATCACGCCCGCGCCGGCGGGGCGCACCTGATCTTCGCCGGCGTCAGCTCCGGCAACCCCGGGGGCCGCGCCTTTCACGCGGCGCTGGGCTATGCCGAGGTGGCGGTGCTGCGGCAGGTGGGCTGGAAGTTCGGCCGCTTCCTCGACCTGCACCTGATGGAAAAGCGGCTGTGACCGCGCCCCGCCGTCGCTTTTCCGCTGCATCCCGCCGCCGATCCGCCTAGAACATTGCCCATGTCGATCTGGACCCGCATAGCACAGGCGCTGTCGGCGCTGGCCAAGGGCGAAGGGCTTGCCGCCGTCTTCGACCGGCTGCGCGCCCCGCCCGAACGCTCTGTCGCCTTCACCATCGCGGTGATCGCGCTGGGGGCCAAGATGGCCAAGGCCGACGGCCGCGTCACCCGCAACGAGGTGGCGGCCTTCCGCGAGGTCTTTACTATCCCGCCGGAGGAAGAGGAGAACGCGGCGCGCGTCTTCAACATGGCCCGCACCGATGTCGCCGGCTTCGACGTCTACGCCCGGCGCATCGCGCAGATGTTCACCCCCGCCTCGGGCACGCTCTGCGACCTGATGGAGGGGCTGTTCCACATCGCGGTGGCCGACGGCGACTACCACGCCGCCGAGGACGAGTTCCTGTCCCACGTGGCCGAGATCTTCGGCCTCACCGACCTGCAGTTCCGCCGCGTGCGCGCCCGCTTCGTGGAGGAATGCGACTCCGATCCCTACGCGGTGCTGGGGGTCGAGCCGGAGACCCCGCTGCCGGAGATCCGCCGCGCCTGGACCGACCTCGTGCGCGAAAGCCACCCGGACCGGATGATCGCTCGCGGCCTGCCGGAAGAGGCGGTGAAGCTGGCCGAGAAACGGCTGGTGGCGGTCAACCGCGCCTGGGAGGAAATCCGCGCCCGGGCCGCCTGATGCTGCGCATCGCCACCTACAACGTGGAATGGTTCGACGCGCTGTTCGACGACCACGGCCACCTGCACGACGACGGCGGCGCCTCGGCCCGCCACGGCGTCACCCGCGCCGCGCAGACCGCGGCGCTGGGGCGGGTCTTTGCCGCGCTGGAGGCCGACGCGATCCTGGTGGTGGAGGCGCCCGACACCAGCCGCCGCCGCGACGGGGCGCGGGCGCTGGAAACCTTCGCGGCGCGGTTCGGCCTGCGCTGCCGCCGCGCGCTGATCGGCTTCGCGAACGACACCCAGCAGGAAATCGCGCTGCTCTACGACCCCGACGAGGTTAGCGCCCGCCACCTGCCGCTGGACCTCGGCGCGCCGCGCTTCGACGACCGCTTCGCCTTCGATCTCGACACCGACGCCGCGCCGGAGCGGGTGACCTTCTCCAAGCCGCCGCTGGAGGCAGAACTGACCACCGCCGCCGGCCGCGTCCTGCGCCTGGTCGGGGTGCACGTGAAATCCAAGGCCCCCCACGGCGCCACCACGCCAGAGCAGGTGATGCGCCTTTCCATCGCCAACCGCCGCAAGCAACTGGCGCAATGCGTCTGGCTGCGCCGCCGGATCGAGGCGCAGCTGGAGGCCGGCGACGACCTGGTGGTGCTGGGCGATTTCAACGACGGGCCGGGGCTGGACGAGTACGAGAAACTCTTCGGCCGCTCCGGGGTAGAGATCGTGCTGGGCCCCCCCGGCCCGGACGGCCTGCACGACCCCCACGCCCGCATGGCCCTGTCGCGCCGGGTGGGCGCGCGGCCCACCACCGCCCGCTTCTTCATCCGGCCCGAGAACCGCTACCTGCAGGCGCTGCTCGACTTCATCATGGTCTCCCCCGGCCTGCGCCCCGCCGCCCGCGGCTGGCGCATCTGGCATCCCTTCGACGACGCCGCCTGTTTCGCCGACGCGCCCCTGCGCGAGGCGCTGCTGGCGGCCTCCGATCATTTTCCGGTGACGCTGGACCTCGACCTGTAGAAAATTCCCGCGCCCGCGCTATCATCAACGCCATGAAACCGACGCTCCCCCTCGCGCTCTGCGCCGCCCTCATCGCCGCCCCGCTCGCCGCACAGGACGACCGGCGCGAGTTGTCCGAAGGCCTGAACCTGCTGCAGGAGGGCGGCCGCCTGCTGCTGCGCGGGTTGTCCGAGGAAATGGGCCTGGCGATGGAGGACATGTCCGAGGAACTGCGCGAGGCGCTGGGCAACCTCTCGGCCTACCACGCGCCAGAGATCCAACCCAACGGCGACATCCTGATCCGCCGCCGCAAACCGCTCGATCCCGAGGACAAGCCCGAAGACCCGGATCTGCCCGAGGTCGGAGAAGACGGCGCGGTCGAACTCTAGGCGCCTCTACCCCATTTCTTTTGGTCGATAAATATCCCGGGGGGAGGCGCCCCGGCGCCGGGGGGCAGCGCCCCCCTCCCACGCAGCAATCCTTACCGCAGCCGGGTCTCCGCCCCCAGCGTTGCCGCCAGCGACTGGAACCGCGCCTGCGCCACCTCGCCGAACAGCCCCTGCGCCCGCTCGCCCAGCGCCAGCTCCAGCCGTTTGCGCTTGGGCTTCCAGGTCAGCGTTCCGATCGATTCGTCGAGATCCGAGGTCAGCATCGCGCCGAACCGCATCGCCTTGCCCAGCACCTCGGCCATCCGCAGGTCGCGCTGTGACAGCAGGCCGAACAGCGGCTCGAACCGGGTGCCCTCGCGGCTGTTCTTGTAGCGGTGCAGCAGCGCCACCCCCAGGAAGATCCGCTGGCTGTGGGTCAGGCCGCCCAGCGAGGCCCGGGTGACGTAGTCGAAACAGGCCTCGTGCCGGTAGTCGGGGTGCGCGCGCCAGCTGACGTCGTGCAGCAGGCAGGCGGCCTTGATGATCCGCTGCCGCGCGGCCGGGGCCTCCTCGAACAGCGGCTTGAGGAAATTCCACAGCAGCCGGCCGAAGCCGGGGTGGCGGCTGTCCTTCTGCTCGGCGAAGCGGCAGGCCTCGATCAGCGGGTCGCGGCGGCGCAGTTCGGCGGGCAGCTGGCGGTAGAGCATCCCCTCGCGGATGCCGTAGCTGGAAATCGCGATCTCGGTGGGCTTCAGCGCACGCACCAGTTCCCCCAGCACCTCCGAGGCCAGCGGCACCAGCGCCATCCGCGACGAGGAGGTGCCGGTGCGCCGGCCAAGGTCCTTGTCCTCGTTCTCGGCGATCCACTTCAGCGTGTCGCGCACGTCCCGCGGGGTCATCCGGTACTCGTGCAGCACGTGCAGCGGGTAGTCGCGGCGCAGCATGTCGTGCCGCGCGATCGCCCGCCAAGAGCCGCCGACAAGGTACAGCCGGGTCTCGTGCGGGCCGAGCTTGTGCCACATCTCCTGGATCGTGGCGCGGATATGGGCGCGGCGCTTGCGGCGGTCCTTCATGCCCTGCAGCTGCAGCGGGCCCAGCGGCGAGGTCAGGCAGTTGCCGATCTCGCCCTTCTCCAGCGAGGCCAGTTCCATGGACGAGCCGCCGATGTCGCAGACGATGCCGGTGGCGCCGGGCCAGCCCAGCAGCACCCCCTGCGCCGAAAGCCGCGCCTCCTGCTCGCCGTTGATGACCCAAAGCTTCAGGCCGGTCTCGCGCCGCACCTCCTCGACGAAATCAGGCCCGTCCTCGGCGTTGCGCACCGCGGCGGTGGCCACGGCGGTCAGCGGCGCCATGCGGAAATCCTCTGCCAGCAGCTGGAACCGGCGCAGCGCCTCCAGCGCGCGCTTGCGCCCCTCGGGGTTCAGCCGTCCGGTTTCGGCAAACCCGGCGCCGAGGCCGGCCATGATCTTCTCGTTGTAGAAATAGGCGGGGCTGCGCGCGGCGCCGTCGAAGATCACCAGACGGACGGAGTTGGACCCCACGTCCACCACCCCCACGCGCTTCAGCCACTCGGATGCGGGATCATCGAACAGCGGGCGTCCGAAGGGTTCCCAGTCGTCCTGTGCCGCGTCGGTGGTGCCATCCATGCGCCGCGTCTCCTGCGTCCGTGTCGCCGCCAAACTGCACAATCGCCGCTCCGGGTCAATCGCGCCCTGCCGTCACGTAGCGGCGGGGGCGGGAAAGGCGAGGAATGGGTCAGTCGTCGGTGTGGGTCAGTTCCGGCACGTCAGAGGCCCCGGCGGACCCGCGCCCGGACAGCGAGGGGTTTTCCATGAAGAAGCGGTGGCAGCTGAACAGCTGCGCCCCCTCGGCCGGCCTCTCGCGCCCGAAGCTGCCGTCGTGGGACATCACCCAGCTCTGCGCCTCGTCGGCGAGGTTGGCGGCCATGATCTGCCCGACGATCTGCGCCTTCACCGTGCCGTTGGTGCATTCCACCAGGGTTTCCACCCGGCGGTTCAGGTTGCGGTCCATCCAGTCGGCCGAAGACAGGAACACCCGCGCCTTCTTGGACGGCAGCCAGTGGCCGTTGCCGAAGCAGACGATGCGCGAGTGTTCGAGGTAGCGGCCGACGATGGACTTGACGCGGATGTTCTCGCTCAGCCCCCGGATGCCGGGCCGCAGCCCGCAGATGCCGCGCACCACCAGGCTGATCTTCACCCCCCGCTGCGAGGCGCGGTAGAGCGCGTCGATGATGTCCGGCTCGACGATCGAATTCATCTTGGCCCAGACCTCGGCGGGCTTGCCGGCCTCGGCGTTCCCGCCCTCGGCTTCCAGCAGTTCCAGCAGCCGCGGCTTCATCGTGTGGGGCGAGATCGCGAGGTTCTCCAGCCCGTCGGGCGGGGCGTAGCCGCCGACGTAGTTGAACACCTTGGTCGCGTCGCGCCCCAGCGCGGCGTCGCAGGTGAAGAACGACAGGTCGGTGTAGATCCGCGCGGTCAGGGGGTGGTAGTTGCCGGTGCCGAAGTGCGTGTAGGTCACCAGCCGCCCGTTCTCGCGCCGCACCACCGTCGAGATCTTGGCGTGGGTCTTCCAGTTGAGAAAGCCATAGACCACGTGGGCGCCCGCCCGTTCCAGCCGCCTTGCCTGGCGGATGTTGGCGGCCTCGTCGAAGCGCGCCTTCAGTTCCACCAGCGCCGTCACCGACTTGCCCGCCTCGGCCGCCTCGCAAAGCGCGGCGACGATGGGGCTTTCGTTCGAGGTGCGGTAGAGCGTCTGCTTGATCGCCAGCACGTCCGGGTCCACCGCCGCCTGCTGCAGGAAGCGCACCACCATGTCGAAGGTCTCGTAGGGGTGGTGCAGCAGCATGTCCTTCTGGCGGATCGCGGCGAACATGTCGCCGTCGTGGTCCTGCACCCGTTCGGGCACCCGCGGGGTAAAGCTGGGCCACTGCAGGTCGCGGCGGTTGTCCAGCACGAGTTCCTTGAGGTCGGACATGCCGATCAGGCCCGACAGCTCGATCACCTCGGTCTCGTCCACGTGCAATTCGCCGGTGATGACCTTGCGCAGCGCCTTTGGGGCGCCCTGGGACAGCTTCAGGCGGATCACCTCGCCCCGGCGGCGGCGCTTCAGCGCGACCTCGAACTCGCGCACCAGGTCCTCTGCCTCGTCCTCGAGCTCCAGGTCGCTGTCGCGCAGCACCCGGAAGCCGCAGTGGCCCGAGACCTTGTAGCCCGGGAACAGGTCGCCGATGTAGAGCAGCAGCAGCTCCTCCAGCGGCAGGAAGCGCTGCACCTCGCCGTCGCCGGGCAGGGCGACGAATCGGTTGATCTGCTGCGGGATCGGCAGCAGCGCCTTCAACTCGCGCTTGTCGCCGGAGCGCTGCATCTGCAGCGCCAGCGCGAAGCCGGTGTTGGGGATGAAGGGAAAGGGGTGCGCCGGGTCGATGGCCAGCGGCGAGAGCACCGGGAAGACGTCCGCCAGGAACACCTCGTCCAGGTGGGCGCGGTCGGACTTGCGGATCGTATCGCGGGTCTCCAGCACGATGCCCGCGGCCTCCATCTCGGCCCGCAGGTCGTTCCAGACCTTCTGCTGGTGCTCCATCAGCTTGCGGGCGTCGGCGTTGATCAGGGCCAGCTGTTCCGTGGGGGTCAGCCCGTCCGCCGCCGGGGTTTCGTTCCCGGCATGGGCAAGCTCGCGCAGGCCGGCGACACGGACGGTGTAGAATTCATCAAGGTTGGTGGCGCTGATGGACAGGAAGCGCAGGCGCTCCAGCAGCGGCACGCGGGGGTTCTCGGCCTCCTCCAGCACCCGCCAGTTGAAGCCCAGCCAGCTGAGTTCACGGTTGAAAAACCGGCGCGGGCCCTCGAAGTCCTCGGCGGGCAGCTCGACAGGGTCGGGGAAGGGGGCCTTGAGGAAATCGGTCTCGGTCATGGGGCACCGGTACACGGAGTGGATGACGGGGGTGCGACGGTCACGCGGTTTCCTCCGCGATCCGGTCCAGCACCTCGCGCACCAGCGGCTTGGTGACGCGGCGCCGCTGCGAGTAGGCGGCGCGGTTCAGTTCCGTCGCCAGCCGCGCGGCGCTGTCGAAGCGGCGCTCCATCCGGGTGATGCAGAAGCTCAGCACCTCCGGGTCCATCTCCAGCTGCCGCTCGGCCAACTGCTTCATCAGCACCGCCGCCAGCAGCGAGTCGTCGGGCGGCTGCAGGTGGGCGGTGGCGGTGGCCTGCATCCGGCTGGCAAGGTCGGGCAGCGCCAGAGGCCAGGCGGCGGGGGGCTGGGCGGCGGTCAGCAGCAGCGGGTGCCCCTCGGCCAGCACAAGGTTGTGCAGGTGGAACAGCGCGGTTTCCGCGGCATCGTCGCCGGCCACGCCGTCCGCGTCCTCCACAACCACCGGCCCCTGCGCCAGCGCGGCGATGTCGGCCTGCGGCAGGGTTCCTGCCGGGACAATCCGCGCGCCGGTCTGGGCGGCCCAGACATGGGCGAGGTGGGTCTTGCCGGCGGCGGCGGGCCCCACCAGCACCAGCTTGCCCGAGGGCCAGGCCTGCCAGCCGTCCACCGTCGCCACCGCTGTAGCGTTCGAGGGCGAGACGAAGAAGTCGCCGCGCTCCAGCGCCGGGCGCCGGGTCAGGTCGAATGTCAGCTGCTCCGCCACGGCTATTCCCGCCCGGGCGGGGGGGCGACGGCGGGCACGATCGGCGGCGGCGCGTCGTCCGCCTCCAGCCCCTGGTAGAGGCGTCCCTGCTTGTACTGCTCCACCCCGAAGCGCGCCAGCACGCCCATGGCGGCGGCCACCGGCACCGCCACCAGCATCCCGACGAAACCGAAGAGAGAGCCGAAGACCGACAGCGCGAACAGCAGCCAGACCGGGTGCAGACCGACGGAAGAGCCCACCAGCTTGGGCGTCAGGATGTTGCCCTCGATGAACTGGCCGGAAAAGAAGATCGCGGCGACGGCGGCGATCCACAGCCAGTCGCCCCAGAACTGGAACAGCGCGAGGCCCAGCGCCAGCCCGCCGCCGACGATGGCGCCGACGTAGGGGATGAAGGTCAGCAGGCCCGCGATGGCGCCCACCACCAGCCCGAACTGCAGCTGCACCATTGCCAGCGTGATCGCGTAGTAGGTGCCGAGGATCACCATCACCAGCCCCTGGCCGCGGATGAAGGAGGCCAGCGTGCGGTCGATCCGCTTGGCCAGCATCCGGACCGTCGGCGCGTGGTCGCGCGGCAGCAGGGTGTCCACCTCGGCCACCAGCCGGTCCCAGTCCAGCAGCAGGTAGAAGGCCACCACCGGCACGATCACCACCAGCAGCAGGATGTTCAGCAGGCTCAGCGCCGAGGTCAGCAGCCCTTCCAGCAGCGCCGCGCCCTTGGCCTGCAGCATCTCGCCCAGCGCCAGGATCGACTGGCGCAGGGTGGATCCTTCCTCCATCAGCGAGGGCACCTGTTCGGCCAGGAAGGCCTGCAGGTTCTGCGCCAGCTGCGGCGCCAGCTTGACCAGCGCGGCGGCCTGCTGGACCAGGTTGGGGATCACCGCCAGCGCCAGCACCGCGAACAGCAGCACCGCCAGCAGCGAGATCACCGCCGTCGCCATGGCGCGGCTGAGCCCGCGGCGTTCCAGCCAGTCGGCGGTGGGGTCCAGCATGTAGGCGATGGCGCCGCCCAGCACGAAGGGCAGGATCACGTCGCCCAGCAGCCACATGATGACCAGCAGCGCCACGAAGGCGACGCTCCATATCTTCAGCTGCAGGCGGGCGGGAAGGGCCATGGGTGTCCGATCTGTACCGGGAAAAGCCTTGCGCATGGCGCGGCCGGTTGCAAGGCCCGCGCGCGGGCCGGGGTCGGCGCCGGGCAGGAAAGACGGGGCGGCTGCGCGGGGCGGGGGGCTAGCGGGGGCCCAGCGCCTCGATCTGGCCGCGCATCCCCGAGATGTCATAGCCGGCCTCGGCGGCCATGCGCAGGATCTCGTCGGTCCCCGTGCGCCCGGCCTGGGACAGCGCCCAGACGATGGTGCTGCGGGTGCCGGAGCGGCACCAGGCGAAGACCCCGCCCTCGGCGCCTTCCAGCACCTCGCCCTGGCGTTCCACCATGTCCATGGTCATCGCGCCGTTGACCACCGGGTTCTCGACGTAGGTCAGCCCCGCCGCCTCTGCCGCCTGCCGCATGGCGGCGGACTGGTGGCTGGGCGGCACCTCGTCGTCGGGCCGGTTGTTGATCACGGTGGAATAGCCCTCGGCGGCCAGGGTGGCCATGTCCTCGGGCTCGATCTGGGGGCCGACGCCGTAGCGGTCGGTGATGCGGCGAATATCCATGGCGCCTGTCATACGACGGGTCCGCGGCTGCGTCCAGCGGCGGCGCGCGCCCGGCGGCTAGCTGCCCAGCGCGATCCCCAGCACCACCAGGATCAGCCCGAAGACCGACAGCAGCATCGCGCCCATGTTCACCGGGATCACCCGCCGCACCTTTTCGCGCAGCGCCTCGTCGGGCAGCTGCGCCCGGCGCGCGCGCCAGACGGTGACGATGCACCAGACCAGCCCCGCCAGCCCCAGCGCCGAGACCGCCGCCCCGGTCCAGATCAGCCATTCCATCCGCGTTCTCCCGCAAATCTCCGCCCCGCGCCTAGCCGCTTCGTCGCCGCCGGGCAAGTCTGCCTCTTGCCCGGTGCCGGTGCGGGCGCTAGGGAACGGGCCCGAGTGCAGGCTGGAGACCCATGAATGAGCGACACCGCCACCAACCCCGACAGCTACCGCGTCACCGCGGACGAGTTGCGCCAGTTCATCGAGCGCTATGAGCGGCTGGAGCAGGAAAAGAAGGACATCGCCGAGCAGCAGAAGGAAGTCATGGCCGAAGCCAAGTCGCGCGGCTACGACACCAAGGTGATGCGCAAGGTGATCGCGCTGCGCAAGCGCGAGCCCGACGACATCGCCGAGGAAGAGGCGGTGCTGGAGATGTACAAGCAGGCGCTGGGGATGTAGCCCGCGCCTAGCCGCCCGGACGCGGCGCCGGCGGCCCCTCGGGGCGGCCGGCGGCTGGGCTGCAATTGACCAGCACGATCCCGCAGACCGCCAGCGCCGCCCCCAGCGCGTGGGCGGGCAGCAGCCTTTCGCCCAGCAGGATCACCGCCAGCAGGGCGCCGAAGACCGGCATCAGGTGCAGAAACTGCCCCGCCCGCTCCGGCCCGATCCGCGTCAGCCCGCGCGACCACAGCAGGAAGCCGAGCAGCGAGGCGAAGACCGCGATGTACAGCACCGCCGCCACGGTGCCGGGCGTCACGGCGACCGGCCGCGCGCCGGTCAGCAGCAGCACCGGCGCCATGGCCAGCAGGCCGGCGGCGACGCTGGCGGCCAGCGTCACGTCCTGCGGCAGCGCGGCGGGACGGCGGCGCAGGGCGAGGGAATAGGCGGTCCAGACCAGGATCGCCCCCAGCATCCAGACCGCGCCCGCGTCGATCCGCCCCGCCCCGCCGCCGCCCGACAGCAGGATTACCCCGGCGCCGCCGGCCGAGACCGCCAGCCCCGCCACCTGCGGCGCGCCGGGCCGGTAGCCGTTCCAGACCGCCCCCGCCACCGCCGTGGTCACCGGCGCCAGCGACAGGATCAGCAGGGCGTCCACCGCCGGGGTCAGGCTCAGCGCCTGGTAGACCATGGCGTGGAACCCGGCGATTCCCGTCAGCCCCAGCAGCGCGATCAGCAGCCACGAGCGCAGCAGCAGCGCGCGGTGGCGCAGCAGGCCGGGCAGGGTGATGGGCAGCAGCAGCAGGAGGCACAGCGCCCAGCGAAGGAGGTTCAGCTCCAGCGGCGGTATCGCGCCGCCCAGCGCGCGGCCCGCGATGAAGTTCCCCGACCAGAACAGCGTGGCGAGCACCAGCGCCACCATCGCGCCTGCCTCTCCTTCCCCCGGACCCTTCATCGCGCGCTCCTTCACCGATTGCGGTGAGAAGACCACGGGAGCGCCCGGAGGGCATGGGCAAGACGTCCCGCCCGCGCGCCGGTTTCGCGGCTCAGGGGCGGGACAGATGTCCCCGTGCCGACAGGACCTGCACGATCGCCTCGGACCGGCTGTCGACGCCGAGCTTGGACAGGATGACCGAGACCTGGTTGCGCACCGTCTTCTCCGACTTGCCAAGGCGGGCGGCGATGGCGGAATTGCCCAATCCCTCGGTCAGGCAGTCGAGCACCTGGCGCTCGGCCGGGGTCAGCCCGGCGGGGGAGGGGGCTGCGGGCGCTGCCGGCTGGCTAACTTCATCAAGGAAGGCGTCGATCTCGCGCCACAACTCCTCCCACGCCGGTTCCTGTTCCAGCAGCACGTGGTTCGCACTGTCCAGCGCCACCAGCCGGGCGCCGGGGATGGCGGCCGCCAGCCGGCGGCCCTCGTCGAAGGGAACGCGGGCGTCGCGCTGGCTGTGCAGCACCAGCACCGGCAGGTCCAGCGCCTCTGCCGCCTTCAGCACGTCGATCCGGTGCAGCGCCTCGAGGGTGCGCACCGCGACCCCGGGGGTGGCGGAGTGGCGTTCGAGGTCGCGCCACCAGCCGATCTGCTCTGCCGACCCGCCCGGCACGAAAAGCTGGGTGAAGACGTGCGAGAAGGCCGAGCCCTCGGCCCCCCAGCCCAGCCGCATCAGGTTCGCCAGCGTCGCGGCCTCCATCCGCGTCGGCTCTCCCCCGCCGCGGGCCAGCAGGCCGCGCCCGTAGCCGCCGATGATGATCAGGCCGGACACCTGCCCGGGATGGCGCAGCGCATGGACCACCGACAGCGCCGCCCCCTGCGACATCCCCAGCAGCACGACGGGGTCCCGTTCCCGGCCCGCGACGGCGTCCAGATCCTCGCACCAGGCGTCGAAGTCGATCCGCGGCGGGCTGCGGTCGGACAGGCCGCAGCCGCGCAGGTCGTAGCGCAGCAGGCGGTGCCGGCGGGTCAGACGCTCCAGCCAGGGCCGCCAGACCGGGCTTTCGACGTCGCGCGACACGTGGCTCAGCCAATGCGCCGCACGCAGGATCGTGGGGCCGCGGCCAAGGGAGGCCGTGGCGATCCGGGTGCCGTCCCGGCTTTGGACGAAGGAGACGTCCTGTCTGGGAAGCGGGCGCCGGGGTTCCATGGGCTCAGCCTAGCAGGATCGGCGGAGTGCGGCAGGGAAAAGCGTTACTTCGCCGGGGTGCGGGGCTGGGGTCCGTCGATCACCGGCGTCACCAAGTGGCAGCGCAGGCCGGCGGGGTCGAAGTCGAAGTCGACCGAGCTTTCCAGTTCGGCCGTCAGCACCCTCGAGATCATCCGCGTGCCGAACCCGGCGCGCTGCGGCGGCGTGACAGGCGGGCCGCCGCTTTCGGTCCAGCTCAGCCGCATCTGCCGGGAGCCGGGCGGACCCTCGCAGGTCCAGCGGACCGCCACCTTGCCCTGCGGCTCGGACAGCGCGCCGTACTTCAGCGCGTTGGTCACCAGCTCGTGGAAGGTCATCGACAGCGAGCTCACCTGCTCGGGGTTCAGCCAGACGGTCTCTCCGTCCAGCCGCATCCGCTGCGGCCCCGCCTCCTGCGCCGCCACGTCCAGCAGATCGCGCAGCGCCACGTAGGGCCGGTCGCTGCGGGTCAGCACGTCCTGCGCCCGCGCCAGCGCCTGAAGCCGCTCCATGAAGGGGGCGGCCATCTCGCTGCGCAGGGTCTGCCGGGCGATGCTGGAGACCACCGCGAGGGTGTTCTTGACCCGGTGGCGCATCTCGCCGGCCACCACCTTCAGGTGCCGTTCTGCCCGCTGCCGGGCCGAGACGTCGCGCAGGGTCACCGACCAGTCGGGGGCATTGGCGAACTGCGCGCCCGGCTCGCCGATGCGGGCGATGGAGACCTCGAACTCGCGGCCCGAGGGGTGGATGCGGGTGAAGGTCACCACCGGGCGGCCGCTGGCCAGCGCCTCGGCGAACCAGTCCTGCCGCGCGCCGAGGGGCACCAGCTCGTTCACCGGGCGGGCCAGCGCCTTTTCGGCGGGATGGCCCAGCAGCAGCTCCGCCCCCGCGTTCCAGCGTTTGACGATGCCCAGCGCGTCCACCCGCAGGATCGCGTCGGGCGAGCTGCGGATGATCGAGGCCAGTTCGTCCGCCTCGCGCCGGGCGTCGCGCAGCTGCTTCTCGTAGGAGGTCCGCTCGCGCGCGTCGAAGATGGTGTAGTCGCAGCGCTGCGGCCGCCCGTCCGCGTCAAGGCGCAGCTTACCGCTGAGCAGGACCGGCACGGGATCGCTGCCGTGCAGCTGCAGCGTGCAGGAGATCTCGCGCACGAAGCCCTGCAGGATCATCATCGGCGCCATGTGGGATTCGTAGAAGATCCGCCCGGGGGTCGTGAAGATCTCCGGCAGGCGCCGCACGGCCAGCGGCCGGCCGACGGGCTGGCCCAGCCAGTGGGCAAGGGTGGAATTGGCGTAAAGCAGCCGGCCGTCCCCGTCGGTGACGGCGATGCCGCACGGCGCGTCCTGCAGCAGCTCGTCAGCGAAGGCCGAGGCGCCGTCGCTGCCGGTCATGTCCATTAGCTTGGCCCGATGCCGGCGCGCATCGCGCCGATGACCTGGTCGGGGGCGGTCATGTGCGGGCAGTGCCCGGTGACCGGCAGCACGTGCATGGTCGCCGAGGCGATGTGCCTGCGCATCCACTCGGCGGCCTCGTCCGGGACCATGGCGTCATCCTCGCAATGCAGGATCAGCGCCGGCACCTTCAGGCGGCGCATCGCTTCGCGGCAGTCGGCAAGGAAGGTGACGCGGCCGAAGTGGCTGGTGATCCGCGGATCGGTGCGGCAGAAGCTTTGCGTCAACTCCTCCGCCGCCGGTTCTCCGGCCTTTTGCCCGGCGATCACCGGCGCCATCTGCGCGGCCCAGCCAAGGTGGTTGTTGTCGAGCGAGGTGATCAGTTCTTCCAGGACCAGCTTGGTGAACCCGCCCACGTATCCCGCCTCGGGATCGTTGCAGAACGAGGGGGTTGGGGCCAGCAGCACCAGTTGCGAGAACCGTTCCGGCGCTTGGTTCGCGGCAAGCACCGCGATCGAGGCGGCGATGGAATGGCCTACCACCACCGCGTCCTCGGCGCCCAGCTCGTCCATGATCTCCAGCAGGTCCTCGGCATGGGCCTCCAGCCGCGAGTAGCGGTCGAAGTTGTAGGCCGACAGGTCGGAATGGCCCATGCCAGTCAGGTCGTACTGGATGACCCGGTGCGTGTCCTCGAAGGCCGGCGCCACCTGCCGCCACATGGACTGGTCGCAGCCGTAGCCGTGCAACAGGATCATCAGGCCGGGGCCGCGCCCCGACTGCCGCACGTTGTTCTGGTCGAGTCCGGCCATGAAATCCCGCCTGCTTCTTCTTCTTTGCGGGGAAGTCTGCGACTTCGGCGCCGTGGTGACAAGCACTGCCCGCCGACGCTGGACTCGGCAACGGGCTTCGCCTAAGCGACGGCCATGACCGAGCGAAACCCTCAGCTATCGGCAACGCCGTCCCGACTACACCTAGACCGCTGGTCGACGGGGGCAATGCTGATCGCCGCGCTGGTGCTGCTGCCGATCCTTTCGGTGGTCTGGATCGCTTTGAACCCGACCCAGAACATCTGGCCGCACCTGATGTCAACGACGTTGCCGCGCTACCTGTCCAACACGCTGCTGCTGACCGGCGCGGTGGGGGCGATCTGCGCTGTGGTGGGGGCGGGACTGGCCTGGATGACGGTGATGTACCGGTTCCCCGGCTCGCGCGTGCTGGAATGGCTGCTGCTGCTGCCGCTGGCGATCCCGGCCTACGTGGGCGCCTACGCGCTGGTGGATTTCCTGGAGTACGCGGGCCCGGTGCAGACCGCGATGCGCGGCTGGTTCGGCTGGACCAGCGCCCGCGACTACGCCTTTCCCGAGATCCGGTCCCGCTGGGCCGCCATCGTGGTGCTGTCGGGGGCGCTCTATCCCTACGTCTACCTGCTGGCGCGCGCCGCCTTCCGCGAGCAGTCGGGCGCCGCCTACGAGGTGGCCCGCGCCTTGGGCGCCGGTCCCTGGCGGCGGTTCTTCCGGGTCGGGCTGCCGCTGGCGCGCCCCGCCATCGCCGCCGGCACCGCCATCGCGATGATGGAGACGATCAGCGACTACGGCACGGTCGATTACTTCGCCGTGCAGACCCTGACCACCGGCATCTTCAGCGTCTGGCTGCAGTCGGGCAACGCCGGCGGCGCGGCGCAGATCGCGCTGGTGATCCTGGCGCTGATCCTGGTGCTGGTGACGCTGGAAAAGCTGGGGCGCCGCCGCAGCAAGTTCTACCAGCAGTCGAAGTCGCAGCGCCCGACGCAGGCCATCGTGCTGCGCGGCGGGCGGGGCTGGGCGGCCACGGGGCTGTGCACGCTGCCCTTCGCGCTTGGCTTCGTGCTGCCGGGCGGGGTGATCCTGTCGCACGCGCTGGACAACCCGGCGCACTGGGTCGACCCGGGGCTGGGCCGGGCGCTGCTGCACACGCTGACGGTGGGCGGCGCGGCGGCGGTTCTGACGGTGGTGGCGGCGCTGTTCCTCGTCTACGGGGTGCGCCAGTCGCGCCACCCGCTGCCGCGGCTGCTGCTGCCGGTCACCACCATCGGCTACGCCGCGCCGGGGGCGGTGCTGGGGGTGGGGCTGCTGATCCCCATGGCGGCGGCGGACAACGCGCTGGCCGATGCGGTCGAGGCCTTCACGGGCCGCGACATCGGCCTGCTGATGACCGGCTCCGCCTTCGCCATCGTCTATGCCTACGCGGTACGCTTCTTCGCCATCGCCCAGGGCGCGGCGGACGCGGCGATGGGGCGGGTGTCGCCCTCGTTGCCCATGGCCGCACGCTCGCTGGGCCGCACCGCGGGGGGCGCGCTGCGGGATGTCTACGTGCCGCTGATCCGCGGCTCGGTGGGCACCGCGCTGCTGCTGGTCTTCGTGGACTGCGTGAAGGAACTGCCGGCAACGCTGTTGCTGCGGCCTTTCAGCTACAACACCCTCGCCACGCGGGTGCACGAGAAGGCCTCGCTGGAGCAGATCGGCCAGGCCTCGCCGGCGGCGCTGCTGGTGGTGGCGGTGGGACTGGTCGCGGTGGGGCTGCTGGCGCGGGCGAACCGGTAGGTCAGCCCGCGCGCAGGAAAGGCTCAGACGTAGATCTCGTCCACCAGCGACTTCAGGTGCGCGATGTCCTTGCGCAGGAAGGGGATGACGTCGTCGCCCATCCGCTGGCCCTTCACGCCCGCCTGCTGGTTGTACTCGGCCGGCATGCAGAAGGTGCCGGTGAAATCCGTCCGGTGCAGCGCCTGGACCAGTTTGCGCCAGCTGTAGCCGCCGTGGTCGTGGGTAGTCCAGTGCACCGCGTACTCGGCTTCCAGTTCCGGCCCGTTGGCCCGCAGGTGGCAGGCGCTCTTGAAGTTCACCAGCCCGTTCATGTGCGGACGGGCGATGTCCACCGCCATGTCCACCGGCTCTCCGTCAACCGCGCAGTGGCCCATGTCGAGCACGGCGCAGACGTGTTTCGGGTCGAAATCCTCCAGCAGGTGCGCCAGGCCGACGGCGCTGCCGATGCTCTCGCCGTAGTGGTTCTGCACGCCGATGGCGACGTTGTTGCGTTCCAGCGCGGGCAGCAGGGCCTCGAAGGTGCGGCGGTAGTTGTCGACGGAGGCGCGGTAGCCGATCTTCATGTCGATCGAGGCGCAGATGCGGATGATGCCGACGCCCGCGTCGCCGCAGGCGTTGATGGTGGCCTCGTCGGTGTTGCCGGCGATGCTGGGGGTCTTCAGCCCGTGCTCTTCCAGCTGCCGCACGGCTTTCGGCAGGTCGGTGCCCACGTTGTCGGGCAGAACCTGGTATCCGGGGCGCACCGCCAGTTCCACCCCGTCGAAGCCGAGGCCGGCAAGCTTGTCCGCCATCTGGGGCAGGGGGTCTGTCCAGGGTTTCGTGAAGACCGTTATCAGCGGTTTGGGCATGGGGTCGAGAATCCTTGAGAGAGAGAGTTTGTCAGTTGGGCGCGGGGCGGGTCAGCCCTTCAAGCCGGTGGTCGCGATCCCGTCGATCAGCTTGCGCTGGAAGATGAAGAACACGATGAACATCGGGACCAGCGACAGCAGCGACATCGCCAGCATCGAGCCCCAGGTACTGGCCCCGCGGGAGGCCTGCAGCAGGCGCAGGCCCTGCGGCACCACGTAGTTCTCGATCGAAGTCAGGTAGATCAGCGGCGTCAGGAAGTCCTCGTAGGTCCACAGGAACGAGAACACCGCGGTGGTCACCAGCGCCGGGGTCAGAAGCGGCAGGATGATCGAGAAGTAGATGCGGATCGGCCCGGCGCCGTCGATGGCCGCGGCCTCGTCCAGTTCCCTGGGCATGCCCCGGATGAACTGGATCATCAGGAAGATGAAGAACGCCTCCACCGCCAGGAACTTCGGGGTGATGATCGGCAGGATGGTGTTCACCCAGCCGAAGTAGTTGAACAGGATGTACTGCGGGATCAGCGAGGCGTGCACCGGCAGCATGATGGTCATCAGCATAAGCGCGAAGAGCGGCTTCTTGAACGTGAACTCCAGCCGGGCAAAGGCATAGGCCACGAAGGAGCAGGACAGCACGTTGCCGATCACCGCGAGGGTGGCCACCACGAAGCTGTTGAAGAAGAAGGTCTTGAACGGCGCCGCGACGCCGACCCAGCCGCGCACGTAGTTCTCCCACTCGAAATGCCGGGGGATGATGCTGGTGTCAGAGAAGATCACGCTGGACGGTTTCAGCGAACTGACCGCCAGCCAGACCAGCGGGTAGAGCATGATCAGCCCGAAGACGATCAGGAAGGCGTGCATCAGCAGCCGCGACCGGGCCTTGGACTTGACGGTGATCTTGTTGATGTCGGCGGTGACGCCGGGGGTATCCGCAGTGGTCATCGGTCTTATCCTTCGTCCCCGTAGTGGACCCAGTATTTCGCCGTCAGGAAGGAGATCGAGGTGGCGATGGCGATGATGCCCACCAGCACCCAGGCGATGGCCGAGGCATAGCCCATCTGGAAGTCGGTGAAGGCCTGCTCGTAGAGGTAGAGGGTGTAGAACAGCGTGGCGTCCGCCGGCCCGCCCGAGCCGTCCGAGATGATGTAGGAGGGCGTGAAGGCCTGGAACGAGCCGATGGTCTGCATCACGAAGTTGAAGAAGATGATCGGCGTCAGCAGCGGGATCGTGACGTAGAAGAACTGCTGCACCGGGCGCGCGCCGTCGATGGCGGCGGCGTCGTACATGTCCTGCGGGATCTGTTTCAGCCCGGCGAGGAAGATCACCATGGGCGCGCCGAACTGCCAGGCCGCCAGCAGCACCAGGGTGCCAAGCGCGTAGTCGGGGTTGGTGATCCAGCTGGGGGCGTCGTAGCCGAGGTAGTTCCACAGGAAGTGGTTGATGATCCCGTCGTAGGAGAAGATCTGCCGCCACATGATCGCCACCGCCACGCTGCCGCCCAGGAGCGACGGCAGGTAGAAGACCGAGCGGTAGATCCCCAGCCCGCGCAGCCCGCGGTTCAGGATCAGCGCGATGAACAGGGCGAAGCCCAGCTTCAGCGGCACCGAGAAAAAGACGTATCCGAAGGTGACCTTGAGCGACTGCAGGTAGCGTGGATCGCCGCCCAGCAGTTTCTCGTAGTTGGCCGTGCCCGCCCATTCCGGCGGGGTGAACAGGTCGTAGTCCGTGAAGGACAGGTAAAGCGACCCCAGCAGCGGCCCGACCGTCAGCAGGACGAACCCGAGGATCCAGGGGGACAGGAACAGGAAGGCGACGCCGTTCTGTTTCTTCGAGATGTTCTTGGCTTTGCTCATGTTCCGCGCCGTCCATGCTGTCAGATGTGCCCCCCGCGCCGGAAGGCGCGGAGGGCGTCGAAGCGGCGGGGACCGGGAGGCCCGCCGCTGCGGGAGGTGGGCGTTACGACTTGAGCGCGGCGAGCTTTTCTTCCGCCTCGGCGATGAAGGCCTCCGCCGCCTGCAGCGGGGTGACGTCACCGAAGGCGACCGCCTCGTTGGCGCGGCGGAACATCCCGCCGAGGCCGCCCACGCCGGGACGACGCGACGGCGCCGGGTCTTCGCGCAGCTTGGCGAGGTAGGCCACCAGCTTCTTCTCTTCGCGGTTGCCGGTCGCGCCGAACTTCTCGAGCCCCGCGGTGGAGGCCGGGATCATGCCGCTGCCCTGGTAGTACAGTTCCACCCCTTCCGGGTCGAAGTGCATGAAGCGGATGATGTCGACGCAGAGGTCCTTGTCCTTGGCGCCCGACCAGATCCCGGTGGAGTTGCCGGCGTAATCGTAGTGGTGCTGCTTCATCTCGCCGCCCTCGTGGCCGTTGGGCAGCATGTGCAGGTCCAGCGGCTCCTCGATCAGCGAACCGATGCCGACGTAGCTGTCGGTCATCTGGATCAGCATCGCGGAGCGGCCGCGCACGATCCCCAGCGAGGCAGAGTTGTCGCCGGCCTGCGCCTGCACGTCGGCGGGCGGCGCACCGCCGGCCTTGCGCATGTCTTCCCAGTACTGGAACCAGGTGGCCATGTCCTCGGCCTCGAAACCCAGGGTGTGCTCGGGGGTGAACATCGACTTGCCCTTGGCGCGCAGGAAGATGTCGCAGGGCACGTAGTTGCCGCCGCCGTCTTCCATGCCCCAGAACCCGCGACCGGCCGCCTTGCTGAGCGCGACGGCGGTCTCGTGCAGTTCTTCCCAGGTGAACATGTCCGGCGGCACCGCGACGCCCAGTTCCTCGAACCGGTTCGGGGTATAAAGGATCGCCGGCGCGATGGCGTCGTTGGGCATCGCGTAAAGCTGGTCGTTGTAGGTGGCGCCGAAGATGCTGCCGGCCTGGTAGGCCGAGATGTCCAGCGGGTCGGGGATCCAGTCGGTCAGCGGGGTCAGCACGCCGCGCGCGGCGTATTCGGCCAGCAGGTCGACGTTGACGCTGAACATGTCCGGGGCGTTCCCGCCCGCGGCCTCGGTCGCGAGCTTGTCGGTGAACGAGCGGAAGTTCGAGAATTCGGGGATGATCTCGACGTTGGGGTTCTTGGCCTCGTAGGCCTTGAGCACCTTCAGCGTGGTGGCCAGCTGCTCCTCCGACTCCACGTAACCGCTGAAACGGACCTTGGTCTTGCCCTGCGCCATCGCGCTTTTCGACACGACCGTCAGAGCGAACCCGCCGACGACAGCCGTGCCGTGCTGCAGGAACTTTCTGCGTGAATGCGATGTGGTCATCTTTCCCTCCCTGAGTACGAGACCGTGCGTGGGCCCGCGCCGCCGTGACGGGGTCTGGACCTCCACGAATCAAACTATAGTGAAACGTTACACACCTGTCGATGACCTTGCGTTGGTCCTCGCTCGGGAGGGTGGTTCGGCGCCTGCCGGGCCTTGCCTGCTTGGGCAGTTAGCGGGGCAATGCGCTTGCGGGCAATATATAAAGGCACTTTAGTATTTATTGCGGTCCCTGTGGGAGCGCCGGGGCGGCGCGGGTCCGGTCCTCTTGCCACCGCCGCAATGGCCACCTGCCATTTTAATGTTGCGTGCGCGGGGAAGTGTAACGTAACACTAAACCCCGTTGCCCGGCCCCGTCCGCGGCAGGTAGGATGCCCCGGCAAGGGCAGGGATCGGATAGCGCTATGGCAGGGATCAAGGATGTGGCGAGGAAGGCGGACGTGTCCGTCAGCACCGTCTCGAACGTGATCAACGGGCGCCATGCCAAGATGAGCCAGGAGACGCTGCGCCGCGTCCAGAGCGCGATCCGCGAGTTGAAGTACACCCCCAACACCGTCGCCCGGCAGCTGCAGTCGGGACAGACGCGGATGCTGGGGCTGATCGTGCCCTCCGTCGCCAATCCCTTCTGGGGCAGCGTTTCCCCGCTGATCGAGAAGGAGGCGCAGAAGCGCGGCTACCAGGTGCTGATCTGCAATGCAGAGCGCGACCCGGAGCTGGAGCGCGACTATCTTTCCTCGCTGTTCGGCTCGGCGATCCGGGGGGTGATCCTCGGGTCCTCGCCGGTCTCCTTCGACCACCTGCGCGACCACACCGAGAAGGGGATGCGCGTCGCCGCCTTCGACCGCGCCACCCGGGGCGCCGAGGGCATCGTCTCGTGCTCTGTCAGCGTCGACCAGGAACTGGGCGCGCGCCTGGCCACGCGGCACCTGATCGGCCTGGGGCACAAGCGCATCGGCTTCATCTCGGGGCCGATCGGCACCTCGAACCGCACGGGGCGGCTGAACGGGATGCGCGCCGAGCTGAAGAAGGTCGGGCTGACGCTGGACGACGCCTGCGTCTGGCTGGCGCCCAACGCCTCGGGCTTCGGCGACAGCCAGTCGGCGGAACTGGGGCGCATCGGGATCCGCGAGCTGCTGACCCTCGACGATCCGCCCACCGCCGTCTTCACCGTCAACGACATGTACGCCGTCGGCGCCTGCGCCGGGGCGCGCGAGCTGGGATACCGCGTGCCGCAGGACCTGTCCGTGGTCGGCTTCGACGACATCTTCATCGCCGATTTCATCGACCCGCCCCTGACCACGGTGCGCCAGCCGATCGCGCAGATGGCGGCGCTGGTGGTGGCCAAGCTGATCGAGACGCTGGAGTCGGACGAAGAGATCGATGACCCGCACATCAAGCTGCGGCCCGAACTGATCGTGCGCAGCTCTACCGCCGCGCCCAAGCAACCCCTTGACCGAGAAGAACAAAGCCAATGACCGCAGTTCAAGACCTGACCGACCACACCATCCTGATCGCCGGGGCCACCAGCGGCATGGGACGCGCCACCGCCCGGGCCGCGGCCGCCGCCGGCAGCCGCCTGATCCTGCTGGGCCGCGACAGCGCGCGGCTGGACGAGATCGTGGCCGAGGCGAAGGAGCTGGGCGCGGCCTCGGTGCTGGGCATCCGCGCCGACGCCGCCGACCGCGCGGGGCTGACCGAGGCGCTGGCGGCCCATCAGGGCGATCTGGCCGGCGTGGACACGCTGGTCAACTCGATCGGCATGAACCTTGTCAAACGGGCCTTCAGCGACCTGACCGAGGAAAGCTGGACCTCGATGATCGACACCAACCTCAACGCCGCCTTCAACCTGGCGCAGGTGATGGTGCCGGTGTTCCGCCAGCGGGGCGGCGGGCTGCTGATCAACATCTCCTCCACCGCCGCGAAGAAACCCGATCCTTCCGGCGCGGCCTACCAGGCGACCAAGGCCGGGGTCATGGCCATGACCCTCGCGATCATGGAGGAGGAGTGGCAGAACGGCATCCGCGCCACCGCGATCCTGCCCGGCATGACCGACACGCCGCTGCTGGAAAAGCGGCCGACCCCGCCCACCCCCGAGATGCGCGCCAAGGCGCTGCAGCCCGAGGACGTGGCCGAGGCCTGCATGTTCGTCATCCGCCTGCCCGCCCGCGCCCATGTCTCGGAGCTGGTCCTGCAACCGGCCGTCCGCTGAACGCCCTTCCAGAGAAAGTAGATCATGATGTCAGAGCAGTCCCCGAACCCGCGCGGATCCAACCGGCCGAAAGTGGCGGTGCTGATCCCGCAGGAAATGCGCGACCGCATCTTCCCGCCCTCCGTCGAGGCCGCGCTTGCCGATTTCGCCGAGCCGCTGATGTTTTCCGACGAGGCGCTGAAGAACGGCGATCTCGCGCCCAAGCTGGCGGGCGTTCCCGCCGTCATCACGGGCTGGAAAAGCCCGGCGCTGCCGGAAGGCGTGCTGGCGCCCGAGGGCAGCGTGCAGCTGGTGTCTCACGCCGCCGGGTCGGTGCTGAACCTCGGGGTGAAGGACGCGCTGGCCGAGGCCAAAATCCGCGTCAGCCACTCCGCCCCGGTGATCGGCGAGGCGGTGGCGGAGTTCACCATCTCGCAGATCCTCGCCCACCTGCGCCGTCACCGCGAGATGGACGGCGGGCTGCGGAACGGCACCGGCTGGTTCGAGCTGCGCGACAGCCAGCTGGGCCGGCTGCTGCGGACCCAGAAGGTGGGGCTGGTGGGCATGGGCTACATCGGCCGCATGGTACTGGACCTGCTGCGCCCCTTCCGCTGCGAGGTGATGGCCTATGACCCCTTCCTTGATGAGGCAGAGGCCAAGCGGCTGGGCGTCACCCTCTGCGATCTCGACACGCTGTTCTCCGAATGCACCGTGGTCAGCCTGCACGCCCCGAACATCGAGGCGACGAACGGCATGATCACCCGCGCCCACCTGGACCAGATGGCGGACGACGCGCTGCTGGTGAACACCGCCCGCGCCGGACTGGTGGAGAAGGGGGCGCTGATGGAGGTGCTGAAGGAGGGCCGGATCTACGCCGCCATCGACGTCTACGATGTCGAGCCGCTGCCGGAGAACGACCCGATCCGCAGCCTGCCCAAGGTCTACCTGTCGCCGCATTGCGCCGGCCACAGCCGGGACAGCTACGTCCTGCAGGGGTTGAGCGCCGTCGAGGACGTGCGCCGGTTCTTCACGGGGGAAAAGCTGCTGCAGGAGATACCTCCGAGCAAGGCGAACAGCATGGCCTGAGCCGCGCGCTCTGGCTGGCGAAATACACGAGGGAGGAAAACATGGCCTCGGTCGAGATACGATCACTGAAGAAAGCCTTCGGACCCGTCGAGGTCATCCACGGCGTGGACCTCAAGATCGAGGACGGCGAATTCGTCGCCCTCGTCGGGCCCTCCGGCTGTGGCAAGTCCACGCTGCTGCGCATCATTTCGGGGCTGGAGCCCGCGACGGACGGCGAGGTGCTGATCGACGGCAACATCGTCAACCACCTCACCCCGCGAGAGCGCAACATCGCGATGGTGTTCCAGAACTACGCGCTTTACCCGCACATGACGGTGGCGCAGAACATGGGCTTCAACCTGAAGCTGTCAAAGCTCAAGCGGCGCGAGATCGACGCCAAGGTCCGGGACGTGGCCAAGCTGCTGGAGCTTGACGCGCTGCTGGACCGCAAGCCCGGCCAGCTGTCGGGCGGTCAGCGCCAGCGGGTGGCCATGGGCCGCGCCATCGTGCGGGACCCGGCGGCCTTCCTGTTCGACGAGCCGCTGTCGAACCTGGACGCCAAGCTGCGGGTGCAGATGCGGTCGGAGATCAAGACGCTGCACCAGCGGGTCAAGACCACCTCGATCTACGTGACCCACGACCAGATCGAGGCGATGACCCTCGCCGACCGCGTGGTGATCCTCAGCGGCGGCAACATCGAGCAGGTCGGTCGCCCGATCGAGCTTTACAACACGCCGCGCAACCTGCTGGTCGCCGCCTTCATCGGCACCCCGTCGATGAACCTGATCGACGCGGTGATCGAGCGGGGGGATGCCGGTTTCGCGGCCCGCTTCGCCGATGGCCAGTCGGTGGACATCGGGGGCGAGCACCCGGTGGCAGAACACCAGAAGGTGGTGATCGGGATGCGGCCGGAACACTTCGCCCCCGGCAACGGAAACGGCGGTGCCACCCTGACCGGCCCCGCCACGCTGGTGGAGCCGACGGGCGCGCAGACGCACGTGAAGTTCGACACCGCCGGCACCGCCGCGACGGCGGTGCTGGAGGGGGGGATGGACATCGGCGTGGGCGAGGAGATCACGGTCTCCATGGATCCGCGCAAGCTGCACGTGTTCGACAAGCAGACCGGCCTGCGTCTCTGACAGGGGCGGGGCAGGGGTCGCGGCCTATCAGGGGCCGCGACCTGCCGGTGGCGCGGGCCGGCCTCAGTCCGCCTGCGCCAGCCAGTTCTGCGAGGCCTTCGTCTCCCACCGGAAACGCTCCTCCGGCACGGTCTTCTGGGCCCAGACCCTCAGGACCTCCTTGCAGGCGATGCCCCGGTCGATCGTCGCCGCGATCCGCTCGGGGTCCCAGCCGTCCAGGACCCGCGCCATCAGGTCGTCGCGCACCTGCGCGTGGGCAGGGTCCTCGAACAGGTTGCGGGTCTCGTCCGGGTCGGCCCCCAGGTCGAACAGCTGGTGCCGGTCGCCGTGGAAGTAGTTCAGCTTGAAGCGCCCCCGGCGGATCATCCGGGTGATGATCTTCTTGCCGCCCGACCATGCCTTCAGCCCGTCGGTGACATACTCGGAAAAGGTCTCGTCCTCCCATTCCGCGCCCGGATCGCGCGCGATCTCCAGCAGGCTGCGCCCGTCGGCCTCGGGCAGCGGCGCATGGCCCGCCGCCGCCACCAGCGTCGCGCTGAGGTCGACGAGGTTCACCACCTGCGCGCGGCTCTCCCCCTCCGGCAGGTGGCCCGGCCATGCCAGCACAAGCGGGACCCGGACCGACTGTTCATAGAAGGTCTGCTTGAACCACAGGTCCCGTTCGCCCAGCTGGTCGCCGTGGTCCGAGGCGTAGACGACCAGAGTGTCCTCCTCCATCCCCAGCGCCCGCAGCCGGTCCAGCACCTTGCCCATCTCGGCGTCCATCGTCTCGACCAAAGCATAGTAGGCGGCCTTGGCCCGCCGTTCCTCTGCCGGGGTCATGTCGTCCATGCCGGTCTGCCGGCGCCACCAGCCAAGGTACTCCGGCTCCTGCGTCTCGTCGCGGTCCAGCCGCGGGTCGCCGACCTTGTCGTGGTAATAGGCGAAAAGGTCCGGGTCGCCTACGTAGGGCTGGTGCGGCAGCATGTAGCCGAGGGACAGCGAGAAGGGGGCGGAGTCGCCCCCGGCCCGCGCCTCGGCGTGCCGGTCGAGGAAGGCGAGCGCGCGCTGCGTCACCTCCTTGTCCAGCACCTCGTAGCTCATGCCGCCCGGGCCGGATTTCACCAGCGCGTCGCGGAATGGCCGCTGGGTCTTGTCGAGGATCCCCATGGTGTACTCGCTGCCGCCCAGCCAGTCGGTCATGTGATCGCCCACCTCGCGGTGGACGTAGCCGTGGTGCTGGTCGGGGCCAAGGCTGTGCAGCCGGCCGATCAGGGCGGGGCGGTAGCCGGCGGCGCCGTGGGCATGGGCGAAGGTGGGGATGTCGGAGGCCAGCGAGTCGCTGTTGGTCCAGACCTCCTGCCGGTAGGGGTAGCGCCCCGACAGCAGCGACATCCGCGCCGGCAGGCAGATGGGCGAGGGGGTATAGGCGCTGTCGAACCGCACCCCCCGCGCCGCCAGCCGGTCGAGGTTCGGCGTCCGCACCACCGGGTCGCCGTAGCAGCCGGAGACGCCGGCGGCGTGCTGGTCGGACAGGATGTACAGGATGTTCGGCTGTTGGGTCATGCCCCGGCTCCTTCATGCGCGGGCAAAGCATGACGCGCGGATGCGAAACCACAAGTGCATCCTGCGTCCCCTGCCATAACCCCCGGCTATGCTGGGTAGGCCTCGATCGGGTCGGCGAGACCGTTGGCGATCATCTCGCGGCTGACCGCCTTCAGTTCCTCGATCAGCAGCTTCGCGGGGGTGGGGAACTGGATATCGGCCCGGTGGACGATGCCCACCTTGCGGGGCATGGCAACCTCGGGCAGGGGGATCGCCTCCACCACGTCCCTGTATTCCTCCACCACCAGCGTCGGGTGCCAGCTGATCATGTCGCTGCTCTTGATCATCGCGATGGCGAAGAGGGTGGATTCGCTTTCCACCGTCGGCTTCGGCGCGGGCAGGCCGAGCCTGTGGAAGGTGGCGTCCAGCTGCCGGTGGCCGAGGTGTTCGGCGGCGGGCAGGATCCAGTCGTAGCCAAGACAGTCGGCGGGGGTCAGGTCCGGCTTGGACAGCAGCGGGTGGCCCTTGCGCACCGTGGGGCGGATGCTGTCGGTGTACAGCTGGATCTCGGCCAGTTCCGCGTCCACCTCCGGCGCGGCCAGCTGGCACAGCGCGAATTCCACGTCGCCCCGCCGCACATCGGGCAGCAGCCCGTCGTGCAGCTTGCTGACCACCTTGAAGTCGACCCCGGGATGCGCCGCCTTCACCCGCAGGATCGCGTCGGGCAGCAGCTTCAGCCGCATGCTGGACCCGACGCCCACGGTGACGATGCCGGTGTTGCCAGCCTTCATCGCCTGCAGCTCCTGCTCCACCCGGGTCAGGGCGTGGCGGATCGAGGCGCCGCGCAGGGCCAGAACTTCGCCGTAGTGGGTGGTGTCCACGCCCCGGGGCAGCCGGTCCAGCAGCGACACCCCCAGCTCCAGCTCCAGCCGCCGGATCGCCTTGCTGATGGCAGGCTGGCTGATGTTCATCACCTCGGCCGCGCGCCCGAGGCTGCGCTGCTCGACGGCGGCGAGGAAGTATTCGAGTTGTCGCAGATCCATGGCTCGCCCTCTCGACCAGGCCCCGTTATCCATAACCAATGGTTCTGGATGAGGCATCAACCGCGATTAGTAATCATGGAGAATCGCGTTGTACACTGCCCGCAACGCATCGAGGGGACCCATGGGCATGACGCCGGATCGACCGAACATCCTTTGGTACTGCACCGACCAGCAGCGCTACGACACCATCGCGGCGCTGGGCAACAAGCATGTCCGCACCCCGGCGATCGACCGTTTCCTCGCCGCCGGCACCGGGTTCCGGCAGGCCTACGTGCAAAGCCCGATCTGCACCCCCAGCCGGGCCTCGTTCCTGACTGGCCGCTACCCGGCCACCACCCATGTCCACCGCAACGGCAACGCGCATTTTCCCGACAGCGAGAAGCTGGTGACCCGGATCCTCGCCGACCACGGCTATGACTGCGGGCTGATCGGCAAGCTGCACCTCGCCAGCGCCGACGGCACCATGGAGCGGCGCACCGACGACGGTTACCGGATGATGGAATACAGCCACCACCCGATGCCCAAGCCCGACGGGCAGCGCAACGACTACGGGCGCTGGCTGAAGGAGGAGAAGGGCGTCGACCACGCGGAACTGTACCGGGGCGTGCAGGGGTTCTGCACCACCGGGGTGCCGGCGGACCTGCACCAGTCGACATGGTGCACCGAGATCGCCATGCGCTTCATCGACGAGAAGCGGGACGGGCCCTGGATGCTGTCGGTAAACCCCTTCGACCCGCACCCCCCCTTCGATCCGCCGGCCGATTACATGGCCCGCTACGATGCCGCCACCATCCCGGACCCGCTGTTCCGGCCCTCTGACCTGGAGCGGCAGAAGGGCTTTCGCGACATCTGCCAGCAGTCGGTGCATGCCTCGGACCCCACCAAGGGCGACAACACCCGCGCCGAGGTGAACGAGTTCACCGCGACCCATCCGCCAGAGACCTTCAACGGCCGCACCGTCAAGGCCGCCTACTATGCGATGATCGAGCTGCTGGACGACCAGTTCGGCCGCCTGATCGACCATCTCGACGCGAAGGGAGAGCTGGAGAACACGCTGATCGTCTTCCACTCGGACCACGGCGAGCTGCTGGGCGATCACGGGCTGCTCTACAAGGGCTGCCGCTTCTTCGAGGGGCTGGTGCACGTGCCGATGATCTTCTGCTGGCGCGGGCAGATCATGGAGAACGCGGTCAGCGACGCGCTGGTGGAACTGGTGGACATCGCGCCGACGGTGCTTGATGCGGCGGGGATCGAGATCCCCCGCAACATGCAGGGCCTGTCGCTGATGCCGCTTCTGCGGGGCGAGGCGGAGCTGCACAAGCACAAGGCCTCGGTGGTCTGCGAGTTCAACGACTCGCTGGGATCTGCCAGGGAATCCGTGCCGACCCACGCCACCATGAACTTCGACGGCCGCTACAAGACCGCCGTCTACCATGGCCACGGGATCGGCGAGCTGTTCGACCTGCAGGAGGATCCGGGGGAGTTCACCAACCTCTGGGACGATCCCGATTACCGCGAGCTGCGCGGCGAGCTGGTGCTTCGGCACCTGGACGCGGTGATGGCCACCAGCGACGCCGGGATCGAAAGGGTGGGCCGGTTCTGACCGCGTAGGAGGCGCGGGCAGGAACGGGAGAGGACGAGTACCAAGGCCCCCGCGCGGGATGGCGCGGGACCCAAAGCGGGCACCGGTTGCGGTGACGCACCAACAAGTGGAGGAAACATCATGAATACCCTATCGCGGGTTTTCGGCGGCACGGCACTGGCCGTCGGCATCGGCCTGGGCGGCGCGGCCGCGGCGCAGTCCGACGACATCTGCCCCAAGCGCGGCGGCACGTTCCGCACGGTCGACATGCAGTACGCGCGTGCCGATCCGACCCAGGCGGTCAACCCGGTCTACCTGATGGACCTGCTGTACGACGCGCTGCTGCGGGTGGAGCACGACCTGACGATCTCTCCCGGCCTAGCCGAGGACATGCCCGAGCAGGTAGACGAGCTGACCTACGTCTTCAAGCTGCGTGAGGGGATCAAGTTCCACGACGGCACCGACTTCAACGCCGAGGCGGTCAAGTTCAACGTGGAGCGGCAGAAATCGGGTGACGTGGTCTCTCCGTTCACCGGCATCTGGCAGGAGTTCCTGAAGGAGCTGGTGGTCGAGGACGAGTACACCGTGCGCTTCGAGCTGAACAAGCCATGGCCTTCGTTCCTGTGGGAAACCGCCAGCTACCTGCGCTTCGCCTCGCCGGCGAAGGTGAAGGAGCTGGGGGACGACTACGGCATCACCGGCGCCGCCGGCACCGGACCGTTCATGATGGAAACCTTCGATCCGAAGAAAAGCATCACGCTGGTGCGCAACCCCGACTACTACCGCGAGGGCGAGCCCTGCGTGGACCGGTTCGAGGCCTCCCTGCTGGCCTCTGCCAGCGTCCGCATCCTGTCGCTGAAGGGCGACGAGCTGGACCTGATCAACACCTTCCCGGAATCGCAGTTCCCGCAGTTCGAAGGCGTGGATGACGTGATCGTCGAGGAAGGCGTGGCCACAACCCTGACGCTGCTGCCGCTGAACACCCGCCACCCGGCGCTGTCCGACGTGCGGGTGCGCAACGCGATCCAGTACGCCATCGACGGGCAGGCGATCATCGACAACGTCTACGGCGGCGCCGGGGCGCAGATCGAGTCGATCTTCCCGCCCTGGCACAAGGGTTTCGTGGCGGCGGACGACGTGTCCACCGTGCGCCCTGACCTGGAGAAGGCGCGGGCGCTGATGGCCGAGGCGGGCTATGGCCCGGGCGGCAAGCCGCTGCGGCTGACGCTGATGACCGGGGGCGGCGGCGCGCACGTGCAGCGCGGCATCCTGATCCAGGCGCAGCTGAAGGAGATCGGCGTCGACCTCGAGGTGGAGAACAAGGCCTACGGGCAGGTCGTGACCGACATGTTCTCCGGCCGGTTCGACATGGTGCTGTGGCAGTTCAACGGCGACACCAGCCTGAAGGACTACACCTGGAACCTCTATTCCGGCGACAGCAGCACCAACATGACCGGCTACAACAAGGACGGCGGGTTCCAGAACCCCCGCGCCGAGGAGCTGGTGGACGCCATCAGCCAGACCGAGGACCCGGCCGAGGTGCAGGCGGAGATCGCCGAGCTGCAGCAGATCGTCTTCGCGGACAACCCGTTCATCTTCGTCAACTTCCGTAACCACCGCGCGGCCTACCGCGACTACGTGAAGGGCTTCGAGATCCCGAAGCTGAAGGGCCGGGACATCATGCATCGCGTCTGGCTGGACAAATAGGTGTATCATCTGCCCCGACCCCTCGGGCCGGGGCAGACCTGCGAAGTACGTCCGGCCCGGACCACCCGGGTCGGACGGACCGCCGGGGCCTCGCGCGCCTGACCCTTAGGCCGGGGTCCGGCGCCCGCCCGACCCGAACATCCTGAAGGACGCCCAAGTGATCCTCTCGCTCATCATCCGAAGGCTGCTGCTGACGATCCCGACGCTGTTCGGGGTGGCGCTGCTGGCCTTCCTGCTGGTGCACCTCGCGCCCGGCGACCCGGCGCTGGCGGCGCTGGGCCTCGACATCGACGGCGCCTGGCGCATCACCGAGGAAGACCTGATCCGGGTGCGCGAGGACCTGGGCCTGAACAAGCCCGTCGCGCAGCAGTTCGGCGAATGGATCTGGCGGGCGATGCAGGGCGACTTCGGCCGGTCCTACGTGCAGAACTCCGACGTGACGCGGCTGGTGCTGCGGGCGCTGCCCACCACGCTGACGCTGCTGCTGCTGACCATGGGCACGGCGATCGTCTTTGGCTGCACCGTGGGCGTGCTCTCGGCGATCTTCCGGGGCCGCGCCATCGACTACGTGGCGCGGGTCATCTCGATCCTCGGGGTCAGCACCCCCACCTTCTGGTTCGCGCTGCTGCTGATCTGGTCGCTGGCCTACCTCGTGCCGATCTTCCCCATGAACGGCCCCGTCGCGCGGCACGGCATGGTGGCGATGGTGCTGCCGACGCTGGCGCTGGCCCTGCACCCCGCCGCGCTGATCGCGCGCATGATGCGGTCCAGCATGCTGGAGGTCCTGTCCCACGACATGATCCGCACCGCCACGGCCAAGGGGCTGGGCAAGGGGCGCATCTACTTCGTCCACGCCCTGCGCAACGCCATCAACCCGGTGATCACCGTGATCGGTTTTCAGTTCGCCAACCTGATGGGCGGCGCCGTGGCGGTGGAGTTCATCTTTGCACTGCCCGGCCTCGGCAGCCTGCTGATCGACAGCATCTACCAGAAGGACGTGCTGGTGATGCAGGGGGCGGTGCTGCTGATCGGCGTGGTCTTCGCGCTGTCCAACCTGATCGTGGACCTGCTGTACATGATCATCGACCCGCGGGTGCGACTGTGACCGATCAGACCTCTGACTTCGAGCGGATCGAGGGTGCGCACCGCACCGCGATGACGCAGTTCCGCGAAAGCCTGTCGATCTTCCTCGACAAGCCGCTCAACGTGTTCAGCCTGTCGCTGACGCTGTTCCTCTGCGCCGTGGCCCTGATGGCCCCGGTGCTGGCGCCGCATCCCTACGACGCCATCGACCTGGCCAAGGGCCTGTCGCCCCCCAGCTGGGCAAACCCGCTGGGCACTGATACCGCCGGGAGGGATATCCTGTCGCGGCTGCTCTACGGGGCGCGGATGTCGCTGCTGATCGCGCTGATCACGGTGGCTTTCGGCATGGTGGTTGGCGTCACCATCGGCGCGGTCGCGGGGTACTTCGGGCGCTGGGTGGACGAGATCCTGATGCGCATCGTGGAAATCTTCATGGCCGTCCCCGGCATCGTCATGGCGCTGGCGCTGGTGGCGGTGCTGGGGCCCAGCCTGCCATCCATCGTGCTGGCCCTGTCGATCCGCCGCATCACCCAGTTCGCCCGTGTCACCCGCGGCGCGGTGCTGAGCGTCAAGACCATGGACTACGTGATGGCCTGCCACGCCTTGGGGATGAGCCATCCGCGGATCATCTTCGGCCACGTGCTGCCCAATTGCGTGGGGCCGCTGATCGTCCTGTCCTCGGTGCTGATCGGCAACGTGATCCTGACGGAATCCGCGCTCAGCTTCCTCGGCATGGGCATCCAGGAACCCACGCCCAGCATCGGCACGATGATCGCCAGCGGCAACGAGTACCTGACCTTCGCGCCCTGGATCTCGCTGTTCCCGGGCCTGTTCCTGCTGCTGGTGATGCTGGGGTTCAACCTGCTGGGGGACGGGCTGCGCGATCACCTCGACCCGCGCGACGGGAACGTGTCATGAGACTGCCGGAGGCCGAAACCATGATCCCCGCCGCGCCCGCCGCAGAAGACGCGCCCGTGGTCCTGTCGGTCCGCGACCTCGAGGTGATCTTCCGCACCCGCAACGGCAGGGTGCGCGCCGTGGACGGCGTGTCCTACGACCTGCGGCAGGGAGAGACGCTGGCCATCGTCGGCGAATCCGGCTGCGGCAAGAGCGTCTCGTCGCTGTCGGTCCTGCGGCTGATCCCCGACCCGCCAGGAGAGGTGACCAAGGGGTCGGTCATGTTCGAGGGCGAGGACCTGACCAAGGTCTCCGACGCGCGGATCCGCGACATCCGCGGCAACCGTATCTCGATGATCTTCCAGGAGCCGATGACCTCGCTCAACCCGATGATGACCATCGGCGACCAGGTGGCCGAACCCTTCCGCCGGCACGACGGCATGAGCCGCGCCGAGGCGGCGGATGCGGCGCTGAAGATGCTGGACCTGGTGCGCATCCCCGACGCGCGCAAGTGGCTGCGGCGGCATCCGCACGAGATGTCCGGCGGCATGCGCCAGCGGGTGATGATCGCCATCGCGCTGGCCTGCAATCCGAAGGTGCTGATCGCGGACGAGCCGACCACGGCGCTGGACGTGACCATCCAGGCGCAGGTGCTGGAGATCATCAAGGACCTGCAGCGCCGCATGGGCACCGCCGTGATGCTGATCACCCATGACCTCAGCGTCGTGGCCGAAACGGCAGAGCGGGTGGTGGTGATGTACGCCGGCCGGCAGGTGGAGGTGGCCGAGGTGAACGCCTTGTTCGACCGGCCGCTGCATCCCTACACCGTGGGCCTGCTGAAGGCGGTGCCGCGGATCGAGGCGATCGCCTGCTCGGCGGATGCGCCGGAGCGGCTGGAGGAAATCCCCGGCGTGGTGCCCGCGCTGGCGGCGCTGCCGCCCGGCTGCGCCTTCGCCGACCGCTGCCCGCGGGTGCTGGACAAGTGCCGCGTCACGCCGCCGCCGCTGGAGGAAAAGCGCCCCGGCCACTGGGCCGCCTGCTGGAACGAGGTGCCACGATGAACATGCAGGCCGCGCCACGCGCGCAGGACGTCCCGCTGCTGGAAGTGACGGGGCTGGAGACGCACTTTCCCATCCGCTCGGGCCTGCTGGGGCGCACGATCGCCAAGGTGCACGCGGTGGACAACGTCACCTTCACCCTGCGCAGGGGCGAGACGCTGGGCCTCGTGGGCGAAAGCGGCTCTGGCAAGTCCACCCTCGGCAAGTCCGTCATGCGGCTGGTCGATCCCACCGCCGGCTCTATCCGCATCAACGGGCAGGAGATCACCGGCCTGAACAAGGCGCAGATGAAGCCCTTCCGCCGCAACGTGCAGATGGTGTTCCAGGACCCGTACTCCTCGTTGAACCCGCGCATCCCGGTGGGCAAGATCGTGGCCGAGGCGCTGAAGGTCCACGGCCTCGCCACCGGCAGCGAGGCACGCGACATCGTGGCCGAGATCTTTCGCAAGGTGGGCCTGCGCGCCAGCGACATGCGCAAGTTCGCCAACGAGTTCTCCGGCGGCCAGCGCCAGCGGGTCGGCATCGCCCGGGCGCTGGTGCTGAACCCCTCGCTGATCATCGCCGACGAGGCGGTCTCGGCGCTGGACGTCTCGGTGCAGGCGCAGGTGATCAACCTGTTGACGGACCTGCAGGCGGAATTCGGGCTGTCCTACCTGTTCATCGCGCACGACCTGTCGATCGTTGCGCAGGTCTGCGACCGGATCGCGGTGATGTACCTCGGCCAGGTGGTGGAAACCGCCCCGCGCCACGCCCTGTTCAGCGCGCCGAAGCATCCCTACACGCGCTCTCTGATGGACTCGATCCCGGTCTCGCACCCCAGCCTGCGCCGGGCCGACCGGATGGTCCTTGGCAAGGACGTCCCTAGCGCCGTCAACCCCCCCAGCGGCTGCCGCTTCCACACCCGATGCCCGCTGGCCACCGAGATCTGCACCCGCGAACGCCCTGCGACGCGGGTCTTCGGCGAGGGACACATGGCGGCCTGTCACAACGCGTGAGGGGTCGGAGCGGAGCTGGAGTTTGGTGCCCCCACAGGGATCGCGGACCTGCTGATTACAAATTAGCCGCTGGATCGTACTTAAACACCGGAAATAATCCCAGTATAATCCTCATAAGTGGGGCCAAAACTGGTCGCGTCGTCGCGAAAGAAAGCGCCATCCAGCGCTTTTGACCGCCACATGAATCGGCGTCAGACCCGCATCGAGCGCCGAAATGAATAAGAAGCTGAGGCTGAGTTTCCTCCTGCTCAACGAAGGCGATCCTGAACCTGGCGGTGCATGCGCGCGACGCCATGTCGGAGGGCAGGACCCTGTCGCTCTCCACCACGGATCAGGTCGTCGTAGGAGAAGCGCATCGGTCCGGCGTGGCTCCTGGCAAGTACATTTGCCTGGAGGTGAGCAACGCGGGAGCCGGCATGGTCGCGGCGACCTTGGCCCGTGAGAACGGCGGTGAGAAAGTCGGCCACGGTAGCGGCGGGATGAGCCTGCTGCGGGCGGCGTAAAAGTCGGCCACC
>JBLXFD010000034.1:0-32424 GCA_048262455.1 Rhodobacter sp.
CCTCCAGCACCGGCGGCGCGGCTGTCTCGGGGCCGGCGATACGGCGCGCGGGCGCGTGGTTGCTGTCGGCAAACAGGCGCGCGGTATAGGGGTGGGCGCGGGTGCGGAACAGCCGTTCGGTCGGCGCCTGCTCGGCGATGCGCCCGGCCTGCATCACCGCCACCCGGTCCGCCATCCCCGCCACCACCGCCAGATCGTGGGTGATCAGCAGTAGCGACATCCCCTCCTCGGCCACCAGCTGGCGCAGCAGCGACAGGATCTGCGCCTGGGTCGTCACGTCCAGCGCCGTGGTCGGCTCGTCCGCGATCAGCAGCCGCGGCCGCAGCGCCACGGCCATGGCAATGCACACCCGCTGGCGCTGGCCGCCCGACAGCTCGTGCGGGTAGCGCGACAGCGGCACGCTGGCCGGGTCCAGCCCCACCCGTCCCAGCCGCGCCTCAGCCGCCGCGCGCGCCCCGGCGCGGTCCGCCGCGCCGTGCACCAGCAGCGTCTCAGCCACCTGCGCGCCGATGCTCTGCACCGGGTTCAGCGCGGTCATCGGCTCCTGGAAGATCATCCCCAGGTCGCGCCCGCGCCGCGCGTTCATGCGCCGCTCGGGTTCGGCCTGCAGGTCGGTGCCCTCGAACAGCACCCGCCCCCGCGCCCGCGCGCCCCGCGGCTCCAGCCGCATCAGCGCCAGGGCGGTCATCGACTTGCCCGACCCGCTTTCCCCCACCAGCCCGAAGACCTCGCCCGGCCCCACCTCGAACGAGATGTCGTGCAGCACCGGGGTGCCGCCGATCGCCAGCGAGAGCCCCTCCACCTTCAGCATCAGGCGGCCCGCCGCAGGCGCGGGTCCAGCATGTCGCGCATGCCGTCGCCCATCAGGTTCAGCCCCAGCACCGTCAGCACGATGGCCAGCCCCGGGAAGATCGCCACGTGCGGCGCCAGCGAGATCAGCGTCTGGCTTTCCGCCAGCATCCGCCCCCAGGAGGGCACCGGCGGCTGCGCCCCCAGCCCGACGTAGGACAGCCCCGCCTCGGCGAGGATCCCCAGGCTGAACTGGATCGTCCCCTGCACGATCAGCAGGTTGGCGATGTTGGGCAGGATATGCTCGGCCGAGATCCGCAGCCGCCCCTTGCCCGCCACCCGCGCGGCGAGGATGTAGTCCAGCGTCCACAGGCTCAGCGCGCCGCCGCGGGTGACGCGGGCGAAGACCGGGATGTTGAAGATGCCGATGGCGAGGATGGCATTGAAGGCCGAGGGGCCGAAGACGGCGGTGATCAGGATCGCGATCACCAGGCTGGGAAAGGCGAAGACCAGGTCGTTGCCGCGCATCACCAGCTCGTCCGGCCAGCCGCCGCGCCGCGCCGCCGCCAGCAGCCCCAGCGGCACCCCCGCCGCCATGCCGATGCCCACCGCCACCAGCGCCACCGCGATCGAGGTGCGCGCCCCGGTCATCAGCATCGACAGCATGTCGCGGCCGAAGTGGTCGGTGCCCAGCCAGTGCGCGGCCGAGGGCGGCTGCATCCGCCCGGCGATGTTCAGCCCCTCCACCGGGTAGGGCACCCAGACCAGCGAGACCAGCGCCGACACCAGGAACACCGCCGACAGCGCGGCGCCGGCGACCAGGGACAGCGGCAGCCTCACGCCGGGCGCCGCAGGCGGGGGTCGATCAGCGCGTAGGCGAGATCGACGAGGAAGGTCACCAGGATCACCGCGAAGACCAGCAGCATCACCACCGATTCCACCACCACCAGGTCGCGCTGGGTGATGCCCTGGAAGATCAGCCGCCCGAGGCCCGGCAGGAAAAACACGTTCTCGATGATGATCGCCCCGGCCAGCAGGAACGAGAACTGCAGCCCCAGGATCGTCATCACCGGGATCAGCGCGTTGCGCAGGGCGTGGCGCAGCACCGCGGCGCCGCGGCTCAGCCCCTTGGCGCGGGCGGTGCGGATGTAGTCCTGCCCCAGCGTCTCCAGCAGCGACGAGCGCATGACCCGCGCCAGGATCGCCGCCTGCGGCAGCGCCAGCGCCACCGCCGGCAGGGCCAGCGCCCGCAGCCCCTGCCAGAAACCCTTGTCCCAGCCGGGAAAGCCGCCCGCCGGGAACCAGGCCAGCTTGATCGCGAAGACCAGCACCAGCAGCATCGCGAACCAGAAGTTCGGCACCGCGATGCCCAGCTGCGTCGCCCCCATGATGCCGTAGTCCGCCGCCCCGCCCCGCCGTGCCGCCGAGAGCACCCCCACCGGGATCGCGATCAGCGTCGACAGCCCCAGCGCCAGCAGCGTCAGCGGCAGCGACACCCACAGGCGCGCGCCGATCAGTTCCGCCACCGGGACGCGGTAGGTATAGGAGGTGCCGAAGTCGCCGGTCAGCATCCCGCCGATCCAGCCGAGGTAGCGGGCCACCAGTCCGCCCTCCAGCCCCAGTTCGCGGCGCAGGGCGGCCACGGTTTCCGGCGCCGCGTTCATGCCCAGCATGAACGATGCCGGATCGCCGGGGATCACCTCGATCACCGCGAAGATCACCAGGCTCGCGGCGGCGAGGCTGAGCGTCAGCGACAGAAGGCGCGAGAGGATGAAGCGGGGCATGAAGGCGGGCCGGGGCAGCGGGCGCGCGATGTGGCCGCGCGCCCGCGCCGGTTCACTCGGTCCAGCGCACGCCGGTCAGGTCGTTGGCCTGGGTGGGCGCGTTCTCCCACAGCCCCTCGATCCCGGCGCGGGCGACGCCGGTGCGGGCCAGCTGGAACAGGTAGGCGTTGACGTAGTCGTCCGCGATGGTCCGCTGCGCCTCTCCCAGCAGCCACGAGCGTTCGGCGGCGTCGTTGGTGCGGCCGACCTCTTCCAGCAGCGCCCGGAACTCGGCGTTGTCGTACTGGAAGTAGTAGTCGGGCCGGGCGTAGATGTTGATATCCATCGGCTCGGTATGGCTGACGATGGTCAGGTCGAAGTCCTTGCCCTTGAACACCTGCTCCAGCCACTGGGCCCATTCGAGGTTCTCGGTCTCGGTCTCGATCCCCACCTCGCGCAGCTGTCCGGCGATGATCTCGCCGCCGCGGCGGGCATAGCTGGGGGGCGGCAGCTTCAGCGACAGGGTCAGGTTCTCGGCCCCGGCCTCCTGCAGCAGCGCCCTGGCCTTATCGGGGTCGTAGGCGGACTGGCCCGTCAGGTCGACGTAATCGGGGTTGTGCGGCGCAAAGTGGGTGCCGATCGGCGTTCCGTAACCGAACATGGCGCCGTCGATGATGTCCTGCCGGTTGATCGCGTGGCTGATCGCCTGCCGCACGCGCAGATCCGACAGCGCCTCGGACTTGTTGTTCATCGCCAGGATCGTCTCGCCCTCGGTCGAGCCGACGATCACGGTGAACCGCGGGTCGGCCTCGAACTGGGCCAGCGTCTCGGGGGCGGGATAGGCGGGGAAGGCGTCGATGTCGCCGGCCATCATCGCGGCGAAGGCGGCGGTGGGGTCCGAGATGAACTTGAAGGTGGCGGTCTTCAGCGCCGGCTTCTCGCCCCAGTAATCGGGGTTCTCCACCAGCTCGATCCGGTCGCCCTGCACCCAGCGGCCCAGCTTGAACGGGCCGGTGCCCACCGGGGCGGTCGCCAGATCGCCCGCGCTTTCCGGCGCCACGATCACCGCGTCGCCCCAGGCCAGGTTCACGGGGAAGGCGCTGTTGGGCGCGGACAGGGTGATCTTGACAGTCTGCGGGTCCACCGCCTCGGCGCTCTCGATCCCCGCGAACAGCGCCTTCTGCGCGTTGGTGGAGTCCTCGGCGCGGGCGCGGTCCAGCGAGAACACCACGTCCTCGGCGTCCATGGTGCTGCCGTCGTGAAAGGTCACGCCCTCGCGCAGGTGGAAGGTATAGGTCAGCCCGTCCTCGGACACGTCCCAGCTTTCCGCCAGCCCCGGCGCGATGGTGCCGTCGGCGTTGTAGCGCGTCAGCCCCTCGAAGACGTTGGCATAGACCACCTCGTCGATCGCCGCGGCCGCGCCGCCGGTGGGATCGAGGTTGGGCGGCTCCAGCTGCATGCCGATTGTGATGTCGGTCTGCTGCGCCAGCGCGGCGCCGGCCGACAGGGCCAGCGCGGCGACGGAAGCCCGGAGGCAGGTGATGAACATGGCTTTTCTCCCCGAAAGTCGTGTCGGCGTCAGATTACACGGGCGGCGCGGGATGCACAGGGAAAAACCGCGCCTCGGCGCCCCCCGGCGTCACCCCCCAAGCAGGTCCCCCAGGCTCAGCGCCATGACCTTGGCGGCGTCTTTCATGTCCTCCACCCCCACCCATTCGTCGGGCTGGTGCGCCAGGTCCAGGATGCCCGGCCCGTAGGCGATGCAGTTCTTCAGCCGGCCGATCCGGTCGATGTGCTTCTGGTCGTAGGTGCCCGGCGAGACCACGTATTGCGCCTCCCGCGACAGCACCCGGCCGATGGCGCCCGCCACGGTGGCGGCCACCGGCGCGTCGCGTTCCGTCATGGTCGGCGTCACCTCCCACAGGTCGCGGATCTCGTAGCGGAAACCGGGGCGCGCGGCGCGCAGCTGTTCCAGCAGGTCATGCACCTCGGCCTTCACCTCGCCCAGCTCCTCCTCGATCAGGAAGCGCCGGTCGATCACGATGCGGCAGCGGTCGGCGACGCAGGCGGCGGGGAAGCCGGTAAAGTCCGGCTCCGGCTCCGGCTCGCCGCCGTGGACCGAGTTGATGTTCAGGGTCGATTGCCGCGCGCCCTCGGGGACCACCGGCATCGCGGTGCGCTTGGAGGCCAGCAGCGGGTAGAGGCTGCGCTCGATCTCCGCCAGCAGCGCGCCCATGTGGCGGATGGCGCTGTCGCCGAGAAAGGGCATGGAGCCGTGGGCGATGCGCCCCTGGGTCTCGATCTCGGCCCACCAGACACCGCGGTGACCAAGGCAGATGCGGTCCTTGTTCAGCGGCTCGGGGATGATGACGTGCTGCACCCGCTGCGGGTCGAAATACCCCTGCCCGGCCAGCCATGCCACGCCGCCATAGCCGCCGGTCTCCTCGTCGGCGGTGCCGGAGATCTCGATCGCGCCGGCGAAATCGGGGCAGACGGCAAGGAAAGCCTCGGCGGCGACGATCGAGGCGGCCAGCCCCCCCTTCATGTCGCAGGTGCCGCGCCCGTAGACGCGCCCGCCGTCCAGCTCGCCGCCGAAGGGATCGCGCGTCCACCCCTCGCCCACCGCCACCACGTCGGTATGGGAATTGAAATGCACGCAATCGCCGGGCTGCGCCCCCTCGCGCCGGGCCACGATGTTCCAGCGCGGGTAACGGTCGCTGTCGCCGGGGGTGCCCTCGGCGCGCAGCAGCTCTGTGGCAAAGCCGGCGCCCGACAGGCGGGCCTCGAGGAACGCGCAGATGTCGCGGTAGCAGCGTCCCGGCGGGTTAAGCGTGGGAATGCGCACCAGCGCCTGGGTCAGCGCGACAAGGTCACCCTCGCGGGCGTCGATCTCTGCGATGAGGCGTTGGTCGAGGGACATGGCCGGAGGGTATTCACCGCCGGGGAAGATGCAAGGCGTGTCGCAAGCGGACGGCAGCCCGGGAAAGGCGGGGTGAACCCCGCCCTACACCCTCGAAGACGCCGGAAAAACGCCCCCGACCCCCATTTCTTCTGGTTCCAAATATCCCGGGGAGCGCGAGGGGCAGAGCCCCTCGTCCGGTCGGATCGCCGCAGGCGATCCGACCCCTGAAGATCAACCTAACCCTGCCACTCCCAGGGCCGCGCGAATTCCCCAAGGCACTTCGCCACCGCGCTGTCTTCCACATCGCCCGTCCGCTTCAGGCGCGCGACCAGCCCGCGCTTGGGGTCCTCGACCACTTCGGCCACCTCGGCCGCCAGCCCCGCCTCCGCCAGCGCCGCGTCGTAGACCCGGGTGATGGCGCGGCGGCGCAGGTCCGGCTTGAAGACCTTGCCCACCGCCGTCTTCGGCAGCTCGTCCAGGATCTCCAGGTGCTTTGGCCGCGCCGCGCGTTCGTGGATGTGCTTGCTCGCGTGTTCCAGCAGCTCCGCCTCGGTCACCTGCGCGCCGTCCACCAGCTCGACGTAGGCGCAGGGCAGTTCGCCGGCGAAGGCGTCGGGCTGGCCGATGGCGCCGGCGAAAGCGACCGCCTCGTGGCCGGCCAGCGCCTCCTCGATCTCGGCGGGGTCGATGTTGTGGCCGCCGCGGATGATCAGGTCCTTGGCGCGCCCGGTGATCCAGAGGTAGCCGTCGGCGTCGATCCGCCCCAGATCGCCGGTGCGCAGGTACTTGCCCTCGGCGAAGAGGTCGCGGTTCTTGTCCGGGTCGCAGTAGGTATGGCCCGCGTAGACCCCGGGGCTGGAGACGCAGATCTCCCCCACCTCGTCCACGCCCTTCTCGGCCGCCACCTTGCCCTCGCCGTCGCACTCGAGGATCTTGACGTCGGTATAGGGAAACGGCAGCCCGACCGACCCGATCTTCTTCTCGCCCTCCGGCGGGTTCACCGACACGAGGCAGGTCGCCTCGGTCAGCCCGTAGCCCTCCACCAGCCGCACGTCGGTGGCCTTCTGGAAACGGTTGAACAGTTCCACCGGAAGCGGGGCGGAGCCGGAAAAGGCGATCTTCAGCGACGAGATGTCGGCGTCCACCTTGCGCTGCATCAGCGCGGCGATGGCGGTGGGAACGGTGATCACGAAGGTGACCTTGTGGCGTTCCAGCAGCTTCCAGAAGTTGTCGAAGACTCCCTCGCCCCGATAGCCCTGCGGCGTCGGGAAGACCACGTGCGCCCCCGAGGTCAGCACGGCAGAGCCGACCACCACGGCGGCGAAGACGTGGAACAGCGGCAGCGGGCAGATCAGCGTGTCCTGCTCGGTGAACAGCAGCCGGTCGGCAAGGTAGCCGTTGTAGACGAAGCCGGAATAAAGGTGCTGCGCCACCTTGGGGGTGCCGGTGGTGCCGCCGGTGTGGAAGTAGGCGGAAACCCGGTCGCCCTCGCTGTCGGGGAAGTCGAGGGTGGTGTTCTGGCGGGCCAGCTCGGTGTTGAAGTCCAGCACCTTCGCGTGGTGCTCTGCCTTCACCTTGGGCCGGATCAGCGGCACGATCAGGTTCTTGGGGAAACCGAGGTAGCGCAGCAGGTCCACCTCCAGCACCGTCTCGACCCCCGGCGCCATGCGCAGCGCCTCGGCGGCCTTCTGGGGCACGTCGGTCTTCGGGAAAGCACGCAACGTCACAAGCACCTTGGCCCCGGTCTCGCGCAGGATTCCGGCGATCTGCTCGGCCGAGAGCAGCGGGTTGATCGGGTTGACGATGCCCGCCACCTGCGCGCCGAACAGCGCCAGGAAGGTCTCGGTGCAGTTGGGCATCAGCACCGCGACGGGGTCCTTTTCCCCCACCCCAAGCGAGCGGAACAGGTTCGCCGCCTGCGTCACCTGCGCCTCCAGCGTCTTCCAGTCCAGCGTCTCGGCCTTGGCCTTGGGGTCGGAAAACATCTGGAAAGTGAAGGCCTTGCGATCCGGGTGCGCCGCCGCGGTGCGGGCGATCAGCTTGTGGATCGTGGCGGGCATGCCGCGCGCCTCGTAGGGCATTTCGGCCTCGATCGCATCGCGATCGGCGGCGGTGACGTAATCGCTCACGCGGTATCCTCCCCTGTGGGCCGTTTGCCGGCTCTGATGGCGGGAAGGATGAAACGAAACCGCACGGGGCGCAAGCGCGCCTACTCGGCCGCCAGCCCCTCGGTGAACTGCAGCCGCGCTAGCCGGGCATAGAGCCCTTCCTGCCGCACCAGCTCGTCGTGGCTGCCCTCGGCCACGATGCGCCCGCCCTCGAAGACGAGGATGCGGTCGGCCTTCTTCACCGTCGCCAGCCGGTGCGCGATGATCAGCGTGGTGCGGTCCTGCGACAGCCGTTCCACCGCCGCCTGCACCGCGCGCTCGCTTTCGGCGTCCAGCGCGCTGGTGGCCTCGTCCAGCAGCAGGATCGGCGCGTCGCGCAGGATCGCGCGGGCGATGGCGATGCGCTGCTTCTGGCCGCCCGACAGCATAACGCCCCGCTCGCCCACCTGGCTGTCGTAGCCTTCCGGCAGCGCGGCCAGGAAATCGTGGGCGGCGGCGGCGCGGGCGGCGGTCTCGACCTCTGCGTCGCTGGCGCCGGGGCGGCCGAAACGGATGTTCTCGCGCGCCGTGTCGGCGAAGATCACCGGGTCCTGCGGCACCAGCGCAATAGCCCGGCGGAAGTCGGCGCGGCGCATGGCGGTCAGCGGCACGCCGTCGATGGTGATCTCGCCCGAACGCGGGTCGTAGAACCGTTGCAGCAGCTGGATCACCGTGGACTTGCCCGCGCCCGAGGGGCCGACCAGCGCCACCGTCTCGCCCGGGGCCACCGACAGCGAGACGTCGTTCAGCGCCGCCACGTCGGGGCGCGAGGGGTAGTGGAAGGTGACGCGGTCAAAGCCGATGGCGCCGCGGCAGGGCTGCGGCAGCGGGCGCGGATCCGCCGGATCGTTGACGCTGTCCTCGGCGCCCAGCAGTTCCACCAGCCGCTCGGTCGCGCCCGCGGCGCGCTGCAGCTCACCCCAGATCTCCGACAGCGCGCCCACCGCGCCCGCCACCAGCACCGCGTAGATGACGAACTGCACCAGCTCGCCCACCGTCATCAGGTCGGCCCGCACGTCGCGCGCGCCGATCCACAGCACCCCCACCACGCCCGAGAAGATCAGCGCGATCACGATCACCGTCATCGCCGCCCGCGTCGCGATGCGCTTTTTCGCGGAACGGTAGGACTGCTCCGTCACCTCGGCAAAGCTGGCCTGCGCCGCGGGCTCTGCGGTATAGGCCTGCACCGTCTGCACGCTGGACAGCGCTTCCGAGGCGCTGCCCGAGGAATTGGCGATCCAGTCCTGGTTCTCGCGGCTCAACTGGCGCAGGCGGCGGCCCAGCACGACGATGGGCACGATCACCGCCGGCACGATCAGCAGCACCAGCCCGGTGAGCTTGGGCGAGGTCAGCAGCAGCAGCACCAGCCCGCCGGCGAAGATCAGCATGTTGCGCAGGGCGATCGAGACGGAGGAGCCGATGACCGACAGGATCAGCGTGGTGTCGGTGGTGATCCGGCTGAGCACCTCGCCGGTCATGATCCGCTCGTAGAAGGCCGGGGACATGGAGATGACGCGGTCGAACACCGCCTTGCGGATGTCGGCCACCACCCGCTCGCCCAGCCGGGTCACGAGGTAGTAGCGCAGGCCCGTGCCCAGCGCGAGCAGCCCCGCGATGGCCAGCGCCGCAAGGAAGTACTGGTCCAGCAGCTGCGCCGCCGAGGTCTCGAACCCGTCCACCACCCGGCGCACCGCCAGCGGCAGGGTCAGCGAGACCATGGCCGTCAGCACCAGCGCGCAAAGCGCCGCCGCCAGCAGCGCGCGGTAGGGCCGCAGGAACGGCCAGAGCGCCGCCAGCGCGCCCACGCGCCGGGACTTGTCGCGATCAAGCTGTGCGCCGCTGCGAGCCATCCGTCACCCCCGTTTTCCTGATCGCGGCATAGCCGCTCCCCGCCCGCGCGGCAACTGTGGCGCAATGTCCGGGAAAGGGGGTGTTGGGTATGGGGGAAGGTGTAGGGCGGGGTTTACCCCGCCATGGTGCAACACCAGCCTGCCCGTGGGGTGGCGCTGCCGACCTGCGGCGTAAGCGCTTTATCCCCACCACATCCGTGCACAGAATGAGCCTTGCACGAGGACGACACAGCGCCAGCCCGCCGGAACGGGCAGGCGCTCGCCCCCGCGCCTGCGGCTTGTCCGGGGGCTGATCAGCGCTGCATCCGTGAGGAGCCGTAGGGCGGGGTTCACCCCGCCATGGCGCAGCACCAGCCTGCCCGTGGGGTGGCGCTGCCGACCTTTGAGGTAGGCGCTTTATCCCCGCCACATCCGCGCGCAGAATGAGCCTTGCACGAGGATGACAAAGCGCCAGCCCGCCGGGACGGGCAGGCGCTCGCCCCGCGCCTTCGGCTTGTTCGGGGCTGTTCAGCGCCTCGCTCGAAAGTAGCGGTTGGGCGGGGTTCACTCCGCCATGGCGCAACGCAAGCCTGCCCGTGGGACGGCGCCACCGACATCCGGCGTAGGCGCTTTATCCCAGCCACATCCGCGCGCAGAATGAGCGTTGTACAAGGACGACACAGCGCCAGCCCGCCGGGACGGGCAGGCGCTCGCCCCCGCGCCTGCGGCTTGTTCGGGGGCTGATCAGCGCTTCAATGGTATGGAGCCGTAGGGCGGGGTTCACCCCGCCATCGCGCCACGAGGGGAAATCCTGGAGCGGGCGGCGGGAATCGAACCCGCGTCATCAGCTTGGAAGGCTGAGGTCTTACCACTACACAACGCCCGCGCAGTGGGCGGAGGCATATTTCAACCCCCCTCCGAGGTCAAGCGAGCAGCACGGCGCCCTGCCCCCTTCAGTCCAGCGCCCCCGACCGCTGCAGCGCGCGGATCTGCTGCGACATCTGCACGAAGGAGCCGTCGACGTGCTTGCGGATCACCGCGTCGGCGCGGGCGGTGTCGTGGTCGCGGAAGGCCTGGATCAACGCGTCGTGCTCTTCCTTGATGGTGTCGAACCGCGCCGGGCTGATGCGCAGGCGCGAGGCCTGGACGTTCAGCGCGGTGCGCAGGTTGCGCCAGATCTCAGCGGCGGTGCGGTTGTAATGCTCGCGGCTGAAGATCCAGTGGAACTCGAAGTCCAGCTTGCGGAAGGCCTTCTGGTCGGCGTGTGGCGTGGCCTTGATGCGGCGCTGGATGTCCTCCAGCTCGTCGATCATCTCGGGCTGGGCGTAGTCGGCGAACCAGTTGACGAAATAGGGCTCCAGCAGCTGCAGCACCTCGAAGACGTTCTGGATCGCGCCGGTGTCGGTCTTCTTCACGATGGCGCCGCGGTTGGGGTGGATCTCGACGAAGCCCTCGCCCTGCATCCGCCGCAGCACCTCGCGCACCGGGCTGGTGCTGGTCCCGAAGCGGGTGGCCAGATCGGACACCTTCAGCCGCTGACCGGCGGCCAGCCGGCCGTCGTAGATGTCGTCGAGGATCGCCTCGTAGAGGGTGCCTTCGCTGCTGTCGCCTTGCACATCCATCGCTCTACCCGCACCTGGTTTCGTCGTTCCGCCATACCGGGGCAGCCGCGCCGCCCGGTCAGATCTCGCCCGCGTAGTGGCAGAGCACGTCGGCCCCGTCCACCGCGCGCACCGGCGGCGGCGTCTTGCGGCACAGGTCCGTGGCATGGGGGCAGCGCGGGGTGAAGCGGCAGCCCTCGGCGGGCGGGCTGGTGTCCACCGGGTCGGCGCCGCGGCTGCGCTTGCGGCGCTGGCGCGGGTCGGCCACCGGCACCGCCTGCAGCAGCGAGCGGGTGTAGGGATGGCGGGGCGCGGCGAACAGCGTGGCGGTATCGGCCACCTCGACGAACTGGCCGCGGTACATCACCGCCACCCGGTCGCAGACATGTTCCACCACCGCCAGGTCGTGGGCGATGAAGACGTAGGTCAGGGCGAACTCGTCCTGCAGGTCCTGCAGCAGGTTCAGGGTCTGCGCCTGGATCGACACGTCCAGCGCCGAGACGGCCTCGTCCGCCACCACCAGTTCCGGGTTGGTCGCCAGCGCCCGCGCGATGCCCAGCCGCTGGCGCTGGCCGCCGGAGAAGGCGCTGGGATAGCGCTGCATGAACTCGGGCCGCAGCCCGACGCTTTCCAGCAGCCCGCCCACCCGGTCGGCCAGCGCCCGGCCCGAGAGGCCCTCGGACTTGCGCAGCGCCTGCCCCACCAGGTCGATCACCCGCAGCCGCGGGTTCAGCGACGACTGCGGGTCCTGGAAGATCATCCGCAGCTTGCGCCAGACCTGCCGCAGCACCTGCACCGGCGCATCCGCCAGTTCCACCGCGCCGCCCTCGCGGGCATGGAAGGTGATGCGCCCGGCGGTCGGGTCCAGCACCCGCAGGATGCAGCGGCCGAGGGTGGTCTTGCCGCTGCCGCTTTCCCCGACGATGCCGAAGGTCTCGCCCCGCCGCACGTCGAAGGACACCGCGTCCACCGCCACGAAGCCGCGCTCCTTGCGCTTGCCGCCGCCGCCGAACTCCATCGTCAGGTCCCGCACCTCGAGGATCGCGTCAGACATCGGTGGTCTCCCGGGAATAGAGGAAACAGGCGACCTCGTGGTCCGCCTCCGGCGCCAGCGCCGGTTCGTGCCGGTCGCAGATGCCGGGCATGAAGCGGTCGCAGCGGGTGCGGAAGGTGCAGCCGGAGGGGCGCGCCAGCGGATGCGGCACCATGCCCCGGATCGCCGGCAGCCGGTCGCGCCCGGTGGCGCCGATGCGCGGCACCGAGGCCAGAAGCGCCTGGGTGTAGGGGTGCTTGGGCGTCTCGAACAGGCCGTAGACATCGGACTTCTCGACGATCCGGCCCATGTACATGACCGCCACGTCCTCTGCCACCTCGGCCACCACGCCGAGGTCGTGGGTGATCAGCAGCACCGCCATGCTGAATTCCTCCTTCAGCTCGGCAATCAGGTCGAGGATCTGCGCCTGGGTGGTCACGTCCAGCGCCGTCGTCGGCTCGTCCGCGATCAGCAGGCGCGGCTGGCAGGACAGCGCCATGGCGATCATCGCCCGCTGGCGCATGCCGCCCGACAGCTCGAACGGGTAGGCATGGAAACGCTCGGCGGGGCGCGGGATGCCGACGCGGTTGAGCATCTCCACCGCCTCCTCCCGCGCCTCGGCCTTGCTGACGCGGCGATGCAGCAGGATCGTCTCGGCGATCTGGTGGCCGATCTTCTGCACCGGGCCCAGCGAGGACATCGGTTCCTGGAAGATCATCGCGATGTCCTGCCCGCGGATCGAGCGCAGCTGCCGCGAGCCGGGGCGCGCGGTGGCAAGATCGACGCTGCGCCCGTCGACGGCGCGGTAGGTGATGCTGCCGCCGGTGATCCGGCCGGGGGCGTCGACGATCCGCAGGATCGAGCGGGCGAGGATCGACTTGCCGCAGCCGGATTCCCCCAGCAGGCAAAGGGTGCGGTTGGCGTGGATGTCGAGGTCCACCCCCTCCACCGCCTTCACCACCCCGTCGTCGGTGAAGAAATGCGTGCGCAGGTCGCGGATCCGGATCATCGGCGGGTCCGTGGGCATCGGCGTGTCAGTGGGCATAGGGATCGGCTGCATCGCGAAGTCCATCTCCGAGAAAGTTGAGCGCCAGCACCGCGACCACGATGGTGGTCCCCGGCGCGATCAGCAGCCAGGGGGCCTCGATGATCGTGCGGATGTTCTGCGCCTCCTTCAGCAGCGTGCCCCAGGACACGATGGGCGGCTGCAGGCCGATACCGAGGAACGACAGCGAGGTCTCCGCGAGGATCATCAGCGGCACCGCCAGGGTCAGCGAGGCGATGATGTGGCTGGCGAAACTGGGCACAAGGTGCTGGCGGATGATTTCCCAGTCGGTCAGCCCGTCCAGCCGCGCGGCGGTGACGAAATCCTCGTTGCGCAGGCTCAGGAACTTGCCCCGCACCTCTCGCGCCAGGGTGGTCCAGCCGATCATCGACACGATGACGGTGACCACGAAGTAGGTCCACAGCGGCGGCCAGTCGAGCGGGATCGCCGCCGCCAGCCCCATCCACAGAGGGATCGTCGGCACCGAGCGCAGGAACTCGATCAGGCGCTGGATCACGGTGTCGATCCAGCCGCCGTAGTAGCCCGAGATGCCGCCGAGGCTGACCCCGACGATCAGCGAGACCAGCACCCCCACCAGCCCGATCGACATCGAGATGCGGGTGCCCATGACGATCCGGCTGAGGATGTCGCGCCCCAGCCGGTCGGCGCCGAGGAAGTAGACCTTGTCCTGCGGGTTCACCGGGCCGAAGAAGTGGATGCGGGTGGGGATCAGCCACAGGAAGTCGTAGCTGTGCCCCTGCACGAAGAACCCCAGCGGGATCAGCTTGTCCTCGTCCGGCACGAAGTGGCGGCGCATGGCCACGCGGTCGATCTCGACCTTCAGGCCCTTGGCGTGCAGCAGGAAGCGGCTGCTGCCGTCCGCGTCCTCGGCCATGAAGTGGATCGCCTGCGGCGGCGCGAAGGGCGCGCGGGTGTTGGTGGCCAGGTGGTCGGCGGGGGCCAGGAACGGGCCCAGCAGCGCCACCAGGTAGATCAGCCCCACCACGTAGAGGCTGACGTAGGCGATGCGGTGGCGGCGGAACTGCCGCCACATCAGCGACCAGGGACCCAGCAGCGCCGGCACCCGGACGCTTTCCTGAACCACGGTTTCCGCGCCGGCGTCGATATCGGTCATTGGTAACGTATCCTCGGATCGATCCAGGCCAGCAGCACGTCGGACAGCAGCGTGCCCACCACGGTCAGCAGGCTGACCACCAGGATCAGCGAGCCTGCCAGGTACATGTCCTGCACCAGCAGCGCGCGCAGCAGCAGCGGGCCGGTGGTGGGCAGGTTCATCACCACCGCCACGATGATCTCTCCCGAGACCAGGGTCGGCAGGATCCACCCGATGGTGGAGATGAAGGGGTTCAGCGCGACCCGCACCGGGTAACGCAGCAGCAGCTGGAACTCGGACATCCCCTTGGCGCGGGCGGTCACCACGTAGGGGCGGTACAGCTCGTCCAGCAGGTTGGCGCGCATGATGCGGATCAGCGCCGCCGCGCCCGAGGTGCCGACCACGAAGACCGGCATCCAGATATGCTTCAGCAGGTCGACGAACTTGGGCCAGGACCAGGGCTCGCCCAGGTAGGCCGGGCTGACGAGCCCGCCGACGCTCTGGCCGAAGTACTTGAAGGCCACGTACATCATCACCAGCGCCAGCAGGAAGTTCGGCACCGCCAGCCCGATGAAACCGAACAGCGTGGCCATGTAGTCACCCACAGAGTACTTCTTGACCGCCGAGTAGATCCCGATCGGCAGCGCCACCATCCAGATGAACAGCAGCGTCAGCAGCGAGATCGCGAAGGTCCAGCCCAGCCGGTCCCAGATGATGTCGGTCACCGGCAGGTTCTTCTCGAAGGAGATGCCGAAGTCGCCCTCCAGCAGGATGCCGGTCATCCACTTCCAGTACTGAAGGTACATCGGCTGGCCGAGGCCGTACTGCTCGCGCAGCTGCTCGACCACCGCGGTGTTGTCGACGCCCGCCTCGCCCATCTCTGCCGCCAGCGAGTCGAGGTAGTCGCCCGGTGGCAGCTGGATGATGATGAAGGTGACGATCGAGACAAGAAAGACCGTCGGGATCATGTAGATCACGCGTCTGAGGATGAAGCCGCCCATGGTCAGGGTCTCCGCTTTCCCGCGTTGACCGGGGCGCCGGCAGGCGGCGCCCCGGGAGTTCCTCGATGCTACGGCAGGTTGTTGCCGCCCTCGAAGTACATTTGCGCGGTATAGGGTGCCGGGAACCACAGCTGGCCGGCGATCGGCAGCGGGTCGGGCACGTTGCGAACGTTGTTGCGCGCGATGCCGAAGACCGGCTCGGGCTGCACGAGGCCGATGGTGAACAGGGCGTCGGCGGCCATGCCGATCACCTCTAGCATCAGCTTCTTCTGCTCCTCGGGCGTCGCCGCGGCGCGCACTTCGCTGTACTTGGCGAAGATGTCCTTGACGTTCTGCGGCGGCTCTTCGCCGGTGGTGTTGTCGACCCCCCAGGCCGCCCACTCACGCGCCCAGCTGACCGAGTTCGAGATGGTCGGCACGTAGCAGATCGGCGTCAGGTAGGCGTCGGCCTGCCCGCCCGAGCAGTTCCACAGGTAGGCGTCGAAGTCGTTCGAGGTGTGCAGCTCGATCAGGCGCGAGCGGTCGGTGGTGCGGATCTGGAAGTCGAGGCCCACGTCCCGCGCATAGCCCTGGATCAGCTCCATCGCGTCGGGGTACTGCAGCCCGAACACGTCCGCCACGAGGAAGATCATCGTGAAGCGGTTGCCGTCCGGCCCGATGCGGAAGCCCTCGGCGTCCTTCTCGGGCATCACCTTGTCGAGGTACTCGTTCGCCGTGTCCACGTCGTACTCGGTGAACTGCTTGGCCCATTCCTCGTTGTAGAGGTCGGAACCCGCCACGGGCGCGGTCTGCGCGCCGGTGCCGGCGCCGAAGTACAGCAGGTCGATGATCTCCTGCCGGTTCATCGCGTGGCTGACGCCGATGCGGAAGTCCTTGTTGTTGATGACCTCGCGCTTCACCGGGTCCTCGTGGTTGAGGTTCATCATCAGGATCATGATGTTGGCCGGCAGGTCGCCCACGTCGAAGAAGCGGTACTGCCCGCGCTCCATGTTGTCGGTCAGCGCGGCCTTGTTGTTGGGCCGGCCGATGTGCCGCAGCATGTAGTCGATCTCGCCGTTGAAGGCCTTCAGCAGGATCGTCTCGACGTCCTCCACCTGGTCGTAGGTGATGCGGTCGATGTAGGGCAGCTGCTGCCCCTCGCTGTCCACCTTGTAGTAGTAGGGGTTGCGCTCTGCCACCACGCGGTCGGCATTGCCGTAGGCGTTGGTCAGGTGCCAGGCGTGCAGGGTCGGGCGGTCCGGGTTCTGCCAGAACAGCGGCGTGTCCATAGGCCCGGCCTTAAGGTTGAACAGCTGCACCCAGTCGCCGGCCGCCGGCTCTGCGTCCACCAGCGCCTGCACGTCCTCGTTGTACTTGGGCATGAACTGCGACAGGTAATGCTTCGGATAGGCGGTGGCATGGTAGCCGAAGCCGTAGGCCAGCGCCTGCAGGAACAGCCCGTTCGGCGCGCCGAAGTCGAACTCGACCGTCAGGTCGTCGATCTTGGAAACCTTCACCGGGCCGGCGGGGCCGACGAAGGTGGCATCCTTGTTGGGCGTCAGTTCGGGGACAGAAAAGATGTCCTCGTACCAGAACACCACGTCATCGGCGGTGAAGGGCGCGCCGTCCGACCACTTCATCCCGTCGCGCAGGTGGAAGGTGAACTTCGAGGCGTCCTCGGACACGTCCCAGGACTTGGCGATGTTGGGGCGCACCTCGGTCCAGTCCGGGGACCAGCGCACCATGTTGTCGCTGCCGATGGTGCGGACCATGTTGTGCTGGTCGCCGCCGCCAAGGATCGCGCGGCGCAGGGTGCCGCCGTATTCGCCGGGGCCCTCGATGACATCCATCACCAGCGGATCGGACGGCAGACGCTCGTCCACCGGCGGCAGTTCACCGGCCGCGACCTTGGCGGCCAGTTCGGGGGCTTCCTCGTAGGCGAACGCCTGCCCGGCCACCGCGATCGCGATGACGCTGGCGAGCGTCGTCCATTTCCTCTTGGTCAGCATAGTCTCCTCCTCCTTGCTGAACTTGTCACCAGTTGGTGACGGAGCCGTCCGGCCGCGACAGGTGCGGCGGTTCGACGTGTACGGGCCGGGTGGCCCGGATCTTTTCCTCGTCCACTTCGACGCCCAGCCCGGGACGGTCGGGCACCTTGTAGGTGATGCCGTCGAGCGGGATCTGGACGGGAAAGAGTTCGGGATCGTGAAAGCCCAGGGACTCGGTCGGGCCCTGCCGGGTCTCGGCCCAGCTGAAGTTCGGCACCGCCGCCGCCATGTGCACCGTGGCCGCCGTGCAGACGGGGCCGAGCGGGTTGTGGGGCATCAGGTCGATGTACTTCTGCTCGCACCAGCCGGCGACCTTCATCGCCTCGGTGAAGCCGCCGATGTTGCAGATGTCCAGCCGCATGTACTGGGTCAGCCCCTCGTCGATGTACGGCGCGGCCTCCCACTTCGAGGCGAACTCCTCTCCCACCGCGAAGGGAATGTTGGTCATGCTGCGCAGCGTCCGGTAGGCCTGCGGGGTCTGGCAGCGGATCGGCTCCTCGAGGAAGTCGAGCGTGCCCTGCGGCAGCCGGTTGCAGAAGTCGGCGGTCTCGGCGATCGACATGCGGTGGTGCAGGTCGATCCCCAGGCACAGCTCCGGCCCCACCGCCTCGCGCAGGGCGATCAGCTGCTGCGCCGCGCGGTTCAGGTTCTGGCGCGGGTCGAAGACGCCGTCGCCGTCGAACTCGCCGGTATAGATCCGCAGGCAGTCCCAGCCCGCGTCCACCAGCACCTTGGCCTTGGCCAGCAGGTCGTCCGTCTCGGGCGCCTGGCAGCTGGGAAAGGTCGGGATCTCGTCGCGCTGCTTGCCGCCCAGAAGCTGGTAGACCGGCACCTCCAGCCGCTTGCCCAGCAGGTCGTAGAGCGCGATGTCGATAGCCGACATCGCCGCGGTCAGCACCCGGCCGCCCTCGAAGTACTGGCTGCGGTAGGTCTCCTGCCAGATCCGCCCGATCTGGCGGGAATCGCGGCCCACGAGGAACTCGGCGAAGTGCCCGATCGCCGCCGCCACCGGGCCTTCGCGGCTGGACAGGCCGGATTCCCCCCAGCCGTACAGCCCGTCCTCGGTGGTCACCTTGACCAGCAGCTGGTTGCGGATGCCGACGCGGGCCAGCAGCGGTTCGATGGAAGCGATCTTTGACATTCAGGTCTCCTGTTCAGTGCCAACCGACGCGCGGCGCCGGCGGAATCATTCCCGGGCGCTCCACGGCGATCGTGGCCATCAGCGCGTCACGGACGGGGGCCGCCTCGGCGTCGTCCCAGAGGTTGTTCATCTCGGTGGGGTCGGCGCGAAGATCGTAAAGCTCGCCTGCCCCGCTTTTCAGATCGACCGACAGCCGGTGACTGCGGGACCGGACGGTGCGCAGATCGAGGTCGATGCCGCTGCGCACCGGGTCCACTTCCCACTCGTTATGGGCCACGTCACGGTCCCCGCCCTGCATGACGTCGGTCAGCGAGCGGCCGTCGTCGGCCGGGATCCCCTCCAGCCCGCAAAGCTCCGCCAGCGTGGCACGCAGATCGAGGGTCGAGACCGGCGCGTCGAACCGTCCCTGCGCCACCCCCGGCCCGCGCATCACCAGAGGCACCCGCAGCAGGCCGTCGTAAAGCATCGGCCCCTTCAGCAGCAGCCCGTGATCGCCCAGCCACTCGCCGTGGTCCGAGGTGAAGATCACGATGGTATTGTCCAGCCGCCCCGTCTCTTCCAGCCGGTCCAGCAGGCGCCCGACCTGGTGGTCGATGGCGGCGATCATGCCGTAGTAGACCGCGGTCACGTCGCGCAGGTCGCCCTCTGCCAGCGCGTCGTCGTTGCCCCAGTATTGCTGGCCCTTGGCATGGGTCCGCTTCTGGTTCCGGCGGGCCGGGCTTTCCAGGAAGGCGCGGTGCCACCAGGGGCGGCGGTCGAGGTCCAGTTCCCGGTGCGCCGGCAGGTCCACCTCGGCCGGATCGAAGGCCGTGCCCCAGGGGGCCGCGGCCAGGAAGGGCGGGTGCGGATCGGGGAAGGAGACCCAGGCCATGAAGGGCGCGTCCCCGGCCTCGTCCAGCATCTCCAGCGCCCGCTCGCCGACCCAGGGGGTGGAATGCCACTCGTCCGCCAGCGCCGAGCGCCAGACCTGCTTGTGCTTGGTCAGCGGCGCCACCCGCTCCTTCGCCCGCGCCCAGCGCTCGCCGCCGCGGCCGTCTTGGTCGAGGTAATCCTCGTAATGCAGGGTGAAGGGCGCGTCGTGCCAGTCGCAGTGGTGGTGCGGGCGCAGGGTCAGCTGGACGTTCTCGAACCCCATGTAGGGCCCCGCCCAGTCCGCCGGCAGGTCGCCGACCGAGGTGTAGCACTCGGCCCGCCCGGTGGCAGAGAAGGTCTCGTGCGTGGAAAAATGCGCCTTGCCGATGAAGTGGGTGTCATAGCCCGCGCGGGCGAAGATCCCGCCGATGCCGTCCTCTGCCAGCCCCTCGTCGAGGTTGCGGCCGTTGTCCCGGACGCCGGTGCTATAGGGCAGCTTGCCGGTCAGGATCGAGGCGCGGGCAGGCTGGCACATGGGGTGCGGGGTGATGCAGGTGTCGAACCGCGCGCCCTCGCCGGCGATCCGCGCCACGTTCGGCGTCCGCACGCCGCGCCCGCCGCCCTCGATGCAATCGCCGCGCTGCTGGTCCGTGGTGATCAGCAGGACGTTGGGACGGGCGCTCATGCGCCGGACGCCTTGATCTGCAGGCTCCGGATCCTCCGCGGCATCGCCATTCGTGCTCCCCCCCGATTCACGCGTCGTTTACCTCTTGCAGCCTCGTAGCACGGTTTCGCCTAAATCGTCGATTATTTTTTTCCGTTCGTCTTACAAAGCCGCGCCCCGGAAAAGCGTGAATTGACAGGGTGCCGCCCCCTGCCCGTTACTGGCGGCAAGGGAGCGAGGGGGAATTCATCATGACGCAGCGGAAATTTACTTGGGGAATCAAAAGGCTGACCCTGGGCGCTTTAGGGGCCGGGCTGCTGGCCGCAAGCGCCGGCGGCGCGTCGGCGCAGTCGTGCAACAAGGCGCTGGGGCCCTACGCGCTGGCGATGAAGGCCGATACCGCCGCGGCGCTGCAGGGCTACCTGGACCAGCACGCCCCCTGTTTCGCCGAACGCGCGACGGCGCGGCTGGAGGAGCTGCGGGCCGCGGCGCCTCCCGCGCCTGCCCCTGCGCCCACCCCTGCGCCTGCCCCCGCACCCGCCCCCGCGCCTACTGTCGTCGCGGGGCCGGTAAAGCTGATCTATCTCGCGCCGCCGAAGTTCGCCGATCCCTTCATCGACTCGCCGTTCCTGGAAAAGACCCTGTCGGCAATCGACAACGTCAGCACCGCGCGCTCCACCGCCTTCCTGCCCGTGGCCGAACAGGCGGAGGCGCTGCGCCGGAACCGGGTGCAGATCGGCACGGTGCTGATCGGCTCGATGCCGCTGGAGTTTCCCGGCCACGCACTGGACCTGCCTCTGGTGACCAGCGATCCGGCCAAGGCCCGCGCCATGGTGGACGCGCTGCGGCCTGCCGTGACGAAGGCCATGCTGGCCGACGGGCTGGCGCTGCTGGCCGCCGCCCCCGCGGCCATGCCGGTGGTGCTGACCTGCGGCACACGGGTGACCCAGTGGGAGCACCTGGTCGGCAACGATGTCGCCGCCGAAGGCTACATCGTGCCGGCCTTGCGGGACTATGCCAACGTCAAGCCCCTAGCCGGGATCATCGACAGTTGGTTGGACGGGTGCTATGCCACCGGCTCGACCCTGCCGCTGTCGCTCCGGCGGCATACGGGGAACAACTTCCTGACCCCCGCGCCGCTCCTGGGTTGGGGCGTGGTTTCCCTGGTGGCCAGCGCCGAGGCCTGGAACGTCATGCCGCCCGCGCGCCAGGCGGCGCTGCTGCAGGCCGCGCGTACCGAGTACGAGGACCCCTACTGGAACGGGCTGGAGGCGCGGTTCAAGGCGCGGCTGGCCTGCATGTCCGGCAACAGCCCCTGCCCGCGCGGCATTACCCGCGGCCAGCTTCCGCTGCTTGCGCAACTGCCCGAGGACGGCCGCGCCCGCGCCCTGCTTCGCGAGGGGGTGCTGCCCGCATGGGAAAAGCACGGCCCGCCAGAACTGGTGCAGGCGTGGAAGGCGGCGGCGCGGGAGGTGCTGGGACTCGACCTGCGCTAACCCCGCGCCACCCGGCTCAGCGGCCCATCCAGCCGCCGTCCACCGTCAGGATCGTGCCATGCACGTAGTCCGCCGCCTCCGAGGCAAGGAACACCACCGGCCCGCCGAAATCCTCGGGCGTGCCCCAGCGGCCGGCGGGGATGCGCGACAGGATCGCCTCGCGCCGCTCGGGGTCGGCGCGCAGGGCCTCGGTGTTGTCGGTGGCGATGTAGCCCGGCGCGATGGCGTTGACGTTGACGCCGCGGCCCGCCCACTCGTTGGCGAAGGCCATGGTCAGCTGCCCGACCCCGCCCTTCGAGGCGGCGTAGCCCGGCACGTTGATCCCGCCCTGAAATGTCAGCAGCGAGGCGGTGAAGATGATCTTGCCGCGCCCGCGCCTGACCATGTCGCCGCCGATCTCGCGGGTCAGGACGAACTGCGCCGAGAGGTTTGTCTCGATCACCTCGTCCCAGATCTCGTCGCCGTGCTCGGCGGCGGGGGCGCGGCGGATGGTGCCGGCGTTGTTCACCAGGATGTCCACCTGCGGATGGTCGCGGCGCACCCGGGCGGCGAAGTCCCGCAGCGCGGCGCGGTCCGAGAAGTCGCAGGCGTAGGCGTCGCAGCGGCGGCCCATGCCGCGCAGCGTCTCGCCCAGCGCGCCGCCGTCGCCGGGCATGGTGGCCGAGACCGCGATTATGTCCGCCCCGGCCGCCGCCAGCGCCTCTGCCATGCCGCGCCCGATGCCGCGCCGGGCGCCGGTGACGAGGGCGGTGCGGCCGCTCAGGTCGAAGGAGGGCGCGCTCATGCCGTCATCTCCTCGTTGACGCGGATCAGGGTCTTCATCGAGGCGGGGTTCTCGGTCAGCGCCTTGAAGGCGGGCTGGATCTCGGAAAGCGCGCGCACGTCGGTGATAAGTCGCTCGGCGCCGATGCCGCCGGTCAGCAGGGCGATGGCGCGGTCGTAGTCCTGCGGCTCGTAGACCCGGGCGCCCAGCATCTCGATCTCGCGCCAGAAGAAGCGGAACAGGTCCACCTGCGGCTTCGTCGCGTGGATCGCCACCATGCAGATCCGCCCGCGGGTCGCGGCGGCCTCTGTCATCAGGTCGACGCCGGCCTGGGTGCCGGACACCTCGAACACCACGTCGGCCCCCTTGCCGCCGGTCTCTTCCATGATCCGCGCGGCCACGTCCTCGGCCCGCGGATCGAGGGCGGCAAAGCCCATCTCCCGCGCCATCTTCAGGCGGTTCTGGTTGACCTCGGACAGGATCACCTCGCCGCCCGCCTCGCGCGCCGCCATGGCCACCAGCATGCCGATGGGCCCGCCGCCGATCACCAGCACCCGCTCGCCCGGCGCCACGCGGGCGCGGTTGACGTCATGCACCGCCACCGCCAGCGGCTCGACCAGCGCCGCGTGCTGCAGCGGCAGGTCGCCCGGCACCCGGTGCACCACGTGGGCGGGCACCGTCCACTTGCCCTGGAAGGCGCCGTCGGTGTCGAGGCCCAGGAACTTCAGGTTGTGGCAGATGTGCTGGTGCCCCGCCGCGCAGGCCGGGCAGTCGCCGCAATGGTCCAGCGGGCGCACCACCACCGGGTCACCGACGGACAGCTCCTGAACCCTTTCGCCCAGCGCCGCCACGCGGCCCGACATCTCGTGACCAATGACGCGGCGGTTGCCCAGCCGGGCGTCCATATGGCCGAGGTAGGCGTGCAGGTCGGTGCCGCAGATGCCGCAATAGGCGACGTCGATCTGCACCTGCCCCGCGGCGGGCGCCACGGGGGTGGCGGTCTCCACCCGGAAGGTCCGGTCGCCGGTGTAGTAGGCTGCTTGCATGGTCATGGTCCTTTGTTCAGGCGGCACAGGCGTCGCGCAGGCGGTCCCAGTCGAACACCACCCCGGTTCCGGGGGTGTCCGGCGCGACGGCGCGGTGGTTTTCCAGCACGAGCGGCCGGGTGGTATAGGTGTCGATCGGGAAGGAATGCGCCTCGATCCACCCCGGGTTGGGCTGCGCCGAGACGAGGGAGACGTGCAGCTCCTGCATCCCGTGGCTGCAGGCGGGCAGCCCCGCGTCCTTCGCCAGCCGCGCGGCGCGCAGCCAGCCGGTGATGCCGCCGCAGTTCGAGGCGTCGGGCTGCAGGAAGCCCAGCCGCGCCTGCGCGACGGCATAGCCGAACTCGTGCTCGGTATGCAGGTTCTCGCCCATGGCCAGCGGGATCCGGGTGGCCTCGGCGATGGCCGCGTAGCCGGCGTAGTCGTCGGGGATCGTCGGCTCCTCGAACCAGGTGATGTCGTAGGGGTCGAAGGCCTGCGAGGCGGCGATGGCCTGCTCGACCGACATGGAATAATTCGCGTCCACCATGAAGGTGACGTCCGGCCCGATCAGCTCCCGCACCGCGCGGACCCGCTCCACGTCGTCCTCCAGCTTCGGCTGGCCCACCTTGATCTTCACCCCGTCGAAGCCGCGCGCGAGGTAGCCGCGGATCGAATCCAGCAGCTTGGGCAGCGGGAAGTTCAGATCGATCCCCCCCGCGTAGGCGCGGCAGCGGTCCGAGGCGCCGCCGGCCATCTGCCACAGCGGCCGGTCCTCGCGCTTGCCGCGCAGGTCCCACAGCGCGATGTCCAGCGCCGAGATGGCGAAAGAGGCGATGCCGCCGCGCGCGACGTAGTGCACGTGCCACTGCATCGCGTCGTGCAGCGCCTCCACCTCGCGGGCGTCGCGGCCCTGCAGGAAGGGGGCGAGGTCATGTTCCAGCATCGTCTGGATCGCGCGCCCGCCAACGCCGCCGGTATAGGTATAGCCGGTGCCCGAGAGCCCGTCGGAGGTGGTGATCGTGGCGGTCACCAGCTCGAAATGCGTGTGGGCGCCGTGCTTGGCGTCCATCAGCACCTCGGCCAGCGGCACGCGGAAGTGGCCAATCTCGATGCCGGTGATGTCAGTCATGCCGCCCTCTTCCATTTTGGTCATACCAAATTCCGGTCCTTTCATCATGCTCGCCGGTGAAAGTCAACCAGCGACGGCCGCCCTTCCGCCACCCGACGATCTTTCGTATGATCAAAACCAACCGCAACGAACGGATACCCCAGATGCAGGACGCGTCCCAGCCAGAGGCCGGCACCCGCGCCGCCGACACGGTGGTCGCCGAGATCGAGCGACGGATCGCCGCCGGCATCCTCGCGGACGGCGCCCCCCTGCCCGCCGAGCGCGCGTTGGTGGAGGAGTTCCGCACCAGCCGCACCGTGATCCGCGAGGCGATCACCGCCCTGTCGAACCGCGGGCTGGTGGAGGCCAAGCCGCGCTTTCGCCCGGTGGTGCGGCGGCCCGGCTACGCCTCTGTCATGGCCACCACCGGCCCGGCGGTGCGGCAGCTGCTGGGTCAGGCGGGGGGCGTGCGGACCCTGTTCGAGGCGCGGGTCTTCGTCGAGCGGGGGCTGGTGCGCGACGCCGCGCAGGGGGCGGGCAAGGCAGAGATCGCCGCGCTGAAGACGGCGCTGCAGGCGAACCACGACGCGATCGGGGATTCCGACGCCTTCTACCAAACCGACCGCGCCTTTCACCGGGTGCTCTATACCATCCCCGGCAGCCCCCTGTTCCCCGCTCTGCACGACGGCTTCGCCGCATGGCTGGCGCCGCACTGGGCGCGGATGGAACGCTCTCACACCCGCAACCGGCGCAACCACGAGGCCCACGCCGCGATCTACCACGCCATCCTCGAACGCGACCCGGACGCGGCGGAACGCGCCATGGCGGCGCACCTGGAGGCGGCTTGGGAGCAGGTGAAGGACACCTTCGGCGGGGCGGAACCGGGCTGAGGGCCCGGCGCCCGGTCAAGTGCGGCGGGGGCCCGCCTTGGCGCCGGAAACCGGCCGCGCCCGCGCCGGCCGCAACGCCGACCACAGGATCCAGCCCACCAGCAGCGCCGAGATTCCGAGGATCGTTGCCGAAATCGGCCGCTCCAGGAAGATCATCAGCCCGTCGCGCGAGATCAGCAGCGAGCGGCGCAGGTTGCTTTCCAGCACCGGGCCAAGGATCATCCCGATGATCACCGGCGCCAGCGGGAAGGACGCCCGCCGCAGCAGGTAGCCGATCACCCCGAAGAACAGCATCACCCAGAGGTCGAAGGTGGAGTTCTGCAGCGAGTAGGTGCCCATTACCGACAGCAGCAGCACCGCCGGCAGCAGCCAGGCCTTGCGCAGCTTCAGTACCGCCCCGAAGAACGGCGCCAGCAGCAGCCCGGCGAACAGCAGCACGAAGTTTCCGGCCATGTAGGCGATGAAGATGCCGCCGGCCACGTCGGGGTTGTAGCGGAACAGCTCCGGCCCCGGGAAGAAGCCCAGCAGGAACAGCGCCCCCAGCAGCACGGCGGTGGAGGCGTCGCCGGGGATGCCCAGCGACAGTGTCGGAATCAGCGCGCCGCCCACGCAGCCGTTGTTGGCCGCCTCGGTGGCCACCACGCCGCCCTCGGCGCCCTTGCCGTAGCCTTCCTCGGCCGGGGCCATCCGCTTGGCCACCCCGTAGGAGATGAAGGCCCCCACGTCGCCCCCCGCGCCGGGAATGGCGCCCAGCCCGGTGCCGATCAGCGCCGAACGCAGCAGGTTGACCTTGTGGTTCAGCAGCAGCCGCAGGCCCCGGAACGACATGCGGATCCGCTCCAGCCGGGGCGCGTCGGTCAACCCGCCGCCCTGCACCTGGAAGAACAGCTCCGACAGCGCGAAGAGGCCGATCACCACCGCCACGATGTGCGGCCCGCTGGTCAGCTGGAAGGCGCCGTAGGTGAAGCGGTAGGCATTGGTGAACTCGTCGGTGCCGACGGTGGCCAGCAGCAGCCCGAAGCCGCCGGCGATCAGCCCCTTCATCGGCGTGCCCTCGGACACGATGGCGATGGTCAGCAGCCCGAAGACCGCCATGGCCGCGTACTCCGGCGGCGCGAACTGCAGCGCGAAGGCGGCCAGCAGCGGCGACAGGAACAGCAGCACCAGCCCGCCCACCAGCCCGCCCAGCGACGAGGCGGCCATGGCCAGCCCGATGGCGTCCTGCGTCCGGCCCTTCTGCGCCAGCGGGTAGCCGTCGAACAGCGTGGCGGCCGCCAGCGGCGTGCCGGGAATGCGCAGCAGGATCGCCGAGATCGCGCCGCCGGCCGAGCCGCCCACCTGGATCGCGATCAGCATCGCCATGGCGGGGATCGGCGGCAGGTGGAAGGCCACGGGCAGCATCAGCACGATGCCCATCAGCGGCCCCAGCCCCGGCAGCACGCCGATCACCAGCCCCGCGACGATGCCCAGCACCGTCAGGCCCATGCTCAGCCAGTCGAAATAGAGGGGGGCGCCCTGGATCAGAAGGTCGAACACGGTGTCATCCGAACAGCGTGAACTTGGCGAAGCCGAGCGGCAGGACCACGTCCAGCAGCCCCTCGAAGACATAGCCGACCGCCAGCGTCAGCCCGGCCGCCATCAGGCAGGCGGTGATCCAGCCGCCGCCGAACAGGCGCATCAACATCAGCATCAGGACGGGGGTGGCCAGGTAGAAGCCCGCCCAGGGCAGCAGCAGCAGGTAGGCGACGAACAGGCCCGTGGCCAGTAGCGCCTGCCCGGAATGGGGACCGGGCGCGGTGTCCGCGCCCGGCGTTTCGTCGGCTGGTGCGTGAGTGGTGCTGCGCACCAGCCGGAAGAGGTTCGCCGCGATCGGCAGCAGAAGCGCCCATGCGACGACCTCGGGAAAGAAGGCGGCGTCCCGCATCGGCCCGCCGGAGGCCGCGTCCTGCGCCGTCAGCGAGGTTGCCGCCTCGCGAAAGACCAGCACCGGCAGCAACAGGGCCAGCCCCGTCACGATCCAGTCGAAGCGGCGCGAAGTCGCGTCCGGCATGGTCCCCTCTCCTCCCCAGTTCCGCGGCTCAGAGGCCGAGGCGCTCGCGCTCCCAGGCGATGGCGTCGATGGCGCCGCCGATCTGGTCGGCGATCGGGCCCACCACGGCCTCGTACTCCTCGGGCGACTGCAGGGTCGGGACAAAGCCCATCCCGATCAGCCGCTGCTGCACTTCCTCGCGCGCCAGCGCGGTGCCCATGGCCTCGCGCAGGCGGGCCACCACGTCCTCGGGGGTGCCCTTCTCGACCAGCCACCAGTTCCAGCCCATGGTGGACAGGCCGGTCATGCCGGTGTCGATCCCGAACTCGCCGATCAGCGGCGCGCCGCCGTAGGTGTCGGAGGCCGCGCCGAAGTCGGACAGCACGGCCAGGATGTCGACATCGTCCTTGTTGATGGCATAAACGCCGGTGTTGATCACCATGAAGTCCAGCACGCCCGACCGCACGTCGCGCACGGCCACGTCGATCTCGGGGTAAGGCACCACCTGCGCGTGAACATCGGCCACCTGCATCATCTTGGCGGCCGACATGTGCGGCAGCGCGTTGGCCGCGCCGGGGGAATAGCGCAGCTCTCCGGGGGCGGCGCGCATGGCCTCGATCAGCGCCGGCAGGTCGGGGAACCGGTCGTCCCCCTTGCGCACGGCGATGGCGAAGGCGTTGGCGGTGGCCGACCACAGCGGCACGAAGTCCTCGTAGGACCAGTCGGCGTTGCCCTGCATCGGCTGCAGTACCAGCGGCGCCACGTAGCCGTCGATGATGGTATAGCCGTCCGCGTCGCGCGACAGCGCCATCTCGAAGGCCTTCACCCCGCCCGCGCCGGGGGTCGAGACCACGGAGATGTTCACCCCCAGCTCCTCGCCCATGGCGTCGGCGATCACCTGGCTCGCCGCCATGGTGGCGCCGGGGTTCCAGGGATAGATGTTCTCGATGTTGCGCTCGGGGAACTCGGCGAGCGCCGGCGCGGTGGCGGCCGCGAGCGCGAGCGCCGCGCAGGCCAGGTTATTCAGCAGCTTCATGGTTTTCCTCCCTTTCGTCTTCCAGTTCTCCACCGAGGCCGTACCAGCGGTATACCTCGGCGGGCGTGTCGTGATCCTGCAGCACCGCCCGGGCGCCGCGCAGCAGACGGTCCACCGTGGACGCGTCGTCCACCGGGTGCTGCTGGGCGGGGTCGGCCGCCACGTCGAACAGCCGGGTCCCGATGTCCTGGAACGCCAGCGCGTCGTGCATCGGAACGCGTTTGGCCGTGGGCAGCGCGGCAATCGACAGGACCGGCACCCCCTTGGTGAAATCGAAGCCCGGCGCCAGCTCGGCGGTGACCAGTTCCTCGGGGGTAAAGAAGGTGGTCATGTGCGCAGGTGCCAGCGTGTATTCGCGCAGCCCCTCGGCATAAAGGTCGGGCGGGTAGTGATAGAGCGTGTGCACCCCGTCCGTGACCCCCAGCGGCCCGCCGAACAGCCCGAAGACCGCCACCTCGCGCCCCTCGGCGCCGGGATCGGCGGTCAGCGCGCCAAGATCCTGCCCCCGGACCTCTGGCGGCACCTCGGCGTCGTGCAGGCCCAGCAGGGTCGGCATCAGGTCGGCGGTCTGGGTCAGCGCCCGCGTCCGCTTGCCCGCCGCCTGCGGCGTGCGGGGGTCGTGGATCATCAGGGGGATGTGGCTGATCTCCTCGTAGCAGGGCATCCGCATCTTGCCCCACCAGTCGTGTTCCGACAGCAGGAAGCCGTGGTCGGTGGACAGGACCAGCGCCGTGTCCTCCCAGAGGTTCTCTGCGTCGAACCGGTCCAGCAGCTTGCCGAAGTACTCATCGCACATCGCCACCAGCGCAGCGTAGTTGGCGCGGATCTCTGCGATCTCCTCGGGGGTCTCCTGCACCTTCTCGTAGCGCGGCCAGTCCAGCACCTTGCCGTCCCAGCCAGTGGCGTAGGGCGCCTTGAAGCGGTCCGGCGCGTGGAACGGCTCGTGCGGGTCGAAGCATTCCAGCATCAGCAGCCAGTCGTCGGCGGCGGCGTTGCGGTCCAGGAACTCCATCGCGGCGGCGAAGCACTTGGGCCCCGGGAAGTCCGCCTCGTCCTGCTGCACCTCGCGGTTGACCATCCCGTTGAACCGCTTGTCCGAGCGGTCTTCGGGGTACTGGCTGCCGGCATAGGTCTCGCGGAACTTGTCCAACGGCGGCTCGACCATGGCGATCCAGGGGTCGTGTTCCTGGCCGCGCACGAAGTCCCAGGTGTTGAACCGGGTGTGAAAGCCGGTGCCGCCGTCCTCGAAGTAATGCAGGTGGTCGGTGATCAGGTGCGTGTAGGTGCCGCTGTCCTTCAGGATCTGCGCGAAGGAATTGTCGAAGGGCTCCAGCGGCCCCCAGGACCGGTGCAGGAAGTTCAGCCGCCCCGTGTGCATGTCGCGCCGCGCCGGCATGCAGGGCAGCGAGCCGACGTAATGGGTGTCGAAGGTCATCGCCCGCCGGGCGAAGCGGTCGAAGTTCGGGGTCGCGATGTCGGTGCCGCCGTAGGCGCCCAGCGCAGCGCGGTTGAGGCTGTCGAACAGCACGAACACGGTCTTCATGGCAAATCTCCTCCGGGGCGAAGAGAGCCACGCTGTAACGTCCGTGTAAAATTCATATTGTCGGCGGTGCGATAAATTCTGTTTATTGGCCGCATGTCCGACCTCATGCTCAGCCGCCGCCTTGTCCAGTTCCTCACGATCTACGAGGCGGCGAACCTGCACCGCGCGTCGGAACGGCTGGGCCTGACCCAGCCCGCCCTGACCGCCAGCCTGCGCAAGCTGGAGGACGAGGTGGGCGCGCGGCTGTTCGCGCGCACCGTGTCGGGGATGGCCCCCACCCCGGCGGCGGTCATACTCTATAGATACGGCATCGCGCTGCGGCAGGGCGGGCGGCTGGCGCTGGACGAGATCCGGGGGCTGGAGGACGGCGTGACCGGGCGGCTGCGGATCGGCGCGGGGGTGGCGTGGACCACCACGATCCTGCCGCCCACGGTCGAGGCGCTGCACGCGCGCTTTCCGAAGCTGTCGATCGACCTGATCTCTGACGTGGGCGACCGGCTGGCGGCCAAGCTGGTGGCCGGGGAGCTGGACGTGATCATGGCCGGCGGCGCGATCCCGTCGCTGGCGGCGCCGGATTTCGTCTGCACTTTCCTGACCAACCACCCGATGGTCCCGGTGGCCGACGCGGGCTCTGCCCTGGCCGCGCGGCGGGTGGTCACTCCCGCCGACCTGGCCGCGGTGCCCTGGGTGGGGTTCTACGAGGACGACAACATGGTCGCCGCCGCCACCGCATGGATGGCCGCCCGGGGCCTGCCGCCGCCCCGGTTCTCGATGCGCACCAATTCTCCCACCGCGCTGGGGGCCTTCCTGCGCGGCACCGACCTTGTCAGCGTGCTGATCGCGCCGCTGGCGCGGGCGCAGCGGGCCTCGGGGCTGGTGGAACTGCCGCTGCAGGAGCCGCTTTGGTCGCTTCCGCTGAACATCTACCACAGCGCCATCGCCGCCGACGCCCCGCCCATCGCGGCGTTCAAGTCGCTGGCGGAGGAAGTCGCCCGGCGCCGCTGACCGCCCCCCGTGCCGCTGATTCGGCCGGCGGGCGCCGCCCTGCCCCCACGGTACAAAACGCGAATGGCGCGCTGATCGTACGCCCGCCGGTGACAATCCACCTCGCCCTTCCCGCTTGATCCCGCCCGAATGCTTAACGCCGATGCGCCGATCGGCGGCCGCGTTTGCCGCCGATGGCGAAACAGTCGAACGCCGCCCTTCGAACTGTCATCGCGGCACCCGCCAATCACCCCCGAAATCGGCCATCAGCCCCCCGCCGGACCCGCGCCGGGGGGATTGCGGCGACAAGATGGCCGCATCTTGACAGGTTCGCGGCGCCCCTCCCTCCCTTGATGCAGTGTGAGCCTCGACGTGCCGGATCAACGGCCTGGCGAGGGGGGGTTGCCGGACCGGCCGCCTGTCCCGGACGGACAGCGAGACCGGAGCGGCGTGTGGGCTGGAAGGATTTCGCCATGAAGGACATCGTCACCAAGTTTCTCGAGAACGGCATTGGACCGGTCGCGGACATCGACTGCGGCAAGGCGCCGCCGCCCGACAGCGGCACCGACCTGTGCGACACCAAGGACAGCGGCGGCAAGCCGGTCTCGCTGACGCTGAACTACGACTTCGGCACCACGTTTCGGCAGGCCAACGACCAGGACGACGGCAAGCGCGAGATCGACACCTTCGGCGAGGACGACGACGGCACGGTCTTCATCCGCGTCCTGTCCAAGAAGGGCGAGCCGCTGTTCGAGGGCGAGGTGGAATCCGGCGAGGACTTCACCGTCACCGCCAACGACGGGAAGTTCGGCAGCGAGACCCATGTCGAGATCTTCGACAGCCGCGGCGGCGAACTGATCCAGCAGATCGAGTTCCACACCTCCTGCTCGCAGCCCCTGGCGATCGGCGATGTCTTCGGCTCCGTCACCCTGTCCGGCGCGACGCTGGAGAAGGGGATGAAGCTGGGCCGCGACGCCGAGGCCACGGACGGCGGCGACGAGGGCGCCACCTACGAGATCGTCGGCGGCGAGGACGCGGACCTGTTCGAGATCGACCCCGAGACCGGCGAGGTCTTCTTCAAGAAGGCGCCGGACTTCGAGAAGCCGCTCGATGCCGATTGCGACAACAAGTACGAGGTGGTGATCCGCTGCATCGACGAGGACGGCGAGTCCGAGGACCAGAAGCTGACCGTCTGCGTCGAGGACGACTGCATCAAGGTCGAGGAGAACACCACCTTCGTCATCGACCTCGACTGCGGCACCGACAAGCCCGACCCGGTCGACCTGTGCGACAAGCGCGACGAGCTGAAGGACCAGGGCATCAAGGTGGGCAAGCCCAGCGAACTGACGCTGACGCTGGCCGATGCGCTGACCACCGAGACCAACAACCCGCAGAACGGCAGCGCCGAGATCGGCAGCGTGATGTCCGGCGACGACGGCGACGGCAGCTACGTCATCCGCGTGTCGGCCGATGACGACCCGTCCGACACCGACAAGGTGTTCTTCGAGGGCACCGTCGGCGCGGGCGAAAGCTTCACCGCGCTGGCCTCGGCGGCGGGCGAGGACGAGTTCGAGTCCAACACCTACGTCCACATCTTCGACAACGACGGCCAGCTGCTGCAGTCGATCAAGTTCCACACCTC
>JBLXFD010000035.1:0-30840 GCA_048262455.1 Rhodobacter sp.
TGATCTCCAGCCGCCGGGCGGGCGCCTGACCGCCCCAGAAGCCGTCCGCCACGTCGGCCAGCCCGTCCTCGTGCAGCGCCCCCGTCGCCAGCACCGAGACCGCCAGCATCAGCCCCGCCGCGATCCCCGGCGGCAGGCCCAGCGCCAGCGCCAGCCAGCCCGCCAGCGCCGCCAGCGCCCCGACCGCCAGCCCCGCCAGCGGCCAGGCCCAGGCCGCGCGGGCCATGGCGGCGCCCTCGGGCACCCGCACCGGCAGCCGCGTCAGCAGCCCCAGCGCCGCCGCGCCGTCCTCTGCCGCCCGTTTCCGCCCTGCGTCCCAGCCCATCCGCTTTCACCTTGTTCCTGCCGCCGCCGACCCGATAGAGACTACCCCGACCCCGCGCAAACGGAAGATGCCCATGCCCACCGCCTGCCCCGAGACGCTCGCCGGTTTCCGCAATGCCCTGGAAGACCTGCCCGACGCCGATGCCGCGGCCCGCGCCGCCGCCGAGAACCGCAACGACCAGCTGACCAAGCCGCCGCGCGCGCTGGGGCGGCTGGAGGAGCTGGCGCTGTGGTACGCCGGCTGGCGCGGCGATCCGCGGCCGCTGCTGGAGAACCCGCAGGTGGTGGTCTTCGCCGGCAATCACGGGGTCGCGGCGCGGGGGGTCTCTGCCTTTCCGGCGGAGGTGACAGAGCAGATGGTGGCCAACTTCCGCGCCGGCGGCGCCGCAATCAACCAGCTGGCGCGGCGCTTCGGCGCGCGGCTGGACGTGCATCCGCTGGACCTGGACAAGCCCACCGGCGACTTCACCGAGGGCGCGGCGATGACCGGGGCCGGGCTGCTGGACGCGCTGCGCACGGGGTGGCAGGCGGTCGATCCCGAGGCCGACCTGCTGATCGTCGGCGAGATGGGGATCGGCAATACCACCGCCGCCGCCGCGCTGGCCTGCGCGCTGTTCGGCGGCGCCCCCGGCGACTGGGCCGGGCGCGGCACCGGGCTGGACGATGCCGGGGTGGCGCGCAAGGCCGAGGTGATCGCGGCCGGGCTGAAGAAACACGCCAAGGCGCTGGAGGACCCGCTGGAGGTGCTGCGCTGCCTGGGCGGGCGCGAGCTGGCGGCGATGGCCGGCGCGGTGCTGGCGGCGCGGCACCGCCGGATCCCGGTAATCCTCGACGGTTTCATCTGCTGCTCTGCCGCCGCCGTGCTGGCGCGGGCCACGCCGGGGGCGCTGGATCACTGCGTCGCCGGCCACCGCTCTGCCGAGGCGGGGCACGCACGGCTGCTGGAGGCGCTGGTACTGGAGCCGCTGCTGGCGCTGGAGATGCGGCTGGGCGAGGGCAGCGGCGCGGCGCTGGCCCTGGGGGTGCTGCAGGGGGCGATCGCCTGCCATTCCGGCATGGCCACCTTCGCCGAGGCGGGGGTGTCGGGGGCCTGAGACCCCGGCGGCCGCGCGGCTACAGCGCGCGGCGTTTCTCCTGCTCGGACTGGGTTTTCAGCAGCGCCGCCTCGAGTTCCGCGTTTAGCTCGCGGGTGCGGGCCACGTACTCGGGGTTCTGGTCCACCGGGATCCCCGGCCGCCAGACCTCGGCCAGCGCCCGGACGGCGGCGCGGTCATAGTCGAAATATGTCCGCTCCAGCACCGCCGCCTCGTAGTCCGACAGCCCCATGTTCTCCAGCACGTAGCGCCCGGCGCGCAGGGACGAGTCGAACATCTCGCGGACGATGTCGTTCGCCCCGGCGCGGTACAGCTGGTAAACGTGCACCCGGTCGCGCGCCCGCGCCACGATGTGCAGGTCCGGCCGCTCGCGCCGCGCGTAGGCCACCAACCGGGTGGCGTTGTCGCGGTTGTCCAGCGCCACCACCAGCACCCGCGCCTCCATCAGCCCCGCCGCGCGCAGCACCTCGGGGCGGGTGGGATCGCCGTAATAGCCCTTGAAGCCGAACTTCCGCATCAGCTGGATGGTGGCGAGGTTGCTGTCCAGCACCGTGGTGCGGAAGCCGGACATCTGCACCATGCGGTTCACCGCCTGCCCGAAGCGGCCCACCCCGGCGATGATGATCGGCCCCTCGGCGCCGATCTCGTCCGGCGCGGGCCCGCCGTCGTCGGTGTCCTTCATGCGCTGGGACAGCATGTCGTAGGCGATGAAGAACAGCGGCGTCAGCAGCATCGACAGCGTCACGATCAGCAGCAGCGTCTGCGCCACCGGCTGCGGCAGCACCCCCTGCTGGCTGGAGAAGGACAGCAGCACGAAGCCGAACTCCCCCGCCTGCGCCAGCGACAGGGTGAACAGCCACTGGTCGCGCCCCTTCAGCCGGAACAGCCGGCCCAGCGCGAACAGCACGCCGCCCTTGATCGCCATGATCGCCAGCGTCAGGCCGATGATCGAGAACGGCCGTTGGAAGAAGACCTCCAGGTTGATCCCCGCCCCCACGGTGATGAAGAACAGGCCCAGCAGCAGGCCCTTGAAGGGCTCGATGTCCGATTCCAGCTCGTGCCGGAACTCGGAGTTGGCCAGCACCACGCCGGCCAGGAAGGTGCCCAGCGCCGGCGACAGGCCCACCAGCGTCATCAGGTAGGCGATGCCGATGACGATCAGCAGCGCGAAGGCGGTGTGCATCTCGCGCAGGCGGGTCTTGTGGATGAAGCGGAACATCGGCGGCGTCAGGTAGGCGCCCGCCAGGATCACCCCGCCGATCACCGCCAGCGTCAGCAGCGTGGCGCCCCAGGCCGGCAGCCCCTCGACCAGCGAGCGGGCGACCTCGTGCGCCGCCGGCGCGCCCTCTGGCGGTTTGGTGGGCAGGGCCGGGTTGGGCGGCCGGGTGACGGAGCCGTCGGGGTTGAAGAACAGCGGCGTGGCGGCGGACAGCAGCGGCAGGACGATCAGCATCGGGATCACCGCGATGTCCTGTGTCAGCAGCACCGAGAAGGCCGAGCGCCCGCCCTGGGTGCGCATCAGCCCCTTTTCCGACAGCGTCTGCAGCACGATGGCGGTGGAGGACAGGGCAAAGATCATCCCGATCGCCACCGCCGGCGCCAGGGTCTGGCCCAGCAGCATCGCCCCCGCCGCCACCAGCGCCATGGTGGCGAAGATCTGCGCCAGCCCCATGCCCACCAGCCGGTGGCGCATGTTCCACAGGGTCTGCGGCTCCAGCTCCAGCCCGATCAGGAACAGCATCATCACGACGCCGAACTCGGCCACGTGCTGCAGCCCCTCGGTGTCCCCCACCAGCCCCAGCACCGGGCCGATCAGGAACCCCGCCAGCAGGTAGCCCAGCACCGAGCCAAGCCCCAGCCGCGCCGCGATGGGCACCGCGATGACGGCGGTGGCGAGGTAGATGGTCGCCTGGAAAAGGATGCCTTCCATCGGGGACTCGCCTTAGGGTTCGGTGCACGACCTGTTCCCCGCTTATAGCAAGCACAGCGCCCCCGGCCAGTGCGCCCTCCCCCCCTTGGGCGCCGCGGCGCCGGTGCGGGGTGTCAGGCGGCGTGGGTCAGATGCGGAACAGCGGCTGCAGCACCCGGGGGATCAGGCCGCGGAACCGCAGGGGCGCGTCGGTGGCGGCGAGGCAGATGCAGGCGGGGCCGGGCTCGGCCGTCGGGGTATGCTCCAGCTCGGGGTCCGCCACCTCGACGTCGCCGACGCCGAAGCGGCCGGTGGCGTCGCTGAAGGCGCCTTCCAGCACCAGCGTCAGTTCCAGCCCGCCGTGGCTGTGGTCGGGCACCGCCTGCCCGCCGGGGATCGACAGCAGGCGCAGGCTGCCGCTGCGGTCCGCCGCGAGGATGTCCTGCTTGACCCCGAGGCCCAGCGAGGACCAGCGCGGCGCGCGGCCCTGCATCGCCGCCACCACCGGGCCCGGCAGCGCGCCGCGGCGGTGGTAGACGGGGGCGGCGGGGGGCGGGGCGTCCAGACGCTCCAGCACCGCGGATTTCACGGTCAGGTCCACGGGCGCGGCCGCGGTCGCCTCCAGCAGTGCGCCGCCCACCGCCTGGTGCGCCTCCAGCGAGGCCCGGCACTCGTCGCAAAGCGACACATGCGCGGCCACCACCACCGAAAAGGCCTGCGGCAGGGTGCCGGCGGCATAGGCGATCAGCAGCCGCTCTGGCAGGTGATGGACCACGCCGCTCATTCTCGCAGCTCCCGCAGTTCGTGGCGCAGCCGGTCCAGCCCCAGCCGGATCCGCGACTTGATGGTGCCCATGGGCAGCCCCGTGGTCTCGTGAATGTCCTGGTGCGTCATCTCACCGAAATACGCCTGTTCGATCACCCGCCGCTGGGTCTCGCTCAGCGCGCCCAGCGCCTGCCGCAGCAGCCCCGCTTCCTGTTCCACCGCCATCATCCGCCCGACGTCCGGCGCGCCCTCCTCGGGCAGGGACAGTTCCTCGGGCACCGGGCGGTTCTCTTTGCGCAGCACGTCGATCTGCCGGTTGCGGGCGATCTGGTAGATCCAGGCGGAAACCTGCGCCCGCTCCGGGTCGAACAACGCGGCCTTGCGCCAGGCGGTCAGCATGACCTCCTGCACGATCTCCTCGGCCTGCCCGCTGCCGGTGCCGGAGCGCAGGACCATGGCCTTCAGCCGCGGCGCGAAATGGTCGAAAAGCCGGGCGAAGGCCGCCTTGTCCCGGTTGTCCCGCACCGCCACCATCCACAGCGTCTGCTCCGTCAGCTCCCGCTTCAACCGGCGCCCCCCGCGCGCCCGCCGCGACGTGCGGCAGGCCTGGGCGAAGGGTGGCCGATAAGCGGGGCCGGGATCAAGGCCGGGAACGCGGCGAGGGCTTGATGCGACCATGTTCATGTTCATACCGCCCTTACGCGCGGTCGCGGACAATGGTTCATTTTTTCCGCACCTTATTCTGATCTGTCGCGCTCCGTGACACGTAGTCTTCGGCAAACGGCAGGTGGGAAAGCAGACATGTCCTTCGACAAACCTCCGATGCGGCCCGGCCGCGTTGCGATCATCGGCGGCGGCATCTCGGGGCTGGCTGCGGCCTACCTGCTGGCGCCGCACCGCGAAGTGACCCTGTACGAGGCGGCGCCCCGGCTGGGCGGCCACGCGCGCACGGTGATGGCGGGGCGCGACGGGACGCAGGCGGTGGACACCGGGTTCATCGTGTTCAACTACGCCACCTACCCGCACCTGACGCGGATGTTCCAGGATCTGGACGTGCCGGTGGCGCGCAGCGACATGAGCTTCGGCGCCAGCATCGACGGCGGCCGGATCGAGTATGGCCTGCGCGACCTGCGCGCCCTTCTGGCCCAGCGGCGCAACCTGGCGCGACCGGGGTTCCACCGGATGGTGCGCGACATCTTCCGCTTCAACGGACAGGCCCCGGCGCTGGCCGGCAACGGCGGCACCATCGGCGAGCTGATGGAGCGGATGCGCCTGGGCGACTGGTTCCAACGCTACTACCTGACCCCCCTGTGCGGCGCGATCTGGTCCACCCCCACCGAGACGGTGCGCGACTTTCCCGCCCGCGCGCTGGTGCGCTTCATGGAGAACCACGCGCTGATGTCCCCGGCGGGCCAGCACCAGTGGTACACGGTGGACGGCGGCAGCACCCAGTACGTGGGCCGAGTGGCGCGGCACCTGCTGGCGCAGGGCGCCACGCTGCGGACCGGAACCCCGGTGCGCGCGGTGACGCGGCAGCCGGACGGCGTGCAGGTGCACACCGGGCAGGACGCGCCGGGCCATTACGACCAGGTGATCCTGGCCTGCCATGCCGACCAGGCGCTGCGGCTGCTGGGGGACGCGGCGCCCGAGGAGACGACGGTGCTGTCGAAGATGCGGTTCCAGGACAACCGCATGGTGCTGCACCGCGACGCCGGCCAGATGCCGCACCGACGGCAGGTGTGGTCCAGCTGGGTCTACCGCTCGGCCGGGGCCGAGGACCGCCGTGCCATCGGCGTCACCTACTGGATGAACCGGCTGCAGAACATCCCGGAAAGCGACCCGCTGTTCGTCACCCTGAACCCCGCCACGCCGATCCCCGAGGCCGAGATTTACGACGAGACCACCTTCCGCCACCCTGTCTTCGACGAGGGTGCGTTGCAGGCGCAGGCACGGCTGCCCGGCATCCAGGGACTGCGCCGCACATGGTTCGCCGGGGCCTATACCCGCAACGGGTTCCACGAGGACGGCTTCGCCAGCGCGCACCGCGTTGTCCGGGCGATGGACCGCCTGCCGGCATGAGCCTGCCGCCGGAGTACCTGGCCGCCACCACCACCCATGCCCGCATGGGCCCGGTGCGCAATGCCTTCCGCTATGCGGTGGACTACGTGCTGATCGACCCCGAGGCGCGGGCCGGTCCCCTGCTGTTCTCGCGCAACCGGCTGAACCTCGCCTCGGTGCACGACCGCTCGCACGGCGGGCCCATCGGCAAGGGGCGCGGCGCGGCCTGGGCGCGCGACGTGCTGGCGGGCGCGGGGCTGGAGCTGACCGGAGAATGCCGCCTGCTGCTGCTGACCCAGCCGCGGCTGCTGGGCTACGTGTTCAACCCCGTCAGCTTCTGGCTGGTGGTGGAGGGGGACGCGCTGCTGGCGGTGATCGCCGAGGTCAGCACCCCGTTCCACGACCGCCACAGCTACCTCTGCCACCGCCCCGGCTTCGCCCCGATCCGGGCAGAGGACCGGCTGCGCGCGCCCAAGCGGCTGCACGTCTCGCCCTACCAGGACGTGGCCGGCGACTACGAATTCGCCTTCGACGTGACTGCCCGGCGCATCGCCATCCGCATCATCCACCGCAACGGGGCCGAGGGGGTGGTGGCCACCCTCGCCGGTCCGCGCGCGCCGCTGACCAGCCGGGCGCTGCTGGGGGCCTATGCGCGCCGCCCGCTGGGCGCCGCCCGCACGCTGGCGCTGATCTACTGGCAGGCGCTGGTTTTGAAACTGAAAGGCGCGCGGTATCGTAGAAGACCGGAACCGCCCGTAACGGAAGTGACCTGATGCCGATCCTGACCGACCGCGTGAAACGCGATTTCCTCGAAAGCTGCGCCCGCATCGAACACGGCAGCCTGCGCCTGATCACCCCCGGCAGGGAGGTGCACGACTTCGGCCGCGGCGCCCCCGAGGCGGTGCTGGAGCTGCACGACTGGTCCGCGGTGACCGCCGCCGCCGCGCGCGGTGACATTGGCTTTGGCGAGGCATACGTGGAAGGGCTGTGGGACACGCCGGACATCGTGACGCTGACCAAGGTGGCGCTGCTGAACCTCGCGGTGCTGGACGGCTTCGCCTACGCCGGTTTCTGGCACAACCTGAAGTTCCGGGTGGTCGACCGGCTGATGCGCCGCAACTCGCCACGCGGGGCCAGCCGCAACATTCGTGCCCATTACGACGTGGGGAACGAGTTCTACCAGCTGTGGCTGGACCCCGGCATGACCTATTCCTCGGCGCTGTTCGCCGAGGGCGACGACGACCTTCACCGCGCCCAGAACCGCAAGTACGACCGCATCCTCGGCCGGCTGGAGGGCGGCGAGCGGGTGCTGGAGATCGGCTGCGGCTGGGGCGGCTTCGCAGAGCGGGCGGCGGACCAGGGGCGGCAGGTCACCGGGCTGACCATCTCGCCCAGCCAGAAGGCCTATGCCGACGCGCGGCTGGACGGGCGGGCCGAGATCCGGCTGCAGGACTACCGCGCCGCGCAGGGCACCTACGACAACATCGTCTCGATCGAGATGATCGAGGCGGTGGGAGAGGCCTACTGGCCCGCCTACTTCGCCACCCTCAAGGCCCGGCTGGCCGAGGGCGGGCGCGCGGTGGTGCAGGCGATCACGGTGTCCGACGGCTACTTCGACATCTACCGCAAAAGCTCTGACTACATCCGCCACTACACCTTTCCCGGCGGGATGCTGCTGTCGCCCGGCAGCATCCAGCAGCAGGCCCGGCGCGCTGGCCTGGCGGTGAAGGACAGCTTTGCCTTCGGGACCGACTACGCCCGCACCTGCGCGGTCTGGGCAGACCAAATGGAGGCGCAGCGGGCGCGGCTGGGGCGCATGGGCTACGACGAGCGGTTCCAACGGTCCTGGCAGTACTACCTCGGGATCTGCTCTGCCTCCTTCGCGGTGGGGCAGACGGATGTCTACCAGGTGGAACTGGTGCATGCCTGAGGCCATCGCCGGCAAAACCTGGTGGATCGTCGGCGCCAGCGAAGGGCTGGGCCGCGCACTGGCGCAGGCGTTGGACGCGGCGGGCGCGCGGCTGATCCTCTCGGCGCGGGGGGCACAGCGGCTGGAAGAACTGGCGGCGGGCCTGCGCGATGCCCGCGCGCTGCCGCTGGACGTGACCGATCCGGGCGCGGTCGAGACGGCGGCGCGGGAGGCGGGCGATTACGACGGCATCATCTACTGCGCCGGCACCTACGAGCCGCTGCCGGCCACCGAGTGGGACCCCGAGGCGGTGCGCCTGATGGGCGAGGTGAACTTCGTCGGCTGCCTGAACGTGATGGGCCGCGCGGTGCCGGCGCTGCTGGCGCGCGGCGCGGGGCGGATCGTGCTGGTGGGATCGCTGTCCGGCTTCGCGGGGCTGCCGGGGGCCATCGGCTACGGCGCCAGCAAGGCCGGGGTCATGCACCTGGCCGAGAACCTGCGCGCCGACCTGAAGGGCACGGGCGTCACGGCGCAGCGGGTAAACCCCGGCTTCATCCGAACCCGGCTGACCGAGAAGAACGATTTCCGCATGCCGCAGCTGATGGAGCCGGAGGAGGCCGCGGACCGCGTGGTGAAGGCGATCCGCTCTGGCCGCTTCTCCACCAGCTTTCCCGCCCCCTTCGCCTGGCTCTTCACCTGGGGCCGTCACCTGCCGCTGTCGTGGTTCCAGAAGATCTTCTGACCCCTCAGCGCGCCGGCATTCCCTTGGGCGGCGCCAGCCGTTTCTGCGCGGCGGTGCGGAACGGGGCGTTGGGCGCGCCGTAGCCGTTGTAGCCGCCGTCGCGCTGGACGATCTCGAAGAACATCCCGTCGCCGTAGGTGCGCGAATAGAGCTGGAAGAAGGTGCCCCGCGCGTCGGCGTCGTAGAGGATGTGCGCCGCCTTCATCCGGGTCACCAGCTCGTCGGGCAGCGGGAAGCGGGCCGACAGGTCGTCGTAGTAGTTGTCGGGGATCGGCAGTTCGCGGAACCCGTTGGTGGCCAGCGCCCGCGCGGTGCGGAAGATGTCGTCGGTCTCGAAGGCCACGTGCTGCACCGCGCTGCCGAAGGTGCGGGCAAGGTGCTGGCCGGCGAAGGTGCGGTGGCTTTCGGCCCCGTTCAGAGTGATCCGCATGGCGCCGCCCTGCCCCTCGATCGCCTGGCTGCGCACCAGCCCGTCGGGGTCCACCACGTCGACCATCGGGGTCTTGGTGGCGTCGAAGATCGCGGTGTAGAACAGCGACCAGGACAGCATTTCCTCGTAGTTCATCGTCTGGGCGATATGGTCGATCCGGGTCAGCCCGGCGTCCTTGGGGGCGGCGGCGTCCTCGCGCGGCTCGAACTCGATCTCCCAGACCCGGGCAAGGTCGCTTTTCGCGTCGATGAAATGCATCACCCCGCCGCCGACGCCGCGGATCGCGGGGATCTGCAGCTCTCCCGGCCCCGCCGGCTGGTGGAAGGTCGCCGCCCCCAGCGCCGCCGCGCGTTCCAGCGTCGCGGGGGCGTCCGAGACCCGGACGCCGATGTCGCAGATCGAGGTGCCGTGCATCAGGTAGGCGGAGTGGGCGAAGCCCTCGCGCTCCGTGTTGATGACCACGTTGATGCCGCCCTGCCGCCACAGGCGCACGTCCTTCGAGATATGCCGCCCCGCCTCGGCGAAGCCCATGGTGTGCAGCAGGGTGCCCAGCTGCTCTGCCTCGGTCTCGTTGGCGGTGAACTCGATGAACTCGAAGCCGTCCGAGGGGATCGGCGCGGGCAGCGCGGGCATCTGCCAGGGCACCGAGGGGGCGGTGCGGCGCACCCGGTCCAGCAGGTTGACCAGGCTGCGGTAGCCGTCGCGCGCCACGTGGGCGGAGGATCCGCCGCGGAACTGGTCGTTGAAGATCTCCAGGCTGATCGGCCCGGTGTATCCGGTGGCCGCCACCGCCGCGGTGAAGCCCGGCACGTCAAGATCGCCCTCGCCCGGCATGTTGCGGAAGTGGCGCGACCAGTACAGCAGGTCCATCTCGATGCGCGGCGCGTCGGCCAGCTGAACGAAGAAGATCCGGTCGCCCGGAATATCGCGGATGCTGGCGGGGTCCAGCTTGCGCCCGAGGGTGTGAAAGCTGTCGAGGATCAGCCCGATGTTCGGGTGGTCGGCCCGGCGCACCACCTCCCAGGCGTCGCGGTGGTCGTTGACGTGGGTGCCCCAGGCCAGTGCCTCGTAGCCGACGCGGATGCCCTTGTCCTGCGCCCGCGCGCCCAGCTCGGCGAAATCCTCGGCGGCGCGGTCCAGCCCGCCCAGGCTTTCGGGATGTACGGAGGAGCAGACCAGCACCAGGTCGGTGCCCAGCTCGTTCATCAGGTCGAACTTGCGCTCGGCCCGGTCGAAGGCGCGGGCGCGGTGCGGCTCCGGCAGCCCCTCGAAGTCGCGGAAAGGCTGGAACAGCGAGATCTCCAGCCCGTGGTCGCGCACCATCTGCCCCACCTCGCGGGGCGAGCCGTCGAAGGCGAGGAAGTCCTGCTCGAAGATCTCGACCCCCTGGAAGCCGGCGGCGGCGATGGCCTGCAGCTTCTCCGGCAGGCTGCCGGGAACGGTGACGGTGGCGATGGCGAGTTTCATGGGGCGGGCTCCTGCAACACCCTTGGGGTAGACGCGCGGCGGCGGGCGCTCAAGCGGTATCGGCGGCGGCTAGTAGGGGTCTTTCGGCCCCCGGTCGGTGGATAGCGACTGCTGGCCGCGCGCCACCAGCAGCTCGATGGCGTCGGCCAGGTGCTCTTCGGCGATGTGGTGGTCGCCGCGGGCGACGCGGATGCGGTGCGCCTCGATCATCACGTCGGCGTGGCGGCAGCCCTCGGGCGGCTCGAACCGGTAGCTGGCCAGCTCGATCAGCAGGCCCAGCGGGTCCTTGAAGTAGATCGAATCCATGAATCCCCGGTCCTTGGGCCCGCTGTGGGTGATACCGCGCGCGTCCAGCCGTGCCACGCACTGGCGGAAGGTGGCCTGGCTGACGTTGAAGGCCAGGTGGTGGACGCAGCCGGTGTCGGTGGGGGTGCGGCGGGGGTCGGGCTTGCGGTCCTCGCGGGTGAAGATGGTGATCAGCCTTCCGTCGCCGGGATCGAAGTAGAGATGCCCCTGCCCCGGATCGTCGAGGTTCGGCTGGTCGAAGATGAAGGGCATGCCCAGCACCCCCTCCCAGAAGTCGATGGAGGTCTGCCGGTCGGCGCCCATCAGCGTGATGTGGTGCACCCCCTGGGTCTGCAGCTTGCGGATCTCGGCCATGCGCGTTCTCCTTCTGTCGGGCACAGGCTAGCGCGACCGGCGGCCCGCGTCACCGCTAGTTGATCATGGTGTTCGGCAAGAACAAGGTGATCTGCGGGAAGGCCACGAGGATTGCCAGCGCCGCCAGCATCGCCAGCCAGAAGGGCAGCACGCCGCGGAAGATGGTGCCCAGCGGCACGCCGGGGGCGACCGATTTGACGATGAAGACGTTGATGCCCACTGGGGGAGAGATCAGCCCCATCTCCAGCGTCAGCACCACCAGCACACCGAACCAGATGGGATCGATGCCCAGCGCGGTGATGACCGGGAAGAAGATCGGCAGCGTCAGCACCAGCATGGCGAAGCCTTCGAGAAAGCAGCCCAGCACCAGGTAGATGGCAAGGATCACCGCCAGCACCGCCAGCACCGGCAGGTCCAGCGCCGCAAGGATCTCTCCCACCGCCTGCGGGATGTGGCTGAGGGCGAGGAAGGGGTTGATCATGTGCGCCGCGATCAGGATCAGCATCACCGTCGCGGTGGTCGAGACGCTGTCGCGGCTGGCCTGCCAAAGGGTGCGCAGGCTGAGGTTGCGCATCGCGAGGCCCAGCAGGATCACCGCCCCCGCCCCCACTGCCGCGGCTTCCACCGGCGAGAAGAGGCCGCCGTAGATGCCGCCGATGGTGCCGACGATCACCACCAGCACCGGCAGCGCCCCGGCCAGCGCGCGGCCCTTCTCGGCCATGGAGGTGCGGGGGCCGGCGGGGCCCATGGAGGGGCGCAGCCAGCACAGGACGGTGACCGCCAGGATGAACAGGCCCAGCAGCATCAGCCCGGGCAGCACACCGGCAAGGAACAGCCGGCCGATGCTTTGCTCGGTCAGGATCGCGTAGATCACGAAGCCGGTGGAGGGCGGGATCAGGATGCCCAGCGTGCCGCCCGCCGCCACCACCCCGGTGGACAGGCGCGGGTCGTAGTCGAAGCGGTCCATCTGGGCCAGGCTGACCTTGCCCATGGTCAGCGCCGCCGCCACCGAGGACCCCGACAGCGCCGCGAAGCCGCCGCAGCCGATCACCGTGGCCGAGGCGAGGCCGCCGCGCATCTGGCCGATGATCGCGTAGGCCGCGTCGTAAAGCCGCCGGCTCATCCCCGCGGCCGAGGCGACGTTGCCCATCAGGATGAACAGCGGGATCACGATCAGCTCGGGCGAGGAGGCCAGGGTGAAGCTTTCCGAGGCCAGCAGGCTCATCGAGCCGTTGAAGCCGCGGAAGACCGCGATGCCGAGAAAGCCCACCACGAACATGGCGAAGGCGACCGGCACACGCAGGATCAGCAGGACGAGAAGGGCGAGGATACCGAGCCCGCCGATGGCAGCGTCGGTCATTGGCCGCTCACCGGCTCGCGGCAGATGTTGCGACCGGTCAGCGTCAGTTCCGCCGCGCGCAGGAACATCGCCAGCGCGGTCAGCAGGGCGAAGCCGGTCAGCGCCCACTGGAACCAGGCCTTGGGCAGGGTCAGGATGTTGGTGGACAGGTTCAGCATCACCGACAGCTTCGCGCTTTCCCAGACCGCCCATGCGATGGCGACGAAGATCACCGACCCCAGCAGCGCGGACAGGATGTCGACGATACGGTTCAGCGCCGGGGGATAGCGCTGCTCGAGCACGTCGACGGAGACGTGGCCGCCGGTCCGGTCACAGATCGCCATGCCGCCGAAGACCAGGATCACGAAGGCCATGGTGGTGATGTCCTGCGCGCCGCCGATGGGCATGCCGAAGCCGCGGCCGATCACGTCGGCGAGGATCAGGCCCACCTGCAGCCACAGCCCCGCTGCACCGATCGCGGCGGCCAGGCCGATCAGCCCGTCCGCCGCCCGTCTCAGCCCCCTCACGCGATTACTCGCCGCGCATCACGGCGAAGGCCTGCTCGCCTCCCACGTCAACGATCACCTTGTCGCGGATGTTCAGCGTCACCGCGGCGAAGGCCTCTGCCTCCTCGGGGGTCAGCTCGATCACCGTATTGTCGCCGGTGCCCTTGACCATCTCGATGGCCTCGACCCCCTTCTCGCCCCACAGCTGCTCGGCCGACTTGCTCAGCTCGACGCCGCTGTGCTTGTCCAGCGCCGCGCGCTGGTCCTCGGGCAGGGCGTCGTAGCGCTCCTTGTTCATCACCACGTAGAACGACACCCGCCCCAGCGGCGCGCCGACGGTGTAGCTGTTGGCCACCTCGTCCAGCTTGAAGTCGAGGATGGCGGAAGAGCCGGTGAACACGCCGTCGATCAGCCCGGTCTGCAGCGCGTTGTAGACCTGGGTGATGGGCATCTGCACCGGGGTGCCGCCCAGCGATTCCACCACCTCGGCCGAGGTGGAGCCGGCGACGCGGATCTTCAGGCCTTCCATGTCGGCGGGCGAGCGGACGTCGTGGTCCTTCATGATCATCACCGCGGGCTCGGAGGCCCAGATCGCCAGCGGCTGGGTGCCGGGGAATTCCGACGCGATCTCTCCGGCGTCGTAGGCGCGCCAGAGCATCTCGGCCCCGGTCATGCCCTCGGGCACGGCGCCCGGCAGTTCGACGATCATCGACTTGGGGAACTGCGAAGAGGTGTAGCCCTGCAGCCCGAAGGTGATGTCGGCCACCCCCTGCAGCGCGCGCACGTACTGCTCCAGCGGCCCCGCCCCCAGCTCGCCGCCGGGATAGGTGCGGATGGTCAGCGCGCCATCGGTGTCCGCCGCCACGCCCTCGCTCAGCGGCTCGACCACGCTGGAGGTGATGGTGTGGTTGGGCGAGACGAAGTGCGCGAACTTCAGCTCCTCGGCCGCTACCGGAGCGGCGAGTGCCGCGACGGCGCAGGCAGCGACGAAAGATCTGGCAGATAGCATGGATTATCCTCCCTGATGCCCGGCGGGGCAGCGGTTGCTCTGGTCACGGGGGGCAGCGTAACCAACCGCCGCGCCCCGCGCCACAGGAAACCGGAGTCAGCCCCGCGCCGCGGTCTTGCGCCAGCCGCCGGCGTAGTTCTCCTGCGCCTCGCGGGCGTAGGGGGTGGGCGAGACCCGCACCCGGATCTCCGTCTGCCGGTGTTTTTCCGTAGAGGTCTTCTGCGTATCGTCCGGCTCGCCCCACTTCAGCGTCAGCACGTCGCCGACCTCGACCGAGGGGTCCACCACCCCCAGCGACAGGAAGCAGCGTTCGTTGTAGCTGAAGCCGTTGAACATGCTCATGCCGACCATGCGGTCGTCCTGCATCACCATGTCGGCGCTGGAGGAGGCGTAGTTGGGCTGCGGGAAGTCGATCCACTTGTAAGGCGTGCCCTCCTCCATGCCCGAGGCGATCACCTTCAGCACGTCCTCGCGGTTCCACTCGAAGGTGACCTTCTTGCGGTTCTGCGCGTCCTTCATCTTCGCCAGGGCGTCCTTGCCGATGAAGTCGTCCTTCTTCCAGCCGATGTAGAAGCCGTAGCCCAGCTCGAACGGATTGACGTAGTAATCCTCGATGTCATCGCTGACGAAGCTGCCGCCGATGGTGCCGACGGCCTCGTAGGCGTCCTCGGCCAGCCAGTCGCGGTATTCGGCCAGCATGCCGCCCCCGCTGTAGATCCCCGGCAGCGGCGAGGGGATCCAGCCCGATTCCAGCGTGTTGGTGGAATAGGCCCGGCTGCCGCAGCGCACTAGGTTCACGCCGGCGTCGCGGGCGGCCTGCAGGATGGTGGACTGGACGTAGTGCTTGTCGGCGTAGGGGCCCCAGATCTCCAGCCCCGGCGCGCCGGACATGCCGTGGCGCAGCGCCTGCACCTTGCGGTTGCCGACGTTGATCCAGTCGACGTGGAAGAACTTGATGTCCGGCACCGGCCCGCCGTTCATCTTTTCGAAGATCTTCGGCGCGTCGGGCCCCTGGATCTGGAAACGGTAGTGCGTGCGCAGCACCCGCTCGCCGTCCGGCCGGCTGTCGGAGCGCGGGTCGTGCAGCAGCCGCACCTTCCACTTGCCGATGGCCGCCTGGAACTTCGTCCAGTTCGCGGTGGGAGCGCGGCCGACGAGGATGAACTTGTCGTCCCGCTCGCGGAAGATGATCATGTCGCCGATGACGTGGCCCGCCGGGGTGACCGGCACGAAGTGCTTGGCGCGGTTCAGGTCGAAGTTGCCGAAGCCGTTGATGCCGACATGGGCCAGGAAGGCCTCGGCGTCGGGCCCCTCGACGATCAGCTCGTCCATGTGGTGGGTCTGGTCGAACAACACCGCGCTTTCGCGCCAGGCGCGCTGCTCGTCGCGCCAGTTGGTGAACTCGGGCGCCACCACCGGGTAGACATACATGCCGATCTGCGAATTGCGCAGCATCTCCACCGTGTTGTCGTGCTTGGCGATCTTGTCGCTGAGGCTGGGCATTCGGGTCTCCTCCCCCATTTGCTGTGTGATTGGTCAGTCGAGCGCCACCAGCGCCAGCCCCGGCACGTGCCGCGCGGCGCCGGGTCCGGCCTCGATGGCGCGGTGCAGGTTCTCGCGGGCCAGCCGCGCATGTTCGCGCGCCAAGGCGTCGGCGCGGGTACCCTCGCGCTTCAGGATCGCGTCGAATAAGGCGCGGTGCTGCTGCTGGGCGCGCGGCAATGTCTCGAGGAACGGCTGCAGCACCTGCTGGCCCTGCAGGAAGGCGCTGGGCGAGGCCAGCGGCAACCGCCCCGCCCGCTCTGCCTCGCGCTGCAGGATCCGGCTGCCGGAGAGCGCGGCGATCAGCTCGTGGAAGCGGGCGTTGAGCGGCAGGTAGGCGCGGAAGTCCACGGCCTCGGGGTTTTGCGTGGCGAGGTCCAGCCGGTCCAGCACCACGCGGCACTCGGCCGCCAGCTGCGGGTCCGCCCCGCGCTCGGCGGCGAGACGGGCGGCGGTGCCCTCGATGACGCCGCGCAGTTCGATCGCGTCGATGATGTCGTCCAGCGTGAAACTGGCAACCCGGCAACGCCCGGTCTCCGCCCGCTCCAGCAGCCCCTCCTCCACCAGCCGGTCCATCGCCTGCCGCAGTGGCGTGCGGGAAATCCCCAGCCGTTCCGCCAGCGTCGTCTCCGCCACCCGGCTGTTGGCCTCGAAGCGCCCACTGAGGATCATCGCCCGGAGTTCCAGCAGCGCCTTCTCGAACTGGCTGATCCGCTCCGTCCCGGCCATTCCCGCGCCTCCCGCACATTCCTTGCGGAGAGGGTAAACTGTATACGGTTTTAGGTCAAAAGGATTGATTGCGGGGTACGGCAGGCCCTTAGGCGACGAAGCTGTATACTTAACGCAGCGTTGCCCTGTTTCTTTGTAAGGCTTGCCAAAACGGCTCTGGTGAAATATCCATCAGGCGACAAAAATTAATAATTATTAACAAAGCGAGTCTGGAAATGCCTGTGCGCGTTTTTCGCTGCACCGATTGTGGGCAACGTATGCGACTGTACGGATCCCGCTGCGGCAAATGCAACTATCCTAAACCCCTATACCAACAGGGAAGCACCTGGACGGCGATCGTGCTGCTGGTCCCGGTAGCCATCGTGTTCGGGACAATGCCGCCTCCTTAGCGCATCGTATCGTCCCGCGCGGGCAAGGCGCTGGTCCTCCTCCTGTCATCGGCCGCATCCCCGAAAAGGGTGATATTACATCCTTTTGACTTGACCCCCTTTCATCCAAGGGTGCACAGCCAGACGAACGCACGGCAACTGCAGGGGTGAACCGGCACTTGAGGTGTCCCTTTCCGCAGCTATTGTCATGACCGATCGTCGCGCCGGCGACCTGGAACCTGGGATGAGTGCTGCATGACCACCGCGACCGCTCCGTCTTTCCTCGCCGGTGGGGGAGAGCTTGGCGCCCGGATGCGCGAGTTCGACTGGCACAATAACCCCCTTGGCCCGCCTGAGCACTGGCCGCAAAGCCTGAAGACCGCCGTGCGGATCATGCTGACCTCGAGCCAGCCGATCTGGATCGGCTGGGGCGCGCAGCTGATCTACCTCTACAACGATCCCTACAAGTCAATCATCGGCGCCAAGCACCCCTGGGCGCTGGGCCGCCCGACCCGGGAGGTCTGGAGCGAGATCCGCGAGGAGATCGAGCCGCTGCTGGAAACCGCCATGCAGGGCGACGAGGGCACCTACGTCGAAGAGCAGCTTCTGATCATGGAGCGCAACGGCTATCCCGAGGAAACCTACTACACCTTCTCCTACAGCCCGATCCCGGACGACCAGGGCCGCGCCGGCGGGATCATCTGCGCCAATACCGACGACACCGCCCGGGTGATCGGCGAGCGGCAGATCACCCTGCTGAAGGAACTCGCCGCGCGCACCGGCGACGCCCGCTCGACCACCGACGCCTGCCAGCGCAGCGCCGAGGCCATTGCCACCGACGCGCGCGATTTCCCCTTCGCCGCGATCTACCTGCGCGACGAGGAAGGCTTCCGCCTTGCCGCCAGCGCCGGCATCGAGGCGGGCCACCCCGCGGCGCCGGAGCGGATGCCGGCCGAGGGCAGCACCCTGTGGCCGCTGGAGCGGGCGCATGCCACCGAGCAGCCGCAGCTCTGCGAGACCCTGCCCTTCGAGGAGGGCAGCCTGCCCAACGGCGACTGGGACCGTCCGGTGGACAAGGCCGCGGTCTTCCCGATCTATTCCTCCGGCGAGGAAGGCGCCTCTGGCGCGCTGGTGGTCGGGCTGAACCCGGTGCGGCTGTTCGACGAGGGCTACCGCGGCTTCGTCACCCTCGTCGCCGGCTACATCGGCACCGCGCTGGCCAACGGCGAAGCCTACGAGGAGGAGCGCCGCCGCGCCGAGGCGCTGGCGGAGATCGACCGCGCCAAGACCACCTTCTTCGCCAACGTCAGCCACGAATTCCGCACCCCCCTGACGCTGATGCTGGGCCCGCTCGAGGACGCACTGGCCCAAGGCCCCGACATGCCGCCCGAACAGCGCGAGCGGCTGGAGGTGGCCTACCGCAACACGCTGCGGCTGCTGAAGCTGGTGAACGCGCTGCTGGACTTCTCGCGGATCGAGGCGAACCGGGCGCGGGCGCGGTTCCGGCCGACGGACCTCGGGTCGCTGACGGAGGAGCTGGCCTCGTCCTTCCGGGCAGCGACGGACCGTGTGGGGCTGAAGCTGCGGGTCGGCACCGCCGCGCTGACGCGGCCGGTGAACGTGGACCGGGACATGTGGGAGAAGATCCTGCTGAACCTGCTGTCCAACGCCTTCAAGTTCACCTTCGAGGGCGAGATCGCGGTGACGCTGGAGGATGCCGGCGACATGGCGCGGCTGAAGGTCCGCGACACCGGCATCGGGATACCGGAATCCGAGCAGCCCAAACTGTTCGAGCGTTTCCACCGGGTCGAGGGCGCGCGCGGCCGCTCGTTCGAGGGAAGCGGCATCGGGCTGGCGCTGGTCAGCGAGCTGGTCAAGCAGCACGGCGGCGAGATCCGGGTGGACAGCGCCGAAGGGCGCGGCACCACCTTCACCATCGACATTCCCTTCGGCGCGGCCAGTCCGACCGATACCGAGGGAGAGGGCGACAGCCCCGATCTGACCGGCAGCCTGCGCGCCCGGTCGTTCCTGGAGGAGGCCCTGCGCTGGCTGCCCGACGGCGACGGCGGCGCGCAGACCGAGGAAATCCTGCACGACGTCGCCGACTCCGAGCCGGGGTCGGGCCGGGTCACCAGCCCGCAGAAGGTGGTGCTGGCCGACGACAACGCCGACCTGCGCGACTACGTCAGCCGGCTGCTGCGCGAGCGCGGCTACCAGGTGCGCACCGCCCCCGACGGCGAGGCGGCGCTGGCGGCGCTGCGCGAGGACGCGCCCGACCTGCTGCTGACCGACGTGATGATGCCCCGGATCGACGGGTTCGAGCTGCTGCGCCAGGTGCGCGCCGATCCCGACCTGCGCGACCTGTCGGTGATCATGCTCTCCGCCCGCTCCGGCGAGGAGGCCCGGGTCGAGGGGCTGGACGCCGGCGCCGACGACTACCTGATCAAACCCTTCTCGGCGCGCGAGCTGCTGGCGCGGGTGGAATCGCTGCTGATCATGGCTCGCCAGCGGCGCCAGGCGCTGGCCGCACTGCGCGAAAGCGAGGAACGCTTCCGCAACATGGCCGACCACTCGCCGCTGATGATGTGGGTGACCGAACCGGACGGGGTCTGCACCTACCTCAACAAGTCGTGGTTCGAGTTCACCGGCCAGGTCGAGGAAGAGGCGCTGGGCTTCGGCTGGCTCGAGGCGGTGCACCCCGACGACCAGGGCTGGTCCGGCGACACCTTTCGGCAGGCCAACGAGCGGCAGGAGGCCTTCCGGCTGGAATACCGCCTGCGGCACCGCGATGGCAGCTACCGCTGGGCAATCGACGCGGCCTCGCCGCGGTTCGGCACCGACGGCACCTTCCTGGGCTACATCGGCTCGGTTCTCGACATCGACGAACGGCGGCGGCAGGAGACCCTGCGCGTCGTGCAGACCCGGCTGCTGGAACTGGCGATCCGCGACATGCCGCTGCCGCAGATCCTGGAACGGCTGATCGAGACGGTCGAGGCCCATGCCAGCACCGACATGCTCGGCTCCATCCTGCTGATGGACGAAGAGGGCCGCTACCTGCGCCACGCCGCCGCCCCCAGCCTGCCCGAGGCCTACAACGCCGCCGTCGACGGCATCGAGATCGGCCCCGGCGCCGGCTCCTGCGGCACCGCGGCGTTCCGGCGCGAGCCGGTGTATGTCGCGGATATCGCCAACGACCCGCTGTGGAAGGACTACCGCCAGCTGGCGCAGGAGCACGGGCTTGCCGCCTGCTACTCCACCCCGATCTTCGCGGCCAAGGGCGGGGTGCTGGGGACCTTCGCGATCTACTTCCGCACCCCCCACGAAGCCACCGAATCCGACCTGGAGATGGTGAATTTCATCGCCCGCACCACCGCCCTGCTGATCGAGCGCAAGCGGGCGCAGGACGCGCTGCAGGACGAGACCCGGCTGCTGGAGACGCTGAACCGCACCGGCGCGGCGCTGGCTGGGGAGCTGGACCTGGAGAAGGTGGTGCAGCAGGTAACCGATGCCGGCGTCGACCTGACCGGCGCCAAGTTCGGGGCGTTCTTCTACAATGTCACCAACGCCGAGGGTGATAGCTACATGCTGTACACCCTGTCGGGGGTCGACCGCTCGGCCTTCGACGGCTTTCCCATGCCGCGCAACACCAAGATCTTCAGCCCCACCTTCGGCGGCGAGGGGATTGTGCGGTCGCCCGATATCCTTAAGGACGAGCGCTACGGCCAGAACGCGCCCAACATCGGCATGCCGAAGGGCCACCTGCCGGTGCGCAGCTACCTTGCCGTGCCCGTCGTCTCGCGCGGCGGCGAGGTGATCGGCGGGCTGTTCTTCGGCCATCCCGAGGTGGCGCGCTTCACCGCCCGGCACGAACGGCTGATGGAGGGCATCGCAGGCCAGGCCGCGGTGGCCATAGACAACGCGCGGCTGTACCAGGCTGCCCAGCGCGAGATCGAGCAGCGCCGCGCCGCCGAGACCGCGCTGCAGCAGCTGAACGAGCAGCTGGAAAGCCGCGTCGTCGAGGAAATCGAGGTCCGGCGCGAGGCCGAGGCGGCGCTGCACCAGGCGCAGCGGATGGAATCCATCGGCCAGCTGACCGGCGGGATCGCCCACGACTTCAACAACCTGCTGCAGGTCATCTCCGGCAACCTCCAGCTGCTGGCGGGCAACGTCACCGGCAACGAACGGGCCGAGCGGCGCATCAACAACGCCCTGACCGGGGTGAACAGCGGTGCCAAGCTGGCCTCGCAGCTGCTGGCCTTCGGCCGTCGCCAGGCGCTGGAGCCGAAGGTGGTCAGCATCGGCCGGCTGGTGCACGGGCTGGACGACATGCTGCGCCGCTCGCTGGGCGAGGAGATCGAGATCCGCGTCTCCGTCGCGCCGGACCTGTGGAACACCCTCGCCGACCCCAGCCAGGTGGAGAACGCGCTGCTGAACCTCGCGATCAACGCGCGAGACGCGATGGAGGGGCGCGGCTGCCTGACCATCGAGGTGGGCAACTCCGTGCTGGACGCGGATTATGCCCGCAACCACCCCGACGTGACCGCCGGCGAATACGTGATGCTGGCGGTGTCCGACACCGGCGTCGGTATGACCCCCGAGACCATGGCCAAGGTGTTCGAGCCGTTCTTCACCACCAAGCCCGAGGGCCGCGGCACCGGGCTGGGCCTGTCCATGGTCTACGGCTTTGCCAAGCAGTCGGGCGGCCACGCCAAGATCTACTCCGAGGTCGGCCACGGAACCACGATCCGGCTGTACCTGCCGCGGGTGATCCAGGCCGAGGACGAGCTGGTGGAGATCGACAAGATGCCCGCCACCGGCGGCACCGAGCAGGTGCTGGTGGTCGAGGACGACGCCGGCGTGCGCGCCACCGCAGCCGAGATGCTGGGCGAGCTGGGCTACGGCGTGACCACCGCCCCGGACGCCGACGCGGCGCTGGTGATGATCGAGAGCGGGCTGAAGGCGGACCTGCTGTTCACCGACGTGGTGATGCCGGGCACCCTGCGCAGCCCGGAACTCGCCCGCCGCGCCAAGGCGGCGCTGCCCGGGATCGGGGTGCTTTTTACCTCCGGCTACGCGCAGGACGCCATCGTGCATGGCGGCCGCGTGGACGAGGGGGTGAACCTGCTGGCCAAGCCCTACACCCGCGAGGCGCTGGCCCGGAAGGTGCGCCACGTGCTGGACACCCGCGACACCGCCCCTGCCCCGCGCGCCGTCAGCCGGTCGCTGACCGTGCTGCTGGTGGAGGACGACCTGATCATCCGCATGTCCACCGCCGACATGCTGGAGGACCTGGGCCACCGTGTGCTGCAGGCCGGCGAGGCGCGGCAGGCGATGGAACTGCTGGTGCAACGCCCGGTCGACGTGCTGATGACCGACGTCAAGCTGCCGGGCATGTCGGGGCTGGAGCTGGCGGAACACGTGCGCAAGAAGCACCCCGGCATCGGCATCGTGCTGGCCACCGGCGACAGCATCACCCCCGGCGAGGACCTGGAGCGGCGCTTTCGCGTGCTGGCCAAGCCCTATGGCAGCACCTGCCTGAAGGACAGCCTGCGCCCCTGGACCCACCCCGGCGACTGACGCGCCCGGCCGGCGCCGGTGGAACCCATTCCGGGCAGGGGGGTTTATACAGGCAAAATCGAAGGACGAGGTAAGCGTGAGCGACAGTTTGAAAGGCACCGCAGTGCTGGTGGTCGAGGACGAGCCGCTCATTCAGATGATGCTGGAGGACATGCTCGAGGATATGGGCGCCAGCGTGGCCGCCGCCGCAACCACCCTGAACGACGGGCTGGAAAAGGCGGCAGCGGGCGGTTTCCAGATCGCCATCCTCGATGTGAACCTCGGGCGCGGGCAGGTCTACCCGGTGGCGGAACTGCTGGCCAAGCGCGGCATCCCCTTCATCTTCGCCAGCGGCTACGGCGCCGCCGACATCCCCGAGGCCTTCGCCGGCAGCACGGTGGTGGCCAAGCCCTACCGCATGTCGGACCTCGAGGAAGCGCTGACCTCGGTCCTCGCAAAGGCCTGATCGCCTGCCGCGCGCGGCAGGACCTTGCATACCCCGCGCATTCACGGTCCAGTGCGCCCGGCAAGGCAGGCGCATAGCGGGGGATCGGCATGAACACGGATAGCGGCACGGGCACGGATATCGTCCAGTTCGGAACCTCGCGGTTCCTGCAGGCCCACGCCGACCTGTTCTTTTCCGAAGGCAGCCCCAAGCGCCGGGTGACGGTGGTGCAGACCTCCGGCGACGCCGAGCGCGCGCGCCGTCTGGCGGCGCTGGCCGATCCCGCCGGCTACCCGGTGCGGATCCGCGGGCTGGAGAACGGCAACCGCGTGGACGAGACCCGCACCGTCACCAGCGTCAAGGCCACCCTCTCCACCGCCGGCGACTGGGATGCCGTGTCGGCCGCCGTGACGGGCGCGCGGATGATCCTGTCCAACACCGGCGACGCGGGGTTCGATCCCAAGCCCGGCGACGAGGGGGGCGACAACCCGCAAGCCATGAGCTTCCCCGCCAAGCTGCGCCTGCTGCTGCGCGACCGCTTCCAGGCAGGCGCCGACCCGCTGCCGATCTTCCCAGCGGAACTGATCGCCAACAACGGCCGCGTCCTGCGCGAGAGGGTGCTGCAGCTGGCCGGGAACGACGCGCCCGCCTTCCACGACTGGCTGCGGGCCTGCACTTGGGCGGAAAGCCTCGTGGACCGCATCGTCTCGGAGCCGCTGGAACCCGCGGGCGCCATCGCGGAGCCTTACGCGCTGTGGGCGATCCGCGCGATGCCGGGGCTGACTGCGCCGACGCAGCACCCCGACATCCTTGTGACCGACGACCTCGAGCACTACGCGCGCCTGAAGCTCTACATCCTGAACCTCGGCCACACCGTCCTCGCCTCCCGCTGGATCGCCGCCGGCAGGCCCGAGGGCGCCGTGGTGCGCGACTGGATCGCGGGACCGGAAGGAGAGCGAACAATCGACCTGCTGCGGTCAGAGGTGCTGCCCGGCTTCGCCGTCGCGGGCATGGGCAAGGAGGCCGAGGCCTACCTGGAGACGACCCTGGAACGCTTCGCCAACCCCTTCCTCGACCACCGCCTGTCCGACATCGCCGACAACCACCCCCAGAAGACCCGCCGCCGCATCGGCGCGTTACTGGAATGGGTGCGGGAGCATGAGCCGGACTACAAGGCGCCGGGGCTGGAGGCGGTCCTGGCGGCGGCGGGGTAGTCGGGCTGAGGGGCCTGCGGCCCGTCCGGGCGCGCGAGCGAGCCGGCGGAGCGGCTAAGCCTGCCGGCGGGCACCGTGAAGATGCCAAGCGTCTTTAAGTCTGCAGGTGGAAGTGGCGCGCTGGGAAGGTGAAGTTACAACGACAATTCATACATAACTACCTGGTATTTCATGATTTTACAAGGCAGGGATTTGAGGCGGTGTCACCCTTTGTGTCACCTCTCCATTGCTCCGAATCCTGCGACACCTACTTATTCTCCCTCCATCCCCGATGAGCCGAATTGCAACTCTACGCTCCACTAGCCATAAATGGCGTTTAAGGGCGGAGAGCTGACCTTCGCTGCCCCCGGGACGAACGGCAGGGGTGCGCAGTGGAGCTGACATTGCAAAGTCGCGGGTTTTGGCGGCGGGTAGAGAGGCATATGCTGCATGCACAACTGGATAAGCCGCTTTTCGCCGCAGGTGCAGCCGCCATACATCATGGAACGGAAGGGGTGCGGGATAAGGACGAGACCGCTCTCGCGGCACGGTACCAACCGTTACTTACCGCCTAGCCACCGCCGGAAACGTTGCCAAAGGCCTTGTGGCACATCCGCATTCGCCTGTGCTGCGGAAACTTCGGGCACATCGTAGTAGCGGCTTTTGGCGCGACGGTCGTGTGCCCGCCCAGCGGCAATCTGTTCATCGCTCATATCATCCGCCCACCGGAAATCGCCGTGCTTGATCCAGTAATGCGACCGACAGGGAAAGCTCCAGTTCCCGATGGACGGCGAGAGCGAGACCGACACGCCGTCATAGCCCATCTACCAGTCGGTCGGGCTTAAAGGCGTGACCACTTCGCGGCCGCAGCCACAGGCGCATTTGTGAACGGCCGTTGCATAGTCCATGGCGAGGTAAAGAACGCCCTCCTCGGTGCGCTCTGGAATCGCATCTACAAGTTTGTGGGTAATTTTCTTAATCGCCATCGCGCCTGTCCATGTTGTCTATTGTGTTGCCGTCAATCGTGTAGTTGCTGGAATGCTCGCCCTCAAAATCGGCATAAAACCCTATCAGCTTTTCCACCGAATCACCGCGAGCGTCGCGTTCAGTGCGTTTAGATCAGCTACCTGGATGTTCGTGGCGTAGGCGTCATCTACGTCGGCTTCGCCCATCCCCACGCGGCGACGTAGTGGCTCGCGCTGTTCAGCGGTACTCAGCGTCACTCGCAGCACGCCCACCAGGGCATCGTCGCCCATCTCGATGCCCATACCAACATCGATGAAGGGGGTGCCCTGTTCTTCGAGACGTTCGACCGCCGGGCGTTTGGCCGCGCCGGAATCAACGCACACAAAGACGAAATCCATCTCGTCCAGAAGGTCCGCGTTGGATTCGTCGAGATAGACCGGGTGCGGGACGATTCCTTTGCGCATGGGCGCATAAAACGCTGCGAAGTAATCGACTTTTTTGTTTCGCTCGCGCAGTGTTTCGATGCTGGGCGCACCGGGGCTGCGGAAGGCGTTGTGCTGAAGAAAATCATCACCATCGATGAGATGCAACTCGCGGATCGGTGTCTTGGCGAGCAGTCATCGTCGCATCCCCGTTCATCTGCAGAACAGAAACGAGCGTAGAAAGCTTTACCTCGCGATTGGCATTCACGTAGGACACGTTGGAGATCACGAGGTGGCCAACTTTCACAGCCACCTCGTATCCGACTTCTTCGAGGGCCTTGAGATCGGCGTTACGACTTATCAGTTGCCGTGACATTGAAGATCATGCCCTCCTTCAGCTTCACGGTATCGCCGTCATTCAGCGTGCCCTCGGGCTTGTTGCCCTGGCCGCGCCGGTAAGTGATCGTGAAGCAGATCAACGCGCCTGCGGGCGGGTTTTCGTAAGCAAGGGCGACCAGATCGTCCTCGCCAAGGTCTGTCGCCCTCACCGTCTTCTCGCGGCCTTTCACGATAATCGTGTACTCTTTTGCGGGTTTGCCCGTTTCGTCCTTCGCCATGGCCGTGTCCTTTCTGTTTAGCCTTTGGGCGGGAACGGATCGTCACCGTGGCTGTCGCTGTTGGCGATCCGTCCGTCGCGGTTGTGGATACGCAGTTCGCTTTGCTGGTTGCGGCTGATTTCACGTCCGCGATCGACGGCGTCCTGCTTGCTTTCATGGTGGCTGCTGGCGCGGGATGCGCCGCCACGCTTCACATCCCATCCGCCTGCCGGGTTCGGCACGACGTGATGGGTCTTCGGTCCCTTACTCATGGTTTTCATACCTCCTGTTCGTTAGGGGCACAGGCACAGAAAGTGCGCCCACTCCGAACATCCAATATTTGTTGAAAGTCAGAAGTCAAGCACTTATAGTATGCCTTTACCGAACAAGAAGATCGACGGGGAGGCCGCCATATGACCAACAGCCTGGGAGAGAAGGTTCGCCGCTTACGGAAGGAGCAAAAGCTCACGCTCGACAAACTCGCCGAGCTCACCGGCTCCAGCAAAAGCTACATATGGGAGCTGGAGAACAAGAACCCGCTGCGTCCATCGGCGGAGAAACTGGCTAAGATTGCGGGAGCGCTTGGCGTCACGATTGAGTACCTGCTCGATGAAAAGCAGGCGATCACAGAGGAAGACGCTGTCGATGCGCATTTCTATCGCGAGTACAAACACATGGACGCCGACACGAAAGAAAAAATCCGTGAGATGGTGAAACTATGGGGGAAACCCGGATGACCAAGCCGAAGTCGCCACAACGATGGGCATACGATCTGACCATCATCCTAAACACCTTGGGTGGCGACGACCGCATTCCGGTGAACGTTGAAGCACTCGCCTATGATTTTTCCAGGCAGCGCTTTCCTGACGATCCGATAAGCCTTGTGCAGGGCGCCGCGCTGAAAGGGTTCGAGGGCGCCTTGATGAAAGCTCCGCTTGGCGAGAAAGGCTGGGGCATCTTTTTCAATTCGGACACAGCATCGCCGGGGCGGATCAACTTTACCCTCGCCCACGAGCTTGGGCACTACCTCTTGCACAGGCAGGATCATCCCGACGGTATCCAGTGCAGCACCGAGGACATGGAGCGCTGGGACAGCAAGTACCGACAGATTGAGAAAGAGGCGAACGAGTTTGCCGCAAATCTCCTGATGCCGCTGGATGACTTCCGCGCGCAGATTGCTCCGAAATCTCAGCCTGACCTAGAGACGTTGGGGGCATGCGCGGACCGCTACGGCGTGTCACTGATCGCGGCGACGCTGCGCTGGCTGCAGTACACTGAGCGCCGTGCAGTTCTTGTGAAGTCTATCGACGGCTTCATTCATTGGGCGTGGTCGAGTGATCGTGCCTTGCGCACAGGTGCCTATTTCAAAACGTCTGGGCGACCACCAATCGAGATACCGACGCCCGCGATACCGTCAACGGAAACCGAACTGGTTCGGCGAAAAGCAACGCGGGACCATGAGTCGAGAATTTGGTTCAAAGAGCCCTGCACCGAGCATGCTCTGGTGTCCGAAGTCCACGACTTTGCGCTCTCCCTTATCCATCTTGGGGATGCATCATCACGCTTCGAGGTTTCCGAAGAGGCCGAGGATGACACATACGATCGCGTGGCGAGCCGCACGCCGGGCTCTTCTTGGTTGGGCTAAAAAGTGCGCCACAAGTCGATCTATTAAAGTAGATCATTTTCGACTTGTGATACGTGGAAATAGATCGCGACTTGAAAGTCACGCTCCATATGATATATTTAAGCAGATCAAGCGCCTTGTTTGATATGCAGGATTATATCAAAATGAGCTATGAGAGCGAGAAACTGGCGGCGACACTGAAGGCTGCGCGTGAGAAGAAGGGGCTTAGCCAGCGTGCGCTAAGCGCGCGTGCAGGCGTGCCGCAATCGCATATCTCCAAGATCGAGAGCGGCGCGGTGAATCTTACCGTCTCAAGCCTGACCGCCATCGCCAACGCCCTTGATCTGGAACTGGCGCTCGTGCCGCGCAAGGCCGCGCCCGCCGTACGGACGATCACCCGTAGCGTAAACGACGCGCCGAAGGCCACGCCGGAAGCGCGCAAAGAGATTGCCCGGCTCGCCAAGCAGCTTGAGCACATCCAATCGCTCAAGATCGATAGCCCAGCCTTCGAAAACCTGCGGCGGCAGTTTCGGGAGGTGCGGCAGTTCGAGAACCTGATCCGGAACACCGACACATTGCGCAGCATCCGTGAAGCCCTCAAAGCCGTGGATGACGCGGGTGGCGTAGCAGCACTGCGAGACGCGTCAAAGCAGATGAACAGTTTGCGCAACCTGCTTGCTCATGGCGTATCCAACGAGGAACAGACTCGATTGCCGCGCCCTGCCTATCGCCTTGATGGAGATAACGATGAGTAGTGTCTCCGTCCTGAACGTAAATCTGTATGGCGAGCCCATCGGCACGCTCACTAATCTCGGTGGCGATCGCGCCATCTTTGCCTTCACGGACGAGTATATTGCTGACCCTGACAGGCCGACCCTCGGCCTCGCTTTCAAGGATGAGTACGGAGACCTCTATACGGATTTTCGGCCCTATCAGAAGCGGGTAATGCCTTTCTTCTCAAACCTTCTCCCCGAGGGCCATCTGCGCAAATACCTAGCCGAACAGGCGGGCGTAAACCCCGAACGTGAATTCTACCTGCTTTGGGCGCTTGGCCATGATTTGCCCGGCGCGATCACAATCACCCCTGCCGAAGGCGAGGCATGGCCGCCGGACGCTGCCAATGGTAGCGATGATCAAAGTGTTAGTCAGCGAGAGAACGCTTTGCGGTTTTCGCTGGCAGGTGTTCAGCTAAAGTTTTCCGCAGTGATGGAAGCAAGTGGAGGGCTGACCATACCCGCTTCCGGTGTTGGGGGCTCCTGGATCGTAAAGCTACCCTCGCGTGAATTCGCAGGCGTCCCTGAAAATGAATTCTCGATGATGACGCTGGCAAGCCTTATCGGGATGAACGTCCCCGCCATCGATCTGGTCCGCATCGATGCGATCAAGAACCTACCCGACGCTATCGATAAGATCGGCAACCATGCCTTTGTGATCGAGCGCTTCGACCGTCTGTCCGACGGGTCGCGCGTGCATATCGAGGATTTTGCGCAGGTCTATGGGCTCTATCCCGAAGACAAATACGGCAATGGCACATTCCGCAACATCGCCCAGGTAATCGCCGCCGAAGGTAATGATTCCGACATCATCGAATATGTAAGGCGCCTGACCTTCAACATGCTGATCGGCAATGCCGACATGCACATGAAGAACTGGTCTTTGATCTATCCGGACAGGCGGTATGTCTCGCTCGCGCCAGCCTATGATTTTGTGGCAACTGTGCCCTACATTCCGGGTGATGCGACGAACATGAAGATCAGTCGTGCCAAGGTGTTCTCGGCATTCTCGGTGGATGAACTAGAGCACCTTGCCGTCAAAGCTGCTATTCCGAAGAAGATGGCGATCGATGCTGCCAAAGAGACGGTCCAGCTTTTTCGGGAGCATTGGGAAGTTGAAGCTGCGAGCCTGCCGATGAGCGATGAAGTCAGGTCAGCCGTTGAGGCTCACATGAAGACGGTGCCTATCTTGGCAGAGCTGTCATAGGACAAGTGGTCCTGATCAACAGAAAAGCAGGGCGACTACTGCGCCTTAGCTTTTAGCATGTTCGCAAATGCGCTTGTTCAGACAGAGCAAGGCTGCGTTTGCATAGATCGGGATCTGCGCTTCGCCGCTCCAACTACTGACCGCAGCATCAAGCAGGGCTGCCAGCGCCTACTGAATGACGGCTGTCGGAAAAAATGGACCAAATGCTTCGCACTCGCAGCGAAGCAGTCAATGCGCCTCATACGAATGTTCTGTTTTGGCTGACGCCAGTCATCCGCAGGGTTAGGCAGGGATGTCGGCTATGGGCCGGAAGCGACTGGCGTTTAAAATCGACAAACTCGATTTGCCAACATGCTGCATGTCCGCATTTTAGCCATCGCTACACGTAGCGCACTATGCTGCATTATATCCCGTTCGCGTCTATGGGGCGCAGCAGCTCGATTATCCGGCCTCTCAACCATAGATGCGGCGGACTTTCAGAAAACCGACGCTGCCAAATCAGGACCAAGCGGACCATATCTACATGGATTGGAGGCTCAAACACGTTAAGATTTGTTGATTTGGCGACACGGTGTGCCAACACGGTTGGAAGCAAGGCGATGAAATCCGAACTGGCAACGGCGCGGTACACTCCCGAGAAAACCGGCAAGGTCATTGCCACCCGACGTTCCCGCCCGATCCGCGCAAGCGCCTCATCCCCAAAGCCTTTAGGATTGCCTTCGGTCGAAAACATGACATGCCCCAGGTCGCAGAAGAGGTCGAGCGGCATGACATTACCTGAAGCAAGCCCGAGCTCGGTTGTTCTCGGATGAGCCTTTCTGGCAACGACAGAGAAGGACGAGCTGAACACCGGTTCTCCTTCTGCCCAATCGGGCAACGGTGTTTCAGGGAGCAAGACGAAATCCAAGTCGTGGCTTGCCAACGTATCGACACCGTCGTCCGGAACGAAGTTTACAAGGTGGACCCGCAGTGAAGGCGCATGTGCCGCCAAATGCTCTGCCAATGCCGGCATGAGCATTTCGGCAAAAAAGTCGCTTCCCGAAATCTTGAAGCTGTGTTCCGCGGTGGCTGGGTCGAACGCATCTCGGGGGCCGATGAGCGCTTCGACACTGCGCAATATGTCTTGAAGCTGTCAACGGCGGTGCAAAAGCCGGCCACGTGGCGGCGCAAAACCCGGCCAATGGCTGGGTGCCGAGCGCCATGGCAC
>JBLXFD010000036.1:0-30043 GCA_048262455.1 Rhodobacter sp.
ACTGCTTCTCACCGGGCGAATGCGCGAACTACCTCAGGAATGCGGGATACGCTTCGGTGTAGGGTCATCGTGGTCTAGCTGAGACTGGTTCGAATTAGTCTGGCAGCACCAAAATGGTGAATTTTTCAAATGCTTGATTTCTCCGACATTCGCCGGCCCACCTCAAGGTTGAGTTGCCAGATCGAAGTAACCGAGGCTCCGGATGGAATGACGGTACGAGTTGCGGGCGAGGAGGTTTGAGAGAGGTGTCTCCAATCGGGCCAAACGGAACTGGTAGAGGGGTCCCCTAAACCGACCGGCGGGGCACTACCGTCAAGACAGTGCCCATTTAATGGTCACGCCTCCAAGTGTTTGCGCAAATCGCGCGCAGAATCCATGGGGAGCCTCCGGCGACGCGGCCCGCGCCTTGTCCCGGAGGCTGCCGGGAGCCTGTATGGAGGGGCAGGGCGTTTAGGGTTCCACTGTCTGGCGAAAGGCAGGTTCGGTCCGAGAAATGCCACTTCGCGGGCCAAATCCCGCGCGGCACACGGCGGGGCAAAATCCCGGGAGGCTCACTGCGCAGGTTCGACCCGCGCCCACTCCTTGTTCCGCTCGCGGGTAGCGAATCTTCAACCTCAAGCGGAACGCCGGAACGGGGACGACGAATGATCAAAGCCAGGCACCTCGCCACCACCGCCCTCTCGCTCGGGCTACTCGCCGCGACGCTGTCGCCAGCCGCCGCCCAGGAAAAGACGGACTTCCGGGTCGCATGGTCGATTTACGTCGGCTGGATGCCCTGGGGCTACCTGGAAGACAGCGGCATCATGGACAAGTGGGCCGAGAAGTACGGCATCGACGTCGAGATCGTGCAGATCAACGACTACGTGGAGAGCATCAACCAGTACACCGCCGGGGCCTTCGATGGCGTCTCCGCCACCAACATGGACACGCTGTCCATCCCCGCGGGCAGCGGCGTCGACACCACCGCGCTGATCATCGGCGATTATTCCGACGGCAACGACGCGGTCATCAGCAAGGGCGACGTGACGCTGGCGGACCTTGCCGGCATCAAGGTGAATCTGGTGGAGCTGTCGGTCTCCCACTACCTGCTCGCCCGCGCGCTCGACAGTGCCGGGCTGGCAGAGCGGGACCTGGACGGGGTGGTGAATACCTCGGACGCCGACATGGTCGCCGCCTTCGCCGCCGAGGATGTCTCGACAGTGGTGACGTGGAACCCGCTGGTGTCCGAGATCCTTGCCTCCAACCCCGGGGCGACCACGCTGTTCGACTCGAGCGAGATCCCCGGTGAGATTCTCGACCTGATGGTGGTGAACACGCAGGTGCTGGAGGACAACCCGGCCTTCGGCAAGGCGCTCGTGGGCGCCTGGTACGAGGTCATGGGGCTGATGGCCGCGGGCGACGAGGAGGCGCTGGGTGCCATGGCGGCAGCCTCCGGTACCGACCTCGAGGGGTACAAGGCGCAGCTGGCAGCGACCAAGATGTTCTTCGATCCGGCGGACGCCGTCGCGCAGGCGGAGGCAGAAGATCTGCCGGCCACGATGACCGCCATCGCCGCCTTCCTGTTCGACAAGGGCATCCTGGGGACCGGTGCGCCCTCGGCCGATTTCGTCGGCATCGAATACCCGGATGGCACCGTCACCGGCTCGGCCGACAACGTGATGTTCCGCTTCGACGCCAGCTACATGCAGATGGCCGCCGACGGCGACCTCTGATCCCCCATCGGCAGACGGCCCCGGCCACCGCGCCGGGTCCGTTCCCGTCCCCGAGCGACCGGTCCCATGCGCCTGATCAACCGAACCCCCTCCCGCCCGCTGGCGGTGTTCCTCGCGGCGCTGCCCTTCGCGGCGGTGCTCGTCGCCTACGCGGTGGGCTCCGAGGTACGGCTGGCGGCGAACCCGGCGGACAAGCTGCTGCCGGCGCTCGGGACCATCGGCGAGACCGCGCAGCGGCTGTTCACCGAGGGCGACCGGCGGACCGGGGAGATCCTGCTGTGGCAGGACACCCTGGCGTCGCTCTCGCGGCTGGGGACCGGGGTGGCAATCGCGGCGGGCCTGTCGCTTCTCGTAGGCATGGTGGTAGGCCTGCTGCCGCTGTTCCGCTCCGCCTTCTCCGGCTTCGTCGCGGTGCTGTCGATGGTGCCGCCGCTGGCGCTGCTGCCGATCCTCTTCATCGTCTTCGGCCTCGGAGAAACCTCCAAGGTGGTGCTGATTGTCGTCGGCATCACGCCCATCATGACCCGCGATCTCGCGCAGCGGGTGCTCGACATCCCGCACGAGCAGATCGTGAAGGCGCAGACGCTGGGAGCCTCGTCGCTGGTGATCGCCCTGCGCGTGGCGCTGCCGCAGGTGCTGCCGCGGCTGATCGCCAATGTCCGCCTGTCGCTGGGCTCAGCCTGGCTGTTCCTCATCGCTGCCGAGGCTGTCGCCGCCGATGTCGGCCTCGGCTACCGCATCTTCCTGGTGCGCCGGTACCTCGCGATGGACGTGATCCTTACTTACGTGATCTGGATCACGATCCTGGCCTTCGCGCTTGACTGGGCGCTGAAGCAACTCTCGCGCCGGGCCTTCCCGTGGATGGAGGCGGGGCTGTGAGCGCCGGGTTCGTCGCGGTCCGGGACGTCTGGCAGGCCTACGGCGGCCGGTCCATCATCGAGCGCGTCAACCTCGACGTGGCCGAGGGCGAGTTCGTGTCGATCGTCGGCGCGTCGGGCTGCGGCAAGTCCACCTTCCTGCGGCTGCTGCTGGCAGACGAGCGCCCCCTGCGCGGAACGATTACCGTGGACGGCGGCGCGGTCGCGCTGGAGCCGGGGCGCGAGCGGGGGGTGGTGTTCCAGCGCTACTCCGTCTTCCCGCACCTGACGATCCGCGAGAACCTGATCGCCGGCGAAGGCTTCGCCACACGCTTTGGGGTGCTTTCCCGCGCAAGGCGCCGGGCGGCGGCTGAGCGCGCCGACGCCATGCTGGAGCGTATCGGCCTCAACCACGTGGCGCGGCAGTACCCGGCAAGCCTGTCGGGCGGAATGCAGCAGCGCCTTGCCATCGGGCAGGCGCTGACGGCGCGCCCCCGCGTGCTGCTGCTGGACGAGCCCTTCGGCGCGCTCGATCCGGGCACGCGGCTCCAGATGCACGACTTCCTGGCGGAATTGCGGGCGGAGACGAAGATGACCGTCTTCATGGTCTCCCACGACCTGGAGGAGGCGTTCAAGCTGGGCGACCGGGTGCTGGTCTTCGACAAGCCGCGCTGGGATCCGCAGGACCCGGGCCTGCACGGCGCGACGATCACCTACGACTTCGACGCCCGCGACGGCGGGGTGCCCTACCAGCGCATCCTCGACCGTTACCCCGCGCTCGCGCGGCAAGCGGACCCCGATTTGATCGGGCCGACCGCATGAGAACACCCACGCGCGCCGCCGGGCCCCGCGCGCGGGACAGCCAAGGCCCGGAACTAAAGGCCCCCGCCGACGGGGGCAACCGACTGGGAGACAGGAATGTTTTCTGACATCGCACGCGCGGAAGCCCGCGGCCGCGACCCGCGCAGCCAGCGCCAGCGCCTTACCGCGCGCGACCGGCGCCAGCATCACCCCGACCTGACGAAGCTCGCGGGGTGGAAAGCCATGCGCAAGGAGGCCGAGCTGCCGGAAGGCCGCTGGGCCGAGGAGCGCGCCTGGGCGCTGCGCATGGGCCTGACCGGCGCCGACAGCATCGACGACAAGTCGATCCCCACCTTCGCGCGCGGCGAACTGCCCCATTACGCGGGCATCAACACCTTCCTCAAGGCCCCCTATACCGAGGACGTGCTGGAGGTCGCCAACTACGACGCCACGGTGCTGGGCATTCCCTTCGACGGCGGCACCACCTACCGCGCCGGCACCCGCTTTGGCCCGCAGGGGGTGCGCAAGATCTCCGCGCTCTACACGCCCTACAACTACGAGATGGGCGTCGACCTGCGCGAGCAGATGACACTGTGCGATGCGGGCGACGTCTTCACCATCCCCGCGAACATCGAGAAGTCCTTCGATCAGATCTCCCGCGGTGTTTCCCATGTCTTCAGCTCGGGCAGCCTGCCCGTCATGATCGGCGGCGACCATTCCATCGGCTTTCCCTGCGTGCGCGGTATTGCCCAATGCACCTCGAAGAAGATCGGCATCATCCATTTCGACCGCCACGCCGACATCCAGGAGAAGGACCTGGACGAGCGGATGCACACCACGCCCTGGTTCCACTCGACCAACCTGCCGAACGTGCCTGCCAAGAACCTCGTTCAGATCGGCATCGGCGGCTGGCAGGTCCCGCGCGAGGCGGTGAAGGTCGCCCGCGAGCGCGAGACCAACATCATCACCATGGGCGACATGGAGAAGATGGGCATCGACAAGACCATCGAGATGGCACTGGAAATGGCCTGGGACGGGGTCGACATGGTCTACATGTCCTTCGACATCGACAGCATCGACTGCGGCTTCGTTCCCGGCACGGGCTGGCCGGAGCCGGGCGGTTTCCTGCCCCGCGAGGCCCTGGCGCTGGCCTCGGGCGTGGCCGCCGAGGGCATCTGCGGGCTGGAACTGGTCGAGGTCTCGCCGCCCTACGACACCTCGGACATCACGGCGCTGATGGGAACGCGGGTGATCGTGGACGTGCTGGGCTCGATGGTCGCGCACGGCAAGCTGGGCGCGCACAGGCGGCACATCGACAAGCCTGTCGCGCTGCCCCACGGCACGTTCGAGGGCAAACGCTGGTCTAACCCGGCGCCGCACAAGGTGGGCGAATGATGATCCCGAACCCCGTTCCTAGGGGCATCGGCCCCGGCTCGCCGGAGGAGGCCGCTCATGCCGCATGACCACCACCACCCCCACGCGCATCACCATCCGCGCGACCACAACCACCCGCAGGACGCCGACCACCTGCATTCCCACATGCACGAGCAGGACGCGGCGGCGGACCTGCAGGTGCTGGCCGCGCAGTTCATCGACGGCTTCGTGCAGGCGAAGGACAAGACGAGCTACCTCAAGCTCGCCGGCGTGCCCTTCGAACGTCCCGGCCAGGGGGGGGGCAGGTCGCTGAAGCTGGTGGACGTGGAACTGACGACGGACTGGCAGGTGGGCACAGCCTCGCCGTCCTTCGGCTCGCGGGAGCTGAGCTATCTGCCTTTCCCGGGAGAGATGGTCCGCGAACGGACCAACATGAGCCTGATCTACGTCTCCATGGACGAGAAATCCTCCCTCGACCTGCGCGACTTCCTCACAAGAAAAATGAAGGACATCGACCAATGAAATACACGATCCCGGCCGCCCTTGCTGTCATCCTCGCAAGTCCCGCCTTCGCCCATGGCGTTGCAGTCCCCCACGCCCATCACGGTTCCGACGGCACACTCGCCGTTGCGGCCGCCGTCACCGCTCTAGCCGCGCTCGCCATGCTCGTCGCAGCGCGGAGGTTCGGACGGGACAGGTAGCGGCGCCCCCAACGAGCGTCTCGCGGCAGGGGCATTCACGCTGGCCCGCCTGTGGGACCTGTCTGTGGAACTGGCCTTTAGGCGGGGCAGTGGCCTCTGCCCGTGCCCAGCCGCAGCCCGTTCCGCTACTTCAAGACGAGCCCCGAGATCATCCGCCTGGCGGTAATGCTCTACGTCCGCTTCCCGCTCTCGCTGCGGAGGCGCGAGCGGGCGATGCTCCGGTTCGGGCGCATGCGAAGTCTACAGATGTTCGCCGCCGTCCACGCCTCCGTCTTCAACCACTTAAACCAGGAACGCAGCCTCTCCAGCCGACACATCTTATAGACGAACCGCACCGCCGCTCTCGCCGAATGGCGCGGTCTTTGCGCAGGGTGAGGGACAGACGTGTTGTCCTAGCTGAGACTGGATCGAACGGCTCTGACACCACCGAGCAAACTGCGCAAGTTTTCGTATAGAAGAACGCGGTTCTATTATCGTCCCGCCGTCCAGGCAATAACCTCCTCCCGTGGCCGGAGGAGGAGGCGCGAGTGGGCGTTGGCGCGCGGCGTGAGGATAGGCGGTTACTGTCCGGTGCTGGAGCTTATGTTGCGGACCGCGGCGGACCGGGAGTTTTCTCCGCGGGATTTCTGCGGGCGCCGGTGGCTTGCGGGAATCTCGTGTCGATGGAAGCCGCGACTGCCGCAGCGATGCCGGGGATCCGTACGATACTGACCGGCAGCGACCTGGCGGCGGATGGGATTGGCCCCATCGCTCACGACCCGCTGCCGCGGGACGATCACGGCCCGCGCGTGACCCGCCCCCAGCCCATCCTCGCCCACACCGAGATATCCCACCTCGGGCAGCCGTTGGCGTTGGTGGTTGGGGACACGCCCGCCGCCGTGCAGGATGCGGTGGAGGCAATACAGCTGGAGATCGCCGACTTCCCGCCGCCCGAAGGTCTCGCCTTCCTGTGGCGCTTTGGTGCGCCCGCCGAGGTGGAGGCGACGCTGGACAAGGCCGCGCACCGAGCGACGGTTCGGCTGGACTGGCCTCGCGCCAGCGCATTCGCGCTGGAGCCGCGGGGCATGCTGGTCCAGCCGTTGGAGAATGGCGGGCTGCAAATCCGGACCAGCACCCAGAACCCCTTTGCGTTGCGGGCGCAGATCGCGGCGCAGCTGGGGCTTGACCCGGCGCTGGTGCGGGTGGTGGCGGGGGACGTGGGCGGATCTTTCGGGCTAAAGGGCTTCATGACCCCGGAGGATGCGGCGCTGTGTTGGGCGGCACGGCGGCTGGGAGTGGCGCTTAGCTGGCTGCCGGGGCGCTCCGAGAGCCTGCTGGGCGACGCGCAGGGGCGGGGCGCCTCGGCGGAGGTGACCGTGGGGCTGGATGCGGACCTGCGGATCCTCGCAATCCAGGCGGCGTTCCGCATCGACGCCGGGGCTTTTCCAAGCCGCCGGGCCTTCGGCGTGATGAACAACCTTGGCGGCCTGACTGGCATGTACCGGGTGCCGCAGGTGACCGTCGAGGTGGCGGGCTACCTGAGCGCCCGGCCGCCGCTGGCGCCCTATCGCGGCAACGGCCGCCCCGAGGCGACGGCGGCCATAGAGAAGGCGCTGGACGCGGCGGCGCGGGCCGCGGGGGTGGCACCGGACGAGCTGCGGCGGCGCAACCTGATCGCCTCTGTGGACATGCCGGTGACCACGGCGCTGGGCGCGCGGATCGATTGCGGCGACTTCGCCCGGGTGATGGGCGCGGCGCAGGACCTGAACGGCGATCCCGCCCCGCGGCGGCAGGCGGCCGAGGCGCGGGGGCTGCTGTATGGCGTCGGCCTTGCCAACTGTATCGAAAGCGCCGGCGGCCCCGCCCGCAAGCCAAAGCCGGACTGCGCGCGCATCGAGGTGTTCCATGACGGCACCGTCAGCATCGCGCCGGGGGTCATGTCGGTGGGGCAGGGGCACGAGACCGGGATGTCCGCCATCGCCGCCGCGCGGCTGGGTATCGCGCCGGAGCGCATCCTCTACCGGAACGGCGACACGGAGGCGCTGAGCTTCGGGCGCGGGTCCGGCGGGTCCTCGGGGCTGACGGTGGCAGGCTCGGCGCTGGCGGTGGCGCTGGACCGGCTGGTGGCGGAGGGCACGGCGCGCAGCGCGGCAGCGCTGGAATGCGCGGCAGAGGAAATCTCGTTCCGCGACGGCGTCTTCCACCGCGAGGGCGGGAACGAGAGCATCGCTCTGGTGGACCTGGCCGCGCCCGGGGCGCCATGGCGGGTCGAGGAAACCTTCACTCCCAAGGGCGCGACCTATCCCAACGGCACCCACATCTGCGAGGTGGAGATCGACCCCGAGACCGGCGCGATCCGCGTCGCCCGCTACGCCGCCGTCGAGGATATTGGCAAGGTCCTGCACCCGGTGCTGGTGGAAGGGCAGCTGCACGGCGGGATCGCGCAGGGGCTGTCGCTGGGGCTGGGCGAGCAGATTGTCTATGACGGCGAAGGGCAGCTGCTGACAGGGTCGCTGATGGACTACCGGCTGCCGCGCGCGGACGACCTGCCGTTCTTCGTGCTGGGCACGGTGGAGGTGCCGACGCAGCTGAACCCGCTGGGCGCCAAGGGTGTGGGAGAGGCGGGGGCGGTGGGTGCGACGGCGGCGCTGGGCTCGGCGGTGAGCGATGCGCTGGCCAGCGCCGGGGTGACGGAATTCGACCTGCCCGCAACGCCCTGCCGGATCTGGACGGCGCTGCAGGCGGCGGCCGGGGGGCGCGCCGGTGGCGATTGAGGGCGCCGCGCTGGGGCAGGTGCTGGCGCTGTGCTCTGCCACCTCCTTCGCGGTGGCCAACAACATGATCTCGCGGACCACCCGGTCGGGCGGCGACAAGGGAGTGATGTTCTCGGTCCTCGTCACTATGGGACTGTCGGCGCTGCTGTGGCTGGCGCTGGAGGCGGGGCGCGGCGAGCTGCTGTCGCTGGGGGCGGCGGGGCCAGGCCTGCTGTGGTTCGCGCTAGCCGGCCTCTTCGCCATGGTCTTCGGGCGCAGCCTCGTCTTTGCCTCGATTCGCGGGTTGGGGGTAGCGCGCTCCACCGCCGTCAAACGGCTGAACCCCTTCTTCTCGGTCCTGCTTGCAGCGCTGATCCTCGGCGAGCATATCGGCGGGCTGGACGTGCTGGGCATGGGGGTGATCGCGCTGTCCTTCGCGCTGCTGGTGCACGAAAGCCTGAAACGCGGCACCCGCGTCAGCGCCCCGCCGCCGCGCGCCTATCTTCCGGGGGTGCTGGGCGCACTGGCCTACGCGCTGTCCTACATCGCCCGCAAACTGGGTTTGGACGCGCTGCCCGCCCCGGCGCTGGGCACCTTCGTCAGCGCGGTGGCTGGTTTCACCGTCTTCACGCTGCTGGCGCTGGTGCTGCCGCGGCACCGGGCAAATTTCCGCGACATGTTCCGGCACCTCGACCGCTGGATCGTCGGCGGCGCGGTGATGGTCTCGGGCGGGCAGATCCTGCTGTTCGCCGCGCTCAACTACGAGAAGGTCTCGACCGTTGTGCTGATCGCCTCGCTGGAGATCTTCATCTCCATCGTGCTGTCGGTGCTGGTGTTCCGGGGCGAGGCGCGGCCGGGGCCGGCGGTGCTTTTCGCGGCGGCGCTGGCGATGATCGGGGTGTGGCTGGTGGCCGCCGGCTGAGGTCGCCGCGCGGGGCCTCCGGATAGAACAAATGTAAAACTCGTTCTTTCATGTGAAACACCGTCCCATTCCGTCGTGAAAGACGGGGCGCTTACGCGGTAGTATGGTGACGGCGCGAGGCTCCGGTCGGGGCAGTTCAGGCTGCGGGCCTTTGGGGAGAGGGCCGGCCGGACGGAGGCAGCGCGTAGCTCTACGGCGCCGGGTGGCGCGTTGCCGGACCGGCCTCTGGCCGGGCGGCGCGCGTTCACCGACGGGCGCCGGTCCAAAGGGAGGAAAGACATGAGAAGAACGTTCTTGAAGGCACTGGCGGCCTCGCTGGTCGCGACCACCACTCTGGGCAGCGCCGGCGTGGCGCTGGCCGAGAGTGCGGAGGAATTCTATGACGGCGCGGCGATCCGCTGGATCGTGCCCTACAAGCCCGGCGGCGGCTATGACGAGTACACCCGCGTGCTGGCGCCCTACCTTGAAAAGTACAGCGGCGCCCGCGTCGACGTGGTGAACATGCCCGGCTCCGGCGGCATGAAGGGGGCGGTCGAGATCTTCAACTCGCCCTCCGACGGCCTGACCATCGGCATCATCAACGGCTCGGCCATGGTGACCAACCAGCTGGCCGGGATCGAGGGGGCCAACTACAAGGTCGGCGATTACAGCTACGTCGGGCGCATCGTGGCCGACCGGCGGGTCTTCGTCGCCGCCACGTCCTCTGGCATCGAGAATTTCGACGCGATGATGGACGACGGCGAGGTTGCCGTGGTCGGCGCGACGGGCCTTGGCGGCTCCACCTACGTGGACGCGGTGATCGTGGGCGAGGTCTTCGGCATCGACCAGAAGGTCGTGCACGGCTTCAACTCGTCCGGCGACATCCGCACGGCGATGCTGCGCGGTGACGTGGACGCGATGTGGGGGTCCATCGGCTCTGCCATCGAGGGGGTCGATAACGGTGACCACAAGATCATCCTGCACGGCGAGCGCGAGGCGACCGGCCGGCTGGAGGGTATTCCCTCGGTCTGGGACGTGGCCGCAAAAAGCGAGAACCCCGAGCGCGCCACCGCCATCCTCGAAGCATGGGACGCGCTGTCCGCCGTCGGCCGCCCGGTCGCCGGCCCTCCGGGCATCCCCGAGGACCGTCTGGATTTCCTGCAGACGGCCTTCGAGAAGGCGATGAACGATCCCGAGTTCGTAGCCGAGGCGGAAGCTGCCAAGCGCGATCTTGCCTTCGCTTCCGGCGATGACATGGTCGGCATCGCCAAGGCGGCGACCGAACTGCCCGACGACATCAACGCGCTGTTCGTCAAGGCCATCCAGGGCGAGATCTGATCCGCCTCTGAAAGACCACGGTCCCCGCCGCCGATCCGCGGCGGGGGTGCCGCCCGCGGGGGCGGCCAATGCAACCACAGGAAACCTCCATGGGCATCATCGAAGGCATGGCGAGCGGCTTCTTCCAGTCGATCAGCCTCAGCGTCTTTCCCTACCTTTTCGTCGGCTCGCTGTTCGGCCTGGTGATCGGCGTGATCCCCGGCCTGTCCGGACACTTCGCCATGGCGATGGCGGTGACCTTTCTCTACACCATGGAACCCGGCGCCGGCATCGCCTTCCTGCTGGGCGCCCATGCGACGGTGGCCCAGGGCGGCGGGCTGACGGCGATCCTGTTCTCCACTCCCGGCACCGGTCAGAACGCCGCAACGCTGCTGGACGGCCCGCCCATGCGCGACAAGGGGCAGGCGGGGATCGCCGTGGGTGCGGCCATGGCCTCGTGCTTTCTGGGCGCGACCTTCGGCGCGGTGGTGCTGGCGCTGCTGATCCCGGTGCTGCGCGACGTGGTGCTGTTCTTCGGGCCGCCCGAGGTCTTCGTGCTGGCCTTCCTGGCGCTGACCTTCGTGGCGGTGCTGGGCAAGGAGGACATGACCCGCAGCCTGATCGCGGCGCTGCTGGGCCTGCTGTTGGCGATGATCGGCGTGGACAACGTGACCAATACCGCGCGCTTCGCCTTCGGGTCGGACCGCATGGCCGACGGGCTGAGCCTGGTGCCGGTGATCCTCGGGCTCTTCGCCGTGGCCGAGATGATCGACCTCTGGGTGCGCGGCGGCTCGCTGGCCAAGGACGTGCCGCAGGCGCTGTCGGCCCGTGAGACCCAGAAGCAGATCTTCCAGGGCATCGGCATCGCCTTCCGCAAGTGGTGGCTGGTGATGCGCTGTTCTGCCATCGGCACCACCATGGGGCTGATCCCGGGCCTTGGCTCCGCCCCGGCCGCCTTCGTGGCCTACGGGCACGCCAAGCAATCCTCCCGCGACAGGGAAAGCTTCGGCAAGGGCAACGTCGAGGGGGTCATCGGGCCCGAGGCGGCCAACGACGCGGTCGAGGGCGGGGCGCTGGCCTCGACCCTGGCCTTCGGCATCCCGGGCTCGTCCTCGATGGCGATCCTGCTGTCGGGGCTGTTCATCCTGGGGCTCGAGACCGGGCCGCGGATGCTGAACAGCCACGTGGACCTCGTCTTCATCATGATCTTCACGATCATCATCGGCAACCTGATCGGCACGATCGTGGGCATGTTCCTGGTCAACCCGCTGAGCCGCGCCACCTCGATCCGCGCCAGCGTGATGGTGCCGGTGCTGACGGTGGTCATCGTCACCGGCGCTTTCGCCGGCGAGCGGGCCGTCTTCGACATCGGCGTCGCCATCATCTTCGGCATCATCGGCTACGTGATGAAGGTGCTCAGCTACTCCCGCGCGGCGCTGCTGATCGGCTTCGTGCTGGGCTTCGCGGTGGAGAAGAACCTTTATCTCGCGCTGCTGCTGGACGGGCCGTACTTTGTGTTCCAGCCGATCCCGCTGGCGCTGACGGTGTTGACGGTGCTGTTCCTCGGCTTCAACATCTTCACCATCTACCGTGACCGCAGAAGGAGCCGGACATGACCGACGCGGCGCAGCCTACCGCCATGGCGCAGGACCGTCCCGAACCTGCCGCGACCGAAGAGGCAGAGATCACTCCGGCGGGCGCCCATGTCGCCGACCGGCTGACGCTGGAGATCCTGTTCCTTGGGTTCGTCGGGCTGGTGGTGCTGATCGCCTTCGTCGAGGCGCTGGGCTACGCGCTGGTCTCCTCGCGCACCCCCTTCGTGATCATGGTGCCGCTGTTCCTGCTGATCCTGGTACAGGCCCGCCGGCTCTACGCCGACCGCGGCCGCGCCCGGTTCGGTGCGCGCACCGCAGAGGCGCTGCGCGGGCGGAACGCCACGCTGAACAAGGTGCTGGGCTTCTCGGGCTGGATGGTGGCCCTCCTGGCTGGGATCATGGCGCTCGGCCATTACGCGGGGATCTTCGGGTTCTGCGTGGTGCTGATGCGCGGGCTGGCGAAGGAAAGCTGGAAGCTGACGCTGCTGGTATCGCTGGCGACGCTGGCGGCGATCTTCCTGATCTTCGAGATCGGGTTCAACGTGGAGCTCTACCGCGGCCTGCTGCTGAGGTACTTCATGGGATACCGCGATTTCTGAAGGGGGGGCGGCGACCCGGCACCCCTTCGGCGCAACTTGAGCCAGCCCGTGGGGTGGCGCCGCCGACTTCTGGCATCAGCGCTTTATCCCAGCCAAACCCGCGCGCAGAATGAGCCGTGCACGAGGGTGACAAAGCGCCAGCCCGCCGGGACGGGCAGGCGCTCGCCCCGCGCCTTCGGTTTGACCGGCGCGGATCAGCGCGTCGTCCGGAAGGAGTGGTAGGGCGGGGTTCACCCCGCCAATGCGCAACCCAGCCAGCCTGCCGGAACAGACAGGCGCTCGCCCCCGCGCCTTCAGCTTGTTCCGGGGCTGTCCAGCGCATCGCGTAGGACGGGGTTCACCCCGCCAATCGCGCCCCCGCCCTCAAGCCGCCCCCTTGGTATTCCGCTTCACTTCCTTCTCGCGCCCCTGCCGCGGATCGATCCGCACGTCGATCAGGTAGGGCCGTCCCGCCCGGCAGGCCGCCACCCCCGCCGCCATCGCCTCCTCCAGCGCCTGCCGCGTCTCCACGGGACCGGCGGCCTCGACGCCTTGCGATCGCGCAAGCCCCGCAAGGTCGGGCGCCGGGTCGTCCAGCCGCTGCCCCACCCAAGCGTTCGCCGGGTTCCGGCCGCGGGCGCGGGCGACGTTCTCCTGGTGCAGCTCGTCGTTGAAGTAGCTGCGGTTGTTGGCGATCACGAACAGCGCCGGAATGCGGTACTTGGCGGCGGTCCATAACGCGTTGATGCTCATCAGCGTGTCGCCGTCGCCCAAAGAGCCCACCACCAGCCGCCCGCTGCCCCGCAGCGCCAGCGCCGCGCCGATGGTCAGGCCGGGGCCGGAGCCGATGCCGCCGCCGCCGTCCTTGCCAAGGTAGTCCAGCGGATGCCGGTGCGGCAGGATGTCCACGGGAAAGCCGCGGGCCATGGCCGCGAAGGTAATCGGTTGACCGCCGGCCGCCGTCTTCAGCGCGCGGGCCACGTCGCGGTTGGTCAACCGCGTGCCGTCGCCTTCTTCCGGGGCGGGGACGGGAGGCAGGGCGGGGCGCGCGGGCGCTTCCATAGGCGGCAGCGCCTCCAGCAGCGCCGAAACCGCCGCGTCGGCGTCGCAGGCCAGGTCCACGTCGATTGGCGGCAGGGCGAAATGCTCCTGGTTCCAGCCGGAGTGCAGTTGGTGGTCGAGCCCGGCGTGCAGGACGGTCACTTCGGGTGTGCCGGTCCCGTAGGCTTGCTTCAGCAGGCCGCCGAGGTCGGCCCAGCCCAGCGACACAATCACGTCGGCCTGTTCCAGCAGGGCCCGCGTGCCGGCGGGCAGCTTGTTGAACGGCGCCCCCGCGTGCAGCGGATGGTCGGTGGGCACCATGGCTCCGGTCTTGAGGTCCGACAGCATCGGCGCGCCCAGCCGCTCGGCCAGCGCCACGCGCGCCTTCATCGCCGCCTCGCTGCGCGCGCCGCGCCCGAACAGCAGCACCGGCCGCCGCGCGTCTTCCAGCGCCTTCACCGCGGCCCTCAGCGCCTCGGCGCCGGGCGCGGCGGGGGCGGGGGGTGCGTAGCGGGCGGGATCGGGCAAGGCGATCTCTTGTTCCAGCGGCGCCTCCTGGTCCGAGGCGTCGAGGTTGATGTAGACCGGCGCGGCGGGGGCGGTGTGGGTCAGTTTCCACCCGCGCATCATCGCCTCGGGCGTCGCGGCGACCGACCCGGGCTGGTCGTCCCACTTCAGGAAGTTGCGCACCAGCGCCCCCTGGTCCTGCGCGGTGTGCAGCCAGTCGATCCACGGCCGCCGCTCTGCCGCATCCATCGGCCCGGTGGCGCCGAGGATCAGCATCGGCACCCGGTCGGCGAAGGCGTTGAAGATCGCCATGGTGCCGTGCATCAGCCCCACGTTCGAATGCAGCGCCACCGCCATCGCCCGGCCGGTGGCCTTGGCATAGCCGTGGGCGATGGCGACGGCGTGTTCCTCGTGCAGGCAGATCAGCATCTCCGGCCGCTCGTTGCCCAGGTGATTGACGAGGCTGTCGTGCAGGCCCCGGTAACTGGCCCCGGGGGTCAGCGCGATATAGGGGATCTCCAGCCTGCGCAGCATCGCCGCGGGCACGTCCGAGCCCCAGCGCATGTCGCCGTCCGCCTCGCCCTCGATCGATTCCGCCCGCCAGCCGGTGCCCTCGGTGCTCGCCTTGTCCATGATCGTCTTCCTCAACCGTTCCTCTAAACGGAACATCGTTTCGATTGTAGGAAGGGCGCCTTCCCGCTGTCAAAAAGTAACAGAATTGACGTTCAAATCGTTCCTTCATGCAGAACGGTATTCCAATACCCGTGGCGTGGTGGAACGCCCTGCGCAAATGTGGGCGCAACAAAGTTGGGGAGGAGCAAGATGCCGCACGATATGGACGGCGCCCTGCACTGGCACGAGCCGGTGAAGGGAGAGCGCGCGGGATTCGGCCGCTTCGGGCAGCCGCAGTCGGACTACGACCGCTTCATGGAGGAGGACGGCGTGCCGGTCTTCCGGGGCGTCGGAATCGAGAAGGTGCAGAACCTGCCGCTGCACCCTTGGCCCCGAATGGGCGGGCGCGGCCACTACATCCAGTTGCACGGCACCGAGGGCAAGTGGGGCAACTACGTGGTCGAGGTTCCGGCCGCCGGGGCGCTGAACGTGGAAAAGCACCTCTACGAGGAGATCTACCTTGTCGTCGAGGGCCGCGGCGCCACCGAGGTCTGGCTGGAAGAGGGTGGGCCAAAGCATACTTTCGAATGGCAGGAGGGCTCGCTGTTCTCGATCCCGGTGAACGCCTACCACCGCATCGTCAACGCCACCAACAGCCCCGCGCTGCTGCTCGGCGGAACCACCGCGCCGAACCTGATGAACCTGCTGGGCAGCCCCGACGCGGTGTTCAACTCGCCCTACGTGGCGCGGGACCGGTTCTCGGGCAGCGCCGACTTCTACAAGCCCTCGGACGAGTTGGAGCCCGACCCGATCCGCGGCCTCGCCATGCGCCGCACCAACCTGGTGCCGGACGTGATGAACTGCGAGCTGCCGCTGGATAACCGCCGCTCGCCCGGCTACCGGCGGGTGGAGCCCTTCATGACGGGCAACAAGTTCTACCTCTGGATCGGCCAGCACGAGACCGGCAAGTATTCCAAGGCGCACGCCCATACCTCGGCCGCCGTGCTCGTCTGCGTGAAGGGCAAGGGCTATACCTACACCTGGCCCGAGGAATGCGGCGTGAACCCTTGGAAGGACGGCCACGCCGACAAGGTCAAGCGGGTGGATTACGAGCCGGTAGGCCTGGTCTCGGCGGCGCCGGGTGGGGCGCGCTGGTATCACCAGCACTTCAACACCTCGGACGAGCCGTTCCGCCTGTCGGCCTGGTTCGGCCCGAACCATCCCAGCCTCGTCACCGGCCTGCCGCCGGGCGAGAAGCAGATCGACTATACCGCCATGGACGTGACCGAGGGCGGCACCTCGATTCCCTACTGGATGGAGGACCCCCACGTCCGGGCAGAGTTCGAGGCCCACATCGGGCGCAACGGCGCCAAAAGCCGGATGGACCCGGCGCTCTACGAGAAACCCGAGGGGGCATGAACGGTTCTGCCGATCCAGGCGGCCCCGAGGCGGGCGGGCGGGTCTTCTTCTCGCAGGCCGGCCGCAGCCTGATCGAGGAGGACCAGCTGGAACTGACCAGCGTCGGGGTCGACATCGGCTCGTCGACCTCGCACCTGCTGGTCTCGACCCTGGTGCTGGAACGGATGGACACCCGCTACGTGGTGGTCGAGCGCAACCTGCGGTTCGAATCCGAGATCCTGCTGACCCCCTACCGCGGCAACGACGAGATCGACGCCGGGGCGCTGGGCAGCTTCATCGCCGCGCAGTACCGGGCGGCCGGGTTGACGGCAGAGGAGATCGACACCGGCGCGCTGATCTTGACCGGGGTGGCCGCGCGGCGCAGCAATGCCCGCGCCATCGGAGAGCTGTTCGCGGCCGAGGCGGGCAAGTTCGTGGCCGTCAGCGCCGGCGACGGGCTGGAGACGCTGATGGCGGCCCATGGTTCCGGCGCGGCGGCGCTGTCGGCGCGGGGCGGGCCAGTTCTGAACATCGACGTGGGCGGCGGCACCACCAAGATCGCGCTTTGCGAGGACGGCGAGGTGGTGGCCCGCACCGCGCTGGACGTGGGGGCCCGGCTGGTGGCCTTCGGCGGGGACGGAAGGATCGTGCGGCTGGAGCCTTTTGGCGCCCGGCACCTGGCGGCGGCGGGGATTGCGGCGGGGCAGGGCGACCGGCTGGCGCCCGGAGATCGCGCCCGCCTGGCCGAGGCCATGGCCGATCTGGTCCTGCGCGCGGCGGCCGGGGAGGCGGTGGAGGGCTACCTGCGCCTGCCGCCGCTGTCCGCCCCGCCCGCGCCGCCTCGGGTGGTGCTGTCGGGCGGCGCCTCGGAATACCTTGCGGGTGGCACCGGGCCGGGTGACGATTTGGGGGCAGAGCTTGCGGCGGCGCTGGGGCGGCGGCTGACGGAATGGGCTGCGGCGATGGAACCGGCGCGCCAGCGCATCCGCGCCACGGTGGTGGGCGCCTCGCAGTATTCGGTGCAGGTCAGCGGCTCGACCATCTTCCTGGACCCAGAGGGCACGCTGCCCCTGCGCAACCTCGCGGTGATCGCGCCGCGGCTCGACCTGCCCGAGACGGTGTCGGAACAGGCGGTCGCCGAAGCGGTGGCCGAGGCGCTCCAGCGCATGGAACTTGCGGACGGCGCGCGGCCGGTGGCCGTGGCGGTTCCCTGGCAGGGCTCGGCGCTGTACGGCCGGCTGAAGGCGCTGGGCCGCGGGCTGGTGGTCGGCATGGCGCCGGTGATCGCCGCCGGCCAGCCGCTGGTGCTGGTGGTGGACGGCGATGTCGGCGGCCTGCTGGGCATGCAGATCCGCAGCGAGGAGCGGGTGCCGGTGCCGATTGTCTCCATCGACGGGATCGCCTTGGGCGAGTTCGACTTCATCGACATCGGCGAGGTGATCCGCGCCACCGGGGCCGCCCCCGTCGTCGTCAAATCCCTTCTGTTTCCGAGCGAATGAACATGGCCGATCCCGTCCCGAAGAAGATCACCTCCATCTGGCCGCCGCTGCTGCTGCTGGCCGTGTCCGTGGGCTACGCCATCTGGGCGCAAAGCTACGGACCTGTGCCGCGCCTGATGCCGACGCTGGTGGGCGGGGCCACGGCGATTTTGGCGGTGCTCGACCTGCTGTCGCGCGGCAGCGGCCGGATCGCGGCGGCGCTGCAAACGGCGCTGGGCGCCGACTTCCGCAACCGCGAGATGGGCCACGACCCGGCGCTGGGCCGCGAGGCCGCGATGATCGGCTGGATGCTGGGCGCGCTGGCGGCGATCTTCCTGCTGGGCCTGCTGCCCGCGGTGCCGCTGTTCATCGCCGCCTACATGCGGTTCTGGGGCCGCCAGCCCTGGGTGCCGGCGGCGCTGTCGGGTCTGGCGGTGCTGGGCTTCGTGGTGCTGGTTTTCGAGGTCCTGCTGGACTACGCGCTTTACCGCGGCTGGCTGTGGGAGGTGCTGTCTTGAGCCCGCTGCAGCAGGTCCACCGCCCCGGCGCTGCCGGTCAGCTCGGCATACTTCGCCTGCAGGTCGAACAGGGCCATGGCGTGGCTGGCGGCGAAACGGTCGAAGACCGCGTCCTGCACCAGCAGGCAGGGCATGTCGCGGTTGTAGGCATCCACCGCCGTGGCCCGCACGCAGCCCGAGGTGGTGCAGCCGGTCAGGATGACACCGTCGCAGCCCAGGTCCGCCAGCCGCGCGTCGAGGTCGGTGGCCCAGAAGGCGCTTGGCTTGGGCTTGCCCAGCACGATGTCGCCGGGGGCGGGGGCCAGCGGCGCCACGATTTCGTTGCCCTCGGCGCTATCCTCGGCCCCGCGCGAGGTCTTGCCGCGCCGGGCCGCCAGCCGCGCCGCGTCGCGGCGGGTGTAGATCACCGGGGCGCCGGCCGCCCTTGCCGCCGCGATCACCGCGGCGATGCGGGGCACGGCGGCCCAGGCGGCCGGGCCGCAGGCGGTGCGCACGGCGCGCGCGGCCTCCAGCGCGTCCACCCCCTCGGGGCCGCAGAAATCGCGGGTCATGTCGATGACAAGCAGGGCGGGGCGCGTAGGCAGCAGGCCCGCGGCGCCGTAGCCCGCCACTTCCCAGACCGCCCGGTCGGCCGCGCCGAGGTAGGCGTCCCAGGGCGCATCGCTGTGCTGACGTCCATCCATGGCGGCAACATGAAACGGAACCACCACGAAACACAAGAAGCCGCACGCGCATCCGCCAAGCGGCCGCAACACTCAGAGAGGAGATACGTATGACACGAACAACCCCCATGGCCCTCGCGGCCGCGGCGCTTGCGGCGACGGTCGCCGGCCCGGTGCTGGCCCAGGACGACTGGCCGTCCGAGCCGATCACCTTCGTCGTGCCCTACAGCCCCGGCGGCGGCTTCGACAGCTACGTGCGCGCCGTCGCCCCGGAGCTGGAGCGCATTCTCGGCACCGAGGTGGTGGTCGAGAACATCCCCGGCGCCGGCGGCCAGCGCGGCGCCTCCACCGTCTACCGCGCCGATCCCGACGGCTACACCATCGGCATCTGGAACGTGCCGGGCCTGACGGTGCCGCAGCTGATGGGCCAGTCCTCGGGCTACGACCTGACCGACGTGACCTGGATCGGCAACCTCGCCTCGTCGAACTACGCGCTGGCGGTGCAGGCCGACAGCGAGTTCAACAGCCTCGAGGACCTGTGCAGCCAGGGCAAGCCGTTCAAGCATTCCGACACCGGCCCGGCCTCGACCAGCTCGGTCACCGCGCGGATCGCGATGAGCCTGATCGACTGCCCGATCCAGAACATCACCGGCTACAAGGGCTCCACCGACACCATCATCGGGCTGATGCGCGGCGAGGTTGACGCGACCATCAAGCCGATCGCCTCTCTGCTGAAGTACGTGGAATCCGGCGACGTGAAGCTGCTGATGACGCTGGAGGACGAACGTTCGCTGCCCGACGTGCCCACCTCGACCGAGCTGGGATACGAGCAGTTCGCCAAGTTCAACCTGCGGCGCATCGTGGGCGGTCCTCCGGGCATCCCCGACGACATCCGCGACAAGCTGTCTGCGGCGCTTATCGAGGCGGCCAACTCGCCCGCGGTGCAGGAATGGTCCAACAGTTCGAACCGCCCGCTCGACCCGGTGGGCGCCGAGGAAGCCTCGGCCGAAATGTCCGAGCTGATGGATTTCTACACCCAGTACAAGGACATCCTGGCCGAGTAACCGGCCCGGACAAGGCGGAGCCCCCGGCCGGGGGCTCCGCGGCGATTTGCACCTCCGTGGGGGATCATGGGACTCGACATTCTTTTTGAAGCGCTCGTCACCGTCTTTACCGGCGGGTCGGTGATTTACGTGGCCCTCGGGGTTCTGCTGGGCCTGTGCTTCGGGGTGATCCCCGGGCTTGGTGGCACCACCGCGCTGGCGCTGCTGATCCCGGTGACCTTCACCATGGAATCTCTGGACGCGATGTACCTGGCGGGCGGCGTCATGGGGGCCACGTCCTTCGGCGGCTCGCTGACGGCGATCCTTCTGAACACTCCCGGCACCGCGCCCAACGCAGCCACGACCTTCGACGGATACCCGCTGGCCCAGCAGGGCAAGGCCGGGCTCGCCATCGGCGCCTCGGCCACAGCCTCGGCGCTGGGCGGGCTGATCGGGCTGGTCACGCTGCTGCTGGTCATCCCCGTGGCGCGCGAGCTGGTGCTGGCTTTCGGGCCTGCGGAATTTTTCCTGCTGACCCTGCTGGGACTGGCCGCCATCGCGGTTTCGGCCCGAGGCAAGCTGCTGCGCGGGCTGATCGCCGGCGGGCTGGGGCTGATGCTGGCCTTCGTCGGCTCCGACACCGTGTCGGGAGAGCTGCGCTTCACCCTCGGCAGCGACTACCTGTGGGACGGCATCCCGCTGGTGCCGACGCTGACCGGTATGTTCGCGCTGAGCCAGATGATCGAGCTGGGGCTCAAGGGCGGCTCGGTCGCCGGGGCGGTCGACGCGGGCGCCAAGCGCATCACCGGCGTCTGGGACGGGGTGCTGTCGGTGTTCCGGCACTGGACGGTGCTGCTGCGCGGCTCTGCCATCGGCACGCTGATCGGCGCGATCCCGGGGCTGGGGGGCACCGTGGCCTCGTTCATCGCCTATACCTCGACGGTGCAAAGCTCCCGCGATCCAAGCAGCTTCGGCAAGGGCAACATCGTGGGCGTCATCGCGCCCGAATCCGCCAACAACGCCAAGGACGGCGGCAGCCTGGTGCCCACCGTGGCCTTCGGCATTCCCGGCAGCGCCGAGACCGCGCTGTTCCTCGGCATCCTCGTGCTGCACGGGATCGATCCGGGGCCCTCGATCCTGCTGGACAACCAGCGCGAGGTCTACGGACTGATCGTGGCCCTGACCCTGTCGGCGGTCGGCGCCTCGATCATCGGGCTGATCTTCGCGCGCTGGCTGGTGCTGATCACCTTCATCAACGTGCACTTCCTGGTGCCAGTGGTGGTGGCGGTCTCGTTGACCGGGGTCTACGTGCTGGACGGGCGCATGGGCGACGTGGTGCTGGCCATGGTCATGGGAGTCGTGGGCTACCTGATGCTGCGCTTCGACTACCCGCGCCTGACGCTGGTGATCGCGCTGGTGCTGGGCGAGACGGCCGAGCGGTCGTTCCACCAGACCCGGATGATCAGCGACAACGAGATGCTTGGCTTCATGGCGGGGCGTCCGCAGTCGCTGGTGCTGATCGCGCTGATCGTGCTGACGCTGCTGCTGCCCTCGCTGCGGCGGTCCCGGCTGTTCCGGCGCGCGCAGGCCTGAGTATCCCGGGAGGGACGGGGCCGGCCGCGCGGGGGTGACCCGCGCCGCCGGCCGGGCCGGTCACTCGGCCTCGGGGGCCTCGATCACCACGGCGGTATCGTGGGGCACCACCTTGTAGGTCTTCAGCTTCAGGATGCAGGGCGGCGCCACCACCTCGCCGTTGCGTATGTCGAACTGGCCGGAGTGGAAGTCGCACTCGATCACGTGCCCCTCGAGGAACCCCTCCGACAGCTCGCCCGGCCCGTGGGTGCAGGCGTTGTCGGTGACGTAGAACCGGTCCTCCACGTGGTAGACGGCCAGCTCCAGCCCGTCCTTGTCGACGCGGATCACCTCGCCTTCGGGAATCTCGGTCTTGGGGCAGAGTTCGATCAGGTTCCTGGTCTCGGGCATGTCGCATCCTTCGTTCGCGGTTTTGCGGGAACATGTAGGAACGACGTTCCATATGCAAGAAATGCGGCGAGCTTTTTCCGCTCTGCGGGACAGCTGTCGCGGCGAGAGAAGGGCGGTCGGGGCGGAGATATAGGCGAAATTGCAATGGCTTGGGACGAAAATTTCAGGTGCGCCGGGAGTCGCGCATCCACGCGTTCCGCATGAGAGAATGTTGTTTTGGCAAATGCACGTTGTTACAAAAGGACGGAAACGGGAGGCACCGCATGGACAAGAAAACCGACCATCAGCCCCAGACCGAGACCGCCGAGGACGGCGGCACCGATGTCGGGCCCAAGGGCTACTACCACTCCAACAAGAACCGCATCTTCGTCCGCGCGATCCAGGGCGAATATAACCTGCAAGAGAAGCTGGACGAGCTGCGCGCGCAGCCGCGCGTCCGCCGGGCCAGCGAGATCAAGTTCGTCGACGGACCGCAGGCCTACAGCCGGCACTACGTCGAGCCGAAGGACAACATTTCGCAGCTGTTCCACATCCACCTCGAGGAATACGGCCCCGGCGGAAAAAGCCAGAAGCACGGGCACGTCAACGAGGCGGCCTTCTACATCCTCGACGGCGAAGGCTACGAGGTCCACGACGAGCAGCGCTACGACTGGAAAGCGGGCGACGTGGCGATCGTGCACAACAACTGCGTTCACCAGCATTTCAACGCCTCGGACACCAAGCCCGCGCGGGCGCTGGTGCTGAAGACCAAGCCGATGTTCGTCTTCATGAACATGCTGTTCCAGAAGACGGTGGAGCCGCGCTCGACCGAGCCGGCGCCGGGGGGCGAGGGCTTCACGGTGCGCGAGGAAGAGGACGATCACAACCATCCCGAGGGGGGCTACTGATGGCCTGGGGCGAGACTTCCGCCTGGATCGACGGCACCGAGAACGCGCCGCTTTACCAGGACCTGCTGGACGACGCCGAAGCGCGGCCAGCCCGCGATGCCAAGCGCAAGAAGGTGATCCACCCGGACGAGATGCCCTGGGAGATGTCCCGGCAGGGTCTGCTCAAGCACCTGATCAACGAGCAGATGAACACCCGGATGGAGACCGTGGACGCCTACATGCAGATCATCCCGCCCGGGTCGAAGTCGGGCAAGCACCGGCACCTGGCCGAGGAGTGCCTGTATGTGCTGGAGGGCAAGGGCTACGACCTGCACCAGGATTGCGACGTCGAGATCACCGACGAGTATTTCTGGAAGCCGCAGGAAGAGATCAAGCGGTTCGAGTATGAGGCGGGCGACGTGATCTACGTGCCGCCGAACACGATTCACCAGCATTTCAACGCCGACCCGGACCGTCCGCTGCGCCTGATCTCCACCATCAACCGGATCTTCAAGCAATGCGGGCTGAACGACCTCGAGCAGATCGAGGACGCGCCGGAGTACGAGCCGGGCATGACCCTGACGCCCGAACTGATCCGCGACTTCCTGCGCGGCAAGCGATAGCCGCCTTCCGCTCCGGCGCCACCGCGCGCCGGAGCCTGTGCATTTCCAGCAGACAGGTTTCCAGATGCTCGGTGCCGTGCTCGCTTTCGCCTCGGCGGCTTTTTTCGGCCTGAACAGCGCCACGGTGCGGCGCGGGGTGCTGAAGGGCACGGTGCTGCAGGCCATGGCGATCACCGTGCCGCTGGGCGTGCCCCTGTTCGTGGTCTTCGCGCTGCTGATGGGCGGGTTCCAGGCGATGGCGCTCTGGCCCGTTTCCACCTTCGGCTGGATGGTGGCGGCGGGGCTGGTGCACTTCGTCATCGGCCGTTACGGCAATTATCGCGCCACCCAAGCAATGGGGGCCACGCTGTCCACGCCGGTGCAGCAGGCCTCGATCGTGATCGCGCTGGGGATGGGGTTCCTGTTCCTTGGCGAGACTGTGAACACGGTCAACCTCCTCGGCATCGCGCTGGTGATCGTGGGGCCGATGATGGTGGTGCGGCGCCGGGGCGCCGCGACCCGGAAGGGCAGCGCGAAAGGTTTCGTCCCCGACTATCCCGCCGGGCTGGCCTGGGGGGCGGCCTGCGCCCTCGGCTACGGGGTCTCGCCGGTCTTCATCGCGCTGGGGCTGGAGGCCGCGGACGGCGGGCTGGCGGACAGCGTCGGCGGGGTGCTGGTGTCCTACGTCGCGGCGACGGTGGCGGTGGTGGTGCTGGTGATGCTGGCCGGGGGGCGGCGATACATGGGCACGCTCGACAGCGGCTCGCGCGGCTGGTTCCTGCTGTCGGCCCTGTTCGTGGCCTTCTCACAGCTGTTCCGCTACCTCGCGCTGGCAGTGGCGCCGGTGGCGGTGGTGGTGCCGATCCAGCGGCTGTCGGTGGTGTTCCGGCTGATCTTCAACGCCATGCTCAACCGCGAACACGAGGTGTTCGACGCATGGGTGATCGGCTCGATCCTGCTGGCGGTGCTGGGGGCGGTGGCGCTGGCGGGGGACACGCAGGTCATGCTGACCTACCTGGGGCTGCCCGAGGCCCTGGTGCGGCGCCTTTCGGCGCCGCTGGTCTGAAGGCTCAGGCGGCGCGCTTTTCGAAAATCGCTTCCATCGCCACGCGCGGCACATCGGCGCGGGTCAGGCCAAGCTGGGCCAGTTCCTCTTCCGACTGCACCGACAGGCGGCTGTAGACGAGGTAGGCGCGGTAGCCGGCCGCGAGGCCGAACAGGTCGAACTTGCCCTGACGCGGGGCGATGGCCGCCACGATGTCGCGCAGGCGGGGGGTCTGGATCGGGGCTTCGCCGGTCAAAACGGTCATAACGGTTTCCCTTTTTGCTGCACTGCAACATATTCAGGAACCGCCGGAAATCAACCGCCAGAAATGGACCGGTTATCCGATATGCAGAACGCGCAGATCTCGCGCGCAGGCTAGAGCCCGCGCGCCCGCAGCGCCTTGTCCAGACGCGGATAAACCCGCCGGGCATTGCCCTCGAACACCTTGGCGCGGTCCGCGTCGCTGATGTCCAGCGCGTCGATGTAGCGCTTGGTGTCGTCGAAGTTGTGGCCCGTCTCCGGGTCCACCCCCTTGACCGCGCCGAACATCTCTGAGGCGAACAGGATGTTGTCCACGTCGATCACCCGGAACAGGCAGTCGATACCCGCCTGGTGGTAGACGCAGGTGTCGAAGTAGACGTTGCGCATCACGTGCTCGCGCAGCGGCGGCTTACCCATCATGTCGGCCAGCCCCCGGTAGCGGCCCCAGTGGTAGGGCACCGCGCCCCCGCCGTGGGGGATGATCAGATGCAGGTCGGGGAAGTCGGAGAACAGGTCGCCCTGCAGGAACTGCATGAAGGCGGTGGTATCGGCGTTGATGTAATGCGCGCCGGTCATGTGGAAGTTCGGGTTGCACGAGCCCGAGACGTGGATCATCGCCGGCACGTCCAGTTCCACCATCTTCTCGAAGAACGGGTACCAGGCCTTGTCAGTTAGCGGCACGCCGGTCCACATCCCGCCAGAGGGGTCGGGGTTCAGGTTGCAGCCGACAAAGCCCATGTCCACGCAGCGCTCCAGCTCCTCGATCGCGTTGGCGATCGGCGCCTCCGGGTTCTGCGGCAACTGGCACACGCCGATGAAGTTCTCGGGGAACAGCTGCGTGACGCGGTGGATCATGTCGTTGGAGGCACGGCTCCATTCCTTCGACACGGCCTCGTCACCGATGTGGTGGCCCATGCCCGAGGCGCGGGGCGAGAAGATCGTCATGTCGGCGCCGCGTTCCTTCAGCGCCCGCAGCTGGTTGTCGGCGACAGAGGCGCGGATTTCCTCGTCCGGGATTTCGGCGAGGTCCGGCTTGGGGTTCGCCTTCGGGTCCTCGTAATGCGCGATCTGCGCCTTTCGGAAGTCCATGAAGGCCTTCGGTTCGGTGGTGTAGTGACCGTGACAGTCGATGATCATCCGCGCTCTCCCTCGTAGGCGGCCTGTGTCATGTAGGTCAGGCCTTTTTCGGCCAGCCGGGGCCGCATGTCGTTGATGTCTATACCAAGCTCTCCGGCCGAGTAGCGAGCTCGAATCCGCTCCTCGCGCTCGATCCTTTGCTGCGCCTTCTGCATTACCGTGCCCGCCTCGCGGCGCGGCACCACCACCACGCCGTCGTTGTCGGCCACGATCACGTCGCCCGGCCGCACCAGCGTGTCGCCGCAGGAGACCGGGACGTTCACGTCGCCCAGCGTTTCCTTGACCGTGCCGTGGGCGCAGATCGCGCGGGACCAGACGGGAAAGCCCATCTTCTCCAGGTCGTCCACGTCGCGGCAGCCGGCGTCGATCACCAGCCCGCGCCCGCCGCGCGACTGCAGCAGCGTGCCCAGCAGGTCGCCGAAATAGCCCGAGTGCGCCTCGCCGATGGTGGCGGCGACCAGGATGTCGCCCTCCTGGCATTGTTCGGCGGCGACGTGGATCATCCAGTTGTCGCCCGGCGGCAGCGTGCAGGTGACGGCGGTGCCGCTGACGGCGGGGCCGCGCCAGACCGGGCGCAGCCGCTGGTGCATCAGGCCGGTGCGGCCCTGCACCTCGTGGACCGTGGCGACGCCGTACTTGGCGAGGCCGTCGGCGGCGGTGCGGTCGGCGCGCTTGATGTCGGTGACGCATACGGGCATGGGAAACTCCTTCGGATCGGGCGTTGGCGGTTCAGGCGTCGTCTGGGGCGCGGCAGGCGAGGAACCCGGCGCGCAGCTGGTCGGCATCCAGTCCGCGGCCGATGAAGACCAGCGTGCTGCGGTGCGGGGCAGGGGACGGCCAGGGGGTGGTCAGGTCGCCCTCCAGCAGCATGTGGACGGCCTGCACCACCAGGCGGCGGCTTTCGCCCTCGGCCCAGAGGATCCCCTTGGTGCGCAGGATGTCCTCGCCGCGGACGGCCAGCAGGTCGGTCAGCCAGCGTTCCACGGCGCCCGGGTCCAGCGGCACGTCACAGGTCAGGGTGACAGAGCCGATGCCGCCGGTGTGGTCGTGATGATGACCGGCCTCGTCCAGCGGCTCCAGCTGCGATGCCACCTGTTCCAGGTCGAACCCGCGGGTGCCGAAGATCCACCCGGGATCGGCGCGGCCGCGGTCCACCCGGTGGATCGGCGCGGTGCCATTGATGGCGCGCAGCCGGGCCTCGGTATCCTCGATCCCCGGCGCCTCGGAGGCCTTGTTCAGCAGGATGACGCTGGCCAGCGCCACCTGCGCGGCGGCGTCGGCGGCGCTGTCGATCTGCGCGCCCACGTGCATCGCGTCGGCCACCGTCACCACAGCGTCCAGCCGGCACTGCGCGGCCAGCACCTGGTCGGCGATGAAGGTCTGGATCACCGGCGAGGGGTTGGCGAGGCCGGTGGTCTCGATCACGATCCCGTCGAGGTCCGCCGCCCGCTCCATCAGCCGCCGCAGGGTGCGGATCAGGTCGCCGCGCACCACGCAGCAGATGCAGCCGGAGCTGAGTTCCACTAGCTCCTCGCCGCCGCTGTCGATCAGGGCGCCGTCGATCCCGGCCTCCCCGAACTCGTTCACGATGACCGCCAGCCGCCGCCCCGTGCTGTGCAGCAGGTGGTTTAGCAGCGTGGTCTTGCCGGCGCCGAGATACCCGGTGACAACCGTGACGGGCAGGCGGCCGCCCATGGGCCTAGGCCCAGGGCAACAGCGAGACGTGGATGGTCTCGCCGCTCGCGCCCACGGCCTTGATCGCCTCGTGGGTGTCCTTCAGCGCAAAGCGGTGGGTGGTGATCAGGTCCAGCGGGAACCGGTCGGAATTCAGCTGCTGCAGCGCCAGCTCGCAGCTTTGGTAGTTGTGCCCGCGCGCGGCCTTCACGGTGATGTACTTGTTGGCGATCTTGCCGAAGGGGAAGTTGGGGAATTCCGCCAGCCCCTCGCCCTGGATCAGCAGCGTGCCGCCCTTGCGCTTCAGCGCCTCGATGCCCAGCAGGGTCGGGATCGTGCCCGCCCCGGCGGTGCAGTCCAGCGCCACGTCCACGCCTTCGCCGCCGGTGATCTCGTTGATCCGCGCCAGCGGATCCTCCTCGTCGACGTTGATGGCGTAGTCGGCGCCCAGCTTCTTCGCCACCTCCAGCCGCTTGAGGTCCTTCGAGGTGCCGGTGATGATGATCAGCGAGGCGCCGGCCTGCTTGGCCGTCACCACCTGGCTCAGCCCCTGCTGGCCCGGACCCTGCACCAGAAGCCGGGTGTTGTAGCCGACGTTGCAGTCGAACAGCGCCCACTGGATGCCGTTCGCCATCGGCGTCACCACGCCGGCCAGTTCCGGCGACAGCCCGCGCGGCACCTTGTGCAGCACCGAGTTCCACGGCAGGTACATGTACTGCGCGAAGCCGCCCCAGAGGTGCGGCGCGCGGGTCATTGGGGTGTAGCCGAAGCGGATCCCCTCGGGGTTCTTGCGCCAGTCGGTGGCCATGCACAGGCGATAGTCGCCGCGGTGGCAATGCTCGCAGTTCATGCAGCCGACGTAGTGCTCGGCGAAGACCAGGTCGCCCTCCTTCAGCCCGCGCCGCTTCTGGAAGGTCTTGCCGGCCTTGGCGATGGTGCCGATGTTCTCGTGCCCCATGATCACCGGGTCATCGATCGGCGGCTTGCTGTAGAACTTGACGTCGGTCCCGCAGATGCCGGCGACCTCGACCTTCAGCAGTGCCCCGTCGTCGGGCACCTCGGGCATGTCGAATTCGCGGAACTCGGTGACTTCGGGGGCGGTGCGGACCGCGGCAACCACTTTCTCGGACATCGTCGATCCTTCTCTCGCGCTAGCCTGTTGACGACAGGGGTAGCAAAGGGCCAGACTGCAATCAAGAACGATGTTCCGTATGCAGGAACGATGCTTAACTTCGGGGGCGGCAAGGGATGTTTCGGCGGCTGGCGGGTGACCCGGCCAACCTGGTCCACCTGCAGCGGATCGAGGCCTCGGTCCGCGTCCGTTTCGCGGTGCCCGAGGGCGCGCTGGTGCTGGTGCGCGAGGAGCCGGGGCGCCTGCCGGGCTTTCCGCCGCGTCTGACGACCGTGCGCTTCTGGATCGGAGAGGACCGTTACCGCCTGACGCTGTTCAAGCCCCCCGCCGAAGTCACCGAGACCGACCTGCCGGTCGCCTGGCTGCTGCCCAGCCTGCGCGACGACGGCGACGCCGATTGCTGCTGAACCGAAAGGAACCCCATGCCAAAGACCCGCTTTACCGCCGTTAGCCGCACCCAGGGCAACAACCGTGCCCTGAAGGAGGGGCAGGTGACGCTGCCCGACTTCGCGCTCGACTTCGAGGAGGTGAACCCCCTGCCGCGCGCCTTCCGGCGCATGGTGCGCGAGGGCGCCTACGACGTGTCGGAGATGGCGCTGACCACCTTCCTCTGCGCCCGCGCGCATGGCGCGAAGCTGACCGGCCTGCCGATCTTCCTGGTGCGCGAGTTCCACCACAAGTCGATGGCGATGAACGCGGCTGCCGGGCTGCGCGGCCCGAAGGACCTGGAGGGCCGGCGCGTGGGCGTGATGCGCGGCTATACCGTCACTACCGGGGTCTGGGCGCGGACGATCCTGAACGAGGAGCACGGGGTGGACCTGGACGCCGTGACATGGGCGCGCTCGGATGACGAGCACGTGGCGGATTACGTGCCGCCCGCCAACGTGACCGAGCTTGGCGGCAGCGGCAGCCTGGAGGAACAGATCCAGCGCGGCGACCCGGTGGCCGGCGTCGGCCTGCCTGCCAAGGGCGAGGGGCTGGCGCCGATCATTCCTGACGCCTTCGCCGCCGGACTGGCGGCTTACCGGGACCGGGGTTTCTACCCGATCAACCACCTGGTGGTGGTGCGCGACGATGTGCTGGCGGCGCATCCCGGGCTTGCCGTGCAATTGTTCGATGCTTTCGCGGAGTCGAAGCGCCTGTACCTGGAGGACCTTTCCGCCGGGCGCATCGCCGAGCCCGCGCCCACCGACAAGGTGCACCAGGCGGTGATCGACGCTAGCGGCGACCCGCTGCCTTACGGGGTGGAGCCGAACCGCAAGGTGCTGGAGGACCTGATGGCGCAGGTGGTGGCGCAGAAGATCATCGACCGGCCGCTGCCGCTGGAGGATCTTTTCGCGGCGGAGATCTTAGGGCGTTCTGCCTAACAGAGGGCCAGCGCCCGTCCGTGGGTGGGCGCTCCCGCCGCTGGTGGTCCACGCTTTATGGCACCGCCACTTCCTCGCTCAGTCCCCTCGCAAACGGTGACGAAGCGCCCGCCCGGGGGACGGACGGGCGCTGGCCCGGCGGCGCTGCG
>JBLXFD010000037.1:0-29243 GCA_048262455.1 Rhodobacter sp.
TATGTCGAGCAGGTCCTCGTTCCGACCCTCGCCCCCGGCGATGTCGTGGTGATGGACAACCTCGGCTCCCACAAGGGAGCGGCGGTGCGCGCCGCCATCCGCGCCGCCGGAGCGCACCTTCTGTTCCTGCCCGCCTACAGCCCCGACCTCAACCCGATCGAGCAGGTCTTCGCCAAGCTCAAGCACCTGCTGCGCAACGCCGCCGAGCGAACGAGGGAGGCGACCTGGAAACGGATCGGCCAACTGCTCGACTGCTTCTCACCGGGCGAATGTGCGAACTACCTCAGGAATGCGGGATACGCTTCGGTGTAGGGTCATCTTGGTGTAGCGGTTGTACTTGCGCGTTCCCTGCATGCGCGGGGATGAACCGCCCATCGGGTCGATCATCGGCATCCGGTAGACGCGTTCCCCGCATGCGCGGGGATGAACCGATCGAGCATGCCGAGTTCCGTGTGAACGGGGTGCGTTCCCCGCATTCGCGGGGATGAACCGCTGATGGAGGGAAATTATGACAAGCGAGATCAGCGTTCCCCGCATGCGCGGGGATGAACCGGTAGGACTGACACCCCGCCAGCGGGAGCTGCTGCGTTCCCCGCATGCGCGGGGATGAACCGCCCATCGAGCGCGCCTTCCGCGACTGGTGCGAGCGTTCCCCGCATGCGCGGGGATGAACCGGCCATCATGGCGCGCGAGAACGCGGACCTGAGGCGTTCCCCGCATGCGCGGGGATGAACCGGCGCCGGGAAATTACCCGACCGACGCGCAGAAGCGTTCCCCGCATGCGCGGGGATGAACCGTTGATGCCCGGTGATCTGCCCGAGGGGGCTTGGCGTTCCCCGCCTGCGCGGGGATGAACCGGAGATGGACGCTGCCAAGCTGGCGCGCGCGGCGCGTCCCCCGCATGCGCGGGGATGAACCGCACCCGAAGGTCATACCAGTCGGCAACGGCCAGCGTTCCCCGCATGCGCGGGGATGAACCGGTCTGGGGGCCGAAGCCGCAGACGGTGGTCATGCGTTCCCCGCATTCGCGGGGATGAACCGATGCACGGATCGCGCCAGTGGACCATCTGCGAGCGTTCTCCGCATGCGCGGGGATGAACCGGAAAAGCTGGCGGCGCAGCAGCGCAAGATCACGTGTTCCCCACATGCGCGGGGATGAACCGTCGTCGATCGAGGACGCGGCCTGGGGGTTGAGGCGTTCCCCGCATGCGCGGGGATGAACCGGGCTACGCGCTCGCCGACGGCCGCCTGGTCGAGCGTTCCCCGCATGCGCGGGGGTTAACTGCCGTCGATCTGGTCGCCGGAAAGGTCGTCCTGGCGTTTCCGCATGCGCGGGGAGGAACCGGGTGGCGAAGGTCTCCATCACCGTTCTGGGCAGCGTTCCCCGCATACGCTGGGATGAACCGAGCGGTAGCCGCAGCCTTGCGCCGTCAGCCAAGCGTTCCCCGCATGCGCGGGAATGAACCGGTCTAGATGGCGGAGCGTGGCATAACGATGGCGCGTTCCCCGCACGCGCGGGGATGAACCGAGTAATCCGCTGATCCCGCAGGATGTGGCGGCGCGTTCCCCGCATGCGCGGGGATTGATCGGTATGTCAGGGGGTTACACGTTGTGCCGCTCTGCGTTCCCCGCCCACGCAGGGATGAATTATTGTCAAGGGCGCCCGCGCTGGTCGCCCCGCGCGTGACGACGGTGGAGATCGGCGGCAGCGAGTCCAGGAAGGTATCACGCGCGTCGTTGTCGCGGTACTTCCGCCCGCCGCAGACGATCACAACCTCACCCGTAGTTACCGCGCTCCTCCGGCTTGAAGTGGGGCGAGCCGGTCAAGGTGCAGGAGCCCTCGCAATGCGCCAAATCACTACCGCTAGTTCGGCCGCACTCGGGAGCCGTCTACGAGGGGCCGAGGCTGTCTCGGAGATATTCGCTCGGTGGAACTCAATTTAGTGCCGGCCACCTCGACCGCGCCCTACATATCCCAGCCCATCACGTGGGCGATTAGCACGTTCTCCAATGCATCCGCCAACCAATCAGTCATCGAGTTCGGTTCCTCCAAGTTCGCCAAGCTGCGACAGCGTGGCTGCTCCCTCGGCTTATCGACTAGCGAGCGCCGAAAGTCGGTCTGTAGCGCGTCCGGGTCCACTTCCGAGCGCGGGAGCGGGTAGCGCGTGGACCCCCGAAACGCGGTCGATCCAGAGTTGCGTGGTGGTTCTGAGCCGCTGGAAGGCGTTGCCAAGGACCTCCAGCGCCGAGCCGGTGGGTCAGAGTTCGCCCGCTTGCAGCTTCCACTTCTGCGCCTTGAGCCGGGCGTGCCACACGTCCTTCTGGAGCGACTGCGTCAGGTTTTCGATGCCCATCTACATGACGTACTCGGCCACGTTCACGCGCGGCGTCACGAGGTACTTCGCCACTTGGCGGAAGTTGTAGAGGGGTTGGCCGCCCCGGTGCCGGAGATTGGAGGGAGGTCCGCCAACCGCTTGAGCATCGTCTCCTGATCCATGTTCGAGACCTGCACAATGAACGTGAACGACACGGGCCGGTTGAGTTGCATGACCACAGGCGATTCCGACGCTGTGCCCGGGGCTTGCCTGCGAGCACCGCTGCGGCGCTTCGGCCTCGGGTGCGGCTCTGCCAGGGTCTCCTCCGGCGGCTCGGCGTCCATGTCGAGGGAGTCGTCTAAGTCGCTCACGCCGCGCGTCCCGCCAGCTTCTCCTCCATCCATCGGACCACCTCGGACTGAACGAAGACGATGCGGCGTTCGGTCAGCTTCATGGGCTGGGGGAACTCGCCCGATTCGACTATGGTGTAGATCGTGCGCCGTGAAAGGCACACGCGCTTGGCGACCTGCTCGATGCTGAGGAAGATCAGCCCCGTCGCCTGGTTTGGATCGAGGTCTCGTTCGTCGTGCTGTCGCATGCCGTCGTGTGCCATGGTAAGAACCATCCCAAAATTTCGTATCAAAGGTGAATTTCCATAGGAAAGTTTATAAGTAGCGGGTTCTTTGGCGCAAGGTAGAGTTGGGCAGACATGCGCTTGGCGAGACCTGCCGTTGTCGCTCGTCTTGGTCCCACTCTCCAACCGCGAGGATGGCAACATGGTGTCAGCTTTTCTGTCGATCTCGCGCCGCATCCACAACTTGCGGTACGCCGCCGCCTATCAGAGCCTCTGCGCCTGCGCTCACTAAAAGCAGCACACCGATTAGCGCTGGCGATCTCTCCGAGTCTCGGCGACCCTGTTGCTTTGGAACATCGAGCGCGATCACTGCCGCAGGTCCTTCGACCGCTAGTCACTGGTCCGCCTCCCGCGCGTCCAGCCAGTCCGCGTACCACTGCATCATCTCCAACCGACCGTCCATGTACTGAGCTTTGTTATAGGCCCCTTTTACCTTGTTCCCCTCGACGTGCGAGAGCTGCAGTTCGATCCACTCCGACCGGAAGCCCGCCTCGTATAGATTAGTGGAGGCCGTCTTGCGGAACCCGTGGTGGCAATGCTTGTTGGCGTAGCCCATCCGGCGCAGCGCGATGTTCAGCGTGTTCTCCGACAGTTTCCCGTCGTGGGAGGAGCGAGACGGCAGGACGAGGGGGCCGTCCCCGGTCAACGGCTCGACCCAGGCGAGGACCTGTCGGGCCTGCGTCGGCAGCGGGACGAGGTGTACCCGCTTCTTCTTCATGGCCTCCGCCGGGACCTCCCATACGTCGCCCTCGATCTGGTCCCACCGCATCTGGCGGATTTCCCAGCCGCGCGGGAATAGGTACGCCGACAAGAGCAGGCCCGCGCGGACGACGGCCGACGCCTGGTATCCGCGCACGTCCCGCATCAGCTTGCCCACCAGGTTCGGATCGGTGATGCCGGGGTAGCCCTTCTCGACCGGGCGGGCGAGGGCGTCACGGGCCGGGCCTGCCGGGTCGTACTCGGCCGCGCCGTGCGCGATGGCGAAGCGGAACACTTGGCCGCAGAGCGTGCGGACAGCCTGCGCCGAGGTCAGCTTGCCCTCCTCCTCGTAGGTGCGGCACGCCTCGATCACGTCGCGGGCGGTGCAGTCGCGGATCGGCTTGTCCCCCATCACCGGGTACGTGCGTTCGGCGTGGAGCGTCCGCTTGAAGATCGTCGCCTCCGCCGCGCCCTCACGCTGCCGCTTGGCTATGTACCGTTCGCACCATTCGCGCCAAGTGTCATGCGCGGCCTCGGGCGCGGCGGCGGCGGCGGGTATAGCCCGGATCGCGTAAATCTCGCGAGGGTCGCCGCCCGCCGCCAGGGTCGCCTTGATCTCCTCCCGCTGCCGCCGGGCGGCTGCCAGCTTCACCGCCGGGAACTCGCCCAGCACCACGTTGCACTGCGCGCCGTCGCGCCGGTAGGCCACCTTGAAGGTCTTCCGGCCGGTCGGAGCGACCTCCAGAAACAGGCCGCCGCCGTCGCTCTTGCGCAGCCGCTTGGCCGGGGTCTTGATCGCCTTGATGCTCGATTCAGTCAGCATGTCGTCCTCCTTCCAGAATCCGCTCTGACCAACGCCCTGTTGGTCGAGATTCCCTGACCAACGATTCGGGTGTTGGTCAGGGGGCGTTCTGACCAACAATTTGCTTGCATAATATGCACGTTATTGCACAACCTGATCAAGTTTCACCTTTTGGCTAACGCACTTCAACGAGCAAAACAAGGGGTTTTGCACGTTCTTGCTTGTTGATGAAGGTTTAAATGGTGCCCGGGGGCGGAATCGAACCACCGACACGAGGATTTTCAATCCACTGCTCTACCCCTGAGCTACCCGGGCACGGGAGAGCGGCAACGCTCTGGGTCGGCATTCTCTATAACCGGCTGCCGGGGGTGTCCAGTGGGGCCGGCGGAATTTTTCGCGGCCTCGGCGGGGGTCAGATGACCGGTGCGCGTTCGCGTTTGCGCTGCAGTTCGAAGTGGCCCAGCGGGGTCCAGCCGACCAGGGCCGTCTCCACCGGATCGGCGCGGAAGGCGCTGCGCAGGGCGCTTTCGATGGTGCGGCGCTCGCGCTTGGGGAGGGGGGCGAAGTCGATGGTGATCTGCCCGCCGAGGCCGCGGCAGCGCAGAACGCGGGGCAGGGCGCGCACCAGCGCGAGGCTGGCCTTGAGGCCGGCCGCGGGCGAGGTGTCGCCGCCGGTGTTCACGTCCACCGCCACCAGCGCGCGGGTGGGTTCGATCCAGGCGTGGCCGGGGTTCAGCTCCTGCCGCGGGTTCAGCACCATGTCGATCGCGTCCTCCACCCCGTGGTCGGCGAAGGCGCCCGGGGCGTCGGCCAGCAGGTCCGGCGCGGGCCAGTCGCGCCAAGCGGTCAGGTGCGCGTCGGGGCCGTCGAGCAGCAGTTCCGGCGGGCCATCGGCGGGCTCGTCCAGCACCTGGCGGGCGAGCGCGAGGGTGGTCTCGATGTCCTCGGCCACCTCGTCGGCGTCGGTCTCGCCCGCGGCAGAGCGCAGGATCAGCCCGGTGCCCTCGGGCACCAGTTGCCGCGCCAGCGCGGTCAGGGTGTCGCGCAGGTCGTCGTCGCGGATCCGGCGCGAGACGTTCACGCCGGGGGCGGCGGGGGTGACGATGGCGAAGCGGCTCTTGAACAGCAGGCGCTGACTGACCGGCACCGCCTTTTCGGGCTCGGCGTAGGTGCCGACCTGCACCAGCAGCCCCTGGCCGGGGCGCAAACCCTTGGCCTCGCGCAGGAAGCCGCGCGCGCCGTCGGGCAGGCGCAGGGTGACGCCGCCCTGGCCCTTCATCGGGCGGTCGGCGATAGCGCGGTAGATGGCGCCCGGCAGCGGCGCCTCGCCCTCGGGGTCGACCAGCAGGTCCTCCAGCCGGCCGTCCTGCATCAACGCGGCGGCCTTGCGGCCCCGCCATTCGCCAAGTGCGATCACACTGCCCTTCATGGTTCGGTCCTCCAGACCGGGTAGCCCGCCGTTTCCAGCAGCTGCGCCGTCTCGTGCAGCGGCAGGCCGACGATGGCGCTGTGGCTGCCCTGGATCCAGGGCAGGAAGGCGGCGGCGGGGCCCTGGATGGCATAGCCGCCGGCCTTGCCGCGCCAGTCGCCGGTGGCGAGGTAGCCGCGGATCTCGGCCTCGGACAGGCGCTTCATCTTCACCGCGGATTCCACGTCGCGGGTCCAGAGCCGTTCGCCGCGCCGCACCGCGATGGCGGTGACGACCCGGTGACGGCGGCCGGAGAGCGCGCGCAGGAAAGACTCGGCCTCGGCCGCGTCGGCGGGCTTGCCGAGGATTCGCCGGCCCAAGGCCACGGTGGTGTCGGCGCAAAGGACGATGTCCTCTGCCCCGCCCGCCACCGCGCCGGCCTTAAGCGCGGTGATGCGCCGGCAGTAGGCGCGCGGCAACTCGCCCCGGCGCGGGGTTTCGTCCACGTCGGGGGGCAGCACCGCATCGGGCACGATATTCAGAACCGCAAGCAGTTCCAGCCGGCGCGGACTGCCGGAGCCGAGGATTAGTCGCAAGGGATTACTCCGCGCCGTCAACGGCTTGAGCAGTGGTGCCCCGCCGCAGCGGGATCACTTGAACCGGTAGTTGATCCGGCCCTTGGTCAGGTCGTAGGGGGTCATTTCCACCTGCACCTTGTCGCCCGCAAGAACCCGGATCCGGTTCTTGCGCATCTTGCCTGCCGTGTGCGCGATGATCTCATGGCCGTTTTCCAGCTCGACCCTGAACGTCGCGTTCGGCAGGAGTTCCTTCACGACGCCTGGGAATTCGAGCAGTTCTTCCTTGGCCATGGTCACTCCGTCTCTGCGTGCCCGTCCATTACGGGCGGCGTTTAGATGCGCCCTTTCCGAAAGTTTTTCAAGTTCTCAAGTGCGTGCCGCGACAATCTCTACGTTTTTCGCCGATGGGTGCTGGCGCGGCCAGTCGGCATGGTTGACCACGCCCCCGTCCCGGCGGACGCGGGCGACGGCGGAAAGGTCCACTTCGGCGAAGGTCCAGCCGGGGGTATTCAGCGCGCCCTGCGCCAGCACCCCGTCGGCCGGGAAGCCGAGATCGGGAGGGCCGTAGACTGCGGCGGCGCCGACGTTGGTGTCCACCGCCTCGCACCACGGGGCATCGCCGACGGTGGGAGAGTGGACGACGACGCACTGGTTCTCCAGTGCCCGGGCCATGGCGCCGATGCGCACGCGGCTGTAGCCGGTCATCGCCTCGGTGGCCGAGGGCACCAGCAGCAGCTCTGCCCCCGCCTCGGCCAGGGCGCGGGCCAGCAGCGGGAACTCGCAGTCGTAGCAGATCAGGATGCCCAGCCGCCCCAGCGGGGTGTCGAAGACCCGCAGCGGCCCGTTGGGGCGCAGGTTCCAGACCTCGCGCTCGTAGCGGGTCATGATCTGCTTGTCCTGGTGGCCGATCAGCCCGGCGGGGCCGAACAGCCGGGCGCGGTTCACCGGGCGGGGGCCGTCCAGCACCGGGCCGCTGCCGGCGAGGATGTGCAGCCCGTGCCGCCTTGCGAGATCGGCGTGCAGCGCGTCGGCGCGCGGCATGTGGTGCGAGACGGCGCGGGCCGATGCCTCGAGATCTCCCCCGGCCGCGCCCTCCAGCGCCGCCAGTTCCATGGCGCCGTACTCGGGGAAGACCAGCAGGTCCGCTCCCGCCTCCGCGGCCTCGGCGACCCAGCGGGTCAGTTTCGCGGCCCAGGCGTCGAAGCTGGCGGGGCGGTCGATGGGGTAGGCGGCGGCGGCGATCTTCATGGGCGGATCCGGCTGAGCGCCTGCGGCGCGAGATTTTACTTGGGATGAGGGGCGCTGCCCCTCACACTCCCCGGGATATTTCGGGACCAGAAGAAAGGGTCAGAGGGGTTTCGTCCAGATCTGCAGCGCTTTTTCGGTAGGTTCCGCCTCGCCGGTGTCGCGCCAGGAGAAGTGGGCGACGGCGCCGTTCAGGGGGCGGTAGCCGCGGTGGCGCCAGAAGGGGGCGAGGTCGCGCGCGCCGGCGGGGCGCGCGGGGTGGTCCGGCGGGCGCACCACCGAGCAGAACACCGCATGGGCGAAGCCGAGGGCGCGGGCGTGGGTCTCGCGCGCGTCGAAGAAGCCGTGGCCGGCGCCCTGGCCGCGCCAATCGGGCAGCAGGACGCTTTCGGCGCAGTAGAAGCAGTCTTCCAGCGGCAGGCGACCCTCGAGGGGGGCGGCGAAGGCTTCGGCGTGGTCCTGCAGCGGGGTGCCGGTGGCGGCGCCCACGAGGCGGGTGCCATCGAAGGCGCCGACCAGGATCGCCGCTGGGTTGTCGCGGTAGGCGGCCATGTAGCGGCGTTCGTAATCCAGGTCGCCGTCGTAGAGGTAGGGCCAGTCGCGGAAGACCGTGATGCGCAGGCGGGCCAGGTCGTCCAGCGCGGCGTCCAGGTCGGGGCCGGTGAGGGGGCGCAGCTGCAGGGTCATGCAGGGTCAGGGCGCGGCGGGCCGAAGCGCGCCTCGATCCGGGTGCGGATCTGGTCGCGGGTCTGGCGATAGGCGGCGAGCTTTTCGTCGCGCCGGTGGCCGAGGCCGGTGGGGTCCAGCACCGGCCAGTATTCCACGTCGAGGTGGAAGTGCCGGGTCAGTTCCAGCGCCATCCGCTGGCTGGCCGGGGAGAGCGCGACGATCAGGTCGAAGCCCGAGACGTCGTCGCCCCATTGCTGCATCTCCTCGAAGCTGCGTACCCGGTGGCGCGACAGCTCCACCCCCAGCTCGTCGCAGACCGCCACCGCGAAGCCGTCGATCTCCAGATCGTTATGCACGCCCGCGGACTGGACGTAGATCGACTGCCCGTAGAACTTCTTCATCAGGCCTTCCGCCATGGGCGAGCGCACCGAGTTGTGGTCGCAGCAGAACAGTACCGAGCCTGGCACCCCCTCCACCCGGTCAGCCCCCCCAGTGCAGCACGCAGATCAGGGTGAAGAGGCGCCGGGCGGTGTCGATGTCCACCTCTGCCTTGCCCTCCAGCCGTTCGGCCAGCAGCCGCGCGCCCTCGTTGTGGATGCCGCGGCGGGCCATGTCGATCGCCTCGATCTGCCCGGGCGGCAGCTTCTTCACCGCGTCGAAGTAGCTTTCGCAGATCTGGAAGTAGTCCTTCACCGCCTGCCGGAAGGGGCCGAGCGACAGGTGGAACTCTGCCACCTCGCCGTCGTCGTTGGACAGGTCGAACACCAGCCGCCGCTCGCGGATGCAGAGCGCGAGGTCGTAGGGCGGGGGCGGGATCTCGCGGCCGTCGCGGGCGGGCAGGCGGAAGGAATTGTCCTCGAGCAGGTCGAAGATCGCGACCCGGCGCTCCTGCTCGATCTCCGGGGTGGGCGGCGGCAGCGCCGCCTCGTCCAGCGTGACGGCGCGCAGGTCCCGGCGGCGGGTCATTTTTCCGGCCCGTGGTTCAGCCGGTCCAGCCGGGCGCGGATCGACAGGGCGTGGGCCTCCAGCTGTTCGGACCGCGCGAGGGTCTCGCCCGCCGGGCCGATGGCCTGCAGCGCCTCGGGGGTCATCCGCGCCAGGGTGGTGCGCTTGACGAAGTCCATCACGGACAGACCCGAGGAGAAGCGGGCCGAGCGGGCGGTGGGCAGCACGTGGTTGGGCCCGCCGACGTAGTCGCCGATGGCTTCGGGGGTCCAGGCGCCGAGGAAGATCGCCCCGGCGTGGCGCACCGCGCCGGCCAGCGCCTCGGGGTCCTCGGTGCAGATCTCCAGGTGCTCGGGGGCGAGGCGGTTGGACAGCTCCGCCGCCTCCTCGAGGTCGCGGGTGACGACGATGGCGCCGAAGTCGCGCCAGCTGGCGCCGGCGATGGCGCGGCGCGTCAGGGTCTTCAGGCGGGACTCCACGGCGCGGGCCACCCGGTCGGCGAGGTCCGCGTCGTCGGTCAGCAGCACCGACTGGGCGCTTTCGTCGTGCTCGGCCTGGCTGAGCAGGTCCAGCGCGATCCAGTCCGGGTCGGCGGCGGCGTCGGCGATCACCACGATCTCGGAGGGCCCGGCGATCATGTCGATGCCGACGCGGCCGAAAACCTGCCGCTTGGCGGCGGCGACGAAGGCGTTGCCGGGGCCGGTGATCTTGTCCACCGCGCCGATGGTCTGGGTGCCATAGGCCATGGCGGCGATCGCCTGGGCACCGCCGATCCGGTAGATCGTCTCGACCCCCGACAGCCGCGCCGCCAGCAGCACCAGCGGGTTGGCCTTGCCGTCCGGGGTGGGGGCGCACATGGTCAGCCGCTCGACCCCCGCGACCTGGGCGGGGACCGCGTTCATCAGCATGGACGAGGGGTAGGAGGCCAGCCCGCCCGGCACGTAAAGCCCGGCCGAGCCCACCGGCGTCCAGCGCCAGCCCAGCGAGGCGCCGGCGGCGTCGGTCCAGCTGTGGTCCTGCGGCACCTGGCGTTCGTGGAAGGCGCGGATCCGTTCCGCTGCCATGCGCAGCGCCGCCTGTTCCTCGGCCGGCACCTTGGCGCATTCGGCGTCGATTTCCTCGCGGGTGAAGGCCAGGGTTTCCGGCGTCAGCTCCAGCCGGTCGAACTTCCAGGTGAAGTCGATCAGCGCCGCGTCGCCGCGGTCGCGCACGTCCTCGATGATGGCGCGCACCACCTCGTTGACATCCGCGCTGTCCTCGCGCTTGGCGGCGAGCAGTTCGGTGAAGGCCTCTTCGAAGCCGGCATCCTGCGTCGACAGAAACTGGGGCATGGCGTCTCCTTGCGCCGCCTCATTATCCCCGCCGCCCCGCGGGAACAAGCGGGGCGGGGCGCGCGGGGCGCCGGGATCAGCCGGCGCGAGCGATCAGCAGGCCGCTGGGCGCCAGCCGCACCGCGCCACCCTCCAGCACCGCGCCCTCGGCCATCAGCGGCTCTGCGGCGGCGGGCAGGTCCCAGGCGACGCTGCCGCGCGACAGGTTGAAGACGCACAGGATGTCCTTGCCGCGCCAGTAGGCCAGCACCGGGTCGGGGGTGTCGATGAACCGCTGCTCGCCGTGGCGCAGCGAATCCTCGGCGCGGCGCAGGGCCAGCATCTTGCGGTAGAAGGCCAGCACGCTGTCATCGCCATCGTGGGTATCCAGCGCCCGTTCCAGCTGCGGCGGCTTGATCGGCAGCCAGGTGCGGTTGGCCTCGGAGAAGCCACCGTTGGGCGCCGAGGCCTCCCAGACCATCGGGGTGCGGCAGCCGTCGCGGCCCTTGATCTCGGGCCAGAAGTTCAGCCCCTCGGGGTCGGTCAGCTCGTCGTAGGTCAGCTCTGTCTCCAGCTGCCCCAGTTCCTCACCCTGGTAGAGGCAGACTGAGCCCTCGAAGCTCAGCAGCATCCCCGCCGAGAGCTTGGCGATGGCGATGCTGTCCGGCCCGTGGGCCAGCCAGCGCGAAACGTGGCGCGGCACGTCGTGGTTCGAGAAGGCCCAGCAGGGCCAGCCCTGCGGCGCGCCGTCGAAGAAGGCGGAGATCCGGTCGCGGAAGAAGGCGGGCGAGAAGTTGGGGCCCAGCATCTCGAAGCTGTAGGCCATGTGCAGCCGGCCATTCGAGGTATACTCGCCCATCAGCTCGATCGCGTGGTGGCTGTCGCCGACCTCGCCCACCATGGTGCGGGCGTCGTACCGGTCCAGCAGGTCGCGCATCCGGTGCAGGAAGGCCAGGTTCTCCGGCTGGTTCTTCGAGAACAGGTGGTACTGCATGTCGTAGGGCCGCCGCGCAGGCTCGTCGTGGCGGCGCGGGTCGGCCGCATCGTCGCGCAGCCTGGGGTCGTGGAAGTAGTAGTTCACCGTGTCCAGCCGGAAGCCGTCGACCCCGCGCTCCAGCCAGAAGCGCATGTTCTCGAGGTGCCAGTCCTGCACGTCGGTGTTGTGGAAGTTGAAGTCGGGCTGCGACTTCAGGAAGTTGTGGAAGTAATACTGCCGCCTGCGCGAGTCCCACTCCCACCCCGGGCCGCCGAAGATCGCCTGCCAGTTGCTGGGGGGCGTGCCGTCGGGCTTAGGGTCGGCCCAGACGAACCAGTCGGCCTTGGGATTGTCCCGCGAGGCGCGCGATTCGTCGAAGAAGGGGTGCGCGTCCGAGCAGTGCGACAGCACCTGGTCGATGATCACCTTCAGCCCCAGCGCATGGGCCTTGGTGACCATCTCGTCGAAGTCCGCCAGCGTGCCGAAGCGCGGGTCGATGTCGCGGTAGTCCGAGACGTCGTAGCCCATGTCCTTCATCGGCGAGGTGAAGATCGGGCTCAGCCAGATCGCGTCGACCCCCAGGCTGGCCACGTGGTCGAGCCGGCGGATGATGCCCCGGATGTCGCCCAGCCCGTCGCCGTCCGCGTCCATGAACGACCGGGGATAGATCTGGTAGGTGACCGACCCGCGCCACCAGTTTTCGTCGCTCATCGCCCGTGCTCCCCGTGTCGGCTGCCGGCGCGTGCGTGCGGCGGTTCCGGCAGGTAATAATGTTTCGCGCGCGCATTCAAGCGTTACCCCGGCGGACGCAGCGGAAGGCGGTCAGCTATCGCATCGGACCGGCCCGTCAAGGGCGCGGCGGGCGGTGGAGAGGGAGGTGATTGGTGGAGCCGATCGGGATCGAACCGACGACCTCGTCATTGCGAACGACGCGCTCTCCCAACTGAGCTACGGCCCCACTGGGCGGTGTATGTGATGGGTTTCGCCCGGCGTGTCAAGGCGGCGCGGCGGCTTTCCCCGTCCCGGCGCCGCGCCCCTTGGCGCAGGCTCTCCGCCCCGTTATCAGGGAGCCTCACCACCGACAGGAGAGCCCCCGTGAGCAGCGCCGACGACCGCATCTTCCGCAGCATCGCCACCGAGATCGGCGCCGCGCCCGGCCAGGTTTCGGCCACCGTCGCCCTGCTGGACGGCGGCGCCACGGTGCCCTTCGTCGCCCGCTACCGCAAGGAGGCCACGGGCGGGCTGGACGACACCCAGCTGCGGACTCTGGCCGACCGGCTGTCCTACCTGCGCGAACTGGAGGCGCGGCGCGCGACGATCCTGCAGTCGGTGCGCGAGCAGGGCAAGCTGACGGACGATCTGGCCCGCGCCATCGCCGGGGCCGAGACCAAGGCGACGCTGGAGGACATCTACCTGCCCTTCAAGCCCAAGCGCCGCACCAAGGCGATGATCGCGCGCGAGAACGGGCTGGAGCCGCTGCTGCGGGCGATCACGGGCAGCCGCGCCGCCGATCCCGCCGCGCTGGCGCAGGGCTACGTGACCGAGGCGGTGCCGGGGGTGAAGGAGGCGCTGAACGGCGCCCGCGACATCCTGACAGAGGAACTGGCCGAGAACGCCGCGCTGCTGGGCCGGCTGCGGGAATTCATGCAGGCCGAGGCGCTGATCTCGGCGAAGGTGGTGCCGGGGAAAGAAGAGGCGGGGGCCAAGTTCTCCGACTACTTCGCCCATTCCGAGCCGTGGTCGAAGATCCCCGGCCACCGGGCGCTGGCGATCCTGCGGGCGGCGAAGGAAGAGGTGGTGACGGTGGACATCGCGCCCGATCCCGAGACCGGCAAACCCCGCGCCGAGGGCATCATCGCCGCCGCCATCGGCATCTCCGGCAACGGCCCGGGCGATCAGTGGCTGCGCGAGGCCGCTGCCTGGACCTGGCGCGTCAAGCTGGGCCTGTCGATGTACGTCGACCTGATGACAGAGCTGCGCCGCCGCGCCCACGAGGAGGCGATCCAGGTCTTCGCCCGCAACCTGCGCGACCTGCTGCTGGCCGCCCCCGCCGGCGCGCGCCCGACGCTGGGGTTGGACCCGGGCATCCGCACCGGGGTCAAGGCCGCCGTGGTGGACGCCACCGGCAAGCTGGTCGAGACCGCCACGCTTTATCCCTTCCAGCCGAAGAACGACCTGCGCGGCGCCGAGGCGGCGATCCTCGAGCTGGTGCGCCGGCACGGGGTGGAATTGATCGCCATCGGCAACGGCACCGCCAGCCGCGAGACCGAGCGGCTGGTGACCGAAACTCTGTCGCGCCTGCCCGCGGGCACGCCGAAGCCGGTGAAGGTGGTGGTGTCCGAGGCCGGGGCCTCGGTCTACTCCGCCTCGGAACTGGCGGCGCGGGAGTTTCCCGGCCTCGACGTCAGCCTGCGCGGCGCGGTCTCGATCGCGCGGCGGCTGCAGGACCCGCTGGCCGAGCTGGTGAAGATCGAGCCGCAGTCGATCGGCGTCGGCCAGTACCAGCACGACGTCGACCAGCGCCGCCTTGCACAGGCGCTGGAGGCGGTGGTGGAGGACGCGGTGAACGCGGTGGGCGTGGACCTGAACATGGCCTCCGCGCCGCTGCTGTCCCACGTCGCCGGGCTCGGCCCCTCGCTGGCGCAGGCGATCGTCGCCCACCGCGACGCCAATGGCGCCTTCGGCACCCGCAAGGCACTGCTGAAGGTGGCCGGGCTGGGGCCCAAGGCCTTCGAGCAATGCGCGGGCTTCCTGCGCATCCGCGACGGGGCGGAACCGCTGGACGCCTCCTCTGTCCACCCCGAGGCCTACGGGCTGGCCCGGCGCATCGTCTCGGCCTGCGGCCGCGACATCCGCGCGATCATGGGCGACAGTGCTGCGCTGAAGGGGCTGAACGCGCGGGACTTCGTCGACGACAGCTTCGGCCTGCCGACGGTGCGCGACATCCTGGCGGAACTTGAAAAGCCCGGCCGCGATCCGCGCCCCGGCTTCCGCACTGCCAGCTTCGCGGACGGGGTCGAGGCGATCACCGACCTGCGCCCCGGCATGTCGCTGGAGGGCACCGTCACCAACGTCGCCGCCTTCGGCGCCTTCGTGGACATCGGCGTGCACCAGGACGGGCTGGTGCACATCAGCCAGCTGGCCGACCGTTTCGTGAAGGACCCGCACGAGGTGGTGAAGGCCGGGGACGTGGTTACCGTCCGGGTGACCGAGGTGGACGTGCCGCGCAAGCGCATCGGCTTGACCATGCGCAAGGACGGCGGCGCGGCGGCCGGGGACGGCGGGCGCGGGCAGGGCGCGAAGGACCGGGGGCAGGGCCCCCGGGGCGCCAAGCCGAAGCCGGGCAAGCCCCCCACGCGTGGCAGTGCTGGCGGCGGCAAGGCCGAGGGCGAGGGCGGCGCGCTGGGCGCGGCGCTGCTGGAGGCGATGAAGAAGCGCAAGTGACCATGGACCCCGCCGCGCCGCCCCTTGCCTGCGATCTGTGCATCATCGGCGCGGGCATCGCCGGGCTGAACGCCCTCTTCGTCGCCGCAGAGACCCTGCCGCGCGGCGCCCGGGTGGTGCTGGTGGACCGCAACCCCGGGCCGGGCGGCATGTGGTGCGGCGTCTATGACCACGTCCGCCTGCACCAGCCCCACGCGATGTTCACCGCCGGTGACCTGCCCTGGCGCCAGCGCTTCCCCCGAGCCCACCTGGCCAGCGGCGCCGAGGTGCGCGCGCATCTTGCCGATTGCCTGGAGACCCTGCGCGAACGCGTGCAGCTGACCGAGCTGTTCGGCCACGAGGCCGGGGAGATCGCCGAGGCGCGGGATGCGGAGGGCGCCCACGCCACCCTCACCGCTACCCCCTCTGGCGGAGGCCAGCCCGTCGCCATCACCGCCTGCCGCCTGATCGACGCCGCCGGCTTCGACATCGCCCCCGCCGCGCCGCTGCCCCTGTCCAGCCGGCAGGTCCTGTCCACCACGCCGGAACGGCTGGCCGCGATTCCTGCTTCGGCGCCGGTCTGGATCGTCGGCGGCGGCAAGACCGGAATGGACTGCGCCCAGGCGCTGCTGGCGGCGGACCCGGCGCGGGAGGTGACGGTGCTGGGCGGCGGCGGGACGCTGTTCGGCAACCGGACCCGGCTGTTCCCCGAGGGCTGGCGGCGGCACTGGCAGGGGCGGCTGCAATCGCGCTCCATGGCCGACATCGCCCTGCGCTGGGACGGGGAGAACGACGGCGAGGTCTTCGACTACTTCCGCCGCACCTACGCCCTGTCGCCCGGCGGAGAGGGCGGCCAGTACTTCTTCGCGATGATGTCCGAACCGGAGTGCGAGGCCCTGGCGCGGGGCCTCTCCGCCTACCTGCCGGACTACCTCGAGGACGTGGCGGACACCCCCGCCGGCCCCGAGGCGCGCCTGCGCTCCGGCGCCCGGCAGGTGCTGGCGCCGGGCACCGTTCTGGTCAACTGCACCGGCCACCTGCTGCGCCGGCCGCGGCCCTACCGGCCGTTCCTGTCGGCGGGGGGGAGCATCCTGACGATCACCTCGCGCTCGGCGGTCTACCTGCTGTCCAGCGCCTCGGCCTACTTCCTGTCGCACCTGTTCCTGTCGGACCGGCTGGCGCAGGCGCCGCTGTGGGAGATGGACCTCGACAGCCTGCGCGCGGCGGGGCGCAAGCCGTTCTTCCTGGGGACGCTGACGCTGTCCTACCTGAACACCCTGCTGCTGATGGAGGCGCTGCCGATGCGGGTGATGGGCCGCTGCGGGCTGGACCTCGACCGCTGGTACCCGCTGCCCCGCCGCGCGGCGGCGGCGCTGGCGATGCAGCGCAACCGGAAGGCGCACGCGGCGCATTGCCGGGAGGCGCTGGCGCGGGTGGCGGAGCGGCACGGGGTGCGGTGCGGGCCGTTGGGGGGGTGAGGTGTGCTGCTTTACCTGAGAGTTGAGCGCTGAACAGCCCCCGAACAAGCCGAAGGCGCGGGGGCGAGCGCCTGCCCGTTCCGGCGGGCTGGCGCTGTGTCATCCGCAGGGCAACGCTCATTCTGCGCGCGGGCTTGGCTGGGATAAAGCGCGTATGCCGCAGTTTGGAAGCGCCAACCCACGGGCAGGCTCATGTTGCGCCGTGGCGGGGTGAACCCCGCCCTACGCCTTCGTTCGAGCAGTGCGCTGATGCGCCCCGAACAAGCCGCAGGCGCGGGGCGAGCGCCTGCCCGTCCCCACGGGCTGGCGCTGTGTCATCCGCGTGCATCGCTCATTCTGCGTGCGGATGTGGCTGGGATAAAGCGCCCACGCCCGACGGTGGCGGCGCCATCCACGGGCAGGCTGGCGTTGCGCCGTGGCGGGGTGAACCCCGCCCTACAGCTTCATTTGAACGAAGCGCTAATGCGCCCCGAACAAGCCGAAGGCGCGGGGCGAGCGCCTGCCCGTCCCCACGGGCTGGCGCTGTGTCATCTGCAGAGCAACGCTCATTCTGAGCGCGGACTTGACCGGCATAAAGCGCCCATGCCCGACGGAGGCGGCGCCACCCCACGGGCAGGCTCCCGTCGCGCCTCAGGGGCATCCCTCACCGGCTGAAGTACGCGCTGTCCCCCCGGCTTTCCAAAGCGTCGGCGATGCGGGTGACCGCCAGCCGGTACGCCGCCTCGCGCAGCGACACCTCGTCGTGCCCCGCGCGGTCCAGTACCCGGGTCGCCGTCTCCTTCATCCGCGCCTCCAGCCGCTCCGCCACGGTCTCTGCCGTCCAGGCGTCGCCGGTGCGGCCCTGCACCCATTCGTAGTGGCTGACGGTGACGCCGCCGGCGTTTACCAAAATGTCGGGCAAAACCGGCACGCCCTTCTTCGCCAGCGCCTCGTCGGCCTCGGGATCCACCGGGCCGTTGGCGATCTCCAGCACCGCGCCGGCCTTCAGCTTGCCGACGTTCTTCTTCGTCACCGCGTTCTCCAGCGCCGCCAGCGCCAGCAGGTCCACCTCCAGCGACAGCAGCCGGGACGCGTCCAGCGCCTCCACCCCGTCGCCCTTGTAGTCCGCCAGCGCGCCGCCGCCCTCCTTGTGGGCGCGCAACGGCCGCAGCTCCAGCCCGCCCTCGCGGTAGACGCCGCCGCTGGAATCCGACACCGCCACCACCCGGTAGCCTGCCTCGTGGGCAAGCCCGGCGAAGTGCGAGCCGGCGTTGCCGAAGCCCTGCACCGCGATGCTCGTGTCCTCCGGCGCCAGCCCCTGCCGGCCCGCCCAGACGTTCAGCACGTGCAACGCGCCCTGTCCGGTGGCCTCCATCCGGCCCGCAGACCCGCCGAGGCACAGCGGCTTGCCCGTCACCGCCGCCGGGGTGCGGGCGCGGGCGATGGTGGAGTACTCGTCCGCCATCCAGCCCATGACGCGGCCGTTGGTGTTCACGTCCGGGGCGGGGATGTCCTTGTCGGGGCCGATCATGTCGAAGATCCCGCGGACATAGCCGCGCGCCAGCCGCTCCAGCTCGATGTTCGACAGTTTCTTGGGGTCCACCGCTACGCCGCCCTTGGCGCCGCCGAAGGGCAGGTCCAGCAGCGCGCATTTCAGCGTCATCCAGAAGGCGAGGCGGGTGATCTCCTCGGGCCCCACGTCGGGATGGAACCGCACGCCGCCCTTCGCCGGGCCAAGGGTGGTGTCGTATTGCACCCGCCAGCCGGTGAACACGCTGAGGGTGCCGTCGTCGCAGCGCACCGCGATCTCGGTTTCCACCATCCGGTCGCGCACCGACAGCAGGGCGCAGGCGTCGGCGGGGATGTCCAGCGCCTTCAGGACGCGCTGCATCAGGTCGGGAAGCTCGAAGGCCATGGGCGGCGTCTCTCCATCAGGGGAGCCGATCACCTAGGCCAGCGCACCTCCGGGGCCAGCCCGCACGCGGTTACGTGACCGCCGCCGCGCCTCAGCGGGGCCGCATCAGGGTGCGCGCGAAGACCAGGCCGATGCAGGCGGTGGCCACCAGCGCGGCCAGCGCCACCAGCAGCGCGGTGCGCCGGACCTCCCAGAGCGGGGCGAGGATGTCGCTTTCCGGCAGGTAGGTCACCACGGTCCAGGGGGTGCGCTCCAGCCGCAGGCGCTGCACGGCGGTCAGCCAGGTCTCGCCCCCGGCCTCGAAGCGGGCAAGGCGGATCTCGCCGGGAAAGAGGTCCTGCAGCCGGCCGTCCAGACCCCCGGCGGCGCGGGTGAGGATCGGGTCCTCGCCCTCCTCGAGGCGGGCGAAGCGCACGCTGCCGTCCGGTTCCGTCACCGCCACCAGCCCCTCGTCGGAATGGGCGACGATGTCGCCCGATTGGGCCAGGATCGCCGCCGATCCGCGGGGGCTGATCTCCAGCGTCTCGAGGAAGCCCGACAGCGCCTCGATGCCGATATCGACGCCGATCACCCCGGTGGGCGCGCCCGACAGCGGGTCCGGCACCGGCACCGCGGCGGTGATGCCGGGCTTGCCGGAGGTGAAGAAGATGTAGGGATCGGTCCAGACCATCCCGTCCTCCGCCAGCGCGCCGCGATACCAGGGGCGGGTGCGGGGGTCGTAGTCGTCGCCCGGCTCGAACCGCCCCGACACGCGGCGGAACTGAGGGGTGTACCAGGCCAGCCGCACCTCGCGCCGGGGCTCGGTGGCGACGGTCTTCAGCCGGAACTCCGCGCCGTTGTCCCCCGCCGCCTCGCTGCCGTCGCGGCTGGCATAGACGAAATCGCCGTTGCCGAAGCCCAGGTAGGCGCCGGCGAACTCCGGGCGCTCTCGGATCAGCTCGAACAGGTAGCGCGCCAGCGCGTCGCGGTCGGCCGGGTCCACCGCGCCGGCGCGGATCAGCCTCCGGCTGAGCAGGGCGGCGTCATTGGCGGGGTCGAGGAAATCCTCGGTATAGGCAGTGGCGTCGCGGGCGATGCGGGCGGCCAGCCCCTCGGCATAGCGCAGCAGCACGTCCTGCGAGGCGATATAGGTGATGCCCAGCACCACCATCAGCGCCAGCGCCTGCAGCGCCACCAGCCCCGCAACAAGGATCGTCCGCCGCGACATTGCGCCCGCTGTTCCCCCGTCTCCCACAATTCAAGCAATAGGCACCTCGCGGCGCCGCATCAACCGGCGTTGGCCCCGGAGAGGCGGCCGGGAAGGCGAATCCACGTTTCGCTGGCGCGGTTCTGCGGCTAGAGTGGCCCGGCCGGGGCCCTGCGCCGCGGAGGTGAGAGCGATCAGGGCGGACAGTGGTGCATGGCCGACGGAACGGAGTCTGAAAGCCGCAAACTGCTGGGCCGGCTGCGAGACACGCTGGCCGAGGAAGGCGCCGGGCAGGAGCGGCTTGACCGTATCACCCACCTGATCGCCGACAGCATGGGCACGCAGGTCTGCTCTATCTACCTGTTCCGCGACAGCGACACGCTGGAGTTGTGTGCGACCGAGGGCCTGAACCCCGAGGCCGTGCACCAGACCCGGATGCGCATCGGCGAGGGGCTGGTGGGCCGCGTCGCCCGCACCGCGCAGCCGGTCAACACCGAGAACGCGCCGGCCACCCGCGGCTTCCGCTACATGCCGGAGACCGGGGAAGAGGTGTATTCCTCGTTCCTCGGCCTGCCAATCCAGCGGCTGGGCGAGACGCTGGGCGTGCTGGTGGTGCAGTCGCGCGATCAGCGGCGGTTCTCGGACGACGAGGTCTACGCGCTGGAAGTGGTGGCGATGGTGCTGGCCGAGATGGCCGAACTGGGCGCTTTCGTCGGCGAGGGCGCGGCGCTGCGGCGGCTGCACCAGCAGGCGGTACTCTACCATGGGGCGACCGGGCAGGAGGGCACCGCCGAGGGCAACGTCTGGCTGCACGAGCCGCGGGTGGTGGTGTCCAACCCCGTCGCCGACGACCCCGAGGCGGAACTGCGGCGCCTCGGCGAGGCGATCGAGAAGCTGCGCACCTCGGTGGACGAGATGCTCGACCGGCTGGAGCCGGGCGAGAAGGACCAGCGCGAGGTGCTGGAGGCCTACCGCATGTTCGCCAACTCCCGCAGCTGGCTCAAGCGGATCGAGACCGACATCGCCCGCGGCCTTTCGGCCGAGGCGGCGGTGGAAAAGGAACAATCGCTGGCCCGCACCCGGATGGAGGGCGTGCCCGACCCCTACCTGCGCGAGCGGCTGCACGATCTCGACGACCTGTCCAACCGGCTGCTGCGGATCCTGTCGGGGCAGGGGCGCGAGACCGGGGCCGAGATGCCCGACAACCCGGTGCTGGTGGCGCGCAACATCGGGCCCGGGGACCTGCTGGAATACGGCCGCAAGCTGAAGGCGGTGGTGCTGGAGGACGGCTCTGTCGGCAGCCACGCTGCCGTCGTCGCCCGCGCCTGGGCGATCCCGCTGGTGATCCACGCCAAGAACATCACCGCCGAGGCGCTGAACGGCGACCACATCATGGTGGACGGCGATCAGGGCGTGGTGCACCTGCGCCCCGAGGAAACCGTCGTCACCGCCTTCCGCGACAAGATGGCGATGATGGCCGAGGCGCAGAAGCGCTATGTCTCGCTGCGCGACCTGCCGGCCGAGACCGTCGATGGCCAGCGGATAGAGCTGCACATGAACGCGGGTCTGATGGCGGACCTGCCGTCGCTGGAAAGCTCCGGCGCCGAGGGGGTGGGGCTGTTCCGCACCGAGCTGCAGTTCCTGATCCGCAACCGTATGCCCAAGCGGGCCGAGCTGGTGCAGATCTACGCCCGGGTGCTGGACGCGGCGCGGGGACGGCGGGTGCAGTTTCGCACGCTGGACATCGGGTCGGATAAGGTGCTGCCCTACATGAAGCCCAACGACGAGCCGAACCCGGCGCTGGGCTGGCGCGCGATCCGGGTGGGGCTGGACAAGCCGGGGGTCATGCGGATGCAGCTGCAGGCGCTGATCCGCGCCGCGAACGGCCGGCCGCTGACGGTGATGTTCCCGATGGTCGCGCAGTTCGACGAGTTCAAGGCCGGCCGCGACCACGTCCACCGGGAGCTGGAGCGCGAGGCGGCGCTGGGCCACGCGCTGCCAGAGCGGGTGGAGATCGGGACCATGCTGGAAACTCCCAGCCTCGCCTACGCTCCGCGCCAGTTCTACGAGATGGCGGACTTCATCTCGATCGGCGGCAACGACCTGAAGCAGTTCTTTTTTGCCGCCGACCGCGAGAACGAGCGGGTGCGCCGGCGGTATGACACGCTGAACAGCAGCTTCCTCAGCCTGATCGAGCGGATCGTGGAGCGGTGCGAGGAGGCGGGCACCCCCGTCAGCTTCTGCGGCGAGGACGCGGGCCGGCCGATCGAGGCGCTGTGTTTCGCGGCCATGGGGCTGAAGCGGCTGTCGATGCGTCCTGCCTCGGTCGGGCCGGTGAAGAACCTTCTGCGCCGGGTGAACCTGACCGAGGCGCGGCAGGTGATCGCCGATGCGCGCGAAAGCGGGATGCAATCGGTGCGCCAGCCGATCATGGAGTGGCTGGCGACCCTGCCGCGCTGAGCCGTTCGTTCCGTGAACGAAAGCGCCCCGCGAAAACCGCGGGGCGCAAAAGGAAAAGGGCCGCCCGAAGGCGACCCCATCCAAGTGAAAGACTGCCGGTCTTAGTTGAAGTAGGCAGCAATCTTCGCGTTCTTGTCGCCGCCGTCTTCGCTACCGTTAAGCACGGTGTAGAGGCCGACGATCTCTTCGTCGCTCAGCGTGTAGGCACGGCCTTCGAACTCGGTACCCACGAGGGCGTTCGAAACTTCGGCGTACAGCTGGCCACGGGGCATCTCGGCTTCGCCGACCATGACAACCGAGGGACGCTCGGTCGACACGACGTTGTTGTCGTTCAGCACCGAGGCAACATCAGCGTTTTGCATCTCGCCGCCACCGCTCTGGATGGAGGAGTACAGCTGGTTGATCTGCTCGTCGGACAGCGAGTCCACGTCCACCTGGTAGTTGGTGGTGGCAAGGTAGTTGCCAACCTGCATGCGCAGCTGCGTCGAGGAGTCGACGGACTGGGCATAGGCACCACCGGCGGTGGTGAGGACGAGGGCGGAAGTCAGCAGAAAGCGTTTCATAAGGGCGCTCCTTTTCTTCAATGTTTCCGGCGGCGCAGCGTCGCGCCGCCTTCCCCCCCACAACACCCGGCCCGGCAAAAGGATGCACGGGGGTTGATCAACCTAACGTGATGCCGCCGCCATGGACAAAGCCGCCGCACGCGCTAACGATTTTCGGCAGTCTCCCAGCAGGTTACGAGGCCGCTTATCCCGTGCCATGCGTTCCCTTCGACCAGGGACAGGCCCAGCACCCGCTCGGGGTTGGTGGGGGGGGGCATCTGCACCCCGGAAAGCCGTTCGAACCCGAACCGGCCGTAGTAGGGCGCGTCGCCCACCAGCATCACCCGCTGCCATTCCCCGTCGCGCGCCAGCGCCAGGCTTTCGGCTATGACCAGCCCTCCCAGCCCCTCGCCCTGGTGGATCGGGTGCACCGCCACCGGCCCCAGCAGCAGCGCCGGGGCGCCGCCGACCTGGACCGGCCAGTACCGGATCGCCGCCGCCACCGCGCCCTCGGGGTCCCGCGCCACAAGGCACAGCCGCGCCACCGGGGGCACGCCGTCGCGCAGGCGGTAGGAAGACAGCATCTCGCGCCCGGGCGCGAAGCACAGGTCGTAAAGCGCCTCGACCTCCCACCAGTCGCCGGGCCGTTCCTGGGCAAGCTGGTACAAGGACGCATTCCCGTGGTTTCCGCTGGAAACGCCCCTAGCATGAGCGGTAGGGGGGAGCAAAGAGCACCAGGGAGTTCCGATGTTCTACCAGCCCGAAACAGGCCACGGCCTGCCGCACAATCCCTTCAACGCCATCGTCACGCCGCGCCCCATCGGCTGGATCTCGACCCGGGACGGCGCCGGGCGCGACAACCTTGCGCCCTACTCCTTCTTCAACGGGGTGGCCTACGTGCCGCCGCAGGTGATGTTCGCCTCGACCGGGGCCAAGGCGGACCGGGACGGCACCAAGGACAGCGTCGCCAACATCCGCGAGACCGGGGTGTTCTGCGTGAACATTGTCGAATACGCCATGCGCGAGGCGATGAACGCCACCTCGGAAACGTTCCCCGGAGGCGAGGATGAATTCACCCGCGCCGGGATCGAGCGGGAGGATTGCCGCTTGATCGCCTGTTCCCGGGTCGCCGCCGCGCCGGCGAACCTGGAGTGCCGGATGACGCAGATCGTGACGCTGGCGGGCGAGGCGAACTTCCTCGTGGTGGGCGAGGTGGTGGGCGTGCACATGCGCGACGATTGCGTGGTGGACGGGCGGTTCGACGTCACCCGCTACCAGCCGCTGACGCGCCTTGGCTACCGCGACTATTCCCGCATCACCGACCTGTTCAGCCTGCGCCGCCCGGACGACTGAGCGCCGCTACCGGCCGGGCACCCCGCCCGACAGCACCTGCGCGAAGACCGGGGCGTCGATGTTGCCGCCGCTGAGGATCACCCCGACCCGGCGGCCCTGCATCCGCCCCCGTTCCTGCATCAGCGCCGCCAGCGCCGCGGCGCCTGCGCCCTCGGCGAGGTTGTGGATGTCGGTGTAATAGACCCGCATCGCCTCGGCGATTTCAGCCTCGGAGACGGTGACCATGCGTTCGGTGCCGCGGCCATAGACCTCCAGCGCCGCGGCCGAGGGGACCCGCACCGCCATGCCGTCGGCGAAGGTGTCGGAACTGTTCGTCTCCACCGGCCGGCCCGCATCGAACGACAGCCGGGCGCAGGGGGCGGCCTCGGTCACCACGCCGACGATCTTTGTCTTCAGCCCCAGCGCGTCGCGGGCCATGATGGTGCCGCAGATGCCCGAGCCGCAGCCGATGGGCACGTAGACCGTGTCGAGATCGGGCGCGGCGCGCAGCAGCTCCCAGGCATAGGTGGCCACGCCGCGGGCCAGCTCGTCATGGTAGGGCGGCACGATCTGCAAGCCCTCTGCCTCGGCGACGCGGAAGGCCTCCTCGCGCGCGGTGTCAAAGTCCTCGCCATGCTCCACCAGTTCCGCGCCGAAGGCCCGCATCGCCGCGTTCTTTTCCACCGAGTTGCCGTGCGGCACGTAGATCAGCGCCCGCAGCCCCGCGCGGCGGGCGGCCCGCGCCTGGCTTTGCCCGTGGTTGCCGCGGGTGGCGGTGCAGATGCCGGGGCTGCCGGGCTGTGTACGCCGCAGCCAGTCGATGAAGGTGATGCCGCCGCGCACCTTGAAGGCGCCGGTGGGGGTGTGGTTCTCGTGCTTGACCCAGACCTCGCAGCCCAGCCGCGCCGAGAGCTGCGGCCATGGGTACTGCGGGGTGGGCGGCATCTGGGTATAGACCAGTTCCGCCGCCGCCCTCAGGTCGTCCTCGTTCAACCGCATCGCCTGCTCCCTTGCCGCCTCGCGGCCATCAAGCCGCAGCCGCGCGCCGGGCGCAACCCGGGCCTTGCCGGCGGCCTCCTACCTGCTATGAAGCGCCCCGTGTGAAACCCGTGTGAAACCTGGGGACGGGCATGCCGATCCTTGTGATGAAATTCGGCGGCACCTCGGTCGCCACGCTGGACCGCATCCGCCGCGCCGCCAAGCGCGTGGGGCGCGAGGTCGCCAACGGCTACGACGTGATCGTCATCGTCTCTGCCATGTCGGGCGAGACCAACAAGCTGGTGGGCTACGTCGAGGAAACCTCGCCGCTGTTCGACGCGCGCGAGTATGACGCGGTGGTGTCCTCGGGCGAGAACGTCACCGCCGGGCTGATGGCGCTGACGCTGCAGGAGATGGACGTGCCGGCGCGCAGCTGGCAGGGCTGGCAGGTGCCGCTGAAGACCACCAGCGCCCATTCCGCCGCCCGCATCGTCGAGATCCCCACGGACAACATCACCGCCAAGTTCGGCGAGGGGATGAAGGTGGCCGTGGTCGCGGGCTTCCAGGGCATCAGCCCCGAGAGGCGGATCACCACCCTGGGCCGCGGCGGGTCCGACACCACCGCCGTTGCCTTCGCCGCCGCCTTCGGCGCCGAGCGCTGCGACATCTACACCGACGTGGACGGGGTCTATACCACCGACCCGCGGATCTCGGACAAGGCGCGCAAGCTGGACCGCATCGCCTTCGAGGAGATGCTGGAGCTGGCCAGCCTGGGCGCCAAGGTGCTGCAGACCCGGTCGGTTGAGCTGGCCATGCGCTACAAGGTGAAGCTGCGGGTACTGTCGAGTTTCGGAGAGATGGGCGAGGAGGCGGGAACGCTGGTCTGCGCCGAGGAGGATATCGTGGAAAGCAACGTGGTCGCCGGAGTCGCCTACAGCCGCGACGAGGCCAAGATGACGCTGATCTCTGTCGCCGACCGCCCCGGCATCGCCGCGGCGATCTTCGGCCCGCTGGCCGAGGCCGGGGTGAACGTGGACATGATCGTGCAGAACATCTCCGAGGAGGGGCGCACCGACATGACCTTCTCCTGCCCCACCAACCAGGTGAAACGGGCCGAGGACGCGCTGCAGAAGGCGAAGGTGGCCGAGGCGATCAACTTCCACGACCTGGTGGCAGATACCGCGGTGGCCAAGGTCTCGGTCGTGGGGATCGGCATGCGCAGCCACGCCGGCGTCGCGGCGCAGATGTTCAGCGCGCTGTCGAAGGAAGGCATCAACATCAAGGTGATCACCACGTCGGAGATCAAGATCTCGGTGCTGATCGACCGCAAGTACATGGAACTTGCGGTGCAGGCGCTGCATGACACCTTCGAGCTGGAGAAACCCGGCCCGGCCACGGTTTCCTGAGGGAGGAGGGGGGCGCGGCCCCCCGCCGCCTGCGGCGGCCCCCCCGAGGTATTTTTCGACAAGAAGAATGAGAAAGGGGGGGCGGCGATGGGCGGTGATGGGTTCAGCATAAGGGCGGCCGAACCCTCGGACGCCGCGGCGCTGGCCCGGCTGACCAACCTTCCCGGCGTGCGCCACGGCACCCTGCGGCTGCCCTACGACGCGGCGGCCCCGCTGGAACGGCGGCTGTCGGCGCCGGGGAATGACTGTTTTCTCGTGGGGGTGCTGGGGTCCGGCGCGGCCGAGACCATCGTCGCCCATGGCGGGCTGATGCCCGGGCGGCGGCGGCGGTCGCACGTGGGCGAGGTGCTGCTGCTGGTCCATGACGACCACGTCGGGCGGGGCCATGGCACCGCGCTGCTGCTGGCGCTGCTGGACCTGGCGGACAACTGGCTGGGGTTGCGGCGGCTGGAGTTAGACGTGAACGCCGACAACGAGGCCGCGATCCGACTGTACCGGCGCCATGGGTTCGAGGTGGAGGGCACCCGGCGCGGCGACGTGCTGCGCGATGGGGTGCTGATCGATTCGCATTTCATGGGCCGCCTGCGGGAGGCGCCGCGCCGCGCCGGGGTGTGAGGCGTCAGAGCCCCTCGAAGGCGCAGAGGGCGTGCACGTCCATCCCGAGGCGTTCCAGCAGCGCGCGGCCGCCGAGGCCCGGCAGGTCGATGATGAAGGCGCAGCCGACGATGCGCGCGCCCAGCCGTTCCAGTAGCTTGATCCCCGCCTCGGCGGTGCCGCCGGTGGCCAGCAGGTCGTCCACCAGCAGCACGCTTTCGCCCGCCTGCACCGCGTCGTCGTGGATCTCGACGATCGCCTCGCCGTATTCCAGCTTGTAGTCCTGGCTGATGGTGGTGCCGGGCAGCTTGCCCTTCTTGCGGATCGGCACGAAGCCGGTGCCCAGCTGGTGCGCGATGGCGCCGCCAAGGATGAAGCCGCGCGCCTCCAGCCCCACCACCTTGTCGATCCGCTGCCCGGTGTAGGGGTGCAGCATCTGGTCCACCGCCATGCGGAAGCCGCGCGGGTCCGCGAAGAGGGTGGTCACGTCGCGGAACAGGATCCCCTCGTGCGGGAAGTCCGCGATGGTGCGGATGTAGTCCTTGACGGTCCTGCTGTTCTTCATGCGCGCTCTCCCCGGGGCCGCGGACTTGTCGCCGATAGGGGCGGGCGGATCAAGCCGGTTCAGCCCCAGAGCGGCGGTTTGGCCACCATCAGCCAGAACACCGCCGTCAGCGCCGCGAAGGCCGGCCAGCCCAGCGCGAACCAGGTGCGGTAGGCGCGGCGGGCCTCGGGCGGCAGGGGGCTGCCTTGGGCATGGGCGGCGGCGGCGAGGTCGCGGATGCGGATCTGCAGGTGCACCACCGGGGCCCAGCAGGCGAAGGCCACGAGGTACAGCGCGTAGGTCGCCAGCAGCCAGGGCGCCGCCCAGTCCCAGCCCGCGAGGTGCACCAGCGCCAGCCCCGTCAGCGGCTGAAGGATGCCGGCGGGGGTGGTGAACAGCCAGTCGGCCAGCACCACCGAGGCGGCGACGGAGTGCACGGTGCCGGGCTCATCGCTGCGCATGGCGCGGACCATCTGGAAGGCGGTGCCGATGCCGGTGCCGAACAGCACGGTGGAGGACAGGATGTGCAGCCACTTGAGCAGGAGGTAGGGGTCGAGGCTCATCGTTCCTCCTCCAGCACCCGGTGGATCAGCAGCAGCAGCAGGATCGGCAGGTTCTTCAGCAGCCCGCCGAAGGGATCGAGCCAGAGCGCCGGGGCCAGCAGCGTCAGGCCCGCGGTGTAGCCGGCGACCACCGCGATCTGCACCCATGCCATGGCGCGCGGCCGCCATCCGACCAGCAACGCGGCGGCAGTGGCGAGGTCCAGCAGCCCGCCCGCGCGTCCCAGCGCCAGCGCCGCGGCATCGGGCAGCGCAACCTCGACCGAGGCGAGCACGGTCTGCGCCGGCAGCAGCAGCCCGAGAAGGCCCGAAACCGCCCAGAGCAGCGCCAGCACCAGCCGCAGCAGCGGGCGCAGCAGGTAGAGGCGGGCATGCCACAGGTCCTGCGTTCCGGCGGGGCGGGCGGCGAGGAAGGCCGAGGCCGGGCGGGTGGTGGTGGCGGGGACGGGGTCGGCGAGGATGCCGTGTTCGAGCTGCGCCACCGCGTTGGCCGAGATGGGTCCGAGGCGCAGGGCCGAGCCCAGCCGCCCCATGACGCGGGCCAGCCAAAGCGGGAGGCGCAGCGTGGGTGCCGGGGGCTGGCCCATCCAGGCCCGCAGGCGCGCGGTCAGGTCGGCCTGGGTCAGCCGCTCGCCCCCGCCGGTGTCGTGGGGGCCGCCGTCCAGCCCGCCCTGGACCGCGCGCAGCACCAGCCCCGCCAGATCCGCCGCGTGCATCGGGTTCACCGCCTGCGCGCCATCGCCCACCACCGGCATGACCAGCGGCATCGCCGCCAACGCCCGCAGCAGAGACGAGCCGCCGTAGGAGGTCTCGCCCAGCACCAGCCCCGGGCGCAGCACGGTGCAGGGGCGGCCTGCGTCCAGGGCAATCCGCTCTCCGGCGCGGCGGTGGCTGGCGAAGGGGGTCTGCGCCTCGATGCCGATGGCGGAGATCAGGACGATGCGGGCCTCCGGGGGCAGGGCGGCGTAGGCGGCGCGGGGGGCGGACTGGTGGACCGCCTCGAAGGCCGGCTCGGGCGCCTCCAGCAGGCCCGCGACGTTGACCAGCGCGATGGCGCCTGCCGCGTGGGCTTGCCAGAAGGCAGGCGCGTGGGTGGCCGGGTCGGCGAGGTCCGCGCGCAGGGTCTCGAAGCCCTGCGCCGCCAGCGCGCGGGGGCGCCGGGCGAGGCAGCGGGGGGCGTAGCGCGCGGCGGCGAGGCTGGGGGTGGCGGGGCGGGCGGGGAAGCCGGGGGCCCCCAGGGCCCGGACCGGACCGACCGCCCCGGC
>JBLXFD010000038.1:0-26954 GCA_048262455.1 Rhodobacter sp.
GTGACAAGGGCACCCGGCCCGGAACAAGGCACGCAGTGCCGCCGGGCCAGCGCCCGTCCGTCCCCCGGGCGGGCGCTTTGTCGACGTTGGCGCAGGGGTGGAGCGAGGAGGTGGTGGGGCCATAAAGTGCAGACCACCACCGGCGGGAGCGCCCACCCACGGACGGGCGCTGTCCCTCTGTTGGTGATGCGCCCCCGGCCCGGAACAAGGCCCGTAGTCCCCCCGGGCCGGCGCCCGTCCGTCCCCCGGGCGGGCGCTTCGTTGTCGTATGCGCGGGGGTGGAGCGACGGCGTGGCGGTGCCATAAAGTGCAGACCACCACCGGCGGGAACGCCCACCCACGGACGGGCGCTGGCCCTCTGTTCCGCTTCCCCGCGCAATGCCCAAAGAAAAAGACCCTCCCCCGCACCCGGGGAAGGGCCCTGCCACACATCTAAGGCGCGCCTATTCCCAGCAGCTCACCAGCACCGTCATCCCGGCCGCCTGCTGCGCCAAGTCTTCGCCCGACAGCGGGGTGGTGCGGTCCGAGGCGGCCGCGTTCAGCCCGTTGTTGGACAGGAACTCCGCCACCGCAAGCGAGCCGGTGGCGAAGCTGACGTCGCCCGGCAGGCGCTTGCCCGCGGGGTCTTCCGCCGGCAGCAGGATGCCGATCACCGAGCCGGCGGTGTTGAACACCGGACCGCCCGCGTCGCCGGGCACCACCTTCATCGCCAGCCGGCGCTTGGTCTCCTCGCCCTGCAGGCCGGTCAGGTTCTCCAGCGTGCCGTAGGTCATGGTGGGCGAGGACAGCATCCCCTCGTAGCTGTAGCCGGAGACCGCCACCTCTTCCTGCAGCCGCGGCGCGCCGCCCAGGAAGCGGGCGTAGTCCAGCGGCGCCAGGGTCTCCTCGGGCCGCAGCAGCGCCAGGCCAAGGTCCTCGCTGGTGGCGGCGACGCTGGCGTCGTAGACCTCGTCCAGGGTGATGCGGCCGCAGCCCTGCACCGCCTCGGAGACCGTCAGCACGCTGCCGCGCCCGTCCACGTAGAAGCCGGTGCGCGACTTGATCGGACGGCGGATCCGCAGGCCCGAGATCAGGTCCACCGACTGGGTCATCTCGCCCGCGCCCATGGTGTCGGGCAGCACCGCGCCGGAGATCGGCGTGAAGCTGTCGCGCATGGCCTGCAGCGTCACGTCGAAGCGCTTGTCCTCGCCGGCGGGCCAGATCAGGGTGAAGCCCTTCACGGTGCCGCCGTTCAGCACCGCGTAGGTGTAGGACTTGATGCGGCTGTTCTCGCCGGTCAGCGTGAAGGAATTGGCGCCGCGGTTGCGATCGCCTTCCAGCGGCACGATCTCGAGGGTCTGCATGATGTCGTAAAGACCCAGCAGGCTGGCCTCGTTGCCGGTCTGGCTGATCAGCAGCACGGTGACGCCGCTGTCGTTGATCGGGGTGTAATGGGCGAAGGGCGCCTCGTAGCGGTCGAAGTTCACCATCGCCAGCGGCATAACCACCTCGATGCCGGCGGTCTCGTCCACCTGCTGGGCAAGGCCGATGGAGGCGAGGGCGCCGCGGTATTCGCCCATCAGCGCGGCGCGCTGCATGGTGGTCAGGATGCCGCTGTCGGGCAGGCCACGGTCGCGCTGCCAGGCGGCCATGGAGCCGCGGGTGCCGGGGCCGAAGGCGGCGTCGATGCCGCCGTTGTAGAAGCCGAACCATTGCAGGGCGCGCTGCAGCTCGAACTTCTCCTCGCGCGACAGCTGCGCCTCGGCGCGGGCAGCCTCCTGCGGGGTCTCGGTGTCCACGGGTTCGGGCTCGGGCTGGGGTTCCGGCTCGGGCTGCGGCTCGGGCTCGGGCTGGGGCTCGGGTGCCGTGTCAGCCTGCGCCACGTCCTGACCGCCGGCGGCACCCTCGGGCGCGGTTGCCTCGGCATTGGCCTCGGCATTACCTTCGGCAGGCCGATCCTCGATCACCGGCAGGGCCGGTTCGGCCTCTGCCTGGGCGGGGGTCTCGGTGTCCGCGGGAGGCTGCGGCGCGGGGGCGTTCAGCACCGCCGCGCCCACCGGGAAGAACTGCTGCGAAAAGGCGTCGGCGCGGGCGAGGAAGCTGTCCGGCGGGATCGCGCCCTGCGAGCGCAGCTGCCGCAGGCGGGCGGTCGCCTCCTCGTCGGTGAAGGGCCCCAGCGCGATCGCGTACCAGCCGCTGGCCATGCGGAAGCCGTTCACGTCCTCCAGCTCGGCCGCGAAGGCGCGCGCGCGTTCCTGGGCGCCGTTCAGGTCGGGGCGCGCCTCGATCTGCACGAATGTGGCCTGCGCCGCGGCAATGCCGGCCCAGAGAACGAAAATCACCGACAGAAATGCCGAGACTGCCTGCTTCATAGAACATGTTCCTTGCGTCTGTACGCGCCGCCTCGGACGCGTCTTCTTTCAATGCGGAACCGGCCAAAAGGTCAATGCCCGCTGCCGGAGAGTTGATTGACCCGGGCAGGGCCCTTGCCTAAGGAGTAGCCGACTTTCCCAAGCCCCGAAAGGACGCCAGATGGCCGAGGCTCCCCGCAGTTTCCAGGAGATCATCCTGCGGCTTCAGAGCTACTGGGCGGGCGCGGGCTGCGCGATCCTGCAGCCCTACGACATGGAGGTCGGCGCCGGCACCTTCCACCCCGCCACGACGCTGCGCAGCCTCGGCAGCCGGCCCTGGGCGGCGGCCTACGTGCAGCCCTCGCGGCGGCCCACCGACGGGCGCTACGGCGAGAACCCGAACCGGCTGCAGCACTACTACCAGTACCAGGTGCTGATCAAACCCTCGCCGCCGGACCTGCAGGCGCTGTACCTCGGCTCGCTGAAGGCGATCGGCATCGACGCCGCGCTGCACGACATCCGCTTTGTCGAGGACGACTGGGAAAGCCCGACGCTGGGCGCCTGGGGGCTTGGCTGGGAGGTCTGGTGCGACGGGATGGAGGTCAGCCAGTTCACCTATTTCCAGCAGGTGGGCGGGCACGACTGCCACCCTGTTTCGGGAGAGCTGACCTACGGGCTAGAGCGGCTGGCGATGTACGTGCTGGGGGTGGACCACGTGATGGACATGCCCTTCAACGACCCCGGCGCGCCGATCCCGCTGTCCTACGGCGACGTGTTCCGCCAGACCGAGGAGGAGTACTCCCGCTTCAACTTCGACCTCGCCAATACCGCGATCCTGCTCAAGCAGTTCGAGGAGGCCGAGGCCGAGTGCACGCGCCTGCTGGACCAGCCGGAGGTCGATCCCAAGACCGGCAAGCGCATCATTCCCGCGCATCCGGCCTATGACTACTGCATCAAGGCCAGCCACCTGTTCAACCTGCTGGACGCACGGGGCGTGATCTCGGTGACGGAGCGGCAGGCCTACATCGGCCGGGTGCGGACGCTGGCCAAGCGCTGCGCGGACGCCTTCGTTCAGACCGAGGCGGGGGGCCGCGCGGCCTGAGCGGCGGGGTGGGGGGGTGGCGGGGTGAACCCCGCCCTACCGCACCTTCGAGCGAAGCGCTGATGTGCCCCGAACAAGCCGAAGGCGCGGGGCGAGCGCCTGCCCGTCCGGGCGGGCTGGCGCTGCGTCGTCCGCGTGCACCGCTCATTTTGCGTGCGGACTTGGCTGGGATAAGGCGCCTACGTCAGGGGGCGGCAGCGCCAACCCACGGGCAGGCTTGCGTTGCGCCTTGGTGGGGTGAACTCCGCCCTACCGCGGCTTCGAGCGATGCGCTGAGCAGCCCCCGAACAAGCCGGAGGCGCGGGGGCGAGCGCCTGCCCGTTCCCGCGGGCTGGCGCTTTGTCACCCGCAGGTCCACGCTCATTCGGAGCGCGGATGTGGCTGGGATTAAGTGCCTACGTCAGAGGGCAGCAGCGCCATCCCACGGGCAGGCTCACGTTGCGCTTTGGCGGGGTGAACCCCGCCCTACCGCGGCTTCGAGCGACGTGCTGACCAGTCCCCGAACAAGCCGCAAGCGCGGAGGCGAGCGCCTGCCCGTCCCGGCGGGCTGGCGCTTTGGGGGCCGCAGAGGAACGCTCATTCTGCGTGCGCACTTCGCTGGGATAAGGCGCCTACCTCAGAGGTCGGCAGCGCCATCCCACGGGCAGGCTCCCGTAGCACCATGGCGGGGTGAACCCCGCCCTACGAACCCGCCGGGGCCAAGCACCCATCGCCGCGCGGACGCACCGCGCCTCACGGACCACGCGATCCCCGCCTCACCCCCGCCTCCGTCCAGGTCTTCCCCGTCCGCCGCGCCGCCGCGATCATCTCGCGCTGGCGGCGGATCGCTTCGGGGTCGCGGTAGCTGCGCGGGTGGTCGAGGTGCACCGCCGGCGCGGTGAACCGCAGCCGCCGCCCGCGCACGCCGCTGTTGGCCAGGCGGATCCCGAACTCCTTGTCCTCGCCGCCCCAGACCATGGTCTCGTCAAAGCCGTTCACCGTCAGCATCGCCTCCCGGAAGGCCGAGGCGTTGGATCCCATCCACGTAATGCGGATCGGGTAGAGCGCGTCTGCCGCCGCCTGCGCCGGCAGGGGCAGGGGCATCGCCTTCAGCCAGGTGGTGGCGCGGTCGATGGCGCCGTGTTCGCGCAGCCAGCCAAGGCGGAACACCCGGCCCCCGGTCACGTCCGCCTCGTCCACCGCGCGGGTGGCCGCCTCGGGCAGGCGGATCAGGCTGCCGGAGCAGAAGCGATCGGGACGCGCCCGCGCCCGGTGGCGGGCGATGAAGCCGGGGGCCAGCAGGCAGTCGCCGTCGGTGAAGACCAGGTGCTCCGCCTCCGCCTCGCGGATCGCGCGGTTCAGGATGACGTTCTTCCGGAACCCTTCATCCTCGTGCCACAGGTGGCGCAGCGGCAGGTCCGGGTGCCCGGCCCGGAAGGCGGCGATCGCCTCGGCCGTCTCGGGGCCCGACCCGTCGTCGGCCACCGTCACCAGGTCCGGCCGCTGCCGCTGGTGCAGCACCGACAGCAGCGTCAGGCGCAGGAAACGCGGGGCGTTGTAGGTCGAGACGATCAGCTCTGTGCGCATAACCGCGCCAGATAGGCCCGTGCCGCCGCGCATGCAATGGCGTGGCTTGCACCCTGCGCGCCTTTGTTCTACCCCGTCCGCGCTCGGAGGGCGGGACATGAACGGAAAGCTGGTCGGAGGTTTCATCGTGGTCGCTGCCCTCGTTGCCGGAGCGGCGCTGTACTACCTGCAGGTCTATGCCTACTACGACGAGGTGGCGGCCGAGGACGTGGAGATCCGCCTGACCTCGCTGGCCTCCCGGGCGCCCGAGCCGATCCTCGCCGACAACATGCGCGCCATCGACGCCGGCAGCTCGCCCCTGCGGTTCCGTGCCTGTTTCACCACCCCCGCCTCGCTGGCGGCGCTGACCGAGACCTTCGTGATGTACGACACCGCCGAGCCGCTGAACGCGCCCGACTGGTTCGATTGCTTCGACGCCGCCGCGGTGGGTGCGGCGCTGGAAAGCGGCGAGGCGCTGGCCTTCCTCGGCACGCCCGGCATCGCCGACGGGGTGGACCGGGTGGTGGCGGTGTTCCGCGACGGGCGGGCCTATGCCTGGCACCAGCTGAACGAGAAGTACCGGGAGTAACGGCTGCCATGGCGGCCCAGCCGTCCCCGGGGTCCAACTCGTCGGGCTGGACCATCGCCGCCGCAACCCGTATTGCGCGGCCAAGCCCTGATGACGGACCCGTGACATGCCTGACCTGCTGATCGAGCTTTTCTCCGAGGAAATTCCCGCGCGGATGCAGACCCGCGCCGCCGATGACCTCAAGCGCCTGGTGACCGACGGGTTGGTGGAGGCCGGGCTGACCTACGCCCATGCCGCCGCCTTCTCGACCCCGCGGCGGCTGACGCTGGCGGTGGAGGGGCTGCTGGCGCAGAGCCCCACCACCCGCGAGGAGCGCAAGGGCCCGCGCACCGACGCGCCAGAGAAGGCGCTGGAGGGGTTTCTTCGCGCCACCGGGCTCAGCCGCGAGGATCTCGAGGCGCGGGACGACAAGAAGGGGCAGGTCTGGTTCGCCACCCTGACCCGACCCGGCCGCCCGGCCGAGGAGATTGTCGCCGAGGTGCTGGAGGCGGCGGTGCGCGGCTTTCCCTGGCCCAAGTCCATGCGCTGGGGCAGCGGCAGCCTGCGCTGGGTGCGGCCGCTGCAGTCCGTCCTGTGCCTGCTGACCGACGAGGCCGGCGCCCGCACCGTGCCGCTGGAGATCGACGGGCTGCGCGCCGGTGACAGCACCGAGGGGCACCGTTTCATGGCGCCGGGCCGGTTCTCCGTGACCTCCTTCGACGATTACGAGGCGAAGCTGAAGCGGGCGAAGGTGCTGCTGCGGCCCGGGGAGCGGCGCGATCACATCTGGAACGAGGCGGGCCAGCAGGCCTTTGCCCAGGGGCTGGAACTGGTGGAGGACCGGGCGCTGCTGGACGAGGTGGCGGGGCTGGTGGAATGGCCGGTGGTGCTGATGGGCGCGATCGGCGAGGCCTTCCTGGAATTGCCGCCGGAGGTGCTGCAGACCTCGATGCGCGAGCACCAGAAGTTCTTTTCGGTGCGCAACCCCTCCACCGGGCGGATCGAGCGTTTCGTCACCGTCGCCAATATCGAGACCGTCGACGAGGGCGCGACGATCCTCGCCGGCAACCGCAAGGTGCTGGCGGCGCGGCTGTCGGATGCCAAGTTCTTCTGGGAGAACGACCTGCGCACCGTCTCCGCCGAGGGGATGGAGGGGCTGGCGAAGGGCCTGGACGCTGTCACCTTCCACGCGCGGCTGGGCACCCAGGCGGAACGGGTGGAGCGGATCGCGGCGCTGGCGCGGGCGATCGCCCCCGCGGTGGGCGCCGATCCCGAGCAGGCCGGGCAGGCGGCGCGGATCGCCAAGGCGGACCTGACCTCCGAGATGGTCTACGAGTTCCCTGAGCTGCAGGGCATCATGGGCCGCTACTACGCCCTGCGCGCCGGGCTGCCGGAGGCCGTGGCGGCGGCGTCGGAGCAGCACTACAAGCCCCTCGGCCCCTCGGACGAGGTGCCCTCGGATCCCGTCTCCGTCGCCGTGGCGCTGGCCGACAAGATCGACACGCTCACCGGCTTCTGGGCCATCGACGAGAAGCCCACGGGGTCCAAGGACCCCTACGCCCTGCGCCGCGCCGCGCTGGGGGTGATCCGGCTGGTGCTGGACAACGGGCTGCGGCTGGGGTTGGCCGAGACCCTGGCGCAAGGCTATCCCGGCGCCGATGCGGCGGACCTGCTGGCCTTCTTCCACGACCGCCTGAAGGTGCACCTGAAGGGCGAGGGGCTGCGCCACGACGTGATCGACGCCTGCCTCGCCATGCCCGGCAGCGACGACCTGGCGCTGCTGGTCGCCCGGGCGCGGGCGCTGTCGGATCTGCTGGGCACCGAGGACGGCGGGAACCTGCTGCAGGGCTTCCGCCGGGCCAACAACATCCTGACCCAGGCCGAGGCGAAGGACGGGGTGGAGTACAGCTACGGCGCCGACGCGAAGTTCGCCGAGGCGGAGGAGGAGAAGGCCCTGTTCGCCGCGCTCGACGCGGCCCAGCCGAAGATCGACGCGGCGATGCAGGCCGAGGATTTCGGCGCGGCGATGCAGGCGATGGCGGGGCTGCGCGCGCCGATCGACGCGTTCTTCGAGGCGGTGCAGATCAACGCCGACAACCAGGTGCTGCGCCGCAACCGGCTGAACCTGCTCAGCCGGATCCGCGGCACCTGCCTGGCGGTGGCGGACCTGTCGAAGCTGGAGGGGTAGGGGCTTTTGCCGGCTGGGGTCTTTTCCCGGCCTCTCCGTTTGCCGGCGCGGGGCGACCAGCCCCGGGCCGCGCCCGACCCTTGGGGCGGGAGGGCGCATTGGCGAGGGCAGGGGCGGTGTCGGCGTCGTGCGGTGTGGTTGGATAAAGCGCGGGGTTCTGTCGTTGCGCCCGCGCCCTCCCAGGGTCGTTCGCGGCCCTCTGCGTTTTTGACGAACCTCTCCATCCGTCAGCCCGGGCGACCAGCCCGGGCCGCGCCCGACCCTCCCGAAGGGAGGGCGCATCGGTGAGGGCAGGCGCAGTGTCGGCGTCATTCGGTGTGGCACGATAAAGCGGGGGGTTCTGGCGATGCGATTGCGCCCTCCCAGGGTCGTTCGCGGCCCTCTGCGCTTTTACCGTACCCCGCCACCCGGTAGCCCGGGCCGCGCCCGACCCTCCCAGCGGGAGGGCGCATTGATGAGGGCAGGAGCGGTGTCGGCGTCACACGGTGTGGCGCTATAAAGCGCGGGGTTCCGCCGTCGCACCTGCGCCCTCCCAGGGTCGCGCGCGCCCCTCTCCTCCCTTGACCTCCCCCCACACCCCCCTCCGGCCTTGATTCGCAGCCACTCCGCGCTATGCTCCCGGCGACCTCCCGGAGTATGCTGCGTTGCAGAAAATCGTCACCCTCAAGCCGTTCGTCCACATCACGCCCACGGCGCCGATCGACACCCATACCCACGGCGGCCGGGCGAAGTGCCTGCAGCGGCTGATCCGGCTGGGCCTGCCGATCCCCACCACCGTGGCGCTCAGCTTCGAGACGGTGCAGCGGATCGCGGCGGGGCACATGCCCTCGCTGCACGGCATATTGAACGAGTTCGGCGCGCACCCGCTGCTGTCGGTAAGGCCCTCGTCCGAGGACAAGGACTGGGGCGGGCCCGGCGCGGTGCTCAACATCGGCATGAACGACGAGCGCCACGCGCAGCTGGCAGAGACCCACGGCCAGGCCGCCGCCACCGCGATCTACCTGCGCTTCGTGCTGGCCTATTCCGTGCATATCGCCCGGCTCGACCCGGACATGTTCGAACTGCCGCCGGTGCCGGGGGCCGAGTCCGACACCGCCGCGCTGCGGCAGGCGCTGGCGCGCTATGCCGAGGAGACGGACGAGCCGTTTCCCCAGGACCCGGCGGTGCAGCTGTCCGAAGTGCTGCGGTCCATGGCGCGGGCCTGGGGCGGGACCACTGCGCGGCTGCTGCGCCAGGCCAAGGGCGCGCCGGCGGACGCGGGGCTGGGGCTGGTGGTGCAGTCCATGGCGCTGGGGGTGGGACCGGGGGAATCCGGCTCCGGCGTGATCCAGTTCGTCGACGCCGCCACCGGCCAGCCGCAGATCACCGGCCGCTACCGCAGCCAGGCGCAGGGCAGGGACGGGGCCACCCGGGACCGGCCGGCGATCTACCTCGCCCGCGACCCGCGCGGCCCCTCGCTGGAGGACCTGTGCCCCGAGGAATACGCGGCCCTGCTGCGGGCCGGGGCGCTGTGCCGCGAGAAGCTGCGCGAAGAGATGCAGATCGAGTTCACCATAGAGGCCGGCACCCTGCGCATCCTCGACGCGCTGCGGGTGCCCCGGTCCGGGCGGGCGGCGGTGCGGATCGCGGTCTCGCTGGCCGAGGACGGGATCATCCCGCAGACCGAGGCGGTGCTGCGCATCCCGCCGCGGGCGCTGACCGAGCTGCTGCACCCGCAGATCGACCCCGCCGCGGTGCGCAACGTCGCCGCCCGCGGCATCGGCGCCAGCCCGGGCGCGGCGCGGGGGCGGCTGGTGTTCTCCTCTGCCGCCGCACAGGCCAGCGCGGCGCGGGGCGAGCCCTGCATCCTCGCCCGGCGGGAAACCTCGTCCGAGGACGTGCGGGGCATGCACGCCTCGCGCGGGATCCTGACGGAACGCGGCGGCATGGTCAGCCACGCCGCCGTCATTGCTCGCGGCCTCGGCCTGCCTTGCGTGGTGGGCGCCTCGGGCGTCACCGTCAGCGCCCGCCGCAAGACCCTGACCACCCCCGACGGCACGATCTTCTCCGAGGGCGACGAGGTGACGCTGGATGGCGGCACCGGGCAGCTGATCGCCGGCGCCGTCGAGATGCTGGAGCCGGCGCTGGACGACGCCTTCCAGTCGCTGCTGGGCTGGGCCGACGCGGTGCGCGACATCGGCATCCGCGCCAACGCCGACACCCCCACCGAGGCCCGCCGCGCCCGCAGCTTCGAGGCGCAGGGGATCGGGCTGTGCCGCACCGAGCACATGTTCTTCGAGCCGGAGCGGCTGACGGTGATGCGCGAGATGATCTTCGCCAAGACCTCGCAGGACCGGCAGGCGACGCTGGACCAGCTGCTGCCGATGCAGCGGCGCGACTTCACAGAGCTGTTCGAGATCATGCAGGGCCTGCCGGTCTGCATCCGCCTGTTCGACCCGCCGCTGCACGAGTTCCTGCCCCACAGCCGCGAGGCGATGCGCGACCTTGCGGAATCGCTGGACCTGCCGATCACCGAGGTGACGCGGCGGGTGGAGCAGCTGAGCGAGGTGAACCCGATGCTCGGCATGCGCGGGGTGCGGCTGGGCATCACCATGCCCGAGATCTACGAGATGCAGGCGCGGGCGATCTTCGAGGCCACGGTGGACGCCAGCCGCATCGGCGCGCCGGTGGTGCCCGAGGTGATGATCCCGCTGGTTTCCGCCAACCGCGAGGTGGAGCTGGTGAAGTCCCGGGTGGACGCCGTCGCCGCCGCGGTGCGGGCCGAGACGGGGGTTGACTTCGCCTACCGCCTCGGGGTCATGGCCGAGACCCCGCGCGCCTGCCTGCGGGCCGACGAGATCGGCCAGCACGCCGCCTTCCTCAGCTTCGGCACCAACGACCTGACCCAGATGACCTATGGTCTCAGCCGCGACGACGCCGGGCGTTTCATGTCGGAATACGTCAACCAGGGCGTGTTTACCGAGGATCCCTTTCACATTCTGGATGTGGACGGGGTGGGAGAGCTGCTGCAGATGGGCGCCTCCCGCGCCCGGCGCAGCGCGCCCGACATCGTGCTTTCGGTCTGCGGCGAGCATGCCGGCAACGCCGAATCACTCGCCTTCTGCCGCGACGCGGGCTTCGATTACGTGTCCTGTTCCCCCTTCCGGGTGCCGGTGGTTCGGCTGGCTGCCGCTCAGTTGGCACTGACCCGTCCTAGGGCTGTGACCAAGCTTTAAAATCCCTGTAAAACAAGGCGCAACAGCCGCGTATAAAAGTGCGATCACGCGCATTTTACGCTTGTGCTCCAGATAGTGCTTGGTGCAGCGGCGTCCCCCGGACTCGACTCGCGGGCCAATTTCGGATTATGGGCTTGCGCAGGATGGATACGCCGCTGCCAAAGGCGGGCCTGGGGGATAGTGATGGGGATGTTTCGCCTTTTCGGGGCGGTTCTGCTTGCATCCGCGCTTTGCGGCGGGGGCTCTGCCCTTGCGGGCGAGGTGCTGAGCGAAGCGAACGACCCCGGTCTCGAGATGAACAGCCGGCTGACGGACCTTCTCAGCCGCGAGAAATCAGCGCTCGGCAAGTTCAAGTCGTTCCGGCTCAGCGGGCTGGGAACGCTGCCGCCGACGGCCAAGTTCCGCAAGATCGTGCCCGAGGTGGGGGAGTTCTCGCACCGGTGGCTGGACACGCTGCCCACGGCGCGGGGCGACGCGCAGTGGCGCTGCCTGACCGAGGCGCTGTACTTCGAGGCGCGCGGCGAAAGCGTGAAGGGCCAGTTCGCGGTGGCCGAGGTGATCCTGAACCGCGTCGACCGGGGCGAGTTTCCCGCCACCGTCTGCGGCGTGGTGAACCAGGGCACCGGCAAGCGCTGGCAGTGCCAGTTCACCTATACCTGCGACGGCGAGAAAGAGATCGTGTCAGAGCCGCTGTCCTACGAGCGGGCCGGCAAGATCGCCCGGCTGATGCTCAACGGGCTGGAACGACCGCTGACCCGGGGCGCCACCAACTACCACACCGTGGCGGTCAACCCGCGTTGGGCCAAGGCCTTCCCGCGCACCACCACCATCGGCGTGCACCACTTCTACCGGATGCCCATGTAACCGCACCCGTGGCAGCGGCGGGGCGGGGATTGCCTCTCGCCCCCGGCCGCCCGCCGCGCTAGGCAGGCCCGGACAAAGTGCGGAGCCGCCCATGAGCACCGAGATCCACGACGCCTTCGCCCACCCCGAGGCCCGGGCCGCGGCCACCGCCGACCCGGCGCTGCCCGACCGCATCTCGCTGCGCGACCTTGTGATCGAGGCGGAGATCGGCGCCTTCCAGTCGGAACGCGGCACCCGCCAGCGGCTTTGTTTCAACATTGTCGTGGAAGTCACGGGGGCGGCCACGCCGATCGACGACGACGTCGACCGCATCCTCAGCTACGACCGCGTGACCGAGGCGATCGAGGCCGAGCTGGGCGCCGAGCGTATCAACCTTCTTGAGACCCTGGCAGAGCGCATCGCCGCGCGGGTGCTGACCGAGCCCCAGGCGCGGCGGATCTTCGTGCGGATCGAGAAGCTCGACCGCGGCCCCGGCGCGCTGGGGGTCGAGATCGTCCGCGCCCGCCGCGACAGCGCCCGGCCGGTGCCGCAGGGCGACGCGGTGCCGCATCCGCAGGTGGTGCTGCTGGCGAACCACGTCATCGCCTCGCCGCAACTGGGCGCTGTCATTGACGAATTCGCGGGCGGCGGCGCGCCGGTGATCTTCTGCGCCGGGCTGCCGGACGGGCCGCTGCCGCAAAGCGCCGCGCCCCAGGCGCAGCGGCGCATCGACCTGCTGGCGCTGGAACAGAACGCCTGGGTGCTGGCCGGCCGCGACCGCCGCTGCGTGGTGGTGGGCACCCGGACGGAACTCGACTGGGCCATGCGCCACGGGCAGGTCAGCGTCTGGGCGCCGTCGAAGATCGTGCTGGATGCGCAGGAGCGGCCGGCGGGGGACGCCCGCGACCCGGCGGCGCTGGCGCTGTGGTTCGCCCGGCTGATGGAGGCCCGCGCGCTGGTGACGGTGGGCCTGCCCGCGCCGGATTCCGCCGACCTCCCCGCGCGCGAACATCCCTTTCCCCGCTAGCCCTTGCCATTCGCGCCCCGGGGACGGAAACCCCCGGCCATGGACGTCTATTACCGCCCGATCCCGATGACGGACCCGGCGCGCCCGCGCGGTGCGCTGCCGCTGGCCGGCGGCTGGTGCTGGTTTGACCGGGCAGAGCGGATGACGCGAGAGGGGGGCGAGCTGGTGCCGCTCTCCGAGGTGCCGGATGACTGGCTGGACCGGCTGAGCGCCCCGCGCGCGCCCATCGCCGGGCTGGACTGGCGCCGCCCGCGGACCATGGGCATTCTCAATGTGACGCCCGACAGTTTCTCCGACGGCGGCCAGTTCCTTCAGCCCGCCGCCGCGTTGGCGCAGGCGCGCAAGCTGGTGGCGGAGGGGGCCGAAATTCTCGACATCGGCGGCGAATCCACCCGGCCCGGCGCCGCGGAAGTGCCGGAGGCAGAAGAACTTTCCCGCTGCCTGCCGCTGATCAAGGCGATCGCCCCCGAGACCGAGGTGCCGATCTCGATCGACACCCGCAAGGCCGGCGTGGCGCGGGCGGCGCTGGACGCGGGCGCTGTGCTGGTGAACGACGTGGCGGCCATGAGCTTTGACCCGGAAATGGCGCCGCTGGCGGCGGAACGGGACGCGCCGATCTGCCTGATGCACGCGCAGGGCGACCCGGCGACCATGCAGCGCGATCCGCGCTATGGCCACGTGCTGCTGGACGTCTACGACTTCCTCGCCGGCCGGCTGGCGGCGGCCGAGGCGGCGGGGATCAACCGCGCGCGGGTGATCCTCGACCCCGGCATCGGCTTCGGCAAGACCGCCTCGCACAACATCGCGCTGATCCGCGGGCTGTCGCTGCTGCACGGGCTGGGCTGCGTGCTGCTGCTGGGCGCCTCGCGCAAGCGGTTCATCGGCACCATCGGCGGCGCCGCCGAGGCGGCGGACCGGGTGCCCGGCTCGCTGGCGGTGGCGCTGGCGGGGGCCGGGCAGGGGGCGCAGATCCTGCGGGTTCATGATATCCGGGAAACAACACAGGCCTTGCGCCTTAACGCGGCGTTGACGAATTGGGAGTAGCGTAGTGACACGGAAGATCTTCGGCACCGACGGGGTGCGCGGGCAGGCGAACACCTATCCCATGACCGCCGACCTGGCGCTGCGGCTGGGCGCGGCGGCGGGGCGCTACTTTCGCCGGGACGGGCAGAACCGGCACCGGGTGGTGATCGGCAAGGACACCCGCCTGTCGGGCTACATGCTGGAAAGCGCCTTGACGGCGGGGCTGACCTCGACGGGGATGAACGTGCTGCTGCTGGGGCCGGTGCCGACCCCGGCGGTGGGTCTGCTGACCCATTCCATGCGGGCGGACCTGGGGATCATGATCTCCGCCAGCCACAACCCGCACGAGGACAACGGCATCAAGTTCTTCGGCCCCGACGGCTACAAGCTGTCGGACGAGGCCGAGGCCGAGATCGAGACGCTGCTGGAGGGCGGGATCGACTATGCCAAGCCGGGCAACATCGGCCGCGCCCGCCGTATCGACGACGGCCGCGGGCGCTACGTGGAATACGCCAAGACCACCTTCCCGGGCCGCCGCCGGCTGAACGGGCTGAAGGTGGTGGTGGACTGCGCCCACGGCGCCGCCTACCGCGCTGCGCCCGAGGTGCTGTGGGAACTGGGGGCCGAGGTGATCGCCATCGGCACCCAGCCCGACGGCTTCAACATCAACGCCGGCTGCGGGTCCACCGACACCGCGCTGGCGGCCGAGACCGTGCGGCGCGAGAAGGCGGACGTGGGCATCTGCCTCGACGGCGACGCGGACCGGGTGATGATCCTCGACGAGAACGGCGAGGTGGCCGACGGCGACCAGATCATGGCGCTGTTCGCCGGCCGCTGGGCCGAGGCGCAGCGGCTGAAGGGCAATACCCTGGTGGCCACGGTGATGAGCAACCTTGGCCTTGAACGCTGGCTGCAGGGCCGCGGCATCGGGCTGGAACGGACCCCGGTGGGCGACCGCTACGTGGTGGAGGCCATGCGCCGGGGCGGCTGGAACCTGGGGGGCGAGCAGTCGGGCCACATCGTGATGACCGACTACGCCACCACCGGCGACGGGCTGATCGCCGGGCTGCAGTTCCTCGCCGCCATGGCAGAGACCGACCGCCGCGCCTCGGAACTCAGCCGCAGTTTCCAGCGGGTGCCGCAGCTGCTGAAGAACGTGCGCTTCGAGGCGGGGACAGAGCCGCTGTCGCGCCCGCAGGTGCAAAAGCGGATCTCGGACGTCGAGACCCGGCTGAACGGCTCCGGCCGGCTGCTGATCCGCAAGTCGGGGACAGAGCCGCTGATCCGGGTGATGGCGGAATGCGAGGACGAGGCGTTGCTGAGCCAGGTGGTGGACGAGATCGTCGCCGAGGTGGAGGCGGCGGGGGCCTAAGCCTCAGCGGCGGCCGAACAGCCGCCGCAGCGCCCCCAGCTGGCTGAGCGCCAGGCCCGCCAGGATCAGCCCCAGCGCCAGGAACAGGCTGGGGGGCAGCGGCTCGGCCAGCACCAGCGCCCCCAGCAGCACCGACCACAGCGGCACCTGGTAGTTCACGAGGGACATGAAGGTCGGCCCCGCCTCGCGCACGATCCGCACCAGCAGCAGCTGCGCGATGCCGGTGGGCAGCAGCCCCAGGTACAGCAGCGCCGCCAGCGGCACTGCCCCGGGCCGCGCCGGCAGCCCCTCGACCAGCAGCGCCACCGGCAGCAGCATCGTGGCCGCCAGCAGCATCACCAGCGCCGACAGCGCGAGGAACCCCACCTCCGGGCAGCGGCGCGTCAGGATCGAGCCGGTGGCATAGCAGCAGGCCGCCGCCACGCAGGCCAGCCGCGCCAGCGTCTCCTGCGCCGCGCCGGTGCTGGAGAAGGCGCCGGGGCCGATCAGCACCACCACGCCCAGCGTGCCGATCAGGAAGCCCGCCACCCGGCGCAGGTTCATCTGCTCGCCCGGCACGAAGGCATGGGCCAGCGGCAGCACGATCAGCGGCACCACCGCCATGCTGACCCCGGCAAACCCCGAGGCCACGCTTTCCTGCGCCCAAGACAGCAGCGAGAAGGGCACCGCGTTCGAGGCCAGCGCGATCCCCGCCGCGGCGGCCCAGATCCAGCCGCCCGAGGGGTCCGACAGCCGCGGCAGCCGCACCCCGCGCAGCCGCGCAACCGTCAGCAGCATCGCCGCCGCCAGGCTGATCCGCAGCGCCGCGATGGTCAGGGGTCCGAAGCCCCCCAGCGCCAGTTCCACCGCCAGGAAGGAGGCGCCCCAGATCATGCCCAGCACGATCAGGCGCAGCCAGCTGGCGGGCGAGGGCGTCTGCATGGGGGTCTCCCGACGAAAAGCCCCGGCCCTGGAAAGGGCCGGGGGCATCTTCACGAACCGTGACGCGCCGGTAGGGCGGTCAGTTCTTTTCCTTGTCGACCATCTTGCCGGCCGAGATCCAGGGCATCATCGCGCGCAGGTTGGCGCCGACTTCCTCGATCTGGTGCCGGTCGTTGCGGCGACGGGTGCCCTTGAAGAACGGCTGGCCCACGGCGTTTTCCTGCATGAAGTCCCGCACAAACGCGCCGGTCTGGATGTCGTTCAGGATCGCCTTCATCCGCGCCTTGGTCTCTTCGTAGGGCAGCACGCGCGGGCCAGAGACGTATTCGCCGTATTCCGCGGTGTTCGAGATCGAGTAGTTCATGTTGGCGATGCCGCCCTCGTAGATCAGGTCCACGATTAGCTTCACCTCGTGCAGGCACTCGAAGTAGGCCATCTCGGGGGCGTAGCCCGCCTCGACCAGGGTTTCGAAGCCCATGCGGATCAGCTCGACCAGCCCGCCGCAAAGCACCGCCTGCTCGCCGAAGAGGTCGGTCTCGCACTCTTCCTGGAAGTTGGTCTCGATGATCCCCGAGCGGCCGCCGCCGATGGCCGAGCAGTAGGACAGCCCGATTTCCAGCGCCTTGCCGGAGGCGTCGTTGTTGACCGCCACCAGGCAGGGCACACCGCCGCCCTTGACGTATTCGCCGCGCACCGTGTGGCCGGGGCCCTTGGGCGCCATCATGATGACGTCGATGTTGTCCGGCGCCTCGATCAGGCCGAAGTGGATGTTCAGGCCGTGGGCGAAGGCGATGGCAGAGCCGGGGCGGATGTGGTCCTTGACGTGCTTCTTCCAGGTGTCAGCCTGCAGCTCGTCGGGCATGGTGAACATCATCAGGTCGCACCAGGCGGCGGCCTCGGAGATGCCCATGACCTGCAGCCCCTCGGCCTCGGCCTTCTTGGCGCTGGGAGAACCCTCGCGCAGCGCCACCACCAGGTTGCGCGCGCCGCTGTCGCGCAGGTTCAGCGCATGGGCGTGGCCCTGGCTGCCGTAGCCGAGGATGGCGACCTTCTTGTCCTTGATCAGGTTGATGTCGCAATCGCGATCGTAATAGACGCGCATGGTTTCGTCCCTTCGTCCGGTTTGTTTCCGGCGTGTTGGTATCCTGCCGCGCCGGCCGTGGCGAGAGTGGGCGGGGCTGGTTTTTGCGTCTGGATCACGGTAATCATGCGCCAATCCGCGAAAGGCCGTGAAAATCATGCTGGACGACATCGACAGGCGGCTGCTGCGGCGGCTGCAGGCCGACCCCGCGCTGGCGCTGCCGGAACTGGCGGCGCAGGCCGGGCTGACCCCGGGCCGGGCCGGGCGGCGGCTGGACAAGCTGCGAGAGGCCGGGGTGATCCGCGGCACCCGCGCGGTGATCGACTGGCGCGCCCTGGGCTACGAGGTGGAGGTCAGCCTGCGCTTCACCCTGGACAAAACGGAACCCAACGCCTTCGACGCCTTCCTTGCTGCCGCGCGGCAGGTGCCCGAGGTGATCGAGATTCAGACCTTCCTGGGCAAGGTCGACGTGCGGCTGGGGGTGATCGCCCGGGACATGGCCCATTACCAGCAGCTTTACCGGGGCAGCATCCTGACCCTGCCGCATATCTCCGACATCGAGGCGCTGGTGCATGTCGCCACCGTCAAGGCAGAGGAGCGGCTCCCGATATGACTCCCGACGTCACCGACCTCGCGCTGCTGCGCCTGATGGCCGAGGACGCCGGCCGCCCCGCCGGCGCACTGGGTCGCGCGGTGGGCCTCAGCCAGCCCGCCGCCTGGCGCCGGGTCCAGCGGCTGCGGGCGGCGGGGCTGATCGCGGGGCGGCGGCTGGACCTGGACGCGGGCAAGCTGGGGTTCGGCGTCACGGTCTTCCTGGGACTGAAGCTGGCCACCAAGGGGCGGGTGAGCCTGGAGGACTTCGAGCGCGCGGTGACGGCGATCCCCGAGGTGCAGACGGTGCAGCACGTGCTGGGGCTCTACGATTACCGCCTGCGGGTGGTGGCGCGGGACCTGGCCGATTTCGAGCGGGTGCTGCGGCGGCGGATCATGGCGCTGCCGGGGGTGGGCTCGATCGAGGCGAACGTGCTGCTCAGCGAGGAGCGGCGGCCGGGGCCGTTGGGGTAGGCGCGAGCCGGGGGAGCGGCGGCCGGGGTGACGGTTGGTCTGGAGCCGCGCCCGATTGCTGACGTCCGGCAGGGGTACAAGCCGGGCCAGCGGCGGCCCGGGGGATGCCGCTGCAACGGTTGAGGTCCGTGCTTTATCCAGACGTTCCGCCGTGACCTTTGAGCGCGCGCAAACGGTGACGAAGCGGCAGCCCGCCGGACGGGCCGCCGCTGGCCCGGCGCCTGCGGCGCTGTTCGGGCCGGGGGGAGGGGGTGGCGGTTGGTCTGGACAGGGGCGGGATTGCTGACGTCCGGCAGGGGCGGAAGCCGGGACAGAGGCGGCCCGGGGGGTGCCGCTTCTACGGTTGTGGTCAGTGCTTTATCCCGTGGTTCCGCCGTGACCTCCGAGCGTGTGCAAACGATGACGGAGCGGCAGCCCGGGGGACGGGCCGCCGCTGGCCCGGCGGCTTCGCCGCTGTTCGGGCCGGGGTGCGCGGAACGATGCCGGGCCGGGCCGCGGGGGCAAGCCCCTACAGCCGCCCCAGGTACATCCGGTACTCGATCGGCGTGATCTCTGTCGTCAGCTTGTTGATCTCGTCGTACTTCAGCGTCGCGTAGATGTGCCGGAAGGTCTCGCCGAACAGCTCTCCGATGAACTCCGACCGCGCGAACAGGTCCACCGCCCGGCGCCAGTCGTGCGCCAGCGGCGGCGGGGTGGTGGAGGAGGGGTCGTCCAGCGGCATCGGCAGCGGGCACTTGTTGTCCAGCCCGTAGAGGATCCCCCCGAGGATCGCCGCGATCGCCAGGTAGGGGTTGGCGTCGGCGCCGCCGATCCGGTGCTCCAGCCGCGCGGCGGGGCCGTCGATGTCCGGCAGCCGCACCGAGGCGCCCCGGTGGTCCAGTCCCCAGTCCGGCCGGCAGGGAGAGAAGCTGCCGGGTGCGAAGCGGCGGTAGGAGTTGAGGTGCGGCGCCAGCACCGCCTGCACCTCGGGCATGGTCTTCAGCACCCCGCCCACGGCATGGCCCAGCGTCTCGGAAACCTCGCCCTCGGCGCCGCCCTCGAAGATGTTGCGGCCGTCCTCGTCCACCACGCTGACATGCACGTGCATCCCGTTGCCGGGGAAATCGGCATAGGGCTTGGCCATGAAGGTGGCTTCCATGTCGTTGCGCGCCACCACGCCCCGCACCAGCCGGCGGAACAGGATGGCGGTGTCGGCGGCCTCCATCGCGTCCTCGGAGTGGTGGAAGTTGATCTCGTACTGGCCCGGCCCGTACTCGGCGATCAGCGAGTCGGTCGCCAGCCCCTGGGCGGCGCAGGCGGCCTGGATCTCTGTCAGGATGTCGGTGGTGCGGTCGAGCACATTCAGCTCGTAGTTCTGCGCGTCGGGCGCATGGGCGGGGGGCGAGGGGGGCTCCTCGGGCAGCTCGCGCGGGTTCAGCACGTAGAACTCCAGCTCGGTGGCGATCACCGGGCGCAGCCCCCGCTCGGTGAAGCGCGCCAGCACCGCGGCCAGCCGGTCGCGGGTGGAGAGCGGGCTGACGGTCTCGCCGTCCTCGGTCATCTCGACCTGCACCTGCGCCACGTGGCCGTCGGCCCATGGCACCGGCTTCAGCGTGCCCTCGACCGGCACGATCACCCCGTCGGGATCGCCCTGCACGATGCCCAGCCCGGTTTCCGGGATCTCCTCGCCCAGGATGTTCGGCGCGTAGGTGGACAGCGGCAGGCGCACGCTGCCCGCCTCCAGCTTGCGCGCGTCGCCGCCCGGCAGCCACTTGCCCCGGTGGATGGCGTTGATGTCGGGCAGCAGCAGCTCGATCCGGTCGGGCATGCCGTGCTTGGCCTCGTAGGCGGCGAATTCGTCGAGGAAGCGTCTCATGCCTGCGCCGCCACGAGTTCGTCGCGCCGCCGGCTGGCGATGGCGCGTTTGGACACGAGCGAGGCGGTGATGACGCCGATGGTGACGATACCGATAAGCAGGGTGGACAGGGCGTTGATCTCCGGGCTGACGCCGAGCCGGACCGAGGACCAGATCTTCATCGGCAGTGTGGTGGCCGAGGGGCCGGTGGCGAAGGAGGCGATGACGAGATCATCCAGTGACAGGGTAAAGGCCAGAAGCCAACCCGAGATCACCGCCGGCGCGATGATCGGCAGCGTCACGAGGCGGAAGGCCTGCAGCGGCGTGCAGCCGAGATCCAGCGCCGCCTCCTCCAGCGAGTGGTCGAAGGACACCAGCCGGGACGAGACCACCACCGAGACGTAGCACATGGAAAAGGTGGTATGGGCCAGCACGATGGTGACGATCCCCCGGTCGAGGCCGATGCCGATGAACAGCAGCAGCAGCGACAGGCCGGTGATCACCTCGGGCATCACCAGCGGCGCGTAGATCATCCCCGAGAACAGCGTGCGCCCGGGGAAGCGGCCGGCGCGCACGAGGGTATAGGCGGCCATGGTGCCCAGCACCGTGGCGATGGTGGAGGAGGCCAGCGCCACGCGCACGGTGACCCATGCGGCGTCGAGGAAGGCCTCGTTGCGCATCAGCTCGCCGTACCAGCGGGTGGAGAAGCCGGCCCAGACGGTGACCAGCTTGGAGGCGTTGAAGCTGTAGACCACGAGGATCAGCATGGGCAGGTAGAGGAAGGCGAAGCCGAGCGTCAGCGAGGTGGCGTTGATCCAGGAGAAGCGTCTCATGGGGTGTGCTCCGGGGGCGGGGCGGAGGATTGGTTGCGCTCCGCTAGAGCCGTGACGTCCGGCCGCGGGGCGGGCGGCGCCCGCCGGGGCTCCGCCCGGTCCCGCCGTATCGACAGCAACGTTCGAACCGTATCGCCCGGCCGCAGGCCGGGCAGCGCCCGACCCTCCCCCCGGGAGGGCGCATTGTTTACGTCCCGCACCGGACGGTTGTATGGCAGTGCTACTGCGGCGCGGCGACCTTCAAAGTTTGATGCGCCCTCCCAGGGTCGGGCGCTGCCCTTATCTCGCCGCTCAGTGCGTTCCGCCAGCATCGCCCGCCGGGGCTCCGCCCGGTCTCGCCTCGAAAGGTCCCCCGGACCTTTCGCCGCTGCGCGGGCCGGCGTGACCCCCTCCCCCCGGGAGGGCGCGGACCTGCTCGAGCCCGGTTTTAAGAAGTGCTTCGTTCGAACCGTATCGCCCGGCCGCAGGCCGGGCAGCGCCCGCCGGGGCTCCGCCCGGTCCCGCCTCGAAAGGTCCCCCGGACCTTTCGCCGCTGCGCGGGCCGGCGTGACCTTCTCCCCCCGGGAGGGCGCGGTGTTTTGATCTGGCGTTGCCCTGATAAGGTACGTCGCTCGAGCCGTATCGCCCGGCCGCAGGCCGGGCAGCGCCCGACCCTCCCCCCGGGAGGGCGCATTTTTGCCGTCCCGCACCGAACCCGTGGCAGGCGGTACGACGCTGTCTTGGCGACCTCCAAGGCCGCATGCGCCCTCCCAGGGTCGGGCGCTGCCCTTCGCACGAAGCTCCGCCATCACCGCCCCTCCGCCTCGCGCTGCTTCTGCTCGTTGCGCTGGAACAGCACGATCGGGATCACCAGGATCAGCAGCAGGATCACCGCCACCGCGCTCGCCACCGGCCAGTCGCGGTTGGAGAAGAACTCCTCCCACAGCACCTTGCCGATCATCAGCGTCTCCGACCCGCCCAGCAGCGAGGGGATCACGAACTCGCCGATCGTCGGGATGAACACCAGAAAGCACCCCGCCACGATCCCGGGCAGCGACAGCGGCACCGTCACCAGCCAGAAGGCCGACAGGCGCGAGCAGCCCAGGTCCTCGGCTGCCTCCAGCAGCGAGCCGTCCAGTTTCTCCAGCGTTGCGTAGATCGGCAGGATCATGAAGGGCAGGTAGGTGTAGACGATGCCGATGTAGACCGCGACGTTGGTGTTCAGGATCTGAAGCGGCGCCGAGATCAGGCCCAGCCCCAGCAGCAGCTGGTTGAGGTATCCCTCCTGGCTGAGGATGCCCATCCACGAGTAGACGCGGATCAGGAACGAGGTCCAGAACGGCAGGATCACCAGCATCAGCAGCATCGGCCGCCAGCTTTCCTCGGCCCGGGCCATGGCATAGGCCACGGGAAAGCCCACCAGCAGGGTCAGCAGGGTGGCGACCAAAGCGATGCGCAGGCTGGACAGGTAGGCCTTCCAGTAAAGATCGTCGGTGGTCAGGAAGACGAAGTTCTCGAAATCGAGGCCGGCGAAGAAGTCGCGGATGCCCTCCCAGCCGGCGCGCAGGTCCAGCGTGGGGGCATAGGGCGGGATCGACAGGGCCGGGTCCGAAAGGGCGATCTTCAGCACGATCAGGAAGGGCACCAGGAACAGCGCCAGCAGCCACAGGTAGGGCAGGGCGATCAGGCCGAGGCGGCGCATCAGCGGCGCGCTCCGAAGGCGGGGCGGCTCAACGGTCCAGCACGACGCCGGCGGCGTCGCTCCAGCTGACCCAGACGCTGTCTTCCCAGGTGAACTCGCGGGCGTGGATGCGGTCGGTATTGGCGGTCTGCGCCTTGATGATCTGCCCGCCCGGCAGTTCCACGTGGTAGGTGGACAGGTTGCCGAAATAGGCGATGTCCAGCACCTTGCCGGAGGCGCGGTTGGGGGCGCCCTTGGGCTCGGCGGCGGAGATCGCCACCTTCTCGGGGCGGATCGCCAGCCAGACCTTGTCGCCGCGCCCCAGTTCCAGCCCAGAATCCAGCGGAGTCCTGGCCATAAGGGGCGTGCTGCCGTTGGCCCAGTGGAGCCGCACGGCGTCGCCTTCGCGAGAGGCGACGCGGGCCTCGATCAGGTTCACGTCGCCGATGAAGTCCGCCACGTAAGTCGAATTGGGCACTTCGTAAATCACGTCCGGGGTATCCACCTGCACCAGCCGGCCGTGGTCCATCACCGCGACCCGGCTGGCGACGGTCATCGCCTCTTCCTGGTCGTGGGTGACGATCACGAAGGTGGTGCCGGTCTTCTCCTGGATGTCCATCAGCTCGAACTGGGTCTCCTCGCGCAGCTTGCGGTCGAGCGCGCCCAGCGGCTCGTCCAGCAGCAGCAGCTTAGGCGCCTTGGCCAGCGCCCGGGCCAGGGCCACGCGCTGGCGCTGGCCGCCGGAGATCTGGTGCGGTTTGCGGCCGGCGAACTTCTGCAGCTGCACCAGCTTCAGCATCGCCTCGACCCGGGCGTCGATCTCGTTCTTCGGCTTGCCCTCTCGCCGCAGGCCGAAGGCGATGTTGTCGCGCACCGTCAGGTGCGGGAACAGCGCGTAGGACTGGAACATCATGTTGGTGGCGCGCTTGTTCGGCGGGATCGGCGCCAGGTCGCGGCCCTCCAGCTCGATCGTGCCCTCGGTGGGGGTCTCGAACCCCGCCAGCATCCGCATCAGCGTGGTCTTGCCGCAGCCCGAGGGGCCCAGCAGGGCGAAGAATTCCTTCTCGAAGATGTCGAGGTCGATGTCGTCGATGGCGGTGAAGTCGCCGAAGCGCTTGGTGACGCCGCGAAACCGGATAAGCGGCGTCTGCGCCGGGTCGGCCCAGGGGGCGAACACGGTCTGGGGGCTCATGCGGGGGCCCGGTACATGCGTCGGCTCAGGCCTTGGCACATGAATTGGCACATGCCTTTGCACTGGCCCCGGCACGAATGCCGGGGCGATGCTTTGATCAGGGTGGCGTTCAAGCTCAGGTGCCCGACTTGATGCGGGTCCACAGCCGGGTGACGGTACGCTGGACCCTGGCGTCGTAGGGGGTGGTGGTGAAGGTGTTGTCCAGCGCCTCGGCCGAGGGGTAGATCGCCGGATCGCCGATCACGTCCTCGTTCAGGAACTCCTGCGAGGCCTTGTTGCCGTTGGCGTAGTAGACGTAGTTCGACGCCGCCGCCATGTTCTGCGCGTCCATGATGAAGTTCAGGAACTTGTGCGCGCCCTCGGGGTTCGGCGCGTCCACCGGGATCGCCATCTGGTCGAACCACATCTGCGCGCCTTCCTTGGGCGAGAAATACGAGATCTCCACCCCGTTGTCCGCCTCGGCGGCGCGATCGCGGGCCTGCAGGATGTCGCCGGACCAGCCGACGGCCACGCAGATGTCGCCGTTGGCCAACGCGTTGATGTACTCGGACGAGTGGAACTTGGCGATATGCGGGCGGACGGGGCCGAAGACCTCTCCGGCCTTCTCGATCACGTCCGGGTCATGGCTGTCGGGATCCTCGCCGATGTAGTTCAGCGCGGCCGGGATCATCTCTGCGGGGGCGTCGAGGAAGTGCACGCCGCACTCGGCCAGCTTTTCCATGTTCTCCGGCTTGAACACCAGGTCCCAGCTGTCGACGGGGGCGTCCTCGCCGAGGATCTCCTTGACCCGGGGGACGTTCACGCCCAGCCCGGTGGTGCCCCACATGTAGTTGATGGAATACTGGTTCTCGGGGTCGTACTTCGACGTCCGGTCCGAGATCACGCTCCACATGTTGCCGATGTTCGGCAGCTTTTCCCTGTCCAGCGCCTGGAAGGCGCCGGCGGAAATCTGGCGCTGCAGGAAGGTGCCCGTCGGCACCACCACGTCGTAGCCGGAGCCGCCCGCGAGCATCTTGGTCTCCAGCACCTCGTTGGAATCGAAGACGTCGTAGATCAGCTCGATCCCCGTCTCCTGCTCGAACTTGGCCAGCAGCTCTTCGTCGATGTAGTCGGACCAGTTGTATACCCGGACTTCCTCGGCAGCGGCGGCCGTGGCGGCGAGGGTTGCAGCGGCCAGGGCGGCGTAGGTGGTCTTCATGAGGTTCTCCCTGTATCTCGAGCAGAGTCGCACTCTCTCGGGTGGGTATTTGAGCGGATAAGCCATTCGCCCGCAACAGGCATTGTAGCGTCGCCGCCCGGCTGTAAAACCCCCGGAAACCCCATTGACCGTGCCGCCGGCGGACCTAGCCTGACCCCGTCCCGCCCCGCGCGGCCCCCCTGTTCAAAGGAGCCCCCATGCCCGCCATCACCAACCACCTGCCCACCGCCGAGCTGCAGGCGCTGGACGCCGCCCACCACATGCATCCCTTCACCCACGGCACCGCGCTGGCCGGGCGCGGGGTGCGGATCATCACCCGCGCCGAGGGGGTGTTCCTGACCGACAGCGAGGGGCACGAGATCCTCGACGGCATGGCGGGGCTGTGGTGCGTGAACCTTGGCTACGGGCGCGAGGAACTGGTGCAGGCGGCGGCCGCGCAGATGCGCCAGCTGCCCTATTACAACACCTTCTTCCAGACCACCCACGTGCCCGCCATCGCGCTGTCGGCGAAGATCGCCGAACTGGCGCCCGAGGGGATGAACCACGTGTTCTTCGCCGGCTCCGGGTCCGAGGCGAACGACACCAACATCCGCATGGTGCGGCATTTCTGGGCGATGCAGGGGAAGCCCGGGAAAAGCATCATCATCGGGCGGCGCAACGGCTACCACGGCTCGACCATGGGGGGCGCCTCGCTGGGGGGGATGTCGGGGATGCACGCGCAGGGCGGGCTGCCGATCCCCGACATCGCGCATATCGGCCAGCCGCACTGGTACGCCGAGGGCGGGGCCGAGAACCCGCTGGACTTCGGCATCGCCCGGGCGCGCGAGCTGGAGGCGAAGATCGACGAGCTGGGCGAGGACCGCGTCGCCGCCTTCATCGCCGAGCCGATCCAGGGCGCCGGCGGGGTCATCATTCCGCCCGACAGCTACTGGCCCGAGATCCGCCGGATCTGCGACGAGCGGGACATCCTGCTGATCGCCGACGAGGTGATCTGCGGCTTCGGGCGCACCGGCCACTGGTTCGGCAGCCAGGCGCTGGACCTGCGCCCCGACATCATGACCATCGCCAAGGGCATGACCTCGGGCTACCAGCCCATGGGCGGCTCGGTGGTGCGCGACCGGGTGGCCGAGGTGGTGAACGGGGCGGGGGAGTTCAACCACGGCTACACCTACTCGGGCCACCCCGTCGCCGCCGCCGTGGCGCTGGAGAACCTGCGCATCCTCGAGGAGGAGGACGTGCTGGGCCACGTCAACCGCACCGCCGCGCCGCACCTGGCGCGCAAGTGGGCGACGCTGAACGATCATCCCATGGTGGACGACGCCCGCAGCTTCGGGATGCTGGCCGGGCTGCAGCTGACCCCCGACAAGGCCGCCCGCGCGCCCTTCGCCGCCGATGCCGGCACCGTGGGGGTGATCTGCCGCGAGCGCTGCTTCGCCAACGGGCTGGTGATGCGCCACGTCGGCGACAGAATGATTGTTTCGCCGCCATTGGTGATCACCCCGGCCGAGATCGACAAGTTGATCGAGCGCGCGTGGACGGCCATCGACGAGACCTATAAGATCGTCCGGTCGGAGGGGCTGTTCACCGCTGGGTAGGGCGGGACGGCCCGGCTTTACCGAATGTCCATGCCGCAGGGTCAGACTGCGGCCGGGGACAGGAGAATCGATGCGCCGATGGATCTGGATAGTTGCAACGCCGGCCGTTTTCGCGGCCGTGCTGGCATGGCTGCCGGAGGTAAGGATGCCTTCCGGCGCTGCGCCGCCTGCCGTCCTGCCCGCGCCTGCCGAGGATCCCGCCCCGCCGGTGGCGGGGCGTGGCGGGGATCCTGACGGAGCGCCCGGTCCCGCGCTGGCCTGGCCCGGCACGGGCCGCGCCCCCACAGGTGTTGCCGTACCGGCAGAGGAACTGACGCTGGCGGCGGCGGGGGACGTGATCTTCCTGTCGATGATGCCCGCCG
>JBLXFD010000039.1:0-26064 GCA_048262455.1 Rhodobacter sp.
CCCCCGCGCGGCCGCGGCCCGCCGCCGGGGCCGTTGCCGAGCAGGCGGGCCCCGTGGCGGCCAACCTCGTCTGGAACGACGCGGCGGGGCGGCGCAATCACGGGCTGAACCGGCTGCCGGTGATGCTGGACCGGGTGCGCCGTGGGGGCATCACCTGCCCCTGCCGGATCGAGGAACGGGCGCTGGGCCCGGGGCTGGCGCAGCTGGACGGCGGCAACGGATTTGGCCAGCACGTGGCGACCCGCGCCATGGAACGGGCGGTGGCGCTGTGCGCCGAGACCGGGCTGGCGGGCGTCGGCGTGCGGGGCAGCAACTTCTTCGGCTCCGGCGCCGCCTTCGTGGCCATGGCGGCCGAGGCGGGGTTCTGCGCCTTCGCCTTCTCGAATTCCTTTCCCAAGGTCGCGGTGCCGGGCGGCCACGCGCCTGCGCTTGGCACCAATCCGCTGGCCTTCGCCGCGCCGGGGGGCGAGGCGCCACCGCTGATCGTGGACATGAGCACGGCGGGACTGGCGGGGTCGACCCTGCGGGCGCACCGTCAGGCCGGCACGCCGCTGCCCGAGGGGCTGGCGGTGGACGGCGAGGGGCAGCCCGTCACCGACCCGGCGGCGGCCGCGCAGGCGGTGCTGCTGCCGGCGGCGGGGGCCAAGGGCTTTGGCCTTGCGCTGATGGTCGAGATGCTGGCGGGGGTGCTGACCGGCGCCGGCGTGGGGCAGGGGGCCCGGTCGATGTACGCCGAACGGGACCGGCCCGGCGCCTCGGGCCACTTCTTCCTGGTGCTGGACGGCGCGCGCTTCATGGGCGCCGGGGAATATGCCGCGCGGATGGCCGACCTGCGCGCACAGCTGGCGGCGGCCACGCCCGGCAGCGTGGCGCGCCTGCCGGGAGACGTGCGGGCGGAAGAACTTGCGCGGGCGCGGGCCGAGGGGGTCGAGGTAGCGGGCGCGGACTGGGACGCGGTGGCAGCGATCGCGCGGGATCTGGGCGTGGCGCTGCCGGGCTGAAACGGAACCGCCGCGATCCCGTGGGGGATCGCGGCGGGTGTCACTTTTCAAAAGCGATACTTACTCGGCCGGGATCGGCTCTGCCCGGGCAAAGATGTTTTCGCCCAGCGGGTCGATGCCCTCGCCGTTCACCTTGATGTAGAGGATCGCCGTGCCCGCCGCGCGCACCCGCTCGTGGTACAGCGCCGAGCCGAGGAACAGCACGATGTCGCCCACCTTCTCGTTCAGGAACTTGGCGTCGGGGCGGGCGTAGATCTCTGCGGTGTCGGTCAGCGCGCCGCCCCCCAGGAAGACCGCGCGGTCCGAGGTGTTGTCGCCCGGATCGAGGTCGGGGAAGACGCAGACGGTGGAATCCTGCGCAAGGTCCACCGGCAGCCCGATGGAGTAATGCGAGGCCGAACGGTCCTTGTGCGGCGCCGGCCAGGGGTTGGCGGCCTCGTCATAGACCTTCAGGTGCCGCTCCGAGATCGTCAGGCTCTGCGCGTCGATCCCGGTCAGCGCGGCCATGCCCACGCGGAACTGCTCTGCCGCCTCGGTGGAGGGGAAGTCGAAGACGAACTGCCGCTTCTTGCCCTTGACCGCCCAGTCGGCGCTTTCGGACTTCGCGCGGTCCATGGCGTCGACGTAGAAGGCGCGCAGCTGATCGACGAATTCATCCGACAGCACGTCCTTCAGGTGCGCATAGCCCTGCGCCTGCAGATCAGCGCGGTGACTGGCCGGATCGTATTTGAACAGCATGAAGCAACTCCTCATTCGCATCCGGCAGCCTGCCGGTGGTTCTGGCGATGACGGAAGACTACTTGTTCTCTATCGCGGGCAGGTAAAAACCGTGATTTCCGAAGCGATTTCAGCGCGCCAAGCGACGATCCGATGATTTGTGGCGGCTTTGTCGCGGGTTTGTGGCAGAATGATGACGGCCAGGGTGCCCCTAGGTCAGGTAACGGGCGCGACTCAGGCCGCGAGGCGGGCGCGTTCGGCCACCGCCTCGGCCGGCGGAGCGGCCGAGGTCACGCCCATTTCCGCCAGCGCCTCGCCCGCCGCGGCCACCACCCGGCGCATCACCGGCGGGTCCATCCGGCCGATGCAGCCGACGCGGAAACTGTCCACCACCGTCAGCTTGCCGGGATAGATGATGAAGCCGCGCGCCTTCATCGCCTCGTAGAAGCGGGTGAAATCGAAGGCCGGGTCGGCGGGGCAGAAGAAGGTGACGATGATCGGCGAGAGCCAGCGGTCCTTCAGCAGCGTCTCGAAGCCCAGCTGCCGCATCCCCGCCACCAGCGTATCGCGGTTCGCCGCGTAGCGCGCCCCCCGCGCCAGGACGCCGCCCTCGGCCTCGTGCAGGCGCAGCGCCTCCAGGAAGGCCGCGACCACGTGGGTCGGCGGGGTATAGCGCCACTGGCCGGTCTTCTTCAGGTAGGCCCATTGCGCATGCAGGTCCAGCGCCAGCGAGTGGCTGTTGCCCTCGGCCGCCTCCAGCGCGCCGGCAGAGGCGATGACGAAGCCGAAGCCCGGCACCCCCTCGATGCACTTGTTGGCCGAGGACACCATGGCCTCGAAGCGCAGGGTGCCCGCGTCCAGAGGCAGCGCGCCGAAGGCGCTCATGGAATCGATCAGCAGGCGCCGGCCCGCCGCCGCCACCGCCTCGGCGATCTCCGCCAGCGGGTTCAGGATGCCCGAGGAGGTCTCGCAGTGGATCGCCATGACGTGGGTGATCGCCGGGTCCGCCGCCAGCGCCTCGGATACCTCGGCGCCGCGCGGGGGCATGTAGTCGCCCTTGTCGATCACCGTCATCGCCCGCCCGAGATAGCGCAGCGTCTGCGCCGCGCGCTGGCCGTAGGCGCCGTTGGCGAGCACCAGCACCTTGCCGTCCCGGGGCACGAAACTGCCTAGCATCGCCTCGACCGCGAAGCTGCCGGAGCCCTGCATCGGCACGCATTCCAGCGCCCCGCCGCCCGCCATCGCGGCCAGCCGCCGGCAGACCTCGGCCGTCATCTCGCGAAAATCGGCGTCCCAGCTGCCCCAGTCGCGCAGCATCGCCTGCTTGACGCTGAAGGCGGTGGTCAGCGGCCCCGGCGTCAGCAGGTAGGGCTCGCCCAGTTCGGGTGCGGGGAAGGCGGCGGTATCGGTGGGCATGGCAGGCTCCTCGCGGCGCTGGGAAGGACTATCGGAAGCGGCCGGGTATATGTAAAATCGTTAAAACAGATGCGCCCATAACCGGAGGCGATGCCCCCATGCGCTACGTGCAGCTGCGCGCCTTCCATTACGTCGCCCTCTGCGGCGGCTTCTCGCGCGCCGCAGAGGCGCTGTGCCTGACGCAGCCCGCCGTTTCGGACCAGGTGCGGCGGCTGGAGGAGGAATACGACCTGCTGCTGTTCAACCGGCTTAAGAAGCAGGTGGTGCTGACCCCGGCGGGCGAGCGGCTGCTGGCCATCACCCGGCGGCTGTTCGACGCCGAGGGCGACGCGCGCGAGCTGCTGCAGGAAAGCCGCGCGCTGCGGGCCGGGACGCTTCGGGTGCTGGCCGACAGCGCGCACCATCTGATGCCGGTGCTGGCTAGGTTTCGGCAAGCCTATCCCGGGGTGAAGGTGACGGTGCGCGCGGGCAACAGCGATGCCGTGGTGGCGGGGCTGCATGCCTACGAGGCGGACGTGGGCGTGCTGGGCGAGATCCCCGAGGGCGGCAGTTTCGACGTGGTGCGGCTGAGCGCGGCGCCGATCGGGGCGGTGCTGCCACGGGGCCATGCGCTGGCGGGGCGGGAGGCGCTGCGGCTGGCGGAACTGGAGGACCTGCCGCTGGTGCTGCGCGAGCAAGGCTCGAAAACCCGGCGCAAGCTGGAGCAGGCGGCAGAGGCGGCGGGCGTGACTCTGCACCTGGCCTTCGAGGCCGAAGGGCGCGAGGCGGTGCGCGAGATCGTGGCCGCCGGGGGCGGGGTGGGTTTCGTCTCGGCGGCGGAATTCGGCGCCGACCCGCGGCTGGCGCTGGTGCCGATCGAGAGCGCGCCGGGGCTGGTGATGGACGAGGCGCTGATCTGCCTGCGCGAGCGGCGCGAGGGCAAGCTGGTGGCGGCGGTGATGCGGATGGCGCGCGAGGCGGCGGCCTGAGGCGCTACTCGCCCAGCTTGGCGTGCACCTCGGTCAGGTCGACCTCTGCCAGCGGCAGCTTGTTGCCCGGGTTCTCGTGGTCGTACTTGAAGACCTCGAAGTCGCGCTTGTAGATCTCGTAGACCAGGTGCATCGACAGGTCGTCGAAGTAATCCTCGACCGGGTGCAGGCGCTTGGGGCCGTGCCCCTCGCTTTCGTTGAAGCGGGGGATGGTCTTCAGGTCCACCTTGCAGGGCACCTCGACCTCGTCCAGCACCGACTGCATCCCCTCGTTGAACTTCTCGGTGAAGAAGATCCTGTCGTAGCGGCCGCCGTTGCAGATGAAGGTCGAGATATGGCCCGACATCGCCGACCAGTGGATGTCCGGGTCCATCGGCCGCCGGAAGCGGATGGTGTCGCGGGCGAACAGCAGGAAGCGCCGGAACGACCGGATCTGGTCGAACTCCTCCTCGCCGCTGTCGCCGCCCACCTCGATCCCGTATTTCTGGATCAGCAGCGGCACCAGGTTGCCGCGATAGCGGCGGCCATTGCGCTGGATGCCGCAGATCTTGTCGAAGAAGGACGACAGGATGCGGCTGTAGGGGTTGCGCACGCAGGTGAAGGCGAAGGAGCGGTGCGCGCGCACGTTGTCCTCGATCCGGCCCTGGTTTTCCTGCTGGGCCCACTTGTACAGCCCGTCATCGGCGTCGTGGATGTCGCCGTCGAAGAACCGCCCGTGGTCCGAGTAGTACATGATCTGACCGATGGTCGAGCAGGCGCATTTCGGCACCACGCGGTAGACCATGCTCTCGCTTTCGGTCATCCATGTCCCGGGGAAACCCATTCTGTCTGCTCCATCTTGCCTGGTGTTTCCCTATGGATCACCAAAGGCGTTTGTAGGGCAGGAAAAGAGCAAAGAATGGGTATTTATTCAATGCTTGTTCACTGTATGTAGGCAACGAAGCGCGAGAATACAGGCAGACCGTTTCCAAAATGGCAAAAATCGCCTTCATCCTGCTATGCCACAAGGACCCCGAAGCCATCGTCGCCCAGGCGCTGCGGCTGACGGCCATGGGCGACTGCATCTCGATCCATTTCGATGGCCGCGCCCCGGACGCGCAGTATGCGCAGGTGCACGCGGCGCTGAAGGACAATCCCAACGTCGCCTTCGCCCGGCGCCGGGTGAAATGCGGCTGGGGGGAATGGTCTTTGGTCGAGGCGACGCTGGAGGCGCTTTCGGCGGCGGTGACCGGATTTCCCCGCGCCACGCATTTCTACATGCTGTCGGGCGACTGCATGCCGATCAAGTCGGGCGAGTACGCGCACGAGTTCCTCGACGCCAACGACGTCGACTTCATCGAAAGCTTCGACTTCTTCGACAGCAACTGGATCAAGACCGGGATGAAGGGCGACCGGCTGTTCTACCGGCACTTCGTCAACGAGCGGCGGCACAAGTGGCTGTTCTACACGATGCTGAACGTCCAGCGCCGCCTGGGGCTGCGCCGCGATGTGCCGGGGGACCTGCAGGTCATGATCGGCTCTCAGTGGTGGTGCCTGCGGCGACGCACGGTGGAATGGGTGCTGGACTTCGTGCGCCAGCGGCCCGACGTCCTGCGCTTCTTCCGCAGCACCTGGATACCGGACGAGACGTTCTTCCAGACCCTCGTGCCGCACCTTGTGCCGGAGCGCGAGATCCGCACCCGTACCCTGACCTTCCTGATGTTCACCGACTACGGGATGCCGGTGACCTTCTACAACGACCACTACGACCTGCTGCTCAGCCAGAACTACCTGTTCGCGCGAAAGATCTCTCCCGGCGCGACCGAGCTGAAGCAGCGGCTGGGCGACCTCTATGCTTCGACCGAGATGCAGTTCAACATCTCCGACGAGGGGCGCAGCCTCTACCGCTTTCTCGCCGCACGGGGCCGGCAGGGCCGCCGCTACGCCCCCCGCTTCTGGGAACAGGAGGCGACGCTGGGGCGCGAGCGGGAGCTGATGCTGCTGGTGTGCAAGAAGTGGCACGTGGCCAAGCGGCTGCTGGAGAAGATCCAGACCGTCACCGGGCTGCCCTGCGTCGAGTACGTGTTCTCCGAGGACAGCTGCCCGCTGCCCGACCTCGGCGGCATCCAGGCGACCATCGAGAAGCGCACCCGCCACCGCCGGGCGCTGATGCGGATGCTGTTCGACTATCACGGCAGCGACCGGCTGGTGATGTGTCTCGATCCCTCGGACATCGACCTGATGCGCGACTTCTATTCAGACCGGTCCTCCACCCGGCTGCTGGAGATCCGCTGTGATTTCTCGGACAACTACCTGCGCGGCCACGCCCGCCGCACCGGGCTGGCCGGGGCCGGCACCTCGGTGGAGGCGCTGAACGCGCTGCTGCCGACGGTGCGCGCCGATTTCGCGCATGAATCCGACGAGATCCGCGACGCCAGCTTTCCCAATGCCTACCGGCTGCGGGAAAATGGCTCCGAGGAAGAGAACGTTCTGGCCCTTGCGCGGTTTCTGGATATCCCGGAGAACCAAGCCCGGGACCTGGCACATACCGACCATCTTTTCGTGGATTGAGACAGCATGAACCACCAGTACGACGACCAGAACATCTTTGCGAAGATCCTGCGGGGCGAGATCCCCAACAAGACGGTGCTGGAGACCGAGCATTCGTTGGCCTTCCACGACATCTCGCCGCAGGTGCCGGTGCACGTGCTGGTGATCCCGAAGGGGCCCTACGTCTGCTACGACCACTTCGCCGCCGCCGCCTCTGACGCCGAGATCGTCGATTTCGTGCGTGCCGTGGGCGAGGTCTGCCGGCTTTGCGGTGTGGACGAGGACGGCTACCGCGTGATCGCCAATGCCGGGCACAACGGGGTGCAGGACGTGCCGCACCTGCACATCCACGTGCTGGGGGGCGAACGGCTGGGGGCGATGCTGCCCGCGAAGGGCTGAGGTCTCAGCGGTCGTCCAGCCCCTTGCCGTCAAGGATCCGGGGCGCGCAGCGGTCCATCCGTGTCGCCCGGGTCTCGGGCTTCTTCGCACCGCCGATGTGGAGGGCGTAGCCGCGCCGGCGGCCGGGGGTCAGCGCCTCGAAGGCCGCCTTCAGCGCGGGGTCTTCGGCCAGCCGCTGCGCCAGCGCGTCGGGCATCTCGGGCGGCGGGGCGGCGGCGAAGTCGATCTTGCGCCCCTCGCGTTTCAGCTGGATGGCCGCGTCGATGGCCCGCCCCAGCGCCGGCGCGCGCTGCGTCACCTCTTGGGGCGAGGTCAGCATCACCCGCCGCATGGCGCGGGAATTGGGCCCTGGGGGCGCGAGGATCCCCTCGGGGTCCGGCAGCAGCGCGCCCCGGAAAAACGCCAGCGCCGCCCCCGCCTTCATCCGCCAGACCGCCGCGATGTTGCCGCCGTCATGGGTGTAGCAGGGGGTGGACCACTTGAAGGTCTCCTCCAGCGGGCTGCCACGCAGCAACTCCCGCAGCGCCGCCAGCGTGTCCTGCCAGGGGCTTTCCGCCTCGAAAAAGGCGGCGATGCGGGGATCGGGCGGCGCGCTCATGCGGAGAAGTCTCGCAGCGCGGCGCGGCCCGGGCAAGGTCCCTCAGTCGCCCCCGCCGCGCCGCTCGCGCAGGGCGTCCGAGATGCGCTGCGGCTTCGGCGGGTCGGTGTCCGGCACCCCCGGCCAGCCCTCGCGCTGGCGACCGCGGTCGCCGTCGGTCTCCTCGGTCTGGTCGTGGAACAGCACCATCCGCGTGGGGTAGGGCATGTCCACCCCCGCGCCGTCCAGCGCCTCGTAGACCCCCTGGATCACCCGGCCCCAGACATGCACCACGTCAGCGCGCGCCGGCGTCGTCCACCAGCGCAGGCGGATCGAGTTGCCGTCGGCGTCCATCGACCACGGGATCGCCTCGGGGGCGGGGTCGTCCAGCACCCCCTCGATACCCGCCACCGTCTCGCGCATGATGCGGCAGGCGGCGCCGATGTCGTCCGAGCAGCCAATCTGCACGTCGTACTGCGAGCGGCGCTTGTCGTAGGCCGTGTTGACCACCACCGCGTCGGTGTAGATGTCGGAGTTCGGGATGACCACGCGGCGCCCGTCGTAGGTCTTGATCATGGTGGCGCGGGTCTCGATCCGTTCCACGGTACCCTCGTGGCCGCCGCTGACGATCTGGTCGCCCACCTCGAAGGGTTGGCGCAGCAGGATCAGGATGCCCGCCAGCATATTCTGCAGGATGTCCTTGAAGGCGAAACCGATCGCCACAGACGAAATCCCCAGCCCGGCGAAGAGGTCCCCGGGGCTGACCGATGGCGCGACGATGGTCACCGCCAGCATCACCCCGATGATGATCAGCGCCCAGCGCAGCAGCGCGCCGCCCACATCGCCCAGCGAGGGCCGGTCGCGCTTGTGGGCAGAGCGCCGGACCCAGCGGCCCAGGAGGCCCGCCAGCAGCCAGAACAGCACCAGCACCACCAGCGCCACGCCGATGTTGGGCAGCAGCCGCAGGAAGCCGTCGAGCCAGGCGTCGAGTTTCTCGAAGATGTTGCCCACGTCGGCGTCCACCTGCTCGATCCCGGTATCCGGCTCCATCCCGCGTCTCCCCTCGCTGCAAGGGGGCAGAGGTAGCGGCGGGCGCGGGCCTGTCAAACCCGCGTGATACCGCCCCTTGCCCGTGCGGCCCGGTTCGTTATCATCGCCGTTCGACCCACGCTCAACCCAGGCAGGCCATCCATGACCATCGAAGCGCCGGAAACGGAATACGTCAGCACGAACCGCGTCGCCTGCGACGGGGGCGAGGGCGCGCTGGGCCATCCCCGTGTCTGGCTGTTCATCCCGCAGGAGACCGGGTTCGTGGAATGCGGCTACTGCGACAAGCGGTATGTCCTGCAGGAAGGCGCCGAAAGCGCGCATTGACGCGCTGACCCCGTCCGGCCGCCCGCCACACTCTCCTTCAAGCGACGTCGCGTCACGCTGCCGCGAGCCGGATTGCGCCCCCTCGCGCCCGGACTAGCTGATACGGCATGACCCAGTCCCGCGACGCCATCGCCACCGCCCAGCAGCTTCCCCCCGACGCCCGGCTATACTCGCCGCCCGAGTTGCTGAGTGACCGCATCGTGCACCTCGCGGCGCTGGCGCTGGCGGTGGTGGCGGTGCCGGTGCTGATCACCCAGACCGCGCTGTGGCGGGGCGACCTGCCGGGGGTGCTGGCGGTGACGCTGTACGGCGTGACGCTGATCACCATGCTGACCGCCTCGCTGCTGTATAACCACCTGCCGCGCCCGGACTGGCGCGATACGCTGATGCGGGTGGACCGTTCGGCGATCTACGTGAAGATCGCCGGCACCTACACGCCCTTCGCGCTGCTGTCGGGCACCGGCAGCGGGCTGCTGGCGGGGATGTGGGCGACGGCGGTGCTGGGCACCATCGGCAATTTCTGGTTCCGCCACCGGCCGGTCTTCCTGGGGCTGGCGATCTGTCTTGGCATGGGCTGGGCGGTGCTGCTGGGCGGGCAGGGCCTGCTGTCGCAGCTGTCGCCGCAGGTCTACTGGCTGATGCTGATCGGCGGGGTGCTTTACACCCTCGGCACCGTCTTCCTGGTGCGCGAGCGGATGCGATATCACAACACCATCTGGCACGTCTTCGTCGTCACCGCCTCGGCCGTATTCTTCGCGGCGATCTTCCTGCACGCGGCGCAGACCGCGCTCTGACGCGAACGCAGGCTGTGCGGCGGCGCACAGAGCCGGGGCTTTTGCAAAGCCCCCGCATCGCCATATGACAGGCACACCCTGAAAGGAGACCTGTCATGTCCTTCCGTCCCGTCACCGGCACCACCCAGGCGCGCCCTGCCATGGAAGGCGCCGGCGTTCACCTGCACCGGGTCTTCGGCTTCGGCGACCCGGGCGAGAGCGATCCCTTCCTGCTGCTGGACGACTTCCGCAACGACGACCCGAACCGCTATTCCAAGGGCTTCCCCTGGCACCCGCACCGCGGGATCGAGACCATCACCTACGTTCTGGAAGGCCAGGTCGAGCACGCGGACTCGCTGGGCAACCGCGGGCTGCTTGGCCCCGGCTCGGTCCAGTGGATGACCGCGGGGTCCGGGATCCTGCACCAGGAGATGCCGAAGGGCGACGGGACCGGGCGGATGCACGGGTTCCAGCTTTGGGCCAACCTGCCGTCTTCGCTGAAGATGACCGGGCCGCGCTACCAGGACATCCAGGGCAGCGACATCCCGCAGGTGATCGACGACGACGGCACCGTGGTGCGGATCATCACCGGCGACTTCTGGGGCCGGAGCGGGCCGGTGGACGGCATCGCCGCGCAGCCGCTCTACCTTGACGTCAGCGTGCCGCCCAACACCCGCAAGGTGCTGCCGGTGGACACCTACGCCAATACCTTCGCTTATATCTTCGCGGGGTCCGGCAGCTTCCGCGACGCCTCGCATCCCGAGGGCGTGCGGGTCGAGAAGGAAGTGGCGGGGCAGGAGCTGAACATTCGCGACATGTCCGGCAACCGCACGCTGGTGCGCTTCGGCACGGGGGACGAGATCACCGTCAGCTCGGGCACCGAGGGCATCCGCTTCCTGCTGGTGGCCGGCCAGCCGATCCGCGAGCCGGTGGCCTGGCACGGGCCCATCGTAATGAACACGCGGGACGAGCTGCGGCAGGCGATGGCGGAGCTGAACAACGGCACCTTCATCAAGGCCGCGCACTGACGGGCCGGGGGCGGTACGGCCGCCCCCTCCACTCCCCACCGGCGGCTACAGCCGGGATGAGATGACGCCGGTGTTGAAGCCGCCCATGCGCAGTTCGCCGAACAGGCGCTGGTACTCGATCTTCGGGCAGCGATCCATCACCACCTCCACCCCCCGCGCCTCGGCCATGGCGGCGGCACCCTCGTGCACCACGCCGATCTGCATCCACACGGTCTTCAGCCCCGGCAGCTGCGCCAAAGCCTCCTCCACCACGCCCGGCACGTGTTCGGGCCGGCGGAAGATGTCGACCATGTCGACGCCTGCCTCGGCCGGGATCGCGGCGAGGCTAGGCTGCACCGTCTCGCCCAGCAGCGTCTCGCCGGCATAGGCGGGATTTATCGGGATAACCCGGAAGCCCTTAAGACCAAGGTAACGGGCAACGTAGTAGCTTGGGCGCACCGGGTTCTTCGACACGCCCACGCAGGCGATCACCCGGGAGCGGCCAAGGATGCCGCGCAGGTGGCTGTCTGTGTAGGTCATGGGCACCTCCGGGCGGGGACTGTGGAACCGCTATACCGCACAAAAAAGCGCCCGGGCCAATAATTGGCCGGGCGCAAGTCACGGAACGAGGGACAGTGAAGTAAGCGTGGTGTTCCGTTCCACGCCCACTTGCATATCTAGTAAGGGGGAAGGCGGTTTAAAGGTCACGTAATAAGGTTGTGACTGATAGGTCAGGAGGGGCGACCCACCGCGCGATAGCCGCGCCCAAGCCATTGACGAAATTAACGCTTCGCCCGGCATCGTCCACGGAATGGAAACCGAAAATAATCGGCTTCGACCAGCGAAGACGAGAGATTTTCCGTGCCAGGCCGGTATTTCCAGCCGAAATGCTCCAGAATCGCCCCTGGGTGAGTCGCGCCGTGGAAGCGCTTCCCACGGTCAAAAGGTTAACAATCCTTCTGGCTCGGCATCAAGTCCTACGCGCGGGTAGCAGGGGCGTCGGCGGAAAAGCGTGGCTTTGCCGCCATAGCTTCATCGGCATAGCTTCACCGGCCCCGGCGCGCCGCCGCGTATAGCGCCACCGCCGCCGCGTTCGATACGTTCAACGAACCGAAGCCCCCCGCCGCCTCGATCCGCGCCAGCCGGTCGCAGGTCTCGCGGGTCTTCTGCCGCAGCCCCGGCCCCTCGGCGCCCATGACCAGCGCCACCGGCCCCTGGACGCTGTCCAGCACCGGGGCCAGCGTCTCCTCCGCCTCGCCGGCGAGACCGACGAGGGTGTATCCCAGCTCGCGCAGCGTCTCCATCGCCCGCGACAGGTTCGCCACCCGCAGGTAAGGCTGCCGCTCCAGCGCGCCAGAGGCGGTCTTGGCCAGCGCCCCGGTCTCTGGCGCCGAGTGGCGGGTGGGGGCGATGACGGCCCGGGCCCCGAAAACCTCGGCAGAGCGCAGGATCGCGCCCACGTTGTGCGGGTCGGTCACCCTGTCCAGCAGCACCGCCAGCGGCGCCGCGCCGGTGCCGGGGCGGCAGCAGTCGGCCAGCCCGCCCCAGTCCAGCGGCTTCACCTCCAGCGCCGCGCCCTGGTGCACCGCGCCGGGCTCCAGCGGCGCGGTGAACTTGCGCGGGTCGACCACCTCGGGCTCCGGCCCCTGCGCCAGCGCCGGGCCCAGCCGGTCAGCGGCGTTCTTGGTCACCACCAGTCGCAGCTTTTCCCGCGCCGGGTTCTCCAGCGCGTCGCGCACCGCGTGCAGGCCGAACAACCACACCGTCTCGGCGGCCGCGGCCCGCCGGCCGCGTTCCTTCTCGACCACCCATTTCGGTTTCTTCATCGTTCCGGCCCCCGCATTGCGCCCCTCCCGTTCCTGCGGTCAATGCGCCGCCACCGCAAGGGTTTCGCTGCGGGATTTAGCGGTTGACGGGTCCCGGGCGGGCGGATAATCAGCGGCCCTGTTGGGCGGCGTGCTGCAAGGTGCGGCAGCGGACTGTAACTCCGCCGGGGAGACCCACGCCTGGTTCGATTCCAGGGCCGCCCACCACTTTCCTAGATCTCAGCGTTCCGGGCTGCGGAACGATCCCGCGGCGCCGCCCCTACGCCGGCCGGTCCACCCCGATCTCCCGCGCGCTCCAGCGACCGTTTTCCAGCACCAGCGCCAGTCCGCGCCAGACTGGCAGCGACAGCGCGTCGTAGCGGGCGGGGCGGCGGGTGTGGAAGGCGAGGTTGCCGAGGCCGGGGGCGATGGCGGTGTGGCCGGAGGTGTCTGCGGCGAAGGCCCAGGGCGGGCCGGTGCCGGTGACCGCGTCGGCGCCGGCGGCGCGGGCGGTTTCGGCGACCTCGGCGAACCAGGCGGGGGGGCGGCGCCAGTCGGCGTCCCATTGGTGGTAGTGGATGGCGACGATCACCCGGTGCGCCTTTGCCCGCGCGGCGGAGATGTCCTCGGCGAGGCGGGCGAGGTTGTCCGGGTCCACTACCAGCAACTCGCCGCGCGCGGGTGCCTCGAGGGTGGGCAGGCCCAGCGGGGGTGCCGCCTCGGTGTCGAAGCCGATCTCGCGCCGCTTGGCCAGGCGCTGCGCCTCGCCGCTTTCGGCAGAGATGCGCGCCAGCAGGTCCAGGTCCGCCCGCGGCAGGCCCAGCTTGCGCGTCACGCGCAGGGGCGCCACGCCGGGGCCGCTGCCCGCCACTGCCCAGTCCGGCGTCGGGCCGGCATCCACCGACAGCAGCGCCACGCCGCCCCGGATCGCCGGCCGCCGCGCCTCTGCAAAATCCGCGCCGGCGCCGGCCACGGCAAACCCGGCCGCCTCGGCCGCGCGCCGGGTGGCCAGCAGGCCGGCGTGGCCGTAGTCCCAGGCGTGGTTGTTGGCCAGCGCCAGGTGCGTCACCCCCAGCGCCGCAAGGTCCGCCAGCGCCGTGGGCCCCGCCGGGTGCACCGTCTTGCGCTTCATCGGCCAGCTGTCCGGCGGCGGCAGGCAGCCCTCGAAGTTGCACAGCACCGCGTCGGCGCCCCGTGCGATCTCGCGCACCTCTTCGGACCAGGCGACCGCGTGGTGCAGCAGGGCCTGGCCGAAGACCACCAGCTTCATGGAAGGGAAAGCACCGGCAGCACCAGCCGGGCCGCGCCGTCGCCCAGCTGCAGGCGGGTGTGGGCGATGCGGCTGCCGTTGGCGCGGCCCTCGGGCTCGCCGGTCTGCGGGTTCACGTCGAACTTGGGGAAGTTCGAGCCGGAGATGTCCACGCGGATCCGGTGCCCCCGGGCAAAGCGCGCGGCCACCGGCAGCAGCGCCACGCTGACGTCGTAGCGGCGCCCCGGCTCCAGCAGCGTCGGCGCGGACCAGTCGTCGCGGTAGCGCAGGCGCAGGATGCCGTCGGTGAGGTTGACGGCGAAGCCCTTGGGGTAGTCGGCGTTCGGGGCCGCCCAGTCCACCAGCTTGGCGGTGAGGTCGAGGTCCGGCACGTCGGCGACGAGACCGATGTGCAGCGTGACGGGGCCGGCGATCTCCACCTCCGTTTCCAGCGGCGGGGTGGCGAAGACCAGCACGTCGGCGCGCGCCGCCAGCGGCAGGTAGGGCGGGCTGGCGGCGAAGGTGCCGGGGCCGGGCACCTGGTCGAAGGCGCCGCCTTCCATCAGCGGTTCGCCCGAGGTGACGGCGCCGCCGAGGGTGGGCACGGGGCAGGCGGGATCGGTGCGCAGCAGGATCTCGGCGGGGCTGGCGGGGGCGGGGGTCAGCTCGCCGTCGGCGCCGAGGTGGTAATCGGTGGATACCGCGGTTTCGGGCGGCCAGCTTTCGGCCCAGCGCCAGGTGCCGCCGTGGTCGCGCAGCCCGGCGCCGGTCTTGGCGCCGCTGCCGCCGCCCATGGCGAACCACTGCACCGAGGGGGCGCGGGCCTCGCCCTCCTGCAGCAGGTGCCGCCGGAACCAGTCCAGCCGCAGCGTCTGGTAATCGGGGGCGATCTGCCCGTCCAGCACAGAGCCCGCGCCGAAGTCGCATTCCCCCGCGAAGGTGGTGCTGCGCCGGCCGTGCAGCCAGGGGCCGACCACGCATTCCGCGTGGCCACCCTCGGCGCGCAGGGCGCGGTAATGTTCCAGCACCGTTTCGGCGTAGGGGTCGAACCAGCCGGAGACCAGGAAGACCGGGCGGCGGGCGATCTTGGCGTAATGGGGCACGGCGTAAAGCTCGGGGCTTTGCCAGAAGGCGTCGAAGGTGCCGTGTTCCCACTGCTCCAGCAGGTAGGCCTCGTATTCCGGGTTGTGCCGCAGGGGCGAGACGCCGCGCCGCCAGGGCATGGCGGAGAACCAGTCGCGCACGTCCTCGGCCGCCAGCGCCGCGGCGACCAGCGGATCGCGGGCGCGGGGCGACAGGGCGGCGTGTTTCATCGCCCAGGTGGCCTGCTTCAGCTCGAAGGCGCCGCCGCGGCGCACGCCGCCCTGGTAGGCGTTCCAGAAGCCGCCGGAGTCGATGAACATCGCGTCCAGCCCCTCGGGCTCCAGCACCGCCAGCGCGGTCTGCACGTGGGCCGAGTAGCTGAGGCCGAAGGTGCCGAACCGGCCGGAACACCAGTCCTGCGCGCGGGCCCAGTCCAGGGTGTCGAACCCGTCCTCGCCCTCGCCGATGTACTTGCGGAACACACCCTCCGAGGCGTAGCGGCCCCGGCAGTCCTGCACCAGCACGGCGAAACCGGCGCGGGCCAGTTCGGCGGCGATCACGGCGTTGCTGCGCGGCTCGGGGTCGGCGTAGCTGTATTCGCTGCGGCGCGCGGCGGCCTTGTCGTAGGGGGTGCGGTACAGCAGCGTGGGGAAGGGCCCGGGCAGGGCCTTTCCGTTTCTTGCCGGCAGGGTCACGTCCGTCGCAAGGCGCACCCCGTCGCGCATGGGGACCATCACGTCCGACAGAACGACGGTGTCCTCGATGGTCCCCAGCATGGTCAGTTCGCTCCTGCGGGGCGTGCGCCCATGGCCAGCGTGCGCTCGTCGCGGCGCGGCTCGAAGGTCACGTCGGCGCGCGAGGCCCAGGACAGCGCCTGGAAGTAGAGCGGCACCAGCGCGGTGTCCTCCTCGAAGGCGATCGCCTGCGCGGCGGCCATGCCGGCCTCGCGCTCCGCGTCGTCGAAGATCTGTGCGGCGGCGGTGACGGCCTCGTCGAAGGCGGGGTTGGAGTAGGAGAAGCGGTTGAGCGAGCCCAGGTCCTTTTCCTCGTCCTTGGTGTGGATCGCCGACAGCAGCCCCCGCGACGCCTCGCCGGTGGAGTTCCCGTAGGAGAACAGGAAGGCGCCGTAGGCGTTCTTGCCGGCCTCCTTGGAGTAGACCGCGTAGGGCAGCGTTTCGACCCCGTTCACCGTCAGCCCGCCGCGCGCCAGGTACTGGCCCAGCACCTGGGTCAGCTCTCCGTCCTGGCTGAACCGGTCGTTGGACCCGTGAAGCGTGATGCCGAACCCCTCGGGATAGCCCGCCTCGGCCAGCAGCGCGCGGGCGCCGTCGGGGTCGTAGGGGCTGACGGGGATGTCGGGGTTGAAGCCGAAGACGCCGCTGGGAACGATCTGGCTGGCGGCCTCGCCGGCGCCGTAGAACAGCCGTTCGATGATGGTGTCACGGTCGATCATCATGGAGATCGCCCGGCGCACGCGCGCGTCCTGCAGCGGGTTCTTGTCCAGCGGGTTGCCCGCCGCGTCGGTCAGGCCGGGGGCGTCGTCCGCCTGGTTCAGCGCCAGGTAGATCAGCCGCACGGTGGGGGTGTCGTAGACCGTGATGTCCGGGTCCTCGCGCAGGTTCGGCAGGTCCGCCGGCGGCACCAGGTCGATCAGGTCCACCGCGTCGGACAGCAGCGCGGCGACGCGGGCGGCGTCGTTGGCGATGAAGCGCATGGTGACGGTCTCGTAGGCCGGCGCCTCGCCCCAGTAGGCGTCGTTGCGGGTCAGCTTCAGCCGGTCGCCCGGGCTCCAGGACACGAACTTGTAGGGGCCGGTGCCGATCGCCGCCTCGCCGGAGTTGAAATCCTCGTTCGCCGCATCCTCGGTGGCGGCCTTCGAGACGATGTAGACGGTGCCGATGTTCTGGAGGAACAGCGGGTCCGGGGTGTTGGTGGTGAAGCGGACGGTGTGGTCGTCGACGATCTCGGAGGAGGCGAGGTTGGCCACAGACCCCGCGAAAGAGGCGGGCGAGTTCGGCACGTTCGGCGCGCGTTCCAGCGAGTAGACCACGTCCTCGGCGGTGAAGGGCGAGCCGTCGTGGAAGGTCACGCCCTCGCGCAGGCGCACCAGCCAGGTGGTCTCGTTCTCGGCTTCCCATTCCACGGCCAGGCCGGGCAGGGGCCGCACGTTGGCGTCGGTCAGGATCAGCCGGTCGAAGATGTGCAGCGCGGTCATCTGGTTGTTGCCGGTGCGCGAGAACTGCGGGTCGATCGACTGCGGCTCGTTCGCGCGGCCGATGGTCAGTTCCTGCGCCGAGGTGGACAGCGCGATCAGCGACGTGGCCGCGGCCAGAAGTAGGGGTCGAAGATGTCTCATGGTCGGTTCTCCCTGTGGATTATTGAGTATCGTTAAGATGGCAGGCGGAAATTCGGCCGGGGGCGATCTGGCGCAGGGCGGGGCGCTGCTGCTTGCAGATCTCCATCGCGAAGGGGCAGCGGGTGTGGAAATGGCAGCCCGGCGGCGGCGCCAGGGGCGAGGGGATCTCTCCCTTCAGCGGGGCGTAGGCGCGCCGGCCGCGGCCGATGCTGGGGGCTTCCTCCAGCAGGGCGCGGGTATAGGGGTGGTTAGGGGCGCGGAAGATCTCGGCGGTGGGCCCCACCTCCACCAGCCGGCCCAGGTACATGATCGCGACCCGGTCGGTCAGGTGCTCGATCACCCCCAGGTCGTGGCTGATGAACAGGTAGGTCAGCCCGCGGGCCTCGCGCATCTCCATGAAGAGGTTCAGCACCTGCGCCTGGATCGACACGTCCAGCGCCGCGACGCTTTCGTCGCAGACCAGGAACTTCGGCTCGACCGCCAGCGCCCGCGCGATGCCGATGCGCTGGCGCTGGCCGCCGGAGAACTGGTGCGGGAAGCGGCGCGCATAGGCCGGGTCCAGCCCCACCTCGCGCAGCAGGCGCGCCACCTCGGCGTCCCGCTCGCGCCGGGTCATCAGCCCGTGCACCACCGGCGCCTCGCCGACGATGTCCACCACCCGCTTGCGCGGGTTCAGCGAGGACATCGGGTCCTGGAAGATCATCTGGATCTCCAGCCGCGCGCGCCGGGCCTCCTCGGCGGTCCAGTCGGCCTGGTCGCGGCCCTCGAAGGCAAAGCTACCGCCGGTCTTGTCGTGGATGCCCGCCACGATCCGCCCGAGGGTCGACTTGCCGCAGCCGGATTCCCCCACCAGCCCCACCGCCTCGCCGCGCCCCACCGACAGCGTCACGTCGTCCACCGCGCGCACCGCGGGCGGGGCGGGGGCGCCAAGGCGGATGGCGATCCGCTCTGCCAGGTCCGGCTTGCGCTGAAAGACCTTCTCGACCTGCTTCAGCGTGACATGGGCGTTCATTCCGCGGCCTCGCGAACAAGGGGGGACACGCAGCGCACCACCCGGTCCGGGCCGGCGCGGCGCGGAGAGACGGGTTGCAGGCAGGCGGCGTGGGCATAGGCGCAGCGCGGCGCGAAGGGGCAGCCGGGCGGCAGGTCCAGCACCGAGGGCGCCATGCCGGGGATCTGGTTCAGCCGCCCGCCGGGCGCGGCGCGGCTGGGGATCGAGTTCAGCAGCCCCTCGGTATAGGGATGCGCCGGGGCGCCGATCACCGTCTCGGCCGGCCCCTGCTCGACGATGCGGCCGGCGTACATGACGGAGATCGTGTCGGCGATGGTCTCGACCACCGCCAAATCGTGGCTGACCCAGATCATCGCGGCCCCGGTCTCTGCCACCAGCTTCTGGATCTCGGCGATGATCTGGCCCTGGATGGTCACGTCCAGCGCGGTGGTCGGCTCGTCCGCGAGGATCAGCGCCGGGTCGTGCAGCAGCGCGATGGCGATGGCGACGCGCTGGCGCATGCCGCCGGAGAACTGGTGCGGGTAGGCGCGGATCCGCGTCTCGGGGTCGGAAATGCCGACCCGCCGCAGCACGTCCACGGCGCGGGCGCGGGCGGCTTTGGCCGACACCCTTTCGTGGGCGTGGATCGCCTCCGTCATCTGGGTCTCGATCCGCAGCACCGGCGTCAGGGTCATCATCGGATCCTGGAAGATCATCGCGATGTCCTTGCCCCGCAGCGCCTTCAGGCGGGCGGGCGAGGCGGTGCGCAGGTCCTCGCCGCGGAACAGGATCTCGCCCTCGACGATGCGCCCCGGCGGGTCCACCAGCCCCAGCACCGAGAAACTGGCCACCGACTTGCCAGAACCGCTTTCCCCCACCAGCCCCATCACCTCGCCGGGCTGCAGGGTCAGGTCGATCCCGTCCACCGCCTTCAGCACGCCGGCGCGGGTGAAGAAATGGGTCTTGAGGCCCCGGACCTCCAGCAGCGCGCTCATCGGGCGTTCCTCGGGTTCAGGATCTCGCGCAGCCGGTCGCCGACGATGTTGATCGAGAAGATCAGCACCAGCAGCAGCAGCCCCGGGAAGACCGATATCCAGTAAAGCCCCGCCAGCATCACGTCGAAACCGTTCGAGATCAGCAGGCCCAGCGACGGTTCGGTGATCGGCAGGCCGAGGCCGAGAAAGCTGAGCGTCGCCTCGGCGGCGATGGCGCTGGCCACCTGCATGGTGCCGATCACGATCACCGGCGGCATGCAATTGGGGGCGAGGTGGCCGAAGACGATCCGCCGGTGGCTGAGGCCCAGCGAGCGCGCGGCCTCGATGTATTCCTTGTTGCGCTCGGACAGGGCCGTGGCGCGGACGGCGCGGGCGAAGTAGGCCCATTGCACCAGCACCAGCGCGAAGATCACCTTGTCGACCCCCTGGCCGAGGATCGCCAGCATCATCAGCGCGACGAGGATGGTGGGAAAGCCCAGCATGAAGTCGACGACCCGCATGATCATCGCGTCCAGCGCGCCGCCGGCGTAGGCCGCGATCAGGCCCAGCGACACCCCCACCGCGATGGCCAGCACGCCAGAGGCCACGCCGACGAACAGGCTGGTGCGCAGCCCGTAGAGCATGGCCGACAGCATGTCGCGCCCCTGGTTGTCGGTGCCCAGCAGGTAGAAGGCGTCGGGCGAGGCCGACAGCGGCGGCAGGCGGCTGTCGAGAAAGCTGATCTCTGTCAGGTCGTAGGGGTTCTGCGGCGCGATCCACGGGCCGATGACGGCCAGCACCAGCAGCAGCAGGCAGACCGCCAGCGCGACCACGGCGGCCCGGCTTTCCCGGAACTCGTTCCAGACGGGGCGCCAGCGCGAGGGCGCGCGGGGGGGCGGCGCATCGGCGTCGGTGGAGGCGGGGGCGCGTTCGGCGAGGCTCACGACCGGCCTCCCATCCGCACGCGCGGGTCCAGCACGGTGTACAGAAGGTCCACCGCGAGGTTGATCATGATGAACATGAAGGTGACCACCAGCAGGTAGGCAGCGACCACGGGACGGTCGAGCCGGTTGATCGAGTCGATGATCAGCTTGCCCATCCCCGGCCAGGCGAAGATCGATTCCGTGATGACCGCGAAGGCGATGAGCGATCCCAGCTCCATCGCCACCACGGTGATGATCGGCGCGGCGATGGTCTTTGCCACGTGCACGCCGATGATGCGGCGGCTGGACAGGCCCTTGGCCCGTCCGAATTTCACGAAGTCCAGCGGCATCGTCTCGCGCACCTGCGCCCGGGTCAGCCGGATCACCAGCGCCAGCTTGAACAGCGCGAGGTTGGTGGCGGGCAGGATCAGGTGGCGGATCCCGTCCCAGGTGGCGAAGCTGGTCTCGATCCCCAGCACCGACCCGGTCTGCCCGCGCCCCGAGGAGGGCAGCCAGCCCAGCCCGATCGAGAAGACGAGGATCAGCATCAGCCCCTGCCAGAAGTTCGGCAGCGAGAATCCCAGGATCGAGCCTGTCACGATGGTCTGGTCCAGCCGCGTGCCGGGGTTCAGCCCGGCGTAGAGCCCCAGCGGCACCCCCAGCACCACCGCGATGACCAGCGCCGAGAGCGCCAGTTCCAGCGTCGCGGGGAAGCGCTGGAAGATCAGCTCGATGGAGGGGGTGTTGTAGACGAAGGAGGTGCCGAGGTCGCCGCTTAACGCGTTCTTCAGGAACAGGCCGTATTGAACCCAGATCGGCCGGTCGAGGCCAAGCGATCGGATCGCCGTCTGGCGTTCGGCCGCGGTGGCGTCGTCGGGCAGCAGGATGTCGGCGGGGTTGCCGACGGCGTAGAGGCCGAGGAAGACCACCAGCGACACCGCAAGCAGCACTCCGGCTGTCTGCAGCAGGCGGCGAAAGATGAAGACCAAGCCGATTCCTCCCGTTCCTCACGGAGTTGTGCGCGCGGGGGGAAAGCCGGACAATCTTATAGTTGAAGCCTCCACCCCCATAAGCCACACTTATGGAATGAGCGTCTCCACCATCCGCGGCCTCGAGGTCTTCTGCGCCGTGATCGAATCCGGCGGCGTCACCGCGGCCTCGGCGCAGCTGGGCCTGTCGCAGCCCGCGGTCAGCCAGCAGATCGCCAAGCTGGAGAACCACTTTGGCCTGACGCTGTTCGTACGCGAACACGGGCGGATGCGGGCGACCGAGACGGCGCTGACGTTGTACGAAGAGGCCAGCCAGGCCTTCGACGGCATGGAACGGGTGCTGAACCTCGCGCGGGACATCCGCAGCCTCGACCGCGGCACCCTGCGGATCGGCGCGCCGCATTCGGCCAGCAGCACCTACCTGCCGCGGGCGGTGAAGACGCTGGTGTCGGAGCGCCCGAACCTGCGGGTCAACGTGCAGCTTGGCACCTACGAACACCTCGTCGCGCTGGTGGCGGCGCGCGAGGTGGACATCGCCATCGCCAAGGCGCCGATCACCAACGCTGGGGTCGAGACAATCTCCATCAACAAGTCGCCGCTGGTGGCGGTGATGCGGGAGGAGCATCCGAGGGCGCGGGACCGGTCCATCGGCATCGCCGAACTGGCGCGCGAGCCGCTGGTGCTGATCGGCCGCGGCCGGCCATGGCGCGACGAGATCGACGCCCGGTTCCGCGGCGCGGCGGTGGTGCCCCGGGTGGCGGTCGAGACGCAGTCGGTGGAAACCGCCTGTGCCTTTGCGGCGGAAGGCTTCGGGGTGGCGATCGTGCCGCAGTGGCTGGCGGCGGGGCTGGCCCGCCCCGGGGTCACGCTGGTGCCGCTGGACCTCGACATCCGGCACGAGTTCCTCGTGGCCTTCCCCGTCAGGTCGCGGCGCCGCAACCTGGCGCTGGATTTCGCGGAAGCCTGCCGGAAGGCCTCGGCCGGGATCTGACCGCGCCTGCGCCCGCGCCCCTGAGGTGGATCAGGTCAGGCACATCTCCTGCGCCGCAAGCCGGCTTTCATAGGCCCGCAGCATCGGGCGGGCGGCCTCGTAGCCCCCGGCGCCGCCGCGGCGCAGCTCCGGGAACAGCTCGAATATCTCCGCCTGCACGGGGGCGGCCAGCGCCTGCATCCCCTCGGCCCCGGGCAGAAAGCTTTCGCTGGGCGCGCCCTCGGCAAAGACGATCTGGTGGCGGTCGAACAGCATGTGGAAATACTGCACCCGCCCGCCGACGACGCGGCGGATCCGGGTGCCGTTGGCCAGCGCGGCGGCGGGGGCCAGAACCTCGGGCTCGCCGAACAGCAGGTCGGGCACCAGCCCGGTCAGCAGCATCCGGTGCTGCGGCGAAACGGTCAGCGTGCGGCGGTTGCCCAGCGTGCCCGCGGCGATGCGCACCGGGGCAAGGTGGCGCAGGGCGGGCACGGTGGTATTGCCGATCCAGCGGATCGGCTGCAGCCCGTCGTCCCGGGTCTGAACCAAGTCGCCGGCGCGCAGCTGCTCCACCGGTTTCTCGCCGCCGGCGCAGAGAATGCGGGTGCCGCGGGTGAAGCAGACGGTGCGGACGTTCTCGAAATCGTTGATCTCGATGCGGTTCCAGTGAATGTGATAGTCGGTGTCGGAGGTGGCGGCGTGGGTCTTCGGCCCGTTCGAGGCGTAGCCATGAGCCTCCAGCGCCGAGCGAAAGGCGTCCTGCCCGTCCTTCAGCACCTCGATGCTGATGAAGTCGTCGTTGGTCGGGTCGCCGTCCGCGCCGTCGTGGGACTCGCCGTCGATCACCATGGGCTGGCGGCTGTCCAGCAGGCCCAGCTGGATCCGGTCTCCGCCGGCACCGGTGTTGAGGTTGTCGAGGCGGTTGTAGTCCCCCAGCGTGACGCTGTCGCGCCCCGCGCCGGTGGTGGTGTTGCCGTCGAAGATGTTGTCGTCGCCGCCGGTGATGCTGTCGTTGCCGTCGCCGGTCGCCACGTCGCCGATGAAGTAGTTGGACGAGCCCATGTTGATCTGGTCGGCGCCGCCCAGCAGGGACACGGCGTCGGTGATCGTCACGAAGTCGCCGAAGTTCATCTCGTCGGAGCCGGTGGCAGAGCCGGTGTAGCCGCCCACGATCGCGCCGTCCCCGGCGTTGAAGACGCTGGCAGCCGCGTCCTTGGCGGAGAGGTCCACGTCGTTGACGTCGACTCCGGGGCTGACGGTGGTGGTGGGGGTCAGGTTCGGCCCGACCTCCACCGCGTAGCCGCCGGCGGTGGAATCCTCGTCGAAACGGAGCTCGAAGTTGGTGGGGGTGCCGTTGCTGATGAACTTGGTGTTATCGTCCGCGGCGCCGCGGAAGTAGAAGATGTCGCCCTCGGCCACGGTGATGTCCGAGCCGGCGCGGATCTCTCCGGGGCCGGGAACCGCGTCCTTCGAGACGATGTAGTACACTGCCATGTCTAGCCTCCCGCCGCGGTATTGCTCCGCGACCAGGTCGTTCTTCCAATCGCCCGCATGGCTTCGCCCGCTAATTCGGGAAAGCCGGACAATCACTGTTGAGACGAGGATCTATCTGCAGATCGTGATCGATTTAAGGCAGCGGCGTGGTATCGCGGCGTCCTGCGGGGCGTCTTTCCGGACAATTTTACGGAAGGGCTGCAGTCATGGCAGGGGCCGACCCCGAACGGCAAACGGTGCCCGCCGGCCGGCGGGCACCGCTTTCAGTGTTAAACGCCTGTCAGGCGAGGATCAGGCGAAGAGTTCCAGAAGCTCCCGGTCCTCGGGCTCCTCCTCGCGCGCGACGCGGTCCTCGTCCTCGACCTTGACGCAGGGGATCTCCAGCTCCTCGAAGGGGATGCCGACCACGAAGGGCTGGGCGTCGCCTTCCTCGGCCTCGTCGGAGGTGGGGGTGAAGACCAGCGCGACGATGTCGCCCGCCTCGGTGGCCTCGTAACCCTCGCCGTCCTTCAGCCCGGCCTTGTAGATCTCCTTGGCGTTCTCCAGCGTCCCCTTGGCGCCGTTCTCGAACAGCGCCTCGGCCTCGTCGTAGTGGCCGGTCAGCCCCCAGATCGCGGCCTGGATCTCTGCCTCGGTGTAGGTCTCGCCGGTGCCGTCGCCGTTGTCCTGGCTGCCGAAGTCCTCGTTCAGGATGTAGCCGATGTTGTCCAGCTTGTCCTCGAGGTCCGCGTCGTCCAGCGGCTCGTTGTCGGCGGTGGCGACGGTGACGTCGGCCTCGATCCCGTCGGGATCGGTGATCGGCGCGTCGGCGTCGAGGCAGTAGGCCTTGTCGAAGATCTGGCCGTCCAGCCGGTCGTCGCCGGTGCCCTCGATCCGCAGGGCATAGTCGCCCTTGCCGATCAGCCGGACAGAGAAGGCGCCCTCGTCCGGCACGTCGTCGGCGATGGTCTCCAGCGTGTTCTTGCCGCCGTGCACCTCGATCTCGACGGTGGCGGTGGCAAGGTTCCCGTCCTCGTCCTCGATGGTGTACTCGAAGCGGTCGGTGACGGACTGGCCCACCAGCAGGTCGGCCGCCTTCACCTCCTGCCCGTCCACCTCGTAGACCGCCTTGCGGGTGTCGTAGACCAGCTGGCCGCTGCTGGTCAGCTTGATCCGCGCGCCGCTGTCGAGGGTGACCTTCTGCTGCGCGTCGATCTCCTCGCCGTCGATGGCGGTGACGGTGTACTCGCCCCGCTCGCCGCCGTCGTTGCGCAGGACGTTCAGCTTGACCTTGTCGGTGGCGCAGACCTCGCCCTCGTCGTCCTTGGGCTCGGGCGGCTCGTCGCCGGGCATGTCCTTTACCTCGACCTGGATCGGGCGCTCGGTGAAGCAGCTGGCGTCGTCCTTGGCGGTGGCGCGCACCACGGCGTCGTAGATGTTGTCGCGGCCCTCGTCCTGCGGGTTCTCGAAGTCCGGCTCGCCGCGGAAGCGGACGACGCCGGTGTCGGGGTCGATCTCGAAGAACTCGGCGTCGGGACCGTCGAGGCTGTAGATCAGGTCCGGCTCTGTCAGGATCGTCGACTGCGAGCCGGTGACCATGCGCCCGCTTTCCAGCGTCGCGCCGCTGATCGCGATGGACCCGAAGACGTCGCCGATCGCCAGCGGCTGCGAGCAGGAGGTGTGCACGTCGATCTCCTGCAGCAGCTCGCCGCCTTGCGTGTCGTAGATCTGGATCGTGGTCTCCGAGGCGAACTTGCCGTCGCTGGTGGCAAGAAACTGGTCGCCCTCGGACACCTCGCCCTCGAAGTAGACGTCGCCCTTGCCGGCCACGCGGATGAAGACGGTGCCGTCGTCATCCTCGCCGAAGGTGTCGACACCGCGCTTGCCGTCGTCCTGGTCGGCCTTCTGGCGGATCTCGGTGCCGAAGTTGTAGGTCAGCTCCAGCTCCACCGGCTTGCCGTCGGACTTCTTCAGGTCGCACAGGTCGGTGCCGTCGTCGTTGCCGGGGGTGGTGCATTCCACCTCGAGGTCGAAGTCGTTGACGAACTTGTCGCCCTCGTCGACGCAGTAGGGGCTGTCGTCGGTGTCGTCGACGCAGACCTCCAGCGGCTTGTCCTCGAAGGTGCCGTCGTCGCGGGTGGCGCGGACGGTCACCTCGTAGGTGTTGTCGCCGTCCTCGTCCTGCGGGTTCTCGAAGTCGGGCGGGGTCTTGAAGGTCACCTCGCCGGTTTCCAGGTCTACCTCGAAGAGGTCCGCGTCGTCGTCGCCGATGATTTCGTAGGTCACGCCCTCGTCGCCGGTGCCGCCGTCGCTGCCGAAGGGAATGCGCTCGCCGGTGTCCTCGTTGGTGAAGGCCGCGCCGTCCACGGTGACAGAGCCGAACTGGTCGCCGATGGCCAGCGGCTTCGAGCAGGAGGTGTGGAACTTGATCGACTGCAGCAGCTGGCCGTCGTTGTCGAAGATGTGGACGTAGGTGTTGGACTCGAACTC
>JBLXFD010000040.1:0-25442 GCA_048262455.1 Rhodobacter sp.
GCGCCGGGCGGCGGGGGGGGGGGGGGGGGGGGGGGCGGCGGCGGCCGCGTGCGAGGGGGGCGCGGCCCGCCCCCGGACAGGCCGGAGGCGCGGGGGCACGCGCCTGCCCGTTCCGGCGGGCTGGCGCTTTGGGGGCCGCAGGGCGAGGCTCATTCGGTGCGCGGATTTGGCTGGGATGAAGCGCGTATGCCGTGGGTTGGAAGCGCCATCCCCCGGGCAGGCTTATGTTGCGCCGTGGCGGGGTGAACCCCCTACGCCCGCCGCTCCGTCAGCAGCCCGATCGCGATGGAGGCCAGCACGCAGCCCGCGAAGACATAGAGGCCCCATGCCGTCTCGACCGTGGCCAGCCCGACCCCCTCCACCACCACGATGTAAAGCGCCACCAGGAACACGTCCGCCATCGCCAGCCGCCCCAGCAGGCGCAGCGCCGGGAGGATGCGGGGGGAGGCGAGGCCGAAGTGAACCAGCGCCAGCCCCAGCGTCTTCAGGTACGGCGCGAACAGGGCGAATGCCGTCACCAGCAGCGCCAGCGCCACGTCGCTTTCCCACAGCGACTGCAGGCCCGAGATCACCGAGATCTCCGACAGGCCGAACAGCGGCAGCAGCCCGGCGCGCATCAGCGGGGCGAACCAGCTGAGGGGAAACAGCACCAGCAGCGACAGGTTGGCGAGGCGAAGCATGAGGCTCTCCGGCGGGGTGCCCCCTGACTGGACCCGCGCGGCCGGGCGCGCAAGCGGCTTTGCGGGGCGCGGCCGGGGGGCTATGGTGCGCGCAAAAGCACAAGAGGCGACATGAGCAGGATACTGGCGATTCTCTGCCTTCTGGCATGGGGCGGCGCGGCGGCGGCGCAGGGGCTGACCGCGCTGGCGCGGGTGGAGCCGGAGCGCAGCCGGCTGGAAGCCCGGGGCAATACCGTCGAACTGGTGCTGGGGCTCAGCCAGCCGGTGCCCTACCGGGTCTTCACCCTGACCGCGCCGCGGCGGCTGGTGCTGGATTTCTCCGAGGTGGACTGGAGCGCGCTGCCCGCGGGGGCGCTGGCTACTGCGGGGGCGGTGGACGAGGTGACCATGGGCGCCTTCCGCCCCGGCTGGTCGCGCATGGTGCTGACGCTGGCGCGCCCGATGAAGGTGGAGCGGGCCTGGCTGGACACCGGCGCCGCGCCGGCGGTGACGGTGCGGCTGGTGCCGGCCTCGCCCGAGGAATTCAACGCCGCCTCCGGCGCGCCCGACAGCGCGCTGTTCGCCCTGCCCGGCACGGGGGCGGCCGAGGCGGTGGCGCCGCCGCGCCGGCGGCAGGACGGCACCCGCCCGGTGGTGGTGGTGCTGGACCCGGGCCACGGCGGGCTGGACCCGGGGGCGGAACGGGACGGGGCGCGCGAGGCGGACCTGATGCTGACCTTCGCGCGCGAGCTGCGCGATTTGCTGCTGCGCGAGGGCGGTTTCGACGTCTTCCTCACGCGGGACGACGACATCTTCGTGCCGCTGGAGATGCGGGTCTCGCTGGCGCGGATGGCGGGAGCGGATGTCTTCGTCTCGCTCCATGCCGACGCGCTGGCCGAGGGGCGGGCGCGGGGGGCGACGGTCTATACCCTCAGCGAGACGGCCTCGGACATCGCCTCGGAAAAGCTGGCGGAGCGGCACGACCGGGGCGATCTGCTGGCGGGGATCGACCTGACCGACCACGACGACCGGGTGGCGCATGTGCTGATGGATCTTGCCCGCCGGGAAACCGCGCCGCGGGCGGACCGGCTGGCGGATGCCATGGTGGAGGGGCTGGAGAACGCCATCGGCAGCCTGCACAAGCGGCCGCGGATGGAGGCGTCGTTCTCGGTGCTGAAGGCCGCCGACATCCCCTCGGTGCTGGTGGAGTTGGGGTTCCTGTCCTCCCAGCGCGACCGCGAGAACCTTGCGGACCCGGAATGGCGGGCAAGGGCGGCGGGGGGGATCGCGGCGGCGCTTCAGGCCTGGGCCGCGGCAGACGCCGCCGAGGCGGGCCTGCTGCGGCAGTAGCGCTTCATAGGGTCAGCCCCGGCCTCAGGCCTTGGCGCCGGCGCGGGCCAGCCAGACGCTGTGGCCGGCGCAGTCGGGGTCCTCGGGCCGGAAGTCCAGCACGTCGAACCCGTTCTCGGCCAGCAGCGCGCGGTAGTCGTCGGGGCTGAGGCTGGCGTGGTAGACCGATTCCCCCTCGACCTTGCCCACCGGCTCGCCCGCTTCGGGGCCCGAGGTGAACATCAGCACCGCCCGGGGCGCCGCGTGGGCGGCAAAGACCGGGAACATGCCGCGCTGGTCGGCGGGGGACAGGTGGAACAGGCTGTTCCAGGCGAGAATCGCGTCGAAGCGTTCCTCCAGCTCCAGCCCGCGCATGTCGGCGCGCACGGCGCGCGCCTGGGGCAGGTTCTGCCGGAACAGCGCGATCATCGCCGGGGCGCCGTCGACGCCGGTGACGGTGCAGCGGCGGTCCACAAGGTATTCCGCGATCGGCCGCCCGGGCCCGCAGCCGAGATCCAGCACCCGGCGGCCGGGCGCATGGTTCAGCATCCGGTCGAGCCAGCGGCGTTCGAACAGCGTGCGATCGCGCGAGGCGGCGAATCCGCGGGCCACACGCTCATAGGTCGAAAGGATGTCATCAGGTCGCATGATGCCCTCGGTTACGGTTCCGCGCGGGGCCGCGCAAGCGGCGGCGGAAGGATGCGCGCCATGCCGCCTATGGGGGTTTTGAGCCGCCCTCGATTGGCATATGTTGCCGGGCGGATCAATCTCGGTCACGCGCTACCAGGGGCAGTCATGCTGCGTTTCTTCGCATCCATTCTCGGCGGCATTTTCAGCCTCGTCTTCAACGGCCTGTTCATGGTCGCGCTGCTGATCGGCGCGGTGTTCTACATGTACGGGCGCGACCTGCCGAACCACGAGCAGCTGGCCAACTACAACCCGCCCACCATCAGCCGGATCTATTCCGGCGAGGGGCGGATGATGGACGAGTTCGCCAAGGAGCGGCGGCTGTTCACCCCGATCGAGGACGTGCCGGACCTGGTCAAGCAGGCCTTCGTCAGCGCCGAGGACAAGAACTTCTACCTGCACCGGGGCTACGACCCGCGCGGCATGATCGCCGCGGCGGTGGACGCGGCCAAGGGCGCGCGGCTGCGGGGCGCCTCGACCATCACCCAGCAGGTGATGAAGAACTTCCTGCTGTCCTCGGACCGGTCGGCCGAGCGCAAGATCAAGGAACTGATCCTCGCCAGCCGGCTGGAGGAAACCCTGTCGAAGGACAAGATCCTGGAGCTGTACCTGAACGAGATCTTCCTCGGGCAGAACTCCTTCGGGGTGACGGCGGCGGCGCAGAGCTACTTCAACAAGACGCTGGAGGAACTGAGCCCGGCCGAGGCGGCCTATCTTGCCAGCCTGCCGAAAAGCCCCTCCAACCGGCACCCCGTGCGCAACCGCGAGGACGCGATCTTCTGGCGCGACAACACCCTGCGCGAGATGTTCGAGAACGACTACATCACCGAGGCGCAGTACGAGGAGGCCGTGGCCTCTCCGCTGGATTCGGTGCAGGGGGGCGAATACGTGTCCTTCCGCACCGCGCTGCCGCCCCGCGACTACTTCAGCGACGAGATCCGCCGCCAGCTGAGCGCGGAATTCGGCGAGGAGGAATTCTTCGGCGGCGGTCTCGCGATCCGCGCCACCGTCGATGCCGAGCTGCAGGACGAGGCCGCCCGCGCGCTGCGCAAGGGGCTGGAAAGCTACGACCGCGGCCTCGGCGTCTGGCGCGGCACCAAGACGGTGATCGCTGCCGACCAGCTGCGGTCGGAAGAAGCCTGGCGGGCCGCGCTGGCCGAGACCGACATCGCCCGCGACATCGAGGGCTGGCACGCCGCGGTGGTGCTGGAGGTGGGCAACAACGACGCCCGCATCGGCATCGAGGATGTCGAGGAGGACGCCGACGGCCACTGGATCCCCGCCAAGGACGTGACATGGGCGCGGCCAAAGCTGGAGGACGGCAGCCTGGGCCCGCAGGCGCGGGTGGCGGGCGACCTGCTGAAGGTGGGCGACGTGGTGCACGTGCGCGCCATGACCTCGGACAGCGACGGCAGCTTCATGCGCTGGACCCTGCGGCAGATCCCCGAGGTGCAGGGCGGCTTCATGGCCATGGACGTGCACACCGGCCGGGTGCTGGCGATGCAGGGCGGGTTCTCCTACCAGCATTCGGTCTTCAACCGCGCCACCCAGGCGACGCGGCAGCCCGGGTCCTCGTTCAAGCCCTTCGTTTACGCCTCGGCGCTGGACATGGGCTTTTCCCCCGCCACCATCGTGATCGACGCGCCCATCGCGGTGGACACCGGCGGCGGCGTCTGGCGCCCCACCAACGCCAGCAACCAGTTCTACGGCCCGACGCCGCTGCGCACCGGGATCGAGCGGTCGCGCAACCTGATGACCGTGCGGCTGGCGCAGGAGATCGGGATGGAGACCGTGGCCGACTACGCCGAGCGTTTCGGCGTCTACGACCGGCTGGAGCCGTTCCTCGCCAACAGCCTCGGCGCGCAGGAGACCACCTTGTTCAAGATGGTCGCCGCCTACGCCATGTTCGCCAACGGCGGCGAGCGGGTGGAGCCGACGCTGGTGGACCGGGTGCAGAACGTGCGGGGCGAGACGATCTACCGCCACGACAAGCGCACCTGCGAGGACTGCGACCTGGCTTCGCTGGAGCGGGGGGTGCCGCCGCGGATCGTGACCAACCGCGAAAGGGTGATGAACGCCATCACGGCCTACCAGCTGACCTCGATGATGCAGGGCGTGGTCACCCGCGGCACCGCGGCGGGCAAGGTGAACCTGGGCGTGCCGGTGGCGGGCAAGACCGGCACCACCAACGATTCCAAGGACGTCTGGTTCGTCGGCTTCACCTCGAATATCGTGGCGGGCTGCTACATCGGCTACGACCGGCCGCGCACCATGCCCGGCGCCTCTGGCGGCGGGATGTGCGCGCCGGTGTTCAACGACTTCATGAAGCTGGCGACCGAGAAGTACGGCGGCGGCAAGTTCGACCTGCCCCCCGGCGGGCGCTTCATCAAGATCGACCGTTTCACCGGCGCGCGCCTGCCCGACGACGCCTCGGGGCAGAACGTGGTGGCGGAATACTTCCGCGACGGCGAGGAGCCGCTGTTCGGCGTGATGTTCGACGGCGGCTGGGCCATGGGCTCGAACCTGCCTCTCTTCGCGCCGGGCGAAAGCCCGACGCTCATCGAGGAGGGCGTGACGGTGGAGACAGCCGACGGCGAGGTGGTGGTGATCCCGGAAAAGGCCGACTTCGGAACGCTGAGTTCCGGCGGCTTGTACTGAACCACCGCGTTTGCAGGCGCGCCCGGCTGTGCTAGGGCCGGGGCCGGGTGATTTGCCGTGCCCCGGGTGCGGCGGGCCCCGCGACCGGAACCGAGACTGCGAGACCCGATGACCCGCCTGATCCCCCTTCTGCTTGCGGTGCTGCTGGCGCTGCTGCCCGCCGCTGCCCTGCCGCAGGGCGCCCTGCTGCCCTCCGCGCCCGCCGCCGAGGCCGCCGAGACCGCCGAGACTGCGGAGACCGTGGCCGACGGCAGCCTGCGGCTGCTGCTGGAGGTGCTGGAGGATGAGAAGGCCCGCGCCGCGCTGCTGGAAAAGCTGCGCGCGGCGGCGGAGGAGACAGACCCCCTGACCCCCGATGACGCGGTCGAGGCGCTGGCGGGCGAGAACCCGGCCCCCTCGGACAGCCTGTCCTTCGGTCGGCGCATCGCGTTGATTACCCAGGAGGCGGCCGAGGGGATCGCCGAGAACGTCTCGCGCCTGGGCCAGCAGCTGAGCGACGCGCCCAACGTCTTCGGCGGGCTCAGCGGCAACGAGACCGGGGTGCTGGTGGACGCGCTGGGGGACCTGGCGCTGGTGATCCTCGGCACGGTGGCGGTCTTCCTGCTGCTGCGCTGGGGCGCGACGCGGCTTTACGCGCGCATGGGGCGCGCCGCCCGCGACGGCGGCGCGGTGCGCACGGCGGCGCTGTACCTCGCCTCGGCCGCCATCGACGCGCTGATCGTCATCGCCGCATGGGCCGCGGGCTACGCGCTGGCGCTGCTGGCGCTGGGGGACTTCGGCAGCATCGGCATCCGCCAGACGCTGTACCTGAACGCCTTCCTGCTGGTGGAGATGGCCAAGGTGGGCGTGCGGCTGGTGCTGTCGCCGGCCGCCACGCACCTGCGGCTGCTGCCGGTGGGGGACGCGGCCGCGCGCTACCTGTCGGCGCGGCTGAACCTGATCGTCGGCGTGGTGGGCTACGGGATGCTGCTGGTGGTGCCGATCATCAACGCCAACGTCTCCTTCGCCGCCGGGCGCGCGGTTTCGGCGCTGATCGCCTTCGCGGTGCTGGGCTTCGCCATCTGGCTGGTGCTGCGCAACCGCCGGCCGGTGGCCGAGTGGATGCTGGGCCCCAAGCGGCGCGAGCCGCTGCCGCCGGCGGAGGGGGCGCTGACCGCTGTCGCCGTTCCCGGCGCCGGCGTGCCGCCGCTGGACCTGTCCCCCGAGGACGTCGCCGCCGCCGAGGACCGGCGCGCCGAGGCCGAGGCGGCGCAGGCCGCCCGCGAGGGCCGGGGGCCGCTGGCCTTTTTGGCGCGGCACTGGCACTGGCCGGCGCTGATCTACCTGCTGGTGCTCTTCGTGATCGTCTCGATCCGTCCCGGCGACGCGGTATTCCGCACCTTCCTCGGCTCGGGCCAGGTGTTCCTGGTGGCGCTGGCGGGGCTGACCGTCTCGGGCCTGCTGAGCCGGACCATGCGGCGCGGCGTGGTGCTGCCCGAGGGCGTGACCGCCCGGTTGCCGCTGCTGGAACGGCGGCTGAACCGCTTCGTGCCCCGGGCGCTGTTCGTGCTGCGGCTGGTGATCTTCGCGCTGGTGGTGCTGATCGCGTTGAACGCCATCAGCCTGATCGACCTGCGGGGCTGGATGGTCAGCCAGTTCGGCCTGCGGGTCACCGGGATGATGGTGTCGGTGGCGCTGGTGCTGCTGGGCTCCTTCGCGGTCTGGATCGCGCTGACCTCCTGGGTCGACTACCGCCTGAACCCGGAATTCGGGCCGGTCGCCACCTCCCGCGAGCGCACGCTGCTGACGCTGCTGCGCAACGCCGCCACCATCGCGCTGGTGATCATCACGCTGATGTTCGTGCTGGCGGAGATCGGGTTGGACATCGCGCCGCTGCTGGCCTCCGCCGGTGTGCTGGGCCTGGCCATCGGTTTCGGCGCCCAGAAGATGGTGCAGGACATCATCACCGGGGTCTTCATCCAGCTGGAGAACGCGATGAACGTGGGCGACGTGGTGACGGTGGGCGGCACCACCGGCACGGTGGAACGGCTGACCATCCGCTCTGCCAGCCTGCGCGACGTGACCGGGGCCTACCACATCATCCCCTTCTCCTCGGTCGACATGGTGACCAACTACGTCAAGGACTTCGGCTACTTCCTGTGCGACATGGGCGTCGGCTACCGCGAGGACGTGGACGAGGTGAAGGCCGCCATGATGGCCGCCTTCGACGAGCTGCGCGCCGACCCCGAGCAGTCGCCGGCCATCCTCGACGCGCTGGAATGGTTCGGGCTGCAGAGCTTCGGCGACAGCGCCGTGGTGCTGCGCGCCCGGATCAAGTGCGTGCCGGGCAAGCAATGGGCGGTGGGGCGCGCCTACAACGCAATCCTCAAGCGGGTGTTCGACGCCCGCAACATCGAGATCCCCTTCCCGCACCAGACGATCTACCTCGGGGAATCCAAGGACGGCCGCACCCAGGACTTCAAGGTCCGGCTCGAAGACGGCGCGGCGGCAAGCTGACTTGCCCGCCGCGCGGGGCGTTGCTATCTGTCCCCGGCAATCAAAGCAGGACCCTGACCCATGCGCGCCGAGACGCAGAACACCGTCGATGCCATCGCCAAGTCCCTGGCGCTGCTGCGCCAGCGGCTGGACTGGGACACCGCGCCGCACCGGCTGGAGGAGTTCAACGCCCGGGTCGAGGACCCGACGCTCTGGGATGACCCCGAGAAGGCGCAGAAGCTGATGCGCGACCGGCAGATGCTGGTGGACGCGATGGAGACCTTCCAGGGCATCGAGCGCGAGATGGACGACAACGTCGAGCTGATCGCCATGGGCGAGGCCGAGGGCGACACCGACGTGGTCCGCGAGGCCGAGGCGGCGCTGAAGTCGCTGCGCGAGCGGGCGGCGCAGAAGGAGATCGAGGCGCTGCTGGACGGCGAGGCGGACGGCAACGACACCTTCCTCGAGATCAACTCCGGCGCCGGCGGCACCGAAAGCTGCGACTGGGCGGCGATGCTGGCGCGGATGTACGTCCGCTGGGCCGAGAAGAAGGGCTACAAGGTCGAGCTGCAGTCGGAAAGCGCGGGCGAGGAGGCGGGAATCAAGTCCGCCGCCTACAAGATCTCGGGCCCCAACGCCTACGGCTGGCTGAAGTCCGAAAGCGGCGTGCACCGGCTGGTGCGCATCAGCCCCTACGACAGCGCGGCGCGGCGGCATACCTCGTTCAGCTCGGTCTGGGTCTACCCGGTGGTGGACGACAACATCGAGATCGAGGTGAACCCCTCGGACATCCGGCTGGACACCTACCGCTCCTCCGGCGCCGGCGGCCAGCACGTGAACACCACCGATTCCGCGGTGCGCATCACCCACATCCCCACCGGGATCGTGGTGACCAGTTCCGAGAAGTCGCAGCACCAGAACCGCGACATCGCCATGAAGGCGCTGAAATCGCGGCTTTACCAGATGGAGCTGGACCGCCGGAACGCGGCGATCAACGAGGCGCACGAGAACAAGGGCGACGCCGGCTGGGGCAACCAGATCCGCAGCTACGTCCTGCAGCCCTACCAGATGGTCAAGGACCTGCGCACCGGGGTCGAGACCTCGGACACCCAAGGGGTGCTGGACGGCGACCTCGACGCCTTCATGGCGGCGACCCTGGCGCTGGAGGTTTCCGGCAAGAGCCGCGCGGAGGCGACGGCGGAGGACTGAGGCGCGCTTGCCCGGCGGCGGCGCGGGCGGGGGGCTGGGGATGCCTCCGGCGGGGATATTTTAAGACCAGAAGAATGGGGGCAGGGGCGCGTCTGCCTTGCGGCCGCGCGGGCGGTGGTGTCGGGTGTCTCGGGCAGAGAAGCTTGGGAGAGACGGTGTGACTGACCTGCTGGAGGAGACGGCGCTGGCGCTGTCGGGGCGGCTGGAGCGGCGCGAGCTGGGCGCGGCGGAGCTGATGCGCGCGACGCTGGACCGGGTGGCCGCGGTGAACCCGGCGGTGAACGCCATCGTCTCGTTGCGCGGCGAGGACGCGCTGATGGCAGAGGCGGCGGCGGCGGACGCGGCGCCGCGCCGGGGCTGGCTGCACGGCATTCCCATGGCGGTGAAGGATCTGGTGGCCACCGAGGCGCTGCGCACCACCTGGGGCTCTCCGGTCTACGCCGATCACGTGCCCGCCGCGGACGACCTGCTGGCGGCGCGGCTGAAGGCGGCGGGCGCGATCGTCATCGGCAAGACCAACGTGCCGGAGTTCGGGCTGGGCTCTCACAGCTACAACCCGGTGTTCGGCGTCACCCGCAACCCCTATGACCCGGCGCGCAGCGCGGGCGGGTCCTCGGGCGGGGCGGGGGCGGCGCTGGCCACACGGATGCTGGCGGTGGCGGACGGGTCCGACATGATGGGCAGCCTGCGCAACCCGGCCGCCTGGAACAACGTCTACGGCCACCGGCCGAGCCACGGGCTGGTGCCCGGCGACGCGGCGGGAGAGCTGTTCCTGCACCCGCTGTCGGTGCTGGGCCCCATGGGCCGCGACCCGGCCGACGTGGCGGCGCTGCTGGAGGTGCTGGCGGGGCCGGACCCGGCGCAACCGGCGGGCGCGGTGTTCCGGGCGCAGGCGGCGCCGGGGGACCTGTCCGGCAAGCGGATCGGCTGGCTGGGCGACTGGGGCGGCGCCTGGGCGATGGAGCCGGGGCTGATGGAGGTGCTGGAGGCGGCGGTGGCGCAGTTCGCGGACCTGGGCGCCGAGGTGGTGCCGCTGGCGCCGCCTTTCCCGGCGGAACGGATCTGGGAGAGCTGGTGCGACCTGCGCGCCTGGGCCGTCTCGGCCCGGCAGGGGGCGCTGCTGGACGACCCGGCGACCCGCGACCGGCTGAAGCCGGCGCTGGTCTGGGAGATCGAGCGGGGACGGGCGCTGAGCAACGCGGCGATCCTGCGGGCGGGCGCGGCGCGGTCGGACTGGTATCGCGCGGCGGCGCGGATGTTCGCGGGGCTGGACGCGGTGCTGATGCCGGCAGCGCAGTGCTGGCCCTTCCCGGCGGAATGGGACTGGCCGAAGGAGATCGCGGGGCGGGCGATGGACACCTACCACCGCTGGATGGAATGCGTGGTGCCGGTCAGCCTGCTGGGCCTGCCCTCCACGGCGGTGCCGGCGGGGTTCGGGGCGCAGGGGCTGCCGGCGGGGCTGCAGCTGGCGGGGCCGCGCGGCAGCGAGGCGGCGCTGCTGGCGATGGCGGGGGCCTGGCACCGGGCGACGGACTGGCCGGGGCGGCGGCCGCCCGGTCTGTAGCGTCGGAACTGGCCCCGGTGCGACCGGGGCCAGCGGGTTCACGTGCTGTTACCGCCCGTCTTCGGCCCCTACTTCTTCTTCTGGTCGTTGCCCCAGCCGCTGTTCCCGTACCTGGAAGTTTCCGTGTCTTTCTTCTTGGCGCCAAGGTAGCACGCGGCGGCCGCTCCACCAAACCGGGGCCAGCAATACCAAGCCCGGCAAAGGAAAAGGGCGCCGCATTCGCGACGCCCCCCGAAACTTCCTGAAGGTGGCGGCTCAGCCGTTGGCGGAGGCAGGGCGTCCGGCGGCCGGCGGCGTGGTGGCCGAGGGGCGGGTGCCTTCCTTGGACAGCGGGTCGTCCTTGCGCTGCACCGATCCCTCGAAGTGCGCGCCGCTTTCGATGGCGATGGTCTTGTGGATGATGTCGCCTTCCACCCGCGCGGTGGAGGTCAGGCGCACCTTCAGCCCGCGCACGCGGCCCACGATCCGGCCGTTGACCACGACGTCGTCGGCCACGACCTCTCCCTTGACCGTGGCGCCCTCGCCGACGGTCAGCAGGTGGGCGCGGATGTCGCCCTCGACGTTGCCCTCGATCTGGATGTCGCCGGTGGTCTTGATGTTGCCGACGATGGTCAGGTCGGGCGACAGGGTCGAGGCCGGCGGCTTGGCCTTGGGGGCCGGGCTGGCGTAGTCGCTGGACGAACGGGAGGACGCGGGCGCGGCGGGTTCGGGGGTGGCCGGCTTCGCGCCCGGCTCGTCGGGTTTGCCGGGCTCGTTGAGTCTACTCTTAGAAAACATCTCGCGCTGCCTTGATATAGGTCATCGGATTCACGGGCTTGCCGCCGATCCGCACTTCGTAGTGAAGGTGAGTGCCCGTCGATCGGCCGGTGTTTCCCATATCACCGATCCGCTCCCCGCGCGAGACCCTTTGCCCAACCTTGACGTGAATCTTGTTCAGGTGGGCATAGCGCGTCTCGATCCCGAACTCGTGCTGGATCTTCACCAGCTTGCCGTAGCCGGACAGCCAGCCCGCGTGGATCACCACGCCGTCGGCGGTGGAATAGATCGGCGTGCCGGTGCCGGCGGCGAAGTCGGTGCCGTTGTGCATCCGGCCCCAGCGCATCCCGAAGCCGGAGGTGAAGCGGAAGGAGGATTTGACCGGCATCGCGAAGGGGGTCTTCTGCAGGGCGATGCGGTAGAGGTTCATCTTGTCGAGCTGCGACAGGATCGAGTTGGCGCGCAGGCTGTCCGGGTCGGGATCCTCGTCCTTGGTCGAGAAGGTCAGGGGGGTCAGCGGGCCGCCCTGGCCGGAATAGCCGCGCCGCACGGTTTCGAGGATCGAGTCGGCGGACAGGCCGGCGGAATTGAAGATGTCGTCCAGCGGTTCCAGCGAGACGGAGACGGCGTCTTCGAGCTGGGTGAAGATCCGGGCGTTGCGCTCTTCCAGCAGCCGGCGCTCCAGCTCCAGGTCCTGGGCGGCGGCCTTCGCCTCGGCGGCGATCAAGGCCATGGTGTCACGCTCGGCGGCGATGTCGTGCAGGGCCACGGTCAAGAAGTCGAGCGTGGTTTCGGTATCCTCCAGCGGGGCGCTTTCGATCTCTGCCACCACGCCGTCCAGCTTGGCCTGGGCCACCAGCGTCTCGTCCCGGGCGCTGTCGCGTTCCTTCATGGTGCGGCGCAGGGTGGTCTGGATCACCTCGATCCCGGTCTCCATCTCCTTGCGCCGTTCCTCGCTTTCCAGCAGGGCCGACTGCATCGCCGAGATCTGCCCCAGCGCGGCGTTGAAACGTTCCTGCGCCGCCAGCGCCTCGTCCGTGCGCTGGTCGCGCTCGCCGGAGAGGGCGGCAAGGCGCTTTTCGTAAAGCGCCCGCTCGCGTTCCGCCTGGTCGCGCAGCGAGCCGGAGCCGATGCTGTCCATCAGCAGGATCGCGGTGGCGACAATCGCCCAACCCACGAAAAGCGCGGTGCCGCTGAGCGCGACCGCCTGCGTCGCCGGGCTGAGCCGGACATAGCGGGTGTCACTGTCTGATCTGAGGAAGATGCGTCGTTCCGGAAATGCACGTTCCAGATAGCCGTGCAGGCGCTGGCCAATAGCGTGTGCTGAAAACACTGTCTGCTGTCCCTTTTTTCGCGCTTTACGCCCCCACGCGCCGCGCTTTACCTTGCTTAGCTTGGCATTTCCGATGCGGCAACCGGTTTGATGACGGCCGCGTGATGCCGCCGTGCCGCGCGGCCGCTTCGGCAAGATCTTGCCGATGTTCCGCAGGCTTAGCCTGTCTTAAGTGCATCCAGCACCGCGGCCGCGTGGCCCGGCACCTTCACCTTGCGCCAGACCTGCCGGACGATGCCTTCGGCGTCGATCAGGAAAGTGCTGCGTTCGATCCCCATGAACTGGCGGCCGTACATCGACTTTTCCTTCCAGACGCCGTAGCGCTCGCAGGTGTCGCTGTCCTCGTCCGACAGCAGCGCGATGCCCAGTTCGTGCTTGTCCCGAAAGGCTTCGTGCTTGCGGACGCTGTCCTTGCTGACCCCCAGCACCTCGGCCCCCGCGGCGGCGAAGTCCTGCGCGGCGGCGGTGAAGTCGACCGCCTGCCGGGTACAACCGCTGGTGTCGTCCCGCGGGTAGAAGTACAGCACGACGGGCCGGCCGCGCAGCGCCGAAAGGGTGACCTCGCCGCCGCCGTCGCGGGGCAGGGTGAAGTCCGGGGCGGGCTGGCCGGTCTCGATCATGTGACGATTGCTCCCTTGGGTCGGTGGTGGAGGCCCGTGTAACTGGTTCCGTTCGGTGGGGGAACCGGGCAGGATCGCGATGGGCGGAAGAGAGCGTATGGACGTGCGGCAGGGCCGGGGCAGATGAGCGAGACGGACGGGCAGATCGTCCCGCCAAGGCGCCGCAAGCGCCGGGCGGGCATGCTTGTCCTGCTCAGCGTCGCGCTGCTGTTCGCGGCCGGCGGGCTGGGTTTCCTCGCGCTGATCGGCGCGCCGGTGGAGGCGCCGGACTGGGTCACGCGGCGCATTGAGGCGCGGCTGAACGACGGCATGGGCGGCGGCCGCGTCTCGGTCGGGGAGATCGAGCTGACGGTGCAGCGCAACCTCGTGCCGCGGCTGCTGCTGCGCAACGTGGGGCTGTACGACACCCGCGGCGCCGAGGTGGCGCGGCTGAACGAGGTGGGCGCGCGGGTCGCGGCGCGGCCGCTGACGCGGGGGCGGCTGGAGCTGCACACCCTGCGGTTGCGCGGCGCGCAGATCACCCTGCGCCGGCTGCCCGACGGCACCTTCGACCTGAGCCTCGGTTCCGGGATCGGCGCCACCGGCACGCTGGCCGGGGTGCTGGACCGGGTCGACGCCGCCTTCGCCGCCGGCCCCCTTGCGCGGATGGAGCGGATCGAGGCCGAGCAACTGACGATTACCCTCGAGGACAGCCGCTCTGCCCGCCTGTGGCAGGTGACCGAGGGGGCGATCGTGCTGGAGAACAGCCCCAACAGCATCGACATCACCGTCAACGCCGAGGTCTTCAACGGCACCGAGGAACTGGCCCGCACCGTCATCGAGATCCACACCGAGAAGGCCAGCCCCGAGGCCACCCTGCGCGCCGCCTTCGAGAACGCCGCCGCCGCCGACATCGCGGCGCAGTCGCCGGCGCTGACCTTTCTCGAGGTGCTGGACGCCTCGATCTCGGGCTCGCTGGGGGCGCAGATCGGCGCCGACGGACAGGTGCGCGGCATGAGCGCGGCGCTGGACATCGGCGCCGGCGTCCTGCAGCCGACGCCAGAGGCGGAACCGATCCGCATCGACGCCGCCTCGGCCCGCATGTCCTACGACGCCGAGGCCCGGCGGCTGGAGTTCGAGCAGCTGTCATTGCGCACCGCCGAGGCGCAGGGCACCGCGCGCGGCCAAGCCTTCCTGCGCGACTTCCGCGGCCCATGGCCGGCGGCGCTGGTGGCGCAGTTCGCGTTGAGCGACGTGGTGGTGCAGCCCGACGGCATGTTCGCGCAGCCCATGGCCTTCGACGAGGGCGCGCTGGAGTTCAAGCTGCGGCTGCATCCCTTCTCGGTCGAGATCGGCCAGCTGTCGCTGCTGGACGAGGGCGGGCGCAGCACCACCACCGGCACCGTCAACGCCGACCGGCGCGGCTGGAACGTGGCGCTGGACATCGGCATGGACCGGCTGTCGCGGGACCGCCTGCTGGGCCTGTGGCCGGTCAACGTCGCCGCCGGCACCCGCGACTGGGTCGCCGCCAACGTGCTGGAGGGCACCTTCACCGACGTCAGCGGCGCCTTCCGGCTGAACCCCGAGATCCCGCGCGGGATGCTGTCGCTCAGCTACAACTTCGAGGGCGGCACCGTCACCGCCCTGAACGCGCTGCCGCCGATCGAGGGGGCGGCGGGCTATTCCAGCCTGATCGGACAGACTTTTTTTCTGACGCTGGACAAGGGCCATATGCGCGCACCCTCGGGCGGGGACGTGGACCTTGCCGGCTCGCACATGCGGGTGGGGGACGTCACGCGCGTGCCGGGGCGGGCCGAGATCACGCTGAACAGCGAAAGCCCCATCGCCGCCGCGCTGGCGCTGCTGGACCTGCCGCCCTTCGAGCTGATGAAGAAGGCGGAACTGTCCACCGACTTCGCCGAGGGGCGGGCGAAGATGCGGTCGGTGATCCGGTTCGACCTGAAGCCGAAGATCGACCTGCCCGACGTGGACTACAGCGTCGCGGGCACGCTGAACGATTTCGCCTCTGACACGCTGGTGCCCGGCCGCGCCTTGAGCGCGCCGCAGCTGGAGCTGCGGGCGAACCCCACCGGCATCGCGATCTCGGGCCGGGGGCGCATGGGCGCGGTGGATGCCAACGTGGTCTGGAGCCAGCAGTTCGGCCCCGAGGCCGCCGGTGAAAGCCGGGTGGATGGCACCGTGGCGCTGGGGCCGGCCTTCCTGAAGGAATTCGGCATCGCGCTGCCCGAGGGCTCGGTGCGCGGCGAGGGGGTAGGGTCGGTCAGCGTGGTGCTGAAGAAGGGCGCGCCGCCGGACTTCACGCTGGTGTCGGACCTCAACCGGCTGGACCTGCGGCTGGCGGCGCTGACATGGTCGAAGCCGGTGAACCGCACGGGGCGGCTGGAGGTGGCGGGGCAGCTTGGCGCCTCGCCCAAGATCGACCGGCTGGAGATGGAGGCGCCGGGCCTCTCGGCCAGCGGCAGGATCGAGCTGACAGAGACCGGAGCCATGGGGCGCGCGGTCTTCAGCCGGGTGCGGGTGGGCGGCTGGCTGGACGGTCCCGTCACCCTGACCGGCCGCGGCGCGGGGCGCGCGCCCGCGGTTTCCATGGCCGGGGGCACGGTGGACCTGCGCGCCGCGAACTTCGGCGACGGCGGCGCGGGGGACGGCACCGGCACGGGCGGCGCCGCCACGGACGGCGGGCCGATGACCCTGCGGCTGGACAAGCTGGTGATCACCGAGGGGATCATCTTCACCCAGTTCCAGGGCCAGTTCGAAAGCCGCGGCGGCCTGCAGGGCCGCTTCAGCGCCCGGGTCAACGGGGTGACGCCGGTCACCGGCTCGTTGGTGGCGACGCCTTCGGGCAGCGCGGTGCGGCTGATCAGCGACGACGCGGGCGGGGCGATGGCGGCGGCGGGGGTGCTGACCAACGCGCGCGGCGGTACCATGGACTTGACGCTGAACCCCACCGGGGCCGAGGGGGTCTATGACGGCCGCCTGCTGGTGCGCAACACCCGGGTGGTGCGGGCCCCGGCGATCACCGACATCCTGTCGGCGATCTCGATCGTGGGGCTGATCGACCAGATGAATTCCGGCGGCATCACCATGACCGAGGTGGAGGCCGAGTTCCAGCTGTCCCCCTCGCGGCTGACGCTGATGCGCTCGTCCAGCGTGGGCCCGTCGCTGGGTCTGTCGCTGGACGGGATCTACGACCTGGCCACCGGCTACATGGACATGCAGGGGGTCGTGTCGCCGGTGTACTTCCTGAACGGAATCGGGCAGTTGTTCTCGCGCCGGGGCGAGGGGCTCTTTGGCTTCAGCTTCCGCATGCGGGGGCGGGCCGGAGATCCCTCGGTCTCGGTGAACCCGCTGTCGATCCTCACCCCGGGCATGTTCCGCGAGATCTTTCGCCGCCCCCCGCCACGACCAGGCTGATGCTGCTTTCCGATTACGACTTCACCCTTCCCGACGAGTTGATCGCCACCCGCCCGGCGCGCCCGCGCTCTTCGGCGCGGCTGCTGGTGGCGGGACCGGACTGGCAGGAGGACGCGCAGGTCTCGGACCTCGCGCGCTGGCTGCGGCCGGGGGACCGGCTGGTGCTGAACGACACCAAGGTGATCCCGGCCCGGCTGACCGGCACGCGGCAGCGGCCGGGGGCCGAGGGCGAGGGCGTCGCGCGGATCGAGGCGACGCTGGCGCAGCCGACGCCGCGGGGCACCTGGATGGCGCTGATCCGGCCCCTGCGCAAGCTGCGCGAGGGCGAGGAGGTGGTGTTCTCGGACCGGCTGAGCGCGCGGCTGGTGGCGCGGGGCGAGGGGATGGGCGAATTGGCCTTCAACCTCGAGGGCGAGGATTTCGACGCGGCGCTGGCCGAGGCCGGGGCGATGCCGCTGCCCCCCTACATCGCCGCCAGGCGCGCCGCCGACGCCGCCGACCGCGACGACTACCAGACCGTCTGGGCGGAAAGGTCCGGCGCGGTGGCCGCGCCCACCGCCTCGCTGCACTTCGACGAGGCGCTGCTGGCGGGGCTGGCGGCGCACGGCGTCGACTTCACCCGCGTCACGCTGCACGTGGGGGCGGGGACCTTCCTGCCGGTCAAGACCGACGACGTCAGCCAGCACCGGATGCATTCCGAGTGGGGCGAGGTGACAGAGCCCGCCGCCGCCGAGATCGCCGCCACCCGCGCCGCCGGCGGCCGGGTGATCCCGGTTGGCACCACCGCCATGCGGCTGATCGAAACGGCGGCCCAGGGCGGCGCCATCGAACCCTGGAGCGGCGATACCGACATCTTCATCCGCCCCGGCTTCACCTTCCGCGCCTCGGACGGGCTGATGACCAATTTCCACCTGCCCAAGTCGACCCTGCTGATGCTGGTCTCGGCGCTGATGGGGCGCGAGCGGGTTTTCGCCCTCTACGACCACGCGGTTCGCAGCCGATACCGTTTCTTCTCTTACGGCGACGCCTCGCTTTTGCTACCCGGCGACGGAAACCGCCTTCGCTAGGTCGCCTGCGGGCGCGCAGCGTGCGGAACGGAAGCGCAAGGCGCGGGGCGTAGGCGCCGCAGGCAAGCGAGGATCACGATGATTAAGGGATTGGCAAGCTCCTGGGCGCTGCTGCTGGGCATCGGGCTGCTGATGATCGGCAACGGGTTGCAGTCGACGCTGATGGGTGTGCGCGGCTCGATCGAGGGATTCTCGACGCTGGAGCTGTCGGTCGTGACCTCGGCCTACTTCGCGGGCTTCCTCGGCGGCTCGCAGCTGGCGCCGGGGATGATCCGGCGGGTCGGGCACGTGCGGGTCTTCGCGGCGCTGGGGTCCTTCATCTCGGCGGTGCTGGTGCTGTTCCCGGTGGTGACCGAACCCTGGGCCTGGGTGCTGCTGCGGGTGATCGTGGGCTTCTGCTTTTCCGGCGTCTACGTCACCGCCGAAAGCTGGCTGAACAACAACGCCACCAACGAAACGCGCGGCCAGACCCTTTCCATGTACATGGTGGTGCAGATGGGCGGCATCGTCACGGCGCAGGCGATCCTGGGCTTCGGCGATCCCTCGGGCTTCGTGATCTTCATCATCCCCTCGGTGCTGGTGTCGATCAGCTTCGCGCCGATCCTGCTGTCGATCCAGCCGACCCCCAGCTTCGGCACCGCGCGGCCGATGAACCTGCTGGCGCTGTTCAAGGTCTCGCCGCTGACCTTCATCGCCATGACCATCATGGGCGGCGTCTTCGCGGCGCTCTACGGGATGTCGGCGGTCTACGGCGCCGAGGTGGGGATGAGCGTGGGGCAGGTGTCGACCTTCGTGGCCTTCTTCTTCATCGGGCCCATGGTGATGCAGTACCCCATCGGCTGGATTTCCGACCGGATGGACCGGCGCCAGCTGATCGCCTGGGTGGCGCTGGCGGGCGGGCTGGCGGCGATCGCCGGCTTCCTGCTGGCGGGCAGCTACGCGGCGCTGCTGGTGGTGGCCTTCGTGCTGGGGGGCACGGCGAACCCCATGTACTCGCTGCTGATCGCCTACCTGAACGACTACCTCAAACCAGAGGACATGGCCGCCGCCTCGGGCGGGCTGATCTTCGTCAACGGGCTGGGGGCCATCGCCGGCCCCATCGCCATCGGCTGGGGCATGGGGGTCATCGGGCCGCAGGCCTTCTGGCTGCTGGTGGCGGCGCTGATGCTGACGGTGGCGGGCTACTCGCTGTACCGGATGACCCAGCGCAAGGCGATCCCGGTGGAGGACACGGCGGCCTACGTTGGCGTGCTGCCCACCGCCTCGCCGGTGGCGGTGGAGGCGGCGCAGGAATGGGCGCTGGAGCAGACCGAGGCAGAAGGGGAACAGTCGGGGATATGACGTAGCGGCCCACTTGCCGGAATGTCGGAATCCTGCAACGAATTGCCATGTCGGGTGGGAAAAACCCAGTGGCGAGGTGGCCGATGGCACATCCTGAGGAAATTCTGGGCTTCTGGCTCGATGAAAAGGGCCCGCCCGCCTGGTACCAGGGCAGCGAGGCGCTGGACGCGGAGATCCGCGAAAGGTTCCTGCCCACCTGGGAACGGGCGATGCAGGACGCCTTCGGCCTGTGGCTGACCTATCCCAGCGGCGCGCTGGCCTACATCATCCTGATGGACCAGTTCCCGCGCAACATGTTCCGGGGCTCGGGCAAGTCCTTCGCCAGCGACGGCATCGCGCTGGCGGCGGCGAAATCCTCGATTGCCCACGGCTACGACATGAAGATCGACGAACCGGCCCGGCAGTTCTTCTACATGCCCCTGATGCATTCGGAATGCCTGGCCGACCAGGACCGCTGCGTGCGGCTGATGAAGACCCGGATGCCCGAGACCGGAGAAGGGAACCTGCAGCACGCCAAGGCGCACCGCGAGGTGATCCGCCGGTTCGGCCGCTTCCCCTACCGCAACGAGGCGTTGTCGCGCAACTCAACCGCCCCCGAACTCGCGTTCGTGGACCAGGGCGGATATCGAAAGGCTTTGGAGACCGTGAGTGCTGCTTAATTATTATTGGTCCCTCGGGGGAACCGCTTGCCAGTACCTGTCGTTGATGCGGCAGGAGGTCTTGAACCGATGAAAAACATATATATCTGGGCAGCCGTCTTCGTTGCAGGCGTCGCCACCCTTCTCAGCTACCCCACCATTGCCAGCGCCGGCGGCACGTCCTCGGCGATCCCGGGCGGGGTCCTTCTTGTACCGCTGGGCTACCTGCTCGCGATGACCGGCGCCGCCGGCTTCTTCATCGCCTGGAGCCTGATGCCCGCGAAGATCGACGAGTAGTTCCGGGTCGCGCTCTCCCGGTCCCGCTCAGAAAAGGCCTGCCCCCTCCCGGCAGGCTTTTTTCTTTGGGGTGAGGGGGCAGCTAGAACATGCCGTTATCGTTCGCACTGTGCTCCGGCATGACCTGCAAGACATCCCAGTGCTCGACCACCTTGCCCGCGTCATCTAGGCGGAAGATGTCGATCCCCGCGTACTCCAGCCCCCCGGGCCAGGTCTGGTGGCAGTGCAGGACGACGAACTCGCCGTCCGCCACCGCGCGTTTCACCGCCACGCGCTTGCCGGGATACTCTTCGGCCATCCGCTCGAAGTAGGCGATGAACCCGTCCTTGCCGTCCGCCACGTGGGGATTGTGCTGGATGTACTCCGCCCCCGCGTATCGTTCGAGGGCCTCGGCGGGGCGGCAGTCGTTGAACATCATCTCGTAGAAGGCGATGACGTTGGCCCTGTCGGTCTCGGGTGTCCGGTCCATCGAATATCTCCTGTTGCCCGGAAGCCACGTCAAAGCCGCATGCGGAAGAAAACCGCGCGCTCCGTTTCCTCGAACCCGGTGGCGGCGTGGAAGGCCTGGCTGACGGTGTTCTCCAGATCGGCGTCCGAGGCAAGCTCGCGGCACCCCAGCGTCCGCGCCCAGCCCCGCACTGCCAGCAGCAACCGGCCGCCGATCCCGCGGCCCCGGTCCTCGGGCCGCACGTAGATGCCTTCGAGGTAGGCGACCGGCGAAGTCTCGCACCCGTTGACGTAGTCGTGGCGCAGGGCGGCCTCGGCGAAACCGTGTAGCGCGCCGCCGTCCTCCACCACGAAATTCGCGCATTCCTCCCGCGGCCGGGCCAGCATCGCCGCGATCTCCTCTGCGTGGCCCTCCGCCGAAAGCTCCGGCCACAGCCGTGCACGCAGGACGGCCCAATCCACGACATCCGCTTCGGTGGCGATCCGTGGGCCCATATCCGATCCTCCCGCAGTTCCAGCCATGCGCCCATTGAAAGGCTCCCTGCCGCCGCGCGCCATTGGAAATCGTCGCGGGCTCGGCTATGGGAGGATAGTTCAACGTTAAACAAAGTCGCCGCTGGAGGAGACAATGGCCGCACAGACCTTTGACATGATCGTAATCGGCGCGGGTCCCGGCGGCTACGTCGCTGCGATCCGGGGCGCGCAGCTGGGCCTCAAGGTGGCCATCGTCGAGCGCGAGCACATGGGCGGGATCTGCCTGAACTGGGGCTGCATTCCCACCAAGGCACTGCTGCGGTCCTCGGAAGTGTTCCACCTGATGCACCGCGCCAAGGAGTTCGGGCTGACGGCCGAGAAGATCGGCTATGACCTCGACGCCGTGGTCAAGCGGTCCCGCGGCGTGGCCAAGCAGCTGAACGCCGGCGTCGGCCACCTGATGAAGAAGAACAAGGTCACCGTCTTCATGGGCACGGCGACGCTGCCGGCGAAGGGTAAGGTCAGCGTCAAGACCGACAAGGGCACGGATGAGCTGTCGGCCAAGGCCATCGTCGTGGCCACCGGCGCCCGGGCGCGCGAGCTGCCGGGGCTGGAGGCGGACGGCGATCTGGTCTGGACCTACAAGCACGCCCTGCAGCCGCCGCGGATGCCCAAGAAGCTGCTGGTCATCGGCTCCGGCGCCATCGGGATCGAGTTCGCCAGCTTCTACAACACGCTGGGCGCCGAGACGACCGTGGTCGAGGTGCTGGACCGCATCCTGCCGGTGGAGGACGCGGACATCAGCGCCTTCGCCAGGAAGGCCTTCACCAAGCAGGGCATGAAGATCATGGAGAAAGCCTCGGTCAAGCAGCTGGACCGCGGCAAGGGCAAGGTGACGGCCCATATCGAGAGCGGCGGCAAGACCGCCAAGCAGGACTTCGACGCGGTGATCTGCGCCGTCGGCATCGTCGGCAATACCGAGGGGCTGGGGCTGGAGGAACTGGGCGTCCGGGTGGACCGCACCCACGTCGTCACCGACGACCACTGCCGCACCGGGGTGGACGGGCTTTATGCCATTGGCGACCTCGCCGGCGCGCCCTGGCTGGCGCACAAGGCCAGCCACGAGGGCGTCATGGTGGCGGAACTGATCGCGGGGCAGAAGGACGTGCACCCGGTCCGGCCCGAAAGCATCGCGGGCTGCACCTATTGCCAGCCGCAGATCGCCTCTGTCGGTTATACCGAGGCGAAGGCCAAGGAGCTGGGGCACGAGATCAAGGTGGGCCGCTTCCCCTTCATCGGCAACGGCAAGGCCATCGCGCTGGGAGAGGCCGAGGGGATGATCAAGACCATCTTCGACGCCAAGACCGGCGAGCTGCTGGGCGCGCACATGGTGGGCGCCGAGGTGACCGAGCTGATCCAGGGCTACGTGGTGGGCCGGCAGCTGGAGACGACCGAGGCGGACCTGATGCAGACCGTCTTCCCGCACCCCACGCTGTCCGAGATGATGCACGAGTCGGTGCTGGACGCCTACGGCCGCGCCATCCACTTCTGATCGCGATCGGAAAGGGGCAGGGGGCGCGTCACTTCAGCGGGTCGTGCCCCCAGTTCATCAGCGAGTAGCGCCAGCGCGAGGTCTCGCGGTCCTGCTCCGGCCCGCCCTGGGCGGTGTGGCGGTTCACGTAGCCAACCACCTTGCGCATCCAGTCGTGGTCGTCCTCGGTCAGCTCGTCCACCGTCTTGCGCTTGATCTCGACGATGCGGCGGCCCGACTTGTGGCCGGTGCTCTCGCCGCCGTCGGGGCTGTCGCCGACGGCGCGCGACTCATCCGTCTTCAGCCAGTCCTCCAGCTCCTGCGGCGCCATGTTCACGGCCTCGGCAAAGTCGGCGCGGGTCTGCTTGCGGGCGGATTCGGTGTCGTGGCTCACGGGCGGCTCCTTTCTCGCTGTCGCCTTTCAAGTCGCGCGGCGGGCGCGATGTTCCCGGCGGCGGACTTGACCCGGCGGGAGCGCGGGGCTTTACCGCTGGCATGGATGATCCCGTGACCGATCCCGCGCGCACGAACTGGCCCCTGCTGCTGCTGATCTGGGCGGCCGGGCTGGGCGCCGCGGCGCAATACGGCAAGGTAGCGGTGATCTTCGACCGGCTGGTGGAGGTCTACCCCGGCGGCGGCGTGGCCCTTGGCTTCGCCGTGTCGCTGGTGGGGCTGCTGGGCATCCTGCTGGGGGTGATCGCCGGGGTGCTGGTGGCGCGGGTGGGCTACCGCCGGGCGCTGCTGTCGGCGCTGGTCACCGGGGCTGCGATGTCGGCGGTGCAGGCGCTGTTCCCGCCGCTGCCGCTGTTCCTCGTCAGCCGGGTGGTGGAGGGCGCCGCGCACCTGGCCATCGTGGTGGCCGCGCCCACCATGATCGCCCAGCTTGCCGCCCCCCGCGACCGGGGTCTGGCGCTGACCCTCTGGGGCACCTTCTTCGGCGTCGCCTTCGCGGTGCTGGCCTGGGGCGGGGTGGCGCTGGCCTCTGTCTGGGGGCTGGGCGGGCTGATGGCGGCCCACGCGGTCTACATGGCGGGAATGGCGCTGGTGCTGGCGCCGATCCTGCCGCGGGTGCAGGCGCAGCGCGCGCCCTGGCCGCGTCTGGCGGAACTGGCACAGGCCCACCGCCGGATCTACGCCGACCCGGCCATCGGCGCCCCGGCCTGGGGCTGGCTGTTCTACACCTCCAGCTTCGTCAGCATCCTCACCGTGCTGCCGCCCTTCCTGCCCGAGGGCGCCCGCGCCTTCACCATCGGGGCGATGCCGCTGATGTCGATCCTGTCCTCGATGACCCTCGGCGTCTGGCTGCTGCGCCGCACCAGCGCGGTGCGGGTGATCGAGCTGGGATTCGTGCTGTGCGCCGCGCTGACCGGCGCGCTGCTGCTGCTGCCGGGCAGCCCGGTGCTGGCACTGGCGCTGGGGGCGGCGCTGGGGCTGGTGCAGGGGGCCAGCTTTGCCGCCGTACCGCAGCTGGTGCCGGCGCTGCCGGACCGGGCGCTGGCCAACGGCGGGCTGGCGCAGACCGGCAACCTCGGAAATACCACCGGTGTGCCGCTGATGCTGGCGGTGATCGGGGTTGCGGGCTACGCAGGGCTGATGACCGTGCTGTGCCTGCTTTTCCTTGTCGGAGCATTGGTGCACTGGTTGCTCGACCGCCGCAGAACAGCGGCCGAGCAGAGCTGAGCCGTGCTCAGAACTGCAGGCCGTAGCCGATGTAGACCCGAGTCGCGGCGTAACTGACGGTGTGGGGATCCGTCCCGTTAGCAAACCCCAGCACGTTGTCTTCATACTCGGTGCGTTCGATGGAGAAACGCGTGAAGCCCTTGCGCTTGAGCGCGATGTCCACGCCTAAACCGTAAGAAAACCCGGTGAACCGCTCCGAGGCCATGTCGACGCCATTTCCATCATGGTCACCTTCCAGTTCCGTCGAATGAACGCCGACCATGGCGAATGGCATCCAGTTTCCGGCGTCATATCCGATCCGGCCGATCAGGGCAGCGTCGTTCTTCTCACGCAAAGGCCGCAGGAAGTTATTGTTCGTGCCTTCTGCCGAGCTAACGTTCAGGTTGGCTTCCACACCGAAGACGAACGCGCCCTGCTGCAGGTTGTAGCCTGCAAACACACCCGCGCCGACACCGTTCACGTCGAAGTCGCCGGGACCGAAAGTGACGTCCCGAGCCGTGTTCATGCCATAGTTGAGCTGGCCACCAAAATACCCCCCAGCCCAATGCTGCGCGGCAGCCGACACACCAGAAGACGCCAGAAAAGCAGAAACAAGTATACCAATTTTCAACGTTTTCATGAGCTTCCCCCTATAGGATTGCAAACCGAGTGTCGCACGCTGGCGCAGCGTCTTGAAGCCGGGGGGACAAATTCTTAGGTGGCGTGCTGTCATGGCCACTCGGCGGGCCGCGCGATGCCCCGGAAATCAGGCCGTGTTCTTCCTATGTTCCAGATTTCCGTTGGCGTCCGGCCCGGGGTGGTCTATCTGTTAAGCGCTGATTAAGGGGGCGGGCATGGCCGATCTGAAGCGGATCGAGGTTCGCGGCGCGCGCGAGCACAATCTCAAGAACATCGACGTGGACATCCCGCGCGACGAACTGGTGGTGATCACCGGGCTTTCCGGCTCGGGCAAGTCCAGCCTCGCCTTCGACACGATCTATGCCGAGGGCCAGCGCCGCTACGTGGAATCGCTGTCGGCCTACGCGCGGCAGTTCCTCGACATGATGGAAAAGCCCGACGTTGACCATATCTCGGGCCTCAGCCCGGCGATCTCGATCGAGCAGAAGACCACCTCGAAGAACCCCCGGTCCACCGTCGGCACCGTGACCGAGATCTACGACTACCTGCGGCTTCTGTTCGCCCGCGCCGGCACCCCCTACAGCCCCGCCACCGGCCTGCCCATCGAGGCGCAGCAGGTGCAGGACATGGTCGACCGCGTCATGG
>JBLXFD010000041.1:0-24945 GCA_048262455.1 Rhodobacter sp.
CACGGCGGGGTGAACCCCGCCCTACCGCTTCATTCGGATGAAGCGCTGAACAGCCCCCGAACAAGCCGAAGGCGCGGAGGCGAGCGCCTGCCCGTCCCGGCGGGCTGGCGCTGTGTCATCTTCGTGCATCGCTCGTTCTGCGCGCGGATGTGGCCGGGATAAAGTGTCTATGCCTGAGCGTGGAGGCGCCAGCCCACGGGCAGGCTTGCGTTGCGCTTTGGCGGGGTAAACCCCGCCCTACCACCTCATTCGGGTGAGGCGCTGATCAGCCCCCGAACAAGCCGGAGGCGCGGGGGCGAGCGCCTGCCCGTCCCGGCGGGCCGGCGCTTTGGCATCCGTATACAACGCTTATTCTGTGCGCGGACTTGGTGGGTATAAAGCGCCTACCTTAAAGGCCAGCAGCGCCACCCCACGGGCAGGCTCACGTTGCGCCTCGCCGCACCCGTCACCCGGCGCCCTCGCCCCCCAGCCGTCCCCGGCGGCCGCCGCGGCGAACCTTCAGGCTGCCTTCGCGCTGCGGCAGGGCGGCCAGCACCGCGCGCCGTTCCTCGGCGGACATGGCGCGCCAGCGCATGATCTCGTCCATGCTGCGCAGGCAGCCGGTGCAGATCCGCGCGTGGGGGTGGATCACGCAGATGCGGACGCAGGGGCTCTCGACCTCGCCGCTGTCCGGCCCGCCCAGGCCCTCCGTTCCGACCATGTCGTTCACTGTGCGCCCCGCATGTGGCGCAGGCGGTCCAGCACCCCCTGCAGGATGTAAGAGGCCGCCACGTGGTCGATCACCTCGGCGCGGCGGCGGCGCGAGGTGTCGGCCTCCAGCAGCGCGCGTTCGGCGGCGACGGTGGACAGCCGCTCGTCCCAGAAGCCGATGGGCAGCTCGGTCAGCCGCGACAGGTTGCGGGCGAAGGCGCGGGTGGACTGGCAGCGCGGCCCCTCGGTGCCGTCCATGTTGACCGGCAGGCCCAGGATCAGTCCGCCCAGCTGCCGCGCCCCGGCGATCTCCAGCACCCGGGCGGCGTCGGCGGTGAACTTGCTGCGCTTGACCGTCTCCAGCGGCGTCGCCACCGTCAGCATCCGGTCCGAGACCGCCACGCCGATGGTGCGGGTGCCAAGGTCCAGCCCCGCCAGCCCGGCCATGGGCGCCAGCGCCGCGGCGAAGGCCTGCATGTCCTCGCAGATCATTTCGCCACCCCGGCCTCCTCGGCGGCGGCGCGCACCGCCGCCAGCGCTTCCGGCAGGTCGGCAAAGACGGTCTGCGCCTCGGTCCAGATGGCCGCGGCCTCCTCGGTCTCGCCCAGCACCCCCAGCGCGCGCACCAGCCGCGCCCAGTCGGCGGGCGGCCCGCCCTCGGAGGCCAGCCGGTCCGACAGGCCCTCGACCATGCCGCGGATCATCGCCATGCGGTCCTCGGCGTTCATGTCGGCGGCGGCCTCCACGTCCTCGGCCGAGGGGCCGCGCTGTTCCGGCGCGCTCCAGCGGGTTCCGGCGAGCTGCGCCAGCTCGGGCATCCCGGCCTCGATGATCGGCACCCAGGGGGCGTTCGGGGGGCTGGCGCCGTGCAGCTCGCGCCAGATGCGGAAGGCCAGGTCGTAGCGGCCCACCTGCGCGTACATCACGCCGTAATAGTAGCGCGCGGGCCCGTTGGCGGGGTCCTTTTCCAGCGCCGTCTTCAGCATCGCCTCGGCCTCGGGGGTGACGCGGCCGCCGGCGGCGAGGATCATCAGGTCGGCGAGGTCGGCGTAGTCGTTGGCCACCACCGCCTCGCCCTTGAGCGCGATCACCCGTTCCTGCGCGGCGCGGGCGGCGGCGTAGTTGCCCAGCCGCGCCTCGTTCACCGCCAGCAGGGACTGGCCCTGCAGGTCCTCCGGCTGCGTCTCGACCGCGGCGCGCAGCTGGGTCATCAGCTCGGCGAAACGCGGGTCGGCCTGACGCGGGGGAGAGACGGGCATGGCCGCCTCGGCCTCTTCCTGCGAGGGGCGCGCGCCCAGCATCGCGTTGGCCTGGGCCAGGCGGGCGGCCAGCGGCCGGTCCGGGTAGCCCGGCGCCCCCAGCCAACCGTACAGCCCGAAGGCGCCGGCCAGCACGGCGGCCACCAGCGCGGCCCCGGCCAGCGAGAAGAGGAGCGGCGCCTCGGCTGCAGCGGTCTCTCCGCCCGCGGCGCGGTCGGCCTCCAGCAGCCGGCGCGAGACCTCCAGCCGCACGCGCTGGGCCTCTTCGGCGGTGACGGTGCCGCGGGCGAGGTCACGCTCCACCTCGCGCAGCTGGTCGCGGTAGACCTGCACGTCGTGCAGGGCGGCGGGCGCGGCGACCGGCCGGCGGCGCAGCAGCGCCAGCAGCAACAGCGCGGCCACGGCGGCGGCCAGCAGGGCCGAGACGATCCAGAACGTCATGTTTCCTCCGGTGTCAGGCGGCTTCGGGTGTAGCGGCTGGCGGGCACGGGCAAAAGGGCTGAATCTTCAACTTTCGGAGGGAAGGGAGCCGGGGTCGGAGCCTTGCTTGCCCGAACAGCGCCGAAGGCGCCGGGCAAGCGCCGGCCCGTCCCGCGGGCTGGCGCTTTGGCTGCCGTTCGCGCGAAGCTCGGAGCGAGGAGGGGCCTGGCTGGCATAAATCGCGCCGCCCCGGCGTTGCAGCGCCATCCCCCGGGCCGGCGCTGCCCAACCCCCGCCGTCGCCCGCCACCCCCGATGTCGCAAATCCCGCCGCCGATGCCGCTCCGCCGCTTCACAGAGGGGCGCCCGACCGCCACAAAGGACCGGACCCGAGGGGAGGGGATTCGCCCGATGAAACGCTATTCCGCCTTCGCCATCGCCCGCGAGGCCCTGCGCCGCCACAGCGGCTGGGACCGCGCCTGGGCCGCGCCGGAGGGGCGCCGCCGCTACGACGTCGTCATCGTCGGCGCGGGCGGGCACGGGCTGGCCACCGCCTACTACCTTGGCAAGAACCACGGCATCACCAATGTCGCGGTGCTGGAAAAGGGCTGGCTGGGCGGCGGCAACACCGGGCGCAACACCACGATCATCCGCTCGAACTACCTGCAGGACGGCTCCGCCGCGATCTACGAAAAGGCCCGCAGCCTCTACGAGACCCTCAGCCAGGACCTGAACTACAACGTCATGTTCTCGCCCCGCGGCGTGATGATGCTGGCCCAGACCGAGCACGAGGTGCGCGGCTACCGCCGTACCGCGCAGGCCAACGCGCTGCAGGGGGTGGCGACGGAATTCATCGGCCCCCGCCGGGTGAAGGAGCTGTGCCCGATCATCCGCACCGAGGGCCCCCGCTACCCGGTGCTCGGCGCGCTGTGGCAGCCGCGTGGCGGCACCGCCCGGCACGACGCGGTGGCCTGGGGCTACGCACGTGCCTGTTCCGACATGGGGATGCACATCCTGCAGAAGTGCGAGGTCACCGGCATCCGCACCGAGGGCGGCCGCGTCGCCGGGGTCACCACCGGCCGGGGCGACATCGACTGCGGCCAGCTGGCGCTGGTGGCAGCGGGGCACTCGGGCGTGCTGGCGGACATGGCAGGCTTCCGCCTGCCGATCGAAAGCGTGGCGCTGCAGGCGCTGGTGTCCGAGCCGGTGAAGCCCTGCATGGACGTGGTGGTGATGGCCAACACGGTGCACGGCTACATGAGCCAGTCTGACAAGGGCGAGATGGTGATCGGCGGCGGCGCCGACGGGTTCAACAACTACACCCAGCGCGGCAGCTTCCACCACGTCGAGGAAACCGTGCGCGCGCTGGTGGAGACATTTCCCATCATCAGCCGCCTGAAGATGCTGCGCCAGTGGGGCGGGATCGTGGACATGACCGGGGACCGTTCGCCGATCCTGTCGAAGACGCCGGTGGAGGGCATCTTCGTCAACTGCGGCTGGGGCACCGGCGGGTTCAAGTCGATCCCCGGCTCTGGCTGGGCGATGGCGGAGCTTATGGCGCGGGGGCATTCGCCGCTTGCGGCGGATTTCGGGCTGGACCGCTTCCGCGCCGGCCGCTTCGTGGACGAGAGCGTGGCGGCGGGGGTGGCGCATTGACGGGGCACGGGCGGCGGGTTTCCGCCGAAGCGGAAGAAGAAGTTCACGTTTGCGCGGGGAACCGGGAGGCGCGGCGGCGCGTTTGCCGGGCAACTGACGCAACAGGAGACCTTCCATGGTCGATAACAATCTTCAGCGCGAAAACGTGCAACGCGATCGCGAGTACGTCCGCGAAACCCACGTCGACACCGGCCGCCGCGGCGGCTCTTCGGCGATGGCCTTCATCGTCGGCGGCCTGCTGGTCGCTGTGGCCGTTCTGGCCTTCCTCTTCTGGGATGACCTCGGCTTCGGCACCGGCACGGCCACCGCGCCCGCCGGCAACGTCGACATCAACGTCGAGAGCAATGCCTCCGGCGAAGCCACGGCCCCCGCACCGGAAGCCGAGGCGCCTGCCGCCGACGCGCCTGCCGCAGAGGCTGACGCCCCCGCGGCCAACTGATCTCGCGGGGCGGGGCGCGGATGTTTCCACTTCCGCAGGCCCTGCCACGCATCCCCCTTGTTCCACGGGCCGGCCGCCTCGCGCGCCGGCCCGTTCTTGCGTGCTGCCACGCGCCAGACCAGAGGACATCACGGATGTTTCGTTCAAGATTTGCCGGGCTGACCCGGCAAGGGGCAGCCCTTCTGCTTGGCCTCGCCCTGATCGCCCCGGCTGCCGCCGCCCCGGGGTCCAACACCATGAAGCAGAGCCTGGGCAACTTCACGGTGATCGGCACCTACGACAAGGGCGCCTGCGCGGCGCAAAGCGCGGTGCAATCGGCGCGCGGCGTGCAGGTGGGCTTTTCGGTCTACTGGGTGCCGGGCGGCTCGCTCTACCTGCTGACCTTCCACCCCGAGGCCGGCAAGATCCAGGGGGCGCAGAAGGTCAACTTCGTCTTCCCCGGCGGCGACAGCATGGCCTTCGACATGACCCGCAACGGCAACAACCTCTATACCAACATCGGCTTCGGCGGCACGGCGCAAAGCTTCTACGCCAAGCTGAAGAACGCCGGCAGCCTGCGCATCGAGGTGCCGGGGCTGGACGACGCGGTGACGGTGGACCTGTCGCGCCGGTCCGAGGTCGAGGCCGCGATGAAGGATTGCCGCAGCTGGCTGCGGTCCTGACGCCGGGTTTCCCGGCCCATAACACCCGTAATTCATCGGCCGGTTCCCGCGCAGGGGGCCGGCCGATGCCGTTCCCGGCCAACCCTGGCCTAGCCGCAGCGCAGAAGTTCGCGGGTTTTGGCCCAGCGGCCTTCCGGCGGGGGCGAAACCCTTTCCGGCCCCGGGGGCCAGTCCTACCTCAGCATCATGCAAAGGAGGACTTGTCATGTATGAGAACTTTCCTGGTAACAAGACTGCCAACCACGACATCTACGGCCGCAGCGGTCCGCTGGGCTACCGCGACGAAATGGGCGGCGGCGGGCGCACATGGGTCTGGATCGCGGCGCTCGTGCTGCTGCTTGTCCTGGCGCTCATGTTCTTCGGCGTCGGCGGGGACGGCACTGCCCCCACCACCGTCGCACCTGACGTCAACGCGCCGGCAGCCCTGCCGGCCGGCGACCCGGCTGCCCCGGTGGCCGTCGACTGACACGCGCCTTCATAGGCGCCAGACGGGCGGGGGTCTTGCGGCCCCCGCCCTTCGCTTGCGCCTGGAGGGCCCTTCATGCTGATCCTGCACTGCCCATGCTGCGGCGTGGACGCGGACGAGACCGAACTGGCCCCGGGCGGGCAGGGGCACCTGAAACGGGTGGGGCCGGGCGGACCCGAGGCCGAGTTCGAGGCCTACCTGTTCCACCGCGACAACCCCCTCGGCATCCATTTCGAGCGCTGGCGCCACGCCATGGGCTGCGGCAAGTGGTTCCACGCCGCTCGCTGCACCCGCACGCTGGAGGTCTTCGGCACCTATCCCGCGCAGGTGACCGAACCGCCCCGCGCGTTGCTGGACCGTATCGCCGAAAGGCGCCCCGACGAGACCCGGAGCAAGATCGCATGAGCCTGCGCCTCGACACCGGCGGCCGGCTGCTGAACCGCGCCCGCCCGATGGATTTCACCTTCAACGGCCGTACCCTTGCAGGCTTCGAGGGCGACACGCTCGCCTCGGCGCTGCTGGGGGCGGGGCAGTTGCTGATGGGCCGGTCGTTCAAGTACCACCGCCCGCGCAGCGTGGTGGCGGCGGGGCCGGAAGAGCCGAACGCGCTGATGGGGCTGGGGCAGGGGGGCCGCTACGAGCCGAACCAGCGCGCCACGGTGACGGAGCTGTTCGACGGTCTGCGGGCGGAAAGCCAGAACCACTGGCCCAGCCTCGAGGTGGACGTGGGCGTCGCCGCCAACTACGCCGCGCGGCTGCTGCCCGCGGGCTTCTACTACAAGACCTTCCTGCAGCCCCGCGCCGCCTGGAAGCACCTGTTCGAGCCGCTGATCCGCCGCTCTGCCGGGCTTGGCCGGGCGCCCTCGGAACCGGACGCGGATGTCTACGAACATTTCCACGCCCACGTGGACGTGCTGGTGGTGGGCGGCGGCATCGCCGGGCTGGCGGCGGCACGGGCGGCGGCCGAGGCGGGGGCCGAGGTGCTGTTGATGGAACAATCGGCCCACTGGGGCGGCCGTGCCCCGGTGGACGGCGCGGTGATTGAGGGCAGGCCCGCCGCCGACTGGGTCCGCGGCACCGTCGCGGCGCTGGAGGAGATGGACAACGTCCGCCTGCTGACCCGCTGCGCGGGCAGCGGCGTCTACGACCACGGCTACGCGCTGGCCTGCGAGCGGCTGACCGACCACGACCCGCGCCCCGGCACGCCGCGCCAGCGGCTGTGGAAGATCCGCGCCCGCCGCATCGTCACCGCCACCGGCGCCATCGAGCGGCCGCTGGCCTTCGCCGGCAACGACCTGCCGGGGGTGATGCTGGCCGGGGCGATGCGCGACTACCTGGTCAACTGGGCCGTGGCGCCGGGGCGGCGCACGGTGCTGGTCACCAACAACGACGACGCCTACCGCACCGCGCTGGCGCTGGTGGAGGCCGGGCTGGTGGTGCCCGCGGTGCTGGACGCCCGCCCCGACGCCCGCGGCCCGCTGGTCGAGGCGGCGCGGGCGCGCGGCATCCCCGTCGAGACAGGGCGCGGCGTGGCGAAGGTGCTGGGCCGGGCGCGGGTGCGCGGCGTGGCGGTCTGCACCCAAGACGGCACCGGCCGGGTGCTGCGGGAGATCCCCTGCGACGCGGTGGCCATGTCGGGTGGCTGGTCGCCGGTGGTGAACCTCTGGTCCCACTGCGGCGGCAAGCTGCTGTGGGACGCGGCGGCGGCCCACTTCCGCCCCGACCCGGACCGCCCGCCGCTGGGCGCCGACGGCACCGGCTTCGTCCGCACCGCCGGCATGGCCAGCGGCGAGATCTTCACCCCGGACGTCCTGCGCGACGCCGCCCTTGCCGGTCACGCCGCGGCGGGGGGCGAGGGCAGCCCCCGTACCCCCGACGCCGCGCCGGAACAGGAGACGCCGGTGCTGCCGGTCTGGGTCATGCCCGCCAAGGCCGCGCCGGAGCTGCGCGCCAAGATGTGGCTGGATTTCCAGAACGACGTGAAGGTCACCGACGTGGAACTGGCCGCGCGCGAGGGCTTCGAAAGCGTCGAGCACACCAAGCGCTACACCACGCTGGGCATGGCCACAGACCAGGGAAAGCTGAGTAACATCAACGGCCTCGCCGTGCTGTCCCAGGCCCTCCACCAGGGCATCCCCGAGACCGGCACCACCACCTTCCGCCCGCCCTGGACGCCCCTGACCCTCGGCGCCATCGCCGGCGAGGCGCGCGGCCCGCTGTTCCAGCCGCTGCGGCGCACGCCGATGCACGACTGGCACACCGCCAACGGCGCCCACTGGGAACCCGTCGGCCATTGGCGCCGCCCCTACTGCTACCAGCGCGGCGGCGAAAGCCCGGCCGACGCGGTGCGCCGAGAGGTCCGCAACGCGCGCCGGAACGCTGGGCTTCTGGATGCCTCGACCCTCGGCAAGATCCTCGTGCGCGGTCCCGACGCGGGGCGGTTCCTCGACATGATGTACACCAACATGATGTCGACGCTGAAACCGGGCCGCTGCCGCTACGGGCTGATGTGCAACGAGAACGGCTTTCTCGTCGACGACGGCGTTGTGGCGCGACTGACCGAGGACAGCTGGCTGTGCCACACCACCACCGGCGGCGCCGACCGGATCCACGCGCACATGGAGGAATGGCTGCAGACGGAATGGTGGGACTGGAAGGTCTTCACCGCCAACCTGACGGAGCAATACGCCCAGGTCGCCGTGGTCGGCCCCAAGGCGCGCGAGCTGCTGGAGCTGCTGGAGGGAGACATTGACCTGTCCGCCGAGGCCTTCCGCTTCATGGACTGGCGCGAGGGGCGGCTGGCGGGCCTTCCCGTGCGGATCTTCCGCATCAGCTTTTCGGGCGAATTGTCCTACGAGATCGCGGTGCCGGCGGGGCAGGGACGGGCGCTCTGGGATGCGCTGGGCGAGGCCGGGCGCGCGGTGGGGGCGATGCCCTACGGCACCGAGGCGCTGCACGTGCTGCGGGCCGAGAAGGGCTTCATCATGATCGGGGACGAGACCGACGGCACCGTGATCCCGCAGGATCTCGGGCTGGACTGGGCGATCTCGAAGAAGAAGGACGACTACATCGGCAAGCGCGCCCAGGCGCGGACCCACATGGCGGACCCGGAGCGCTGGCAGCTGGTGGGACTGGAGACGCAGGACGGCTCTGTCCTGCCCGAGGGCGCCTATGCTTTGGACGCCGGGCAGAACGCCAACGGCCAGCGCAACACCCAAGGGCGCGTCACCTCCACCTACTGGTCCCCGACGCTGGAGCGGGGCATCGCCATGGGCCTCGTGCGGCACGGCCCGGGCCGCATGGGCGAGGTGCTGGAGTTCGGGCGCACCGACGGCGGCACCCTGGCCGCGCGCATCGTCAGCCCGGTGTTCTACGATCCGGAAGGGGAGAAGCAGAATGTCTGAGGTCCACGCGCTGGAGGCGCCGCTGAGGCTGGAACAGGCGGGCCCGCAGGGAATGGTCACCCTGCGCGGGGATCTTGCCTCTGATGCGGTCGCGGGCGCGGTGCGCGAGGCGGTAGGCACGGACGTGCCGCAGCCGCTGCGCGCCGAGACCGGCGGCGAGGGCGCGGCGTTGTGGATGTCGCCGGACGAGCTGCTGCTGTGGCTGCCCCACGACCGCGTGCCGGCGGCGCTGGCGGGCCTCGAGACGGCGCTGGAAGGCACCCACTTCCTCGCCGCCGACGTCTCTGACGCCCGCGCGGTCTTCGTGCTGCACGGCGAGGACCTGCGCGCCGCGCTCTCCCGCCTCACCCCCGCCGACCTCCGCCCCGCCCGCTTCGACGAGGGCACGGTCCGCCGCACCCGCCTGTCCCAGGTCCCCGCCGCCATCTGGCTGACCGCAGCGGACCGGGCGATGATCCTCTGCTTCCGCTCGGTGGGCGACTACGCGCAGACCCTGCTGGCGGGGGCCGTCGCCTCTGCCAACGCGCCGTGGCGGCGGGAGGGAGATTCCTGACGGTTATTCACCATCTTCGGCACGTTCGATCATCTCCTCGTCGCAGCAGGTCTCGAGAAGATCGTGCGCCCGTTGTTCCACGTTGATACGGGGGGGCAGGGGCGCGGGGTCGGGTCCAACCGGGCGCTGCGGCAGAAGGTGACGCTCGAACACCGACATCACGTGGGCGACCCCCTCAGGCAGAACCTGCCGCGCATCCTCGGCGAAATAGCGGCCGCGCACGGCCGGGTGGGTGATGATTTCGTAGGAGGGGAAATACAGCGACAAAGGGTCGGCCGCCACGACGGCCTCGGCGGCAAGCCGAAGCACCGCCTTGGACAGGGTGGTCGAGACCCAGACATCGCGGTCCTCGAAGGTGGCGTTCAGAGGCACAGGCGAGACCGTTATGACCGCCCGCACCCCCGGGTTCCTCTCGCGGATGAAAGCCAGCGAGGCCGCCAGATCCGCTGCCGTCTCCTCCACCCCGAAATTCACCGAGGCATGCCGCTCTGGATCATAGCTGCCCCCGGCCACGCCCGGCGCCAGCGGGAATACAGCGCCGTCGCGGCGGTCGACCCAAGCTTCGGTTAGACCCAGGGTGAAGACGAAGACATCAAGTCCCTCCACAGCCGCGCGCACGGCTTCGAAGTGCTGGGCGCGGTCCTGCTCCAGCTCTGCCAGATCGACGTATCCACCAGGTTGGACGGCCGGGCGGAAGGGATCAATTAATGCGGTCGCATCCCGCGCGTTCCAGGCATTCTCTGCCGGTGTGAAGATGCCGTAAGCGCGTTGCAGCAGCTGCAGAAGCTGGCGCGCGGTGTAGATGTTGCCGTAGCGCGCGGCGAAGACACCATAGTTGTGGCGCAGGGCTATTTCAGCAGAGGCGAGGGGGTGCGCCGGTTCCGTTATCAAGTGGTTGTAACCGTTCCGCGTAAGATGCCGCGCCACGTGCTGCGCAAAACAGCTGCCGGCGGTGACGATGCGGTCCTCGGGAGAGAGCGCGAATGCAGGGCTCGCCAGCGGATCGTAAGAGAGCCCGTCCGCGCCTGCGCTTGCGTGCTTCCAGAATTGCCGCGTCGGAAGATTGACATAGGGATGCGTGCGTTCGCTCAAGGAGGGGTTTCCAGTTCCTGCTGCAGGGCGCGCAGTTGCTGCAAGATGATGCGGCCGTAATTGCCGTTCGCATGCGTAGGATCGCCCTGTGCGTAAAGTGCGTCGAGCATTCCATCCGCAGTCATGGTCTCAGGAGGACTGGGGATGTATCGAAGGCAAAACTCCTTTGCCATTTCGACCATGACGGCTTCTTGCATTTGGTAAACACGAACCCGAAGCGTCTCCGGAGCGCGGCGCAGAGTCGGATCCCGCCGCTTGATCAGGGCATCCCATTGCGTATCGGAGAGAACAACTGGAGCGGGTGATGCCAGGAGTGCCTGCGGTATTCCTTCGAAGAGCCTTGCCCAAGTCTTCAACCGGATTTTTGAAGGTTCCAGTGCCGCCTGCAACACGTCGTGGAACACCGCCTGTGGCACCAATCGCCGTTCATCTCCAGGGGCCGCGGCACCCAAGGTATACGGCACATCATGTTCGAAGAGGGATAGGACGTTGTGGTGATTGCCACCCGGAGAGAAGACCACAAAATCCGGCTCGTGCCAGCCGCTGTTCTCCTCACGCAGCTGCTGAAGCGACAAGTGCCTCAGATTGACTACTCGGATCGAGGCGTCTGGGTGGCGTCCGAGGGCGCTTTCGAGAGCAACTACATGCGAAAAACCAACTACCAGGGTACGCACCCGAGGGTCTCCTGTTTACCACGCAAAAGCGGGCCAGAATGAGTCTGCGCATCTTTGGATCACCTGTCAAACCCAAAGAAAACCCGCCCAAGGCCACGCCAAGGCTTGACCTCACTTCCTGTGCGTTCACATGTAGCGCGTACATGAAATTACGAAGGGGGACCCCCGCAATGGCTTTCCAACTTCCCGATCTTCCCTATTCCCACGACGCGCTGGCCGATTCCGGCATGTCGCGCGAGACGCTGGAATATCACCACGACATCCACCACAAGGCCTATGTCGACAATGGCAACAAGGCCATCGCCGGCACCGAGTGGGAGAACAAGCCGGTCGAGGAGATCATCCGCGGCACCTACGATCCCAAGGCGGTGGCGCAGAACGGCATCTTCAACAACGCCTCGCAGTACTGGAACCACAACCAGTTCTGGGAAATGATGGCCCCCGGCGGCACCAAGATGCCCTCGGAGCTGGAGAAGGCGATCACCGACAGCTTCGGCTCGGTGGACAAGTTCAAGGAAGACTTCGGCGCGGCCGGTGCCGGTCAGTTCGGCTCCGGCTGGGCCTGGCTGGTGAAGGACACCGACGGCGGGCTGAAGGTCACCAAGACCGAGAACGGCGTGAACCCGCTGTGCTTCGGCCAGACCGCGCTGCTGGGCTGTGACGTGTGGGAGCATTCCTACTACATCGACTTCCGCAACAAGCGGCCGGCCTATATCACCAACTTCCTCGACAAGCTGGTGAACTGGGAGAATGTCGCCTCGCGCATGTGAGGTTCGGCATTGGCTGAACGGTTGGGGCCGCTCCTTCGGGGGCGGCCTTTTGCTTTGCGGGGGAGGTGGGGGAGGCGGGGTGAACCCCGCCCTACCGTTCCGTTCGAACGACGCGCTGATGCGCCCCGAACAAGCCGAAGGCGCGGGGCGAGCGCCTGCCCGTCCCGGCGGGCTGGCGCTGTTTCATCCTCGTGCACGGCTCATTCTGCGCACGGAAACGGCTGGGATAAAGTGCCCATGCCGGAAGTAGGCGGCGCCATCCCACGGGCAGGCTGATGTTGCGCCATGGCGGGGTGAACCCCGCCCTACACCTCATGCGAATGAAGCGCTGATGCGCCCCGAACAAGCCGGAGGCGCGGGGCGAGCGCCTGCCCATCCCGGCGGGCTGGCGCTGTGTCATCCTCGCGCAAGGCTTGTTGGGAGCGCGGGCTTGCCTGGGATAAAGCGCCCATGCCCACGGCTAGCAGCGCCACCCCACGGGCTGGCTCACGTCGCGCCAGCCGCCGCCTGCCCATGGTACGCCGCCATCCCGCTCACCCCCACCGCCGCAAGGAACATCACCCCCGCGCGGACGTTGATTCCGCAAAAGGAGGGCATGACATGGCCGAACGCAAGAGATCCCACGACGGGCACCGCGAGACCGAGGAGATCCTCGGCGCGCGCGGTTCCGTGGACCAGGCAGGGCGCGAAGGCGGGCGCATGGCGCGCGAGGTCGGCTCGCTCGACGAGGAGAAACGCGCGACCGAGAGACCTGCCGGCGCCACCCGCATTACCGAAAAAATGAAATCTGACGCGCAAATTCAGCGCAAATTCGAGGGGCAAAAGCAGAAATGAGCAAGTCACCGATGAAACAGGGCACCTGGGTGCTGATCGCCGACGGAGAGAAGGCGCTGTTCCTGCGCAACGACGGGGACGAGCAGAACCTCAACCTCAACGTGGTCCGCCAGGAGCAGCAGGAGAACCCGCCGAACCGCGAGCAGGCGGCGAACCGGCCCGGCCGGATGCAGGACAACGGGGTGCAGCAGCGCTCTGCCATGGCCGACACCGACTGGCACCAGTTGGCCAAGGAACGCTTCGCCGATGATCTTGCCGACATCCTCTACCGCTGCGCCCACCGGGGCGATTTCGAGCGGATCGTGCTGACCGCCTCGCCGCAGGTGCTGGGCGAGTTGCGCCACAAGATGCACAAGGAGGTCGAAAGCCGCGTGGTGGGCGAGATCCCGAAGACGCTGACCAATCATCCGCTCGACAAAGTCGAGACGCTGATCCACGACGAGTTCGCCTGAGCCCCAGGATGACGGCGAATGAACATTGACATCGCCCGCCTCCGGCGGCCCCTTGGCCGCGAAACGGAAGGTGGGCGATGACCGAGGCGGGCAAGGGCGTGGCAGGGGTGATCGGCGCCTGCGTGATCTGGGGGATCTCGCCGCTTTACTACAAGCAACTGTCGCACGTGCCGCCGCTGGAGGTGCTGGCCCACCGCACCCTCTGGTCGCTGGTGTTCTTCGGCCTGATCATCCTCGCGCGCCGCCGCTGGGGCGAGGTCGCCGCGCTGCTGGGCCGGCCCCGGCAATTGCTGCCCGTGGCGCTGGCCGCGCTCTTCATCTCCTGCAACTGGGGGCTGTTCATCTGGTCGGTGCAGACCGACCAGGCGCTGGATGCCTCGCTTGGCTACTACATCTTCCCGCTGGTCTCGGTGCTGCTGGGGGTGGTCTTCTACGGCGAGGGCTGGGGCGGCGCGAAACTGCTGGCGGTCGGGCTGGCCGCCACCGGCGTGCTGGTGCTGACCATCGGCCTCGGCGCCGCGCCATGGGTCTCGCTGACCCTGGCGGTGACCTTCGGCTTCTACGGCCTTCTGAAGAAATCCGTGCCCGCCGGCCCCGTGATCTCCGTCACCAGCGAGGTGCTGCTGCTGACGCCGCTGGCGGTCATATGGATCTGGGGCGTGCACAATCTGGGCTGGACGGGGCTGACTGGCCGCAATCTGGCAACATTCGGCCACAGCCTCTCCGACAGCCTGCTGCTGATGCTCTCGGGCCCGCTGACCGCCTCGCCGCTGATCCTGTTCTCCTACGGGGCGCGGCGGGTGACCATGTCGACGGTGGGGCTGGTGCAGTACCTGAACCCCACCATCCAGTTCTCGCTGGCGGTGCTGGTCTTCGCAGAGCCGCTGACCCGCTGGCACGCCATCGCCTTCCCGCTGATCTGGTGTGGGCTGGCGATCTACTCGCTGCGGGCGCTGGCGGTGGAAAGGTCGGCGCGCAGGGCCTCCAGCAGCTCGTCCACCGTGGCCAGCGAGGTGAAGTAGCCGCGCATCTGCGGCTCGGCGAAGCCGTGGGTGACCACGTGGTCGAACAACTGGATCAACGGGTCCCAGTAACCTTCGGTGTTCAGAAGGTAAATCGGCTTGGCGTGCAGCCCGAGCTGGCGCCAGGTGACCACCTCGAAGAACTCGTCCAGCGATCCCGCGCCGCCCGGCAGGACCACGATCGCGTCGGAGTTCATGAACATGACCTTCTTGCGCTCGTGCATGTTCTCGGTGATCACCAGCCGGCCCAGGTCGCGCCGCGCCGCCTCGCGGGCCATGAGGTGCACCGGGATCACCCCGAAGGTGGCGCCGCCGCCCTCCTGCGCCGCCTGCGCCACCGCGCCCATCAGCCCCACGTCGCCGGCGCCGTAGACCAGCCGCCAGCCCTCGGCGGCCATGGCCGTGCCCAACTGCCGCGCGGCGGCGGCGTAGGCGGGCGAGCCGCCGTCGCGTGAGCCGCAAAAGACACAGACGGAAGCGGGAGTTGACACCATATCTAGCCCTCGCGGCAATGCGTTTTGACCATGGATAGCCGGGTTGATAGACTCCCTCAACCGCCGGATGGACTGGCCGGCGGCCTGGGGGAAGAAAAGATGTTGTCCAAGATCGGATCCTGGTTCGGAGGCGGTCCCACCAGCGGCGCCGTGGCGCTGTTGCTGGCCCTTCTCGGGCTGGGGTACGGCGGCTACCAGGTGTCACGCCCCGCGCCCGAACCGGGGCTGCCGCCCGGGGTGGTGCAGGACGGGCTGGTGACCTCTGACGGGGCGCCGGAGACGGCGGATGCGCCTGCGGGCGATGCGCCGGAGACGGGCGTGGCGCGCGAGAGCGGGGCTGACGCCGAGGGTGCCGTCGATGGCGCGGGCGAGGACGCCGCAGAGGCCGAACCGGAGCAGCAGGACGCCATTCCCCCCAGCTTCGACGTGGTGCGGGTGGATGCCGAGGGCAACGCGCTGATCGCGGGCAAGGCCGCCCCCGGCGCCGAGGTGCAGGTGCTGCTGGACGGCGAGGCGGCGCACTCCGTCACCGCCGACGCCAGTGGCGGCTTCGTCGCGATGTTCTCGATCCCCGCCTCGGACAAGCCGCGCTCGGTGACGCTGTCCATGGCCGTGGAACCGGACAAGGTGATCGCCTCCACCGGCACCGTGCTGCTGCAACCGGCGGACGAGCGGGTGGCCTCGGCGGAAATCCCCGTGCCCGACGCGCCGGGGGGCGAGACGGCAGGGGCGGAGGCCCTTGACGGGACTGTGCCTGACGCGGCCGGGACCGATGTTGCGGAAGGGCCTGCGGGCGAGGCTGCAGGCACCGAATTGGCCTTGAACGACACGGCCGGCGATACGCCCGCCAGCGGTCCCGAAGCCACCCGCAATGCGGCGCCCGATGTGGCGGGTAACTCCGCCACCGGCGAGGCACCCGCAACGGACGTGGCCACCGCGGGGGCAGACGCCCAAGGCGATGCCGACACCCCCGGCGAGACGGCCCTCGCCGCCGGGCCGTCCCCCGATGCCGCGCTGGATGCGCCGCGGGGGCCGGATGCGCCGGCCCTGTCCGGTCCCGGCGCCCTGCCGCAGGGAGAGCCGGCGCCGGGGCTGCCGCTGGAGACCGCGCTGCTGGACCCCGCCGCGCCGCGCCCGAACGGGATGCCGCCGCTGGACACCGCCGCGCCGGGGCTGCCCGACACGGCGAACACGGACCCCGACCGCCCGGCCGGCGCGGCTCCCGGCGCGCTGGAACTGGCGGCGCCGGCGGGCGAGGCGGAGCTGCCCGGGCGGGGCGAGGTTCCCTCTGTCAGCGCGCCGGGCGATCCCGGCCCGGGCCGCATCACCGCAGGCGCCCCCCCGCCGCTGCCGCCGCGCGGCGGTGACCGGCTGTCGACCATGGAAGGCCCCGCCGGGGCTGGAACGCCGGGGGCGGACGGGCCGCTGACGGGCGAGCACGTGGCCGGTGCGGATGCGCCGGGCGAGGGGGTGGCTGATGCGCCCTCCGGCGATGTCGTGGCGGGTGCGGATGCGCAGCGCGAGGCACCGGCTGATGAGCGCGTGGCCGGGGCGGATGAGCCGGGCCAAGATGCTGCCGACACGCCTTCCGGTGAAGCGGTCGCGGGTGCGGATACGCAAGGCGAGGCTCCGGCTGGCGAGCGTCTAACCGGGGCGGAGACGCCGGGTGAGGGCGTCTCTGGCGCGCCCTCCGGTGAGGCTGTGGCGCGTGCCGACACCCAGGGCGATCGTGCCACGGGTGCCGATGCCGCCGGTTCCGGCGCAGAGGGTCTGACGCCCGAGCGGCTGGCCGGGCAGGGGCCGGAGGGCAGCTATGCCCCGGACGGCCCCGCCGCCCCGGAGGCCGCCAGCCCGGACGCGCCGCAGGTGGTGGCCAGCATCGACGGACCCGCCGCTCCGAACATGGCCTCCGACGAGGCGACGGGCGCCGGGCCGGGGCTGGCGGACCGGGTGCAGGACTCCCCCGCGACCCCGCCGAAACCCGCCGCGCCGACGGTCATGCTGGCGGACGACAGCGGCATCCGCGTGCTGCAGTCGGGCGGCGCACGGCCGGCGCCGGTGCAGTCCGTGATCATCGACACCATCTCCTACGACCAGCGGGGCGAGGTGGCGCTGGGCGGGCGCGGGTTGCAGGGGGGCTACGTGCGCGCCTACCTGAACAACCGTCCCATCGTGACCACCGAGATCGGCGTCGACGGCCAGTGGCGCACGCCGCTGCCGGACGTGGACACCGGGGTCTATACCCTGCGGGTGGACGAGCTGGACGCCGAGGGCAAGGTGACCTCGCGGGTCGAGACGCCCTTCAAGCGCGAGGAGCCGGAGCTGCTGGCGGAGCTGGAAAGCGCCCGCGGCACCGCCGAGGGCGGCGCGGCGCGGACCGGGCCGGAGCTGCTGACCGTGCAGCCGGGCAACACGCTATGGGGCATCGCCGACAAGCGCTACGGCGACGGGCTGCTTTACGTGCGGGTGTTCGAGGCCAACCGCGAGCGGATTCGCAACCCGCACTGGATCTACCCCGGGCAGGTCTTCGAGATCCCCAAGGACTGACGCCCCGGGCACGGGGAAGGCCCTGCGGCCGGGGTGGCAATCCCCCGGCGCAGGGCCTATCTGTGCCCCCTTGCCCGGAGAGACGCCATGGCCCGCAGAGCAGCGACCACCACCGACTGGAACATGACCAGCCGCGCCAGCGGCTGGGACGTGATCCGCAAGGTCGCCCCCTATCTCTGGCCGCGCGGCGAGACATGGGTGAAGCAGCGCGTGGTGCTGGCCATGGTGATGCTGGTGGTGGCCAAGCTGATCGCCGTGGCCACGCCCTTCTTCTACAAGGCCGCCGTCGACAGCCTGTCGGGCGAGACCGGGGGAACCGCCTGGCTGCTGGCCGTGGGGGCGGTGGGGCTGACCATTGCCTACGGCGGCGCGCGGCTGCTGAACGTCGGTTTCCAGCAATTGCGCGACGTGATCTTCGCCCGCGTCGGCCAGCGCGCCCTGCGCCGGCTAGCGCTGCGGACCTTCCGGCACATCCACGCGCTGTCGCTGCGCTACCACATCACCCGCAAGACCGGCGGCCTCAGCCGGATCATCGAGCGCGGCGTGAAGGGGGTGGAGTTCCTGCTGCGGTTCCTGCTGTTCTCGATCGGGCCGCTGGTGCTGGAGCTGCTGATGATCGGCGTCGTGCTCGCCGTGGTCTTCGACATCTGGTATCTCGTGGTGGTGATGGTCACCATCGGCCTCTACATCTGGTTCACCTTCGCGGTGACGGAATACCGCGTGAAGATCCGCCGCCAGATGAACGAGCAGGATACCGACGCCAACCAGAAGGCGATCGACAGCCTGCTGAACTTCGAGACGGTGAAGTACTTCGGCGCCGAGGACCGCGAGGCCGGGCGCTACGACGCCGCGATGGCGGGCTACGAGAGCGCCGCGGTGAAGACCGCCAACTCGCTGGCCTTCCTGAACTTCGGCCAGTCGGTGCTGATCACCGCCGGGCTGGTGGGGGTCATGGTGATGGCCGCCTACGGGGTGCAGGCGGGGACGCTGACGGTGGGCGATTTCGTCATGGTCAACGCCTACATGATCCAGATCACCATGCCGCTGAACTTCCTCGGCACCGTCTACCGCGAGATCCGCCAGGCGCTGGTGGACATGGGCGAGATGTTCGACCTGCTGGAACAGCCCGCCGAGGTGGCCGACGCCCCGGACGCGCGGCCGCTGCAGGTCTCGGGCGGCAAGGTGGAGCTGGAGGACGTGCACTTCGGCTACGACGCCGCGCGGCCGGTGCTGAAGGGGGTGTCGCTGAGCGTGCCGGCGGGGCAGAGCGTGGCGATCGTCGGGCCCTCGGGGTCGGGCAAGTCCACCATCGGCCGGCTGCTGTTCCGGTTCTACGACGTGACCGGCGGGGCGATCCGCATCGACGGGCAGGACCTGCGCGACGTCACCCAGGTCTCGGTGCATTCGGCGATCGGGGTGGTGCCGCAGGACACGGTGCTGTTCAACGACACGGTCTATTACAACATCGCCTACGGCAGGCCCGCCGCCAGCCGCTCCGAGGTGGAGGCGGCGGCGAAGGCGGCGAAGATCCACGATTTCATCGTCTCGCTGCCCGAGGGCTACGAGACCCAGGTGGGCGAGCGCGGGCTGAAGCTGTCGGGCGGCGAGAAGCAGCGGGTGGGGATCGCTCGGACACTGCTGAAGGACCCGCCGATCCTGGTGCTGGACGAGGCGACCTCGGCGCTGGATACCGAGACCGAGGCGGAGATCCAGGACCAGCTGAAGGCCATGGGGCGCGGCCGCACGGTGCTGACCATCGCGCACCGGCTGTCCACCATCGCCGACGCCGACCGGATCGTGGTGCTGGAGAACGGGCTGGTGGCCGAGGAAGGCCGCCACGCCGACCTGCTGGCCCGCGGCGGGCGCTATGCCGCGCTGTGGCAGCGGCAGGCGGCGGAGGAGGAAGAGGCGGCCTGACGGCCGCCATATTGCGCGCCTGCGGCGCAAGATTATTGGTTTGGGGGGACGCTGTCCCCCGCGCCCACTGCGGTATTTTTCGACAAGAAGAATGGGGCAGGTGGTGCATGCGGTGGGTGCATGGCTGCCTGCTCCGCGCCGCGCTTGCCTGGGGGGCGCGGCGGGCGTAGGGCTGGCGGCGTTCCAGGAGTGCCCCCGCGATGTTCCGTCTTGCCCTCGTTCTTGGCCTGCTGTCCGCGGTGGGCCCCTTCGCCATCGACATGTACCTGCCGGCGATGCCGCGCATTGCTGCCGACCTGGGGGTCAGTGCCGGGGCGACGCAGATGACGCTGACCGCCTATTTCGTGGCCTTCGGTCTGGCGCAGCTGGTCTATGGACCCTGGGCGGACCAGGCCGGGCGCAAGCCGCCGCTTTACGCCGGGCTGGCGGTGTTCATCCTGGCCACGGCGGGCTGCGCGCTGGCGCCCTCGCTGCCGGCGCTGGTGGGGTTCCGGTTCCTGCAGGGGCTGGGGATCTCGGCGGTGATGGTGATCCCGCGGGCGATCATCCGCGACCGGCACACCGGTGCCGAGGCGACGCGGCTGATGGCCATGGTGATGCTGGTGATCTCGGTCTCGCCGATGCTGGCGCCGCTGGCGGGATCGCTGGTGATGCTGCTGGGGGGCTGGCGGGCGATCTTCGGGGTGCTGGGGCTGGCGGCGCTGGTGAGCCTGGCGCTGACCGCCTGGGCGCTGCCCGAGACGCTGCCGGCGGAGCGGCGGGTGCCGGTGCGGGCGCGCAGCCTGCTGGAAGGCAGCCGGCGGCTGCTGGGGGACCCGGCCTTCATGGGGCTGACCTTCATCGGCGGCTTCGGCATGGCGAGTTTCTTCGCCTTCCTCGCCAGCGCCTCCTTCGTCTATGTCGAGCAGTTCGGGTTGAGCCCCACCGGGTTCTCGCTGGCCTTCGCGCTGAACGCGATCGGGTTCTTCAGCTTCTCGCAGCTGGCGGGGCCGCTGGCGGCGCGGCTGGGGCTGCGGCGGGTGATCGGCCTGGGGGTGGCGGGGTTCGTGCTGTTCACCACCGCCACCTGGGCCGCGGTGGCGCTGGGGCAGGGCAGCCTGCCGCTGATCGTGGTGGGGCTGATCCTGGGCAACGCCGGGCTGGGGCTGGTGATTCCCACCACCATGGTGATGGCGTTGGACGCCCATGGCGACATCGCCGGGCTGGCCTCGTCGCTGGGGGGGACGCTGCAGATGGTGGCGGGGGGCGCGATGATCGCGGTGTCGGGGCTGTTCTTCGACGGCACCGCCGGGCCGATGCTGGCGGTGATCGCCGGCTGCGCCTGGGCGGCGGGGTTGCTGAGCGTGCTGGTGCTGCCGCGGCTGGAGGCGCGGGGGGCGGTTTGAAGGCGCTTTGTCCGGGGCTGTAACGCGGCTGACCGGGATGTGACCGCGTGGGGCGGGCCGGCGGGGCGAAGCGGGCTTGTTGCAGGGCGCCGCGGCGGCTAATCCTGCCTCATGTCGCTTTGGGAATACGCCAACCCGCAGAAGTTTCTCGCCAGCTCGTCCCGGGTGTTGCCCTGGATTTCCGGGCTGGCGGCGCTGTTGCTTGTCTGGGGCCTGGCCTGGGGGTTCTTCTTCACCCCCGAGGATTACCGGCAGGGGGCGACCGTCAAGATCTTCTACCTGCACGTGCCCGCCGCCATGATGGCGATCAACGCCTGGGCGATGATGCTGGTGGCCTCGCTGATCTGGCTGGTGCGGCGGCACCACGTCTCGGCGCTGGCGGCGCGGGCGGCGGCGCCGGTGGGGGTGACCTTCACGCTGATCGCGCTGGCAACCGGCGCGCTGTGGGGCCAGCCGATGTGGGGCACCTGGTGGGCCTGGGACCCGCGGCTGACGTCCTTCCTGATACTGTTTCTCTTCTACCTCGGGTACATGGCCCTGTGGGCCGCGATCGACAACCCGGACACCGCCGCCGACCTGACCTCGGTGCTGTGCCTCGTGGGCTCGGTCTTCGCGGTGCTGTCGCGTTATGCGGTGAACTTCTGGAACCAGGGGCTGCACCAGGGCGCCTCGCTGTCGCTGGACGCCGAGGAGAACGTGGCCGATGTCTTCTGGTACCCCGCGCTGGTCTGCATCGCCGGGTTCATCCTGCTGTTCGTGGCGCTGGTGCTGCTGCGCACGCAGACCGAGATCCGCCGGCGGCGGCTGATCTCGCTGGAACTGCGGGAGCGGATGGCATGATGCCGGAGCTGGGGAAATACGCCTTCACGGTGCTGGCTTCCTACGGGATCGGGCTGGGGCTGCTGGCGGGGATCATCGTGCTGAGCCTGGCGCAGGCGCGGCGGATGAAGCGGCGGCTGCAGGCGGCGGAGGCGCGGCGCGATGCCTAGGCTTCTTGTCCTGGCCCCGCCGCTGCTGTTCGCGGCGCTGGCGACCACCTTCTACATCGGCATGAACCGGGACGATCCCGACGCGCTGCCCTCGGCGCTGGCCGGGTCCGAGGCGCCGGGGCTGGCGCTGACGCCGCTGGGGCAGATGCCGCTGCTGGAGGATGCGGCGCTGCGGGCGCCCGGGGTGAAGCTGGTGAACTACTGGGCCAGCTGGTGCGCGCCCTGCCGGGTGGAGCACCCCAACCTCGAGGCGCTGGCCGCCGAGGGGGTGCCGATCCACGGGATCAACTACAAGGACGATCCTGCCAAGGCGCTGGATTTCCTGGCCGAGCTGGGGAACCCCTACGAGAGCCTCGGCGCCGACGAGAGCGGGCGCACGGCGCTGGACTGGGGGCTTTACGGGGTGCCGGAGACCTTCGTCATCGACGGGGAGGGGCGGATCGTGCTGCGCTTCGCCGGGCCGCTGACGCAGCGGGTGATCGCGGAGAAGATCCGGCCGGCGATCGAGGCGGCGGGGGGGTAGTGCTTCGGCTTTTGCTGATGCGCGGCGGGGTAAACCCCGCGCTACCATTCCATTCGAGCGAAGCGCTGATGCGCCCCGGACAAGCCGTAGGCGCGGGGCGAGCGCCTGCCCGTCCCGGCGGGCTGGCGCTGTGTCATCCTCGTGCATCGTTCATTCTGAGCGCAGTCTTGGCTGGGATAAAGCGCCCATGCCTGTGGTTGGATGCGCCAGCCCACGGGCAGGCTGGTGTTGCGCTTTGGCGGGGTGAACCCCGCCCTACGACAGTAGTCGGACGGAGCGATGGATGCGCCCCGGACGGATGCGCGGGGCGAGCGCTTGCCCGTTGCGGCGGGCTGGCGCTTTGTTATCCGCAGGGACACGCTCGATCGGTGCGCGGATTTGGCTGGGATAAAGTGCACTCGTCAGGATTGGGCAGCGCCACTCCACGGGCAGGCTCTCGTAGCGCCATGGCGGGGTGAACCCCGCCCTGCCGGGTGGGTGACAAGCCAGCCCTCAGCCGGCCACGCCGGCGATCAGGATCATCACCGCGAAAAAGCCGATCTCGGCCACCGGCCATGTCACGCCGGTGCGGCGCAGGTTCACGTTCAGGTTCAGTCGGTCGGTCATGGGTGCCCCCTTCATCGAGGCCGTAATCTAGACACGATCCATATACACGGCGAGGAAACAAAACGTTTCGCCGGTTTCGATCCCCTGCGGTTCATGGGCCGAAAATTGCCGAAAACTGGGCGTTTCAGGCGGAAACGGTGCGGAAATGGGGCGCGGGCGGGGCAAATGCGGCATCAAAGCGGCGGGCCCGGAGGGTCGCGGCGCCCGCACAATGGGGCGGACGCCGCGGGATTGGTGCGCCGGGGCGCGGAATCGGTCAGCCGGCCTTGGCCAGGTTGCGCAGCACGTAGTGCAGCACGCCGCCGTGCTCGACGTATTCCTTCTCGACCCCGGTATCGATCCGGCACTTGATCTCGATCTCGCGCTCGGTGCCGTCGGCGTAGGTGATGACGCAGGGCACCAGCGCGCCCGGCTTCAGGTCACCCTCGAGGCCGCGGATCGCCACGGTCTCGTCTCCCTTGAGGCCCAGGGAGCTGCGGGTGTCGCCGCCGGTGAACTCGAAGGGGATGACCCCCATGCCCACCAGGTTCGAGCGGTGGATGCGCTCGAAGCTTTCCGCGATCACCGCCTTGACGCCCAGCAGCGCGGTGCCCTTGGCCGCCCAGTCGCGGGACGAGCCGGCGCCGTATTGCTCGCCGGCGAAGATCACCAGCGGGCGGCCCTGTTCCTGGTAGGCCATCGCCGCCTCGTAGATCGAGGTCTGCTGCCCGTCCGGCCCGAGGGTGTAGCCGCCCTCGACCCCGTCCAGCATCTCGTTGCGGATGCGGATGTTGGCGAAGGTGCCGCGCATCATCACCTCGTGGTTGCCGCGGCGGCTGCCGTAGGAGTTGAACTCCCGCGCAGGCACCTGCCGCTCCACCAGGTACTTGCCGGCCGGGGTGGTCTCCTTGAACGAACCGGCGGGCGAGATGTGGTCGGTGGTGATCATGTCGCCGAGGATCGCCAGCACGCCGGCGCCCTCGATGTCCGAGATGGTGCCGGGGTCCTTGCTCATCCCCTGGAAGTAGGGCGGGTTCTGGACGTAGGTGGACTGGGTCGGCCAGTCGTAGGTCTCGCTGTCGGTGGTCTCGACCGCCTGCCACTTGTCGTCGCCCTTGAAGACGTCGGCGTACTTGGACTGGAAGGCCTCGCGCGTCACGGTCTGCTCGACCAGATCGGCGATTTCCTTCTGCGAGGGCCAGATGTCCTTGAGGTAGACGTCGTTGCCGTCCTGGTCCTGGCCCAGCGGCTCCTTCGCGATGTCGACGTTCATGTCGCCCACCAGCGCGTAGGCCACCACCAGCGGCGGCGAGGCGAGGTAGTTGGCGCGCACGTCGGGGCTGATGCGGCCCTCGAAGTTGCGGTTGCCGGACAGCACCGAGACGCCGATCAGGTCATGCTCGTTGATCGACTTCGAGATCGCCGGTTCCAGCGGGCCGGAGTTGCCGATGCAGGTGGTGCAGCCGTAGCCGACGAGGTTGAAGCCGATGGCGTCCAGGTCCTCCTGCAGGTTCGCGGCCTCGAGGTAGTGCGACACCACCTGCGAGCCGGGCGCCAGCGAGGTCTTGACCCAGGGCTTGCGCGTCAGCCCCTTCTCGCGCGCCTTGCGGGCGACGAGGCCGGCGCCGATCATCACGTAGGGGTTCGAGGTATTGGTGCAGGAGGTGATCGAGGAGATCACGATCGACCCGTCGTGCAGCTGGTAGGCGTTGTCGTCGGTCTTGTACCAGCCGCGGCGGTGGTGCCCCTCGTCGCCGGGGATGTCCCGCGGCTCGGGCGCGCCGCCTTCGCCTTCCCAGCGAACCTCGGCGCGCTCGGACACGTCCTTGCCTTCGCGCTGGCCCTTGACATACTGGCGGAAGGCGGTGGCCGCCTGGTCCAGCGAGATATAGTCCTGCGGCCGCTTGGGGCCCGAGATGGCCGGCACGATGGTGCCCATGTCGAGGTGCAGCGTGTCGGTGTAGACGGGCGCGTAGCCCTCGCTGCGCCACATGCCGTTCTCGCGGGCGTAGGCCTCGACCAAGGCGATGCGGTCCTTGTCGCGGCCGGTCTGCTCGAGGTAGCGCAGGGTCTCGGCGTCGATCGGGAAGAAGCCGCAGGTGGCGCCGTATTC
>JBLXFD010000042.1:0-24301 GCA_048262455.1 Rhodobacter sp.
CGCGGGGGCGAGCGCCTGCCCGTTCCGGCGGGCTGGCGCTGTGTCATCCGCAGGGCAACGCTCATTCTGCGCGCGGGTGTGGCGAGGATAAAGTGCCTACGTCAGACGTCAGCAGCGCCAGCCCACGGGCAGGCTGGCGTTGCGCCCCGCCTCAGCGGAACGCGCCCGGCTTCCACCGCAGCCGCCGCCGCGCGGCCTGTGGCAGGTGCCGGTTCAGCCGCGCGTTCACCAAGGCGAACCCCCCGATCACCGCCAGCGTCAGCAGCACGAAGTAGAAGGCGACGATGGGGTAGGGGACGAAGGGGTTGAAGGTCTTGTCCGCGAAATAGTTGGCGTAATACAGCGCGTCGCCCTTCTGCTGCCACGCCGGGAAGCCCGAGAAGAACACCAGCGTGGTGGCGTGGAACAGGAAGATCGCCTCGTTGGTATAGGCCGGCCAGCCCAGCCGCAGCATGGTGGGGAAGGTGATGCGCCGGAACCTGTGCCAGCCGCGCAGGCCGTAGGCGTCGGCGGCCTCGAGGTCCCCCCTCGGCACCGACAGCAGCGCGCCGTGGAAGATCTCGGCGGAATAGGCGGCGGTGTTCAACAGCAGCACCACCAGCGCGCCCAGCGCGGCGGAGGTCAGCGGGTCGAAGACCGGGCTTTGCTGCTTCAGCGAGAGGAACAGGAAATAGGCCAGAAAGAACTGGATGAACAGCGGCGAGCCGCGGAAGACGAAGACGAACCACTCCGCCGGTTTGCGCAGCAGCGGCGAGGGGGCGGCGCGTGCCAGCGCCAGCGCCATGGCCAGCACGAAGCCGAAGGCCAGCGCCAGCGCCCCGAAGTAGAGGTTCCAGAACAGGCCCGAACCGATCAGCGTGAACTGCTGGCACAGGGTGAAGTCCGACCTTGGCAGCAGCCGCTCGCCGTAGCCCAGCGAGCGGAAGGCGTAGTCGGAGATGGTGGCCCAGCAGCTCATGCCGCCTTGCCCTGCAGAACGCCGCCCAGCGTCGCCTGCCCGTGCGACAGCCGGCGGGTCAGCCGGCCCAGCACCGCCTCGGAGAACTTCGTGAAGGCCAGGTAGAAGACCAGCAGCGCCAGGAAGTACCACAGCCGCCAGTCGCCGTGCGGATAGGACGTGAAGCGGGGGTTGGCGGTGCCGCCCAGTTCCCGCGCCCAGTAGACGATGTCCTCGACCCCCAGAAGGAACAGCAGCGGCGTGGCCTTGATCAGGATCATCCAGAGGTTCGACAGGCCGGGCAGGGCATAGACCCACATCTGCGGCACAAGCACCCGGCGGAAGGTCTGGCGGCGGGTCATGCCGTAGGCCTCGGCGGTTTCAAGCTGGGCGCGGGGCACCGCCTGCATGGCGCCGTACAGCACGTTGGCCGCAAAGGCGCCGAAGACGATGCCGAAGGTGAAGACCGCGATGGAGAAGTTGTACAGCTCGTGCCAGACCTGCGGCGAATTGTTCAGCGGCAGCTTTGCGGCGGCGCAGACGATGAAGTCGCTGCCCTGACGCACCGGCGCGTCCCAGTCGGGGCATTTGACCTGATGGCGCAGCCATTCCAGCCCTTGGTCCAGCGCGATCACGAAGAACATGAAGTAGACGATGTCCGGCACGCCGCGGACCATGGCGATGTAGGTCTTGCCGAACCAGCGCAGCGGCGCCAGCCGGGCCCGCGCCGCCACCGCGCCCGCGAAGCCGAAGGCCAGCGCCACCGGGGCGGTGATGAACAGCAGCACCAGCACCACCCCGAAGGAGGTGTAGAACAGCATGTGCTTGCCGGTGGTCAGGTAGCAGGACAGCCAGGCGAGCCCGTCCAGGGTCGAGGGATCGGCGCAGTAGTCGAACAAGCCGCGGGCTCCGCTGCTGGGCCGGGGCCTGGGGCGGCCCGGGCGTGGGCCTGCCGCCCGGCAGGGGGCGGCAGGCGGTTCGGAGGCAGCCTCAGAACTGGCTGGCCACTTCCCATTTCGCGATCAGCTCGTTCAGCGAGCCGTCATCCTTCATCGACTGGATCGCCGCGTCGAACTTCCCGCGCAACTCTGCATCGCTCTCGCGGAAGCCCATGCCGACGCCGCCACCGATCATCTCCTCGCGGTCCAGCAGCACCAGGTCGGCGCTTTCGCCCGCCGCTGCGGTGATGAAGGACTTGTCCGCCAGCACCGCGTCAGCCTCGCCGTTGCGCACCGCCGCGACGGTCTCGTCCGGGGTCGGGAATTCCACGAGGGTCCAGCCCTGCTCGGCCACGAAGGCGGCCTGGATGGTGTTGGTCTGCGCCGCGATCACGGCGCCCTCCACGTCGAGGTCCGCGGACATCGCCAGGTAGGCGGAGGGATCGGGCGGGGTGTAGTTCTGGGTGAAGTCGATCACCGCGTCACGTTCGTCGGTGATCGACATGCCGGCGATGATGGCGTCGTAGTTGCCGGAGACGAGATTGGGGATGATGGAATCCCAGTCGTTCGTCACCCATTCGCAGGTCAGCTCGGCCCGCTTGCACAGCTCGTCTCCCAGCTCGCGCTCGAACCCGTCGACCTCGCCGGCGTCGTTCAGGAAGTTCCAGGGCTCGTAGGCCCCCTCGGTGCCAAGCCGGATGACCGTATGGCTCTCGGCATGGAGCGCGCCGGCCGAAAAGGCCAGGGCGGCGGCGGTCAGCAGCAGTGTCTTCATCTTGCGTCTCCCTAGTTTGCTTTGTTCTTCGTGGTTCAGGCGGCCGTTGTGGCCGACAGGAATTGTTGCAGGCGCGCGGTCTTGGGCTGGCCGAACAGCGCGCCGGGGGGGCCTTCTTCCTCGATCAGGCCCTGGTGCAGGAACAGGACGTGGTCGGACACGTCCGCCGCCAGCCGCATGTCGTGGGTGACCAGCAGCATGGTGCGCCCCTCCTCGGCCAGCGCCTTGATGACGCGCACCACCTCCTGCTCCAGCTCCGGGTCGAGCGCGCTGGTGGGTTCGTCGAACAGCAGCGCGCGCGGCTCCATGCACAGGGCGCGGGCGATGGCGGCGCGCTGCTGCTGGCCGCCGGACAGCTGCGCCGGCCAGGCGTCGGCCTTGTCGCCGATGCCGACCTTGTCGAGATATTCGCGCGCCTTCGGCTCCACCTCGTCGCGGGGCCGGCCCAGCACCGTCACCGGCGCTTCCATCACGTTCTGCAGGATGGTCATGTGGGACCACAGGTTGAACTGCTGGAACACCATGGACAGGTTGGTGCGGATCCGGGTGACCTGCCGGGCGTCGGCGGGCTGGCGGCCATGGCCCCTGCCGCGCCAGGCGATGGGCTCGCCCTCGAAGAGGATCTCGCCGGACTGGCTGTTCTCCAGCAGGTTGCAGCAGCGCAGCAAGGTCGACTTGCCGGAGCCCGAAGAGCCGATCAGCGAAATCACGTGACCGCGCGGGGCGCTCATGCTGACCCCCTTCAGCACCTCGAGGGTGCCGTAGCTCTTGTGCAGGTCCCTGATCTCGATGACAGGCGGCGTGTCCGTCAAGTTTCTCCCCCTCGTTTAGGGGAATAGGGCGCATTTCGGTTGCGATTGCAACGCATGACGCTGGGGTAAAGGTCTGTCGGTCAGCCTTCGCCGGCCTGATCCCCGCGCGCTTCCACCCGCCGGCGCACCAGCGCGCTGTCGCGGTCGTTCACCCCAAGGAGGTTCGCCACCAGCCGCAGCAGCCCGGTTTCCTCCTCGTCGCGCACGCCGTCGGCCAGCACCACGGACCACAGCGCCTCCAGCACTCCCTCGCGGTCCTCGTAGGGCACCGCGTCCTTGATGGCGCGGGTGAAGCGTACGGTGTCGGGGGCCTCGGCCTCCAGCGCCTCGGCCTCGGCGCGCAGCTTCGGCGCCTCGAAGGGGGACAGGCCGTAACGTTCTGCCAGAAGCCGGTCGATCACCGAGGCCTCGTGCGCGGCATAGCTGCCGTCAGAGCGGGCCACGCGCACCAGCAGGGCGGCCAGCGCCAGGCGGGCGTCGGTGTCGGGAAGGGGCTGCGGGTCCGGCTGCGTCAGCCGGCGGAGGAGGTCTGCAAACATGACGCGCATATAGGGCGGCATGGCCCGCCGGAAAAGGCGAATCGGCGGCTGAGACGTGTGGAAACAGTAGGCGCCGGGGCGGGCGATTGTTTCCGGGTGCCCCTAGTGGGTCATCCGGACCGACATTTTCTGCAACGCCAGCGTGTCGTTTTTCGACAACACCTTGATCCCGGCGGTCAGCACATCCAGCGCCTCGAGCGCCTTGCGGATGTCCTGGATCTCGGCATCCAGGTAGTCCCGGTCCCCCCGCGCGAATCCGGCAATGGTGCGCGAGCGGTCGTTGTGGATCGAGACGGTGAAGCCGTAGGTCAGCCCGTAAAGCCGCGCCTGTTCCATAACGCCGGTGGCGTCGTCCTGCGCCAGTTCGCGCCAGCGGACAAAGCCGGAATTGGCGAAAGCCCAGTGAATCGCAGGGTCCCTGATCACCATTCCGTTGCGGGCATAGACGTTTACCCACTTTTCGGGGAAAGTCTGAAACAGGAAGGCCGGCGCGTTGTACTGGATGTGCAGCGCAAGGGCGAAGCCGCCCGGGCTCATGTCGTCCAGGTCCGACAGCAGTTCGGCTATGCTCGCTCTTTTGTCCACGGCGGTCTCGTTAACTCTCTATAAAGTTGCGCAGTAAACCCGGAATGTCGTAAGGTCCAGACGAGGTGGGACATTACCAGTTTTAGCATAATTCGCTGTAGTACATAAGGGCACAAGAAATATGGGCATGAACATGGGGCCGGATCTCGACACCGACGTCTTCAAGGCGTTGTCCCCGGCAGGGCACTTCCTGGCCCTTCGCATCGGCTTTGCCTTTCCCATCTTCGAACAGAACGCCCTGCCGCCGGCCTGGGTCGAACGCTATTCCAGCCGCGGTCTGGTTCTGGCCGACCCGGTGATGCGCTGGCTCTACTCCTGCACCGGCGCGGTGCGGTGGAGCGAGATCGACCTGGACGATCCCCGCGACGTGCGCGGGCAGGCGGCGGAGTTCGGGATGGTCTACGGCGTGGCGGTCTGCTGCGCCGACGTGACCCCCATGGGACAGCGCAGTTTCGGCTCTTTCGCCCGAGGCGACCGGGAATTTACGCGGGACGAGATCGCGGGGCTCGAACACAACCTGAAGACGCTTCATGATTCGCTCGTTCCGCCCGCGAATCTGACGAAGGCCGAGCTGGAAGCGCTTGGAATGGTTAAGAATGGCTTGCTTATGAAGGAAATCGCGGACCTGCTGGAAATCAGCGAGGGCGCGGTGAAGCAGCGGCTGAAAAACGCCAAAAGCAAGCTTAAAGCCAAGACCAGTACGCATGCTGCGACCATGGCGACCAGCTACGGGCTGATCTGACCCCGGATTCCCGCCGGCCGATGTGACGGGCGCAAGGCGGGAATGCGGCAGAAATGGGGCAGAGCCCATTAACAACTGTTCACGATGCGGGTTTAATCGCTCTCCATAGAGGAGAGTAACCCATGCTTAACATCGCGTTCGACTTGTCATCCCTGCACAAGCACGGATCGGCCTACTTCGACTACCTCGCCCTGCGAAAACGGTTCTTCGTGGACATCATGAAGTGGGACATCCCGCATGACGACCGCTACGAGATGGACCAGTACGACAACCCCACCGCCTGGTACTCGCTGTGCCTGCGCGACGGCGAGGTGATCGGGGGCACACGGGTGATGCCCACCACTTCGCGCTGGGGCAAGCACAGCTACATGCTGCGCGACGCCCGCTGCGGCACCCTCGACAGCATTCCCCGCGGCGCGATGGAATCAGAGATCGTCTCGCCCATGGTGTGGGAGATGACGCGGCTGGTCATCTCTCCCGACCTGCGCACCGCCTCCGAGCGCGCGGCCTGCCTGCAGGCGATCGGCGAGGGGCTGTTCCGCATCGCGGAAGAGCAGGGGGTGTCCGAATACATGGGGATCTCTGCCGTCGGGCTAATCCGGGTGCTGCGGCAGCTTGGCTTCCCGCTGGAGCGGATGGGCGAGCCCTACCACGACAGCGCCGACAACCGAAACTACACGGTGATGCGGATGCCGGTGATGCTGCCGGGGCAGCAGCTCATGGCAGCGGAATGATCCAACGCGGCCCCGGGCGCAGCATGGGCGCCCGGGGCCGCGGACCCGGCGGCCGGCGGGGCCAGACCAGCCGGCTGACGTCCCTGGCGGCGCGGATGAAATCGGCGAACAGCGGATGCGGCGCGAAGGGTTTCGACTTCAGCTCCGGGTGGAACTGCACCCCGATGAACCACGGATGGTCCTTCCACTCGACGATCTCGGGCAGCCGCCCGTCCGGCGACATCCCCGAGAAGCACAGCCCCTGCTTTTCCAGCGCATCGCGGTACTTCACGTCCACCTCGTAGCGGTGGCGGTGACGCTCGTCGATGGCGGCGCGGCCGTAGATCTCGGCGACCCGGCTGCCGTCGCGCAGGGTGGCGTCGTAGGCGCCGAGGCGCATGGTGCCGCCCTTGTCGTCGGTGACCTTGCGGTTGACCTTCTCGTTGCCCTGCACCCATTCCTTCAGGTGGTAGACCACCGGGGTGAACCGCTTGCCCCCGGCCTCGTGGTCGAATTCCTCCGACCCCGCGTCCTTCATCCCGCCAAGGCTGCGCGCCGCCTCGATCACCGCCATCTGCATGCCGAGGCAGATCCCGAGGTAGGGCACCTTGCGCTCGCGCGCGAACTGGGCTGCCTTGATCTTGCCCTCGGTGCCGCGCTCGCCGAAGCCTCCGGGCACGAGGATGGCGTTGTAGGGTTCAAGGTAAGGGGCCGGGTCCTCGCGCTCGAAGATCTCGGCGTCGATCCAGTCGGCCTTGACCCGCACCCGGTTGGCCATGCCGCCGTGGGTCAGGGCCTCTGCGATGGACTTGTAGGCGTCTTCCAGCTGCGTGTACTTGCCGACGATGGCCACCCGCACCTCGCCCTCGGCGTTGTGGATCCGGTCCTCGACGTCGATCCAGCGCGCCAGGTTCGGCTTGGGCGCGGGCGAGATGCCGAAAGCGTCCAGCACCGCCTGGTCCAGTCCCATCTTGTGATAGGCCATGGGCGCCTCGTAAATCGACTTGAGGTCGTAGGCCGGGATCACCGCGTCGGGGCGCACGTTGCAGAACAGCGCGATCTTGGCGCGTTCCTTTTCCGGGATCGGCTGCTCGGAGCGGCAGACCAGGATGTCGGGCTGCAGGCCGATGGAGCGCAGTTCCTTGACCGAGTGCTGAGTCGGCTTGGTCTTCAGCTCGCCCGAGGCAGCGAGGTAGGGCAGCAGCGTCAGGTGCATGAAGATGCACTGGCCGCGCGGCTTGTCCTGGCTGAACTGGCGGATCGCCTCGAAGAAGGGCAGTCCCTCGATGTCGCCGACGGTGCCGCCAATCTCGCAAAGCATGAAGTCCACCTCGTCCTCGCCGATCGAGATGAAATCCTTGATCTCGTTGGTGACGTGGGGGATCACCTGGATTGTCTTGCCCAGGTAGTCGCCGCGGCGCTCCTTCTCCAGCACGTTGGAGTAAATCCGGCCGGAGGACACGCTGTCGGTGGCCCGGGCCGCGACGCCGGTGAAGCGTTCGTAGTGGCCAAGGTCCAGGTCGGTCTCGGCCCCGTCGTCGGTGACGAAGACCTCGCCGTGCTCGAAGGGCGACATGGTGCCGGGATCGACGTTCAGGTAGGGGTCCAGCTTGCGCAGGCGGACGGTGAAGCCGCGGGCCTGCAGCAGGGCCCCCAGCGCCGCCGAGGCCAGCCCCTTGCCGAGCGAGGAGACAACCCCGCCGGTGATGAAGACAAAGCGCGCCATGCCCGAAAGCTCCCGTGTCTGCGTCCTGAATCGTCAGGGCCCGGCGTTCGGTAACGCATGCCCACGGGACTCAAGAAATAACCTATTCCCGAAGCGCGCGCAAGCGCGCCTCAAGATGCTGTGGATAAGGGGCGGCGCCCCTCAACGGATGGTGGTCAGTCCGCGCGGGGCGGCGTCAGCGGCGCAGTATCGTTCAGCGAGGGCGGCAGCAGGTCGCTGCCCGCCGGCAAGGCCGGTGCGTCGGGGTCGGCCGCCGGGCGTTCGATGCCCAGCCGGTCGATGACCGAGGTGTCGCTGGAATTCTGCGCCGCAAGGACCGTCAGCACGATGGAGGTGATAATGAAGGCGATGGCGAAGCCCCAGGTCAGCTTGCCCAGCGCGGTGGCCGCGCCCCGGGCGCTCATCACCCCGCCGCCGCCGCCGCCGATCCCCAGGCCGCCGCCTTCGGACCGCTGCAGCAGAACCACACCGATCAGGCAGAGCGCGAGGATCAGGTGGACGATGAGGACGACGTTTTCCATGTCAGCGGGCCTTCGGTCTGGAACGCTGGGTATCTACGGTGTGCGGGGCCGCGCCGCAACCCCGGAACTGTGCGGCAAGGGGAAGCGGGGCGCGCTATTCCTCGTCCACGTCGTCCATGTCGTATTGTCCCGACAGCCGCCGCCGGATGATCGACCAGGACAGGCCGGTGCCCAGCACCGCCGACAGGGCCACGATCCCCAGCCAGACCATCTGGTCCGGGTCGCGCATGGACAGCAGGCCAACGTCGTACAGAACCCATACCAGCACCGCCACGATCGCCAGCACCAGGAACATCCCGAAGGGGCCGATGGACCGCAGGGTGGCGCGCAGGAAGATCACGTAGCCGACGAACAGCACGAGGCCGAACAGCACCACCAGCGACAGGCGGTCCTCGTAGGTTTCCTCGGCCCAGCGGATGTAGTTCCAGCGAGTCGGATTGTAGGTCGCGACCACCAGGACGAAGGCGAACAGCCAGCGGATCAACAATGCCATCTCGAAAAGCCCCGTGTCTTTAAACAATGATTGGCCGAGGCGCCCGCCCCCGTCCAGCCCCGCAGATATAGCGAGTTGACGCGGGGGTAAACCGTCCAAAGCCCTTGTTTTGAAGCCTCCCGGCAAGGTTGCGGGGCGCTCGCGGCAAGGTTGAGGCGCTGCCTGTTTTCCGTGCGACGGGCCTGCCTTTCCCGCAGCCGGAGCGCGTCGATTTGCCGGTTTCCGCCGCCCCCCGCAAGCGATATAGGGGGCCGGGTTTGCAGTCAGCAAGGAAGCACCGCATGGCCAATGTCGTTGTCGTGGGCGCCCAGTGGGGCGACGAGGGGAAGGGCAAGATCGTCGACTGGCTCTCCGAGCGGGCCGACGTGATCGCGCGGTTCCAGGGCGGGCACAACGCCGGCCACACGCTGGTGGTGAACGGCACCGTCTACAAGCTGCACGCCTTGCCCTCGGGCGTGGTGCGTCCCGGCAAGCTGTCGGTGATCGGCAACGGCGTGGTGCTGGACCCCTGGCACCTGGTCAAGGAGATCGAGACGATCCGCCACCAGGGTGTCGAGATCACCCCCGAGACGCTGATGATCGCAGAGAACACGCCGCTGATCCTGCCGTTCCACGGCGAGCTGGACCGCGCCCGGGAATCGCAGAACTCGGTCGCGAAGATCGGCACCACCGGTCGCGGCATCGGCCCCTGCTACGAGGACAAGGTCGGCCGCCGGGTGATCCGCGTCGCCGACCTGGCCGACGAGGCCACGCTGCAGCTGCGGGTGGACCGGGCGCTGGTGCACCACAACGCGCTGCGCATGGGGCTGGGGCTGGAGGAGATCGACCGCGAGGCGCTGCTGGACTCGCTGCGCAAGGTGGCGCCGCAGATCCTGGAATACGCCGCCCCGGTCTGGAAGGTGCTGCATGACAAGCGCCGCGCCGGCAAACGCATCCTGTTCGAGGGGGCGCAGGGCGCGCTGCTGGACATCGATTTCGGCACCTATCCCTACGTGACCTCGTCCAACGTGCTGGCCGGGCAGGCCGCCGCGGGCACCGGCGTGGGGCCGGGGGCCATCGACTTCGTGCTGGGGATCGTCAAGGCCTATACGACCCGCGTGGGCGAGGGACCCTTCCCGACGGAACTGGACGACGCCGACGGCGAGCGGCTGGGCGAGCGCGGGCGCGAGTTCGGCACCACCACCGGCCGCAAGCGCCGCTGCGGCTGGTTCGACGCCTGCCTTGTGCGCCAGACCTGCGCCACATCCGGGGTGCACGGGATCTCTCTGACCAAGCTGGACGTGCTGGACGGGTTCGAGGAACTGAAGATCTGCACGGGCTACGAGCTGGACGGCCAGCGGCTGGACTACCTGCCCACCGCCGCCGACCAGCAGGCGCGGGTGACGCCGATCTACGAGACCATGCCGGGCTGGTCCGACTCCACCGCCGGGGCGCGCAGCTGGGCCGACCTGCCGGGCGAGGCGGTGAAGTACGTGCGCCGTATCGAGGAGCTGATCCACTGCCCCGTGGCGCTGCTGTCCACCAGCCCGGAACGCGACGACACGATCCTCGTCACCGACCCCTTCGCCGACTGATGGCGCTGTCCTACAAGGTCCGCCGCCGGCTGTCGCTGCTGCTGCTGCTGGTCTGGCTGCCGCTTTACGTGGTGGTGGCGGTTACGCTGGTGGGGCTGCTGGACCGGCCGCCCTTCCTGCTGGAACTGGCGATCTACATCGGCCTCGGCGTTGCCTGGGCGCTGCCCTTCCGCGCGGTGTTCCGCGGCACCGGCAAGGCCGACCCCGACAAGAACTGACCGCCCGTACAACGAAAAAGGCGGAGCGCCGGGGCGCTCCGCCAGTCGCCTGCCAGCGGCAGGTTCACCCAAATCGTCTCAGCCCGCCGCGGCCTTCTTGGCGGCGGAAAGAAAGCGGCTGTTCTCGGCGACGGCGAAACGTCCGCGCGCGACCCGCAGCAGCCGTCCCTCGCGCAGCAGCACACCGAAGGCGCGCAACCCTTCCTCGCGGGTGACAGAGCCCTCCGGCAGGAAGCGCAGCACCCGGGCCATGATCTGCGGCCGCGTCACCGCGTCCTCGCCTTCCATCGCCCGTCCGAAGGCGGCGGCCGCCTCCAGCAGTTCCTGCAGCCCGTCCGGGGCCGTGGTCTCGGTGAACCGGTGGAAGGCGTCGTCGCCGCCCTGGCCGTCGTCGCTGGCCGGGGCCGGGCGCGCGGTGGCCTCGGTCTGCGGCGCGTCCAGGTCCTCGCTGCGGACCCGGCGCGGACGCACGGTGGCGGCGGCGGCGGGACGTTCGGGCCGGTCGACCCGCTGCTCGGACACCAGCATCAGCGGCGCCATCGGGCGGCGCGGCCGGGACGCGCGAGGCGTCTCGGGGGTGCTGCGCAGACCCTCGGCGGGCGTGTCCGTGGTGGGCACGCTGCGCGGCGCGGGGCGCAGGGGCTCCGGCGCGGGGCGCGGTTCGGGACGACGTTCGGTGCGGAGCTCGGGCCGAAGCTCGGCCTTGGGTTCCGGCTGCGGCTCGTCCTTCGGCTCGGGCTGCGGCGCCACCTCGTCCTCGAGTTCCGGCGTCTCGTCCTTGATCAGCGACGGAGTCTTGGAGCGTACGGCGCTGGCCAGGTCGTTGCGGTACTGGTGCATCGCCTTGGCGGTCTCGGCGTCCCGCTCGCGGTCGGCCTTGCCGCCCTCGGCGCGCACCGCCGCGACCGCGGCCTTCAGGTGGGCGATGGCAGAGCGGCGGCGGGTGCTGTCGTTGTTGCGCAGCTCGGTGTCGGCCTGGGCGAGCAGGCGTTCCACCGGCACGTCCTCTTCCTTGCGGGCGGGCGCGGTGTCGCCGTTGGCGCGGCGCTGCACTTCGGCGGCGGCGGCGGCGAGGTCGGCGCGGGGGTCGGACTTGCCGGGCGCTTCCACCGCCGGCGCGTCGTCCTGCGCAGCGGGGGCCTCGGGGGCGTAGAGGTCCTCGTCCTCGTCGTCCTCGAAGTCGTCCTCGTCCTCGTCCTCGAAATCGTCCTCGTCAAGGTCGCGGGCCACGGGCGCCGGGGCAATCTCGGCTTCCGCTTCGGGCGCGGCGAAGTCGTCCTCGTACTCGTCATCAGCCTCGGCCTCGGCAGAAACGCCAGCCTCTTCCAGTTCCGCCGCCATCAGCTCGGCGATCAGGTCTTCCTCGTCCTCGGCCGGCAGCCCGGTGTCACCCAGCGCGGCGCGGATCGCGTCGCGGTCGCCGGGAACGTGGGTCGCGGGGGCTTCGGGCTGGGCAGGCTGAGCGGCTTCCTCGGCCTCGGCCTCGGCTGCTTCGCGGGCGGCGCGCCGGGCGGCGAACTGCTCTCGGCTCATGCGGATCACCCGCACCCGCCGCTGCGCGGCATCGGCCTGGGAGTCTTCCCCGGCAGCCTCGTCCACGGCCTCGTCATCGCTCAGCGCCAGCCGGTCGGCATCCACCTCGGCCTCGCGCTCCAGCGCGGCGGTTTCCTCGGCCTCATCGGCCTCGTCAACGGCAGGGGTCGCTTCCTCGGGCTCGTCCAGGTCCATCCCGGCGAAGACATTGGTCTCGTCGGCATAGTCCTCGGCCTCGTCGGCATCCTCGGCCTCGTCCGCCTCGGTCTCGGCGGCATCGTCAAGGCGCATTGCGGCCAGCAGGCCGGCGATATCGGCGTCCTCGTAGCCGGCCTTTTCCTCTTCCGCGGGCTCCTCGTCGGTGGCTTCGTCCACGGGCATGGAAGGCACGTCGAGCGGCTCTTCGGCCGTCGAGGGATCGGCGGGCATGGCGAAGGCTTCGGCCGGCAGCGCCTCGGCGGCGATGGCGGCATCGGCCTGTTCGGGGTCCTCGGTCAGGACCTCCTCTTCGGGCGCCTCCTGCGACGGGGCGTGGTACTCGAGGGTCTCGGCGGTCTCTGCCTCGGCGACCTCTTCCGCAGCCTCTTCGGCATGGGCCGGGTCGGTCTCTTCCTCGAGCTGCACGAAGGCGGCGGCGAAGTCGTCCTCGGCGGCGTCGGGCTCGTCGTCGAAGACCACCTGGTCCTGCGGCGGCACGTCGTAGATGACCGGCGCGGGGCCGTCGTCTTCGGCGATCTCCTCGGAACGGTCCTCGGCGAACTCCTCGGAAGCGTCCTCGGCAATCTCTTCGAAGTCGGCCGCTTCGGCGACATCGTCCTGTGAATCCTCCTGTGCCTCGTCGTCAGCCTCGTCCTGCGACGACGCCTCGGCGGCGGCGGCGATTTCCTTGGCCTCGGCCTCGGTCACGGCGTCCAGCATGCCCTCGTCGTCGGCGGCGGTGCTGTCCGGCAATTCCTCGGTATCCGCGACCAGTTCGGCATCCTCGGCCAGGGGCATGGGGATCGCCGGGGTGTCCTGCGGTTCCGGGCGCTCGTCCTCGTGGAAGACCGAGGCCAGCTGCGGCTCTGTCTGGGCACGGGCGACGGCGGCGCGGATGCGCTTGAGCTTCTCTGCCACGGTTTCCGCCACGGTGCCGGACGGGCCGCCGTCAGCCTCGGGGGCCGGCATGCGGTCGTCGGCGGGGGCGGTGCGCTGCACGCGCTTCGCGGGGGCCGCTTCGGCCTGCGGTACGGGATCGGCGGCGGAGGCGGGCGCTTCCGGCGTGTCCGTCATGTCGGAGGTTCCGGCGATGTCGCCCGGCGCGGCGGCCAGCGGCGGTTCCGGCAGGACCTCGTCGGCGTCCTCCATCTGCCGCAGCACGATGCCGTTGTGCTGAACCCGCGCCTCGACACGGCGCTGGATCTCGCGCTCTGCGATCCGGTGCAGCATCTCTGCGTCCGGAGTCGGCGGCTCTGCCCCGAAGTACCTGTCATCCGCCGCAAGGTCGCGGAAATATTCCGCGATCGACTTCATCGTCGAGAAGGGTTCGTCGAACCCTTCCAGCGTGCATGAGAAGGTCCCGTAGGATACCGTCAGAATCTTACTGGCGTTTACCATAGCAAAGTCGCTTTCTCCCCCGATCCAGCAAGCATCTGTTTACCACGCAGCGGTTCCGAATTCGGAACAGACTAGGGGTTTTTGCGGTATTTTTTCCGGGCCAGATTGTGACGCCAGGGCGAATATCCCATTAATATCGGCATGTCGGTGGAATTTGTCGAATCCCGCGTGCCCGTCACACTTGTGGGCGGAGCGCCGCTTGCGCCCGGTTTGCTGGACGAATCGATGGCGCTGGCGCCTTGCCTCGTGGCAGCCGACAGCGGGGCAGCGGCGCTGCTGGAGGCCGGGCACCTGCCCGAGGCGGTGTTCGGCGACATGGATTCGCTGGATGCGGCCGCGGCGGCGCGGCTGGCGGGGCGGGTGCGCGAGATCGCCGAGCAGGACAGCACCGACTTCGACAAGGCGCTGCGCCACATCCGGGCGCCGCTGGTGCTGGCGGTGGGGTTCACCGGGGCGCGGCTGGATCACGAGCTGGCGGTCTACAACGTGCTGGTGCGGGCGCGGCCGGGGGCGGCGGTGGTGATCGGCAGCCACGACATCGCCTTCCACGCCCCGGCGCGGCTGGCGCTGGACCTGCCGGCGGGGGCGCGGCTGTCGCTGTTCCCGCTGGCGCCGGTGACCGGGACCAGCCGCGGGCTGGAATGGCCGATCGACGGGATTGCCTTCGCGCCGGACGGGCGGGTGGGCACCTCGAACCGGGCGACGGGGCCGGTGACGCTGGCGCTGGACGGGCCGGGGATGCTGGCGATCCTGCCGCGGGCGCGGCTGGGCGCGGTGGTGGCGGCGCTCAGCAGTTCGGGACGTTGACGGCGAGGCCGCCCAGCGAGGTCTCCTTGTACTTCTCGCTCATGTCGCGGCCGGTCTGGCGCATGGTCTCGATGCAGGCGTCCAGCGGCACGAGGTGACTGCCGTCGCCGCGCAGGGCGAGGCTGGCGGCAGAGACCGCCTTGATCGCGCCCAGCCCGTTGCGCTCGATGCAGGGGACCTGGACGAGGCCCTTCACCGGGTCGCAGGTCATGCCGAGGTGATGTTCCAGCGCGATCTCGGCGGCGTTCTCCACCTGGCCCGGCGTACCCCCCAGCACCGCCGCCAGCCCGGCGGCGGCCATGGCCGAGGCGGCGCCAACCTCGGCCTGGCAGCCGCACTCGGCCCCCGAGATCGAGGCGTTGTGCTTGACCAGCCCGCCGATCGCGGCGGCGGTGAGCAGGAAGTCGGGCAGCTGCCGTTCCGAGGCGCCGGGCACGTGGTCCAGCCAGTAACGGATAACCGCCGGCACGACCCCCGCCGCGCCGTTGGTGGGGGCGGTGACCACCTGGCCGCCGGCGGCGTTCTCCTCGTTCACCGCCATGGCGTAGACGCCCATCCAGTCGTTGATGGTATGGGGCGCGGTCAGGTTGCGCCCGCGTTCGGCCTGCAGCGCGTCGTGGATCGCGCCGGCGCGGCGCTTGACCCCCAGCCCGCCCGGCAGGATGCCCCCGGCTTCCAGCCCCCGGTCCATGCAGTCGCGCATCACCTGCCAGATGCGGGCGATGCCGGCGTCGAGGTCGGCGGCGGGGCGGCGCGATAGCTCGTTCGCGCGCTTCAGCCCTGCGATGGTGCGGCCGGAGGCGGCGCACATCTGCAGCATCTCGGCGGCGCTGCGGAAGGGGAAGGGCACCGGCGGGCCGTCGTCGGTGTCGGCGCCGGCCTCCAGTTCCTCGGCCGTCAGGACGAAGCCGCCGCCGACGGAATAGAAGGTCTCTGAGAGCAGCGTGTCGCCCTGGGCGTCGGTGGCGGTCAGGACCATGCCGTTGGCATGACCGGGCAGGGGCGGGCCGTAGTCGAACACCAGGTCCGCGGCGGGGTCGAAGGCCAGCGGCGGCAGCCCCTCGGGCGTCACGCGCTTTTCCTCGGCGATCCGCGCCAGCGCCGCCTCGGCCGCGTCGCGGTCGTAGGTCTCGGGGGCGAAGCCGGCCAGCCCGAGGATCACCGCGCGGTCGCTGGCGTGCCCGGCGCCGGTGAAGGCGAGCGAGCCGTGCAGGCGCGCGCGCAGGCCGTGGGCGGTGAAGCGCGAGGCGCGCAGCCGCTCGAGGAACTTCGCGGCGGCCACCATGGGGCCCATGGTGTGCGAGGAGGAGGGGCCGACGCCCACCTTGAACATGTCGAAGACGGAAATGAACATGGGCGCACTTTGACCGGGCGCGCGGGGAATTGCAGCCCGTAAAACGACGCTTCGGCGCGGGCGGGCGGCGGCGGAGGGGGACGCTGTCCCCCGGCGCCCGGGGGCGCCTCCCCCTGGGATATTTGCCGACCAAAAGAAGTTGGAAGGGGGGCGGTCCGGTCAGTCGGGGCGGGTGAGGACGAAGAGGGCGGCGGGGAGCATGCAGGCGGCCTGGATCAGGATCAGCCGGGCGGGCAGCGCCATCAGCAGCGACAGGGCCAGCACCGCGCCCATGGACAGCACCGCCGCCAGCTTGGCCCGGCGGGAGATCGCGCCCGAGGCCTCCCAGCGGCGGATATGGGCGCCGAAGCGCGGGTGGTCCACCAGCCAGGCCCGGGCGCGGGGCGAGCCGCGGGTGAAGAGGAAGGCGGCGAGGATCATGAACGGCACCGTCGGCAGCAGCGGCAGCGCCACGCCGAGAAAGCCGAGCGCCACCGAGGCCCAGCCGAGCAGAAGGTAGATATGGCGTGTCATTGCGGGCATTCCCTTGCCGCAGCGCGAGGTAGGGCGGCAAGGGGCGGCGGCAAATCGCCCCTCGCGCCGCGCCGGCATCTTGCCTATAACGCCCCGAGACCGCCGAGGAGAGCCGCCCAAGATGTCCGGAGAACTGTCGCCGATCGACACCGCGAAATTCGTCGCCGCCAAGCGGGCGGTGGATTTCGTCGAGGACGGGATGCGCGTCGGGCTTGGAACCGGCTCTACTGCTGCGTGGATGGTGCGCTGCCTTGGCGAGCGGGTGCGCGAGGAAGGCCTGCGGATCCGCGGCGTGCCCACCTCGACCCGCACCGCCGAACTGGCCCGCCGGGTGGGGCTGGAGGTGGTGACGCTGGACGAGGTCAAGTGGCTGGACCTGACCATCGACGGCGCCGACGAGGTGGACTCGGACCTGAACCTGATCAAGGGCGGCGGCGGTGCGCTGCTGATGGAAAAGATCGTCGCCACCGCCTCGGACCGGATGATCGTGATCACCGACGCGTCGAAGCGGGTGGAGACGCTGGGCAATTTCCCCCTGCCGGTGGAGGTGATCCCCTTCGGCTGGCAGTCCACCAAGGCGCTGGTGGAGGAGACGCTGGCCAGCCTCGACGTGCTGGGGCAGGGCGCGACGCTGCGGCTGAACGGCCAGGCGCCCTACGTCACGGACGAGAGCAACCACATCCTCGACCTGCACCTGCACCGGATCGGCAACCCCCGGCAGCTGTCGCTGGTGATGAACCAGATCCCCGGCGTGGTGGAGAACGGGTTGTTCCTCGACATCTGCGACGTGGTGGTGATCGGCCACGGCGACGGGCGGGTCGAGGTGAACGACATCAATGCCGGCACCCACGAGGAGGATCGCATCGCCTTCGTGGAAGGCGACAACATCTTCTCGGACCTGGCGGAGTAGCGCATGGCCTTCGACTACGATCTCTTTGTCATCGGCGGCGGCTCTGGCGGGGTGCGCGCCGCGCGCACGGCGGCGGAGACCGGCGCCTCTGTCGCGCTGGCCGAGGAATACCGCATGGGCGGCACCTGCGTGATCCGCGGCTGCGTGCCGAAGAAGCTGATGGTCTTCGCCTCGAGCTTCGGCCAGCAGGTGGACGATGCCCGCGCCTACGGCTGGCAGGTGGCGCACGGCGACTTCGACTGGACGGCCTTCCGCACCAAGCTGCACGAGGAGCTGGACCGGCTGGAGCAGGTCTACCGTTCGATGCTGGGCAAGAGCGGCGTCGACATCAAGGACGGCCGCGCCATGCTGGTGGATGCCCATACCGTCGATGTCGAGGGGCAGGGACGCTTCACCGCCAAGCACATCCTGGTGGCCACCGGCGGGCACCCGGTGCGGCCGGAGATCACCAACGCCGACCTTGGCCTCGTCTCCAACGACATCTTCCTGCTGGAGAAGCTGCCGAAGTCGATCCTGATCGTCGGCGGCGGCTACATCGCCTGCGAGTTCGCCTGCATCCTGAGCGGCCTCGGCGTCGAGGTGACGCAGTATTACCGCGGCGCGCAGGTGCTGCGCGGTTTCGACGACGAGGCGCGCGGGCTGGTGGCCGAGGCGATGAAGCAGCAGGGCATCGACCTGCACCTTGGCACCAACATCGTCGACATGTGCCCGGCCGACGCCGAGCCGGTGGAGCAGGGGACCAACTCCGACGCGCTGGGCGTCGAGGAAAGCGCGATCCTCGCCGACAATCCCAAGAGCGACACCGACCGGCGTGCCGCCGGGCCGATCCGGGTGAAGTCGACCCACGGCGAGGAGAAGGTGTTCGACCACGTCTTCTTCGCCACCGGCCGCCGCCCCAATACCGACGGGCTGGGGCTGGAGGAGGCCGGGGTGAAGCTGGGCCGCCGCGGCGAGATCGAGGTGGACGACTATTCCCAGACCGCCGTGCCCTCGATCTACGCGGTGGGCGACGTGACGGGGCGGCTGGAGCTGACCCCGGTGGCGATCCGCGAGGGGTCGGCCTTCACCGAGACGGTGTTCAAGGGCAACCCGACGAAGACGGACCACGAGCTGGTCCCTTCGGCGATCTTCACCCGGCCGGAGCTAGGCACCATCGGCATGTCCGAGGAAAAGGCCGCCGAGCAGGAGCCGATCGAGGTATACTGCGCCTCGTTCCGGCCGATGAACCACGCGTTTGCCGGGCGAACCGACCGGGTGCTGATGAAGCTGGTGGTCTCGCAGGAAAGCCGCCGGGTGCTGGGCTGCCACATCGTCGCCGACGATGCGGGGGAGCTGATCCAGCTGGTGGGCATCGCGGTGAAGATGGGGGCCACGAAGGAAGACTTCGACCGCGTGGTCGCGGTGCATCCCACCATCTCCGAGGAGCTGGTGACGATGAAGTCACCGATGCGCCGCAGCTGAAAAGGTTGAACTTCGGCCCTGCCGGGCACAGGTACAACGTGGGATGAAAAGACGAACAAGATGACGATGCAAGGGAAAGACAGCTAGATGGCCAGTAACAACGGCGGCCCCTGGGGCGGCGGCGGAGGCGGTAACCGGGGCGGCGGCGACGATCCGCGCGGCAGCGACGACAGGGGGCCCCGTCGGCCCGGCGAGAACCCGCAGATTCCAGAGATCGACCAGATCGTGCGCAAGGGGCAGGAGCGCCTGCGCGTGCTGATGGGCGGTCGCGGCGGCAACGGCGGCCGGCCGAACGGCACCGGCGGGGGCGGCGGCGGCTTTCACCTGACCCGCGGCACCGTGATGCTGGGCGCGCTGGCGGCGGTGGCGCTGTGGCTGTTCGCCTCGCTCTACACCGTGCGGCCGGAAGAACAGTCGGTCGAGCTGTTCCTTGGCGATTACTACGCCACCGGCAGCCCGGGCCTGAACTTCGCGCCCTGGCCGCTGGTCTCCTACGAGGTGCTGCCGGTAACCCGCGAACAGACCGAGACGATCGGCACCGCCGGCGCCCGGGGCAACGACACCGGCCTGATGCTGACCACCGACGAGAACATCGTCGACCTCGACTTCCAGGTGGTCTGGAACATCAAGGACCCGGCGCTTTTCCTGTTCAACCTGGCGGACCCCGAGACCACGATCCGCGCCGTGTCCGAAGCGGCCATGCGAGAGATCATCGCGGCCTCTGAACTGGCGCCGATCCTCAACCGCGACCGGGGGCTGATCGCCGATACCGCGCAGCAGCTGATCCAGTCGACCCTCGACAGCTACGACTCGGGGATGAACGTGGTGCGCGTCAACCTCGACAAGGCCGACCCTCCGGGCGCCGTGATCGACGCCTTCCGCGACGTGCAGGCGGCCGAGCAGGAGCGTGACCGGCTGGAGCGCGAGGCAGACGCCTACGCCAACCGCGTGCTGGCCGGCGCCCGGGGTGAAGCCGCCCAGGTGCAGGAAGAAGCCGAGGGCTACCGGGCCCAGACTGTCAACGAGGCCGAGGGCGAGGCGAGCCGCTTCCTGGCCGTGCTGGACGAATATCGCAACGCGCCGGAAGTGACGCGCATGCGCCTGTACCTCGAGACCATGGAACGGGTGCTGGGCAGCGTCGACAAGATCATCCTCGACGAGGCGCTCATGGGCGATGGCGACGGAGCGCAGGGCGTGGTGCCCTACCTGCCCCTGAACGAACTGCGCCGCAGCGGTCCTGCTGCCGGCGAAAGGAACTGATCCGATGCGGAAAACAACACTTCTCCTGCCGCTGGTGGTGGTGATCATCGTGCTGATCGCCTCGTCCATCTTCATCGTGGACGAGCGCGAGAAGGCGCTGGTGCTGCAGTTCGGCCAGATCAAGTCGATCAAGGAAGATCCGGGCCTGGCCTTCAAGGTGCCCTTCATCCAGGACGTGGTGCGCTACGACGACCGCATCCTGTCGCTCGACACCCCGCCGACCGAGGTGACCCCCTCGGACGACCGGCGCCTGGTGGTGGACGCCTTCGCGCGCTACCGCATCGCCGACGTGGTGCAGTTCCGGCAGGCCGTGGGCGTCGGCGGGCTGCGGTCCGCGCAGGACCGGCTGGAAGGCATCCTGAACGCGCAGATCCGGGCGGTGCTGGGTTCCGAGGGCGTGACCTCGAACACGATCCTGTCGTCGGACCGGGCCGGGCTTATGGCGCGGATCACCGAACAGGCGCGGATACGGGCGCGCTCGCTGGGGCTCGAGGTGATCGACGTGCGGCTGAAGCAGACCAACCTGCCCAGCCAGAACCTCGAGGCCACCTTCGCGAGGATGCGGGCCGAGCGGGAACGCGAGGCGGCTGACGAGCGTGCGCGGGGCGAGGAAGCGGCGCAGCGGATCCGGGCGCAGGCCGACCGGACTGTGGTGGAGCTGGTCTCCGACGCCCGCCGCGAATCCGAGATCATCCGCGGTGAGGCCGACGCGGCGCGGAACCGGACCTTCGCCGAGGCCTTCGGGCAGGATGCGGAATTCTTCGAGTTCTACCGCTCGCTGACCGCCTATTCCCGCGCACTCTCGGGCGACAACGCCACCATGGTGATCACGCCGGACAGCGAGTTCTTCAACTACCTCGACAACCCCAACGGCCGCCGCCCGCGCGCCGAGGACACCGCGGCCACCCCGCCGGAGCCGGCGGTCGAGGAGACCCTCGCGCCGGAGGCAGAGCCCGCGCCGGAGCCGGAGCCCACGCCGGAAGCAGAGCCCGAGGCGGATCCGGTCATCGAACAGCCGGCAACCGAAGAGCAGCCGGAGAACTGATGGCGCTGGTCCTTCTGGCCATAGGCCTTGTGTTATGCGTGGAGGGGCTGGTGTTCGCACTGGCCCCTTCGCGGTTGGAGGACCTGCTGCGGGTGCTGGCCGACCTGCCGGTGGAGACCCGGCGCCTGATGGGCCTTGCCGCCCTTGCGGTCGGGGTGCTGCTGGTCTGGCTGGCGCGGCAGCTGGGGCTCTAGCAGGCGCGCCTCAGGTCGGTCCGCCGAACTGCGCGCGCAGCAGGTTCTTCTGCACCTTCCCCATTGTATTGCGCGGCAGCGCCTCCAGTATCTCGTAGCGGCGCGGGTGCTTGAAGCGCGCCAGCCGCTCCGCCACCGCCGCCGCCAGCGCCCCGGGATCCGGCGCCGCGCCTTTCGCGGGCACCACCGCCGCCACGATCGCCTCGCCGAAATCCGCGTCCGGTACGCCAAAGACCGCCGATTCCTCAACCTCGGGAAGGTCGTTCAGCACGTCCTCCACCTCCTTGGGGTAGACATTGTAGCCGCCGGTGATGATCAGGTCCTTGGCCCGCCCGACGATGGATAGGTAGCCATCTGCGCTGTTCTGCCCCAAATCGCCGGTGATGAAGAACCCGTCCTCGCGCAGTTCGGCGGCCGTCTTCTCGGGCATCCGCCAGTAGCCCTGGAACACGTTGGGCCCGCGCACCTCGATCATCCCGACCTCGCCCTGCGGGGTATCGGCCCCGGTCTCTGGATCGCGCAGCCGCACCTCCACGCCCGGCAACGGCTGGCCGACGGTGCCGGCGCGGCGCTCGCCCTCGTAGGGGTTCGAGGTGATCATGTTGGTCTCGGTCATGCCGTAGCGTTCGAGGATGTGGTGCCCGGTGCGCGCGGTGAAGGCGAGGTGGGTCTCCGCCAGCAGCGGCGCGCTGCCGGAGATGAACAGCCGCATGCCGGCGCAGCGCTCGCGCGTCAGGCGCGGGTCGGCGAGCAGCCGGGTGTAGAAGGTGGGCACCCCCATCAGCAGCGTCGCCTCGGGAAGCGCGTTCAGGATCGCGTCCAGGTCGAAGCCGGGCATGAAGTGCACCTGCGCCCCGGCGACGAGGGCGGTGTTCAGGGCGACGAACAGCCCGTGGGTGTGGAAGATCGGCAGCGCGTGGATCAGCCGGTCCTCGCCGGTGATGCGCCAGTGATCGACCAGCGTCACGGCATTGGACAGCAGGTTGTCGTGGCTCAGCATCGCGCCTTTCGACCGCCCGGTGGTGCCGGAGGTATAGAGCAACGCGGCCAGATCGCCGGGCGCGCGCGGGACGGTGTCGAAGTTTGCGGGCCGTGCCTCCAGCCCCTCGGTCAGGCTGCCGGAGCCGTCCGCGCCAAGTGTCAGCAGCGCCGCGCCGGCGGTGTCGGCGAGCGGGGCGAGGCCCTCTGCCGCGGCGGGATCGCAGACGATCACCTTCGGCGCGGCGTCCCCGATGAAATACGCCATCTCGTCCCGCGTGTAGCCGGTGTTCAGCGGCAGGAAGACCCCGCCCGCCTGGATCACCGCGATGTACAGCGCCACCATCTCCACCGTCTTGGGCGCCTGCACCACCACCCGGTCGCCCGGCGCAAGGCCGTGCTCCGTCAGCACATGCGCCAGCCGCGCGGCCATGGCGAGGAAGCCGTCGAAGGATAGGTCCGGCGCCCCCTCCCGCAGCAGGAACCCGGCGGTATTGCCCGCGTGGGGGGCGGCGAGAGTGTCGTACAGGTGGTTGGGCACGGGCGCGGGTCCTTCTCTGCGGCATCGGTCGCCGCCTTTCTGCCCCAGCTTCCCACCGGGATGCACGGCGTTTCTGAGCCAGTGGCGCGGGATCACGGGCCTTGCTAAAATCCGCGCGACACCCTCAGGAGACCCCGATGGACGACCGCATTCCCCGCCTCGTGCTGTTCAGCTGCTTCCAGCTAATCGCCGTGGTGGCGATCTGGTATTTCGTCGTTCCCAGCCGCGAATGGAACGTGGTGCAGCAGTTCTTCGGCCACCTCGGGCCCTCCGCCTTCCTCGTGGCCATGGGCGCGGCGGCGATCGTCTACCGCGACAACCTGCGGGCGCTGAACCTGCGCGAGGCCTGGCTGGCCGTGGTCGCGGGGGCGGCCTACGTGCTGGCGGATACCTTCATCATGCACCCGCCGCTGGGGATCTTCAGCGGCCCCGGCCATGCCGAACAAGAGCATGTGGTGATCATGGGCCTGGTCTTCGTGCTGGGGGTCAGCGGGCTGGTCATCCTGCGGCGGATGCCGGGCAAGCTGCCCACCGCGGCGCATTTTGTCATTGGCATCGCGGTGGCGGGGCTGGTCTTCGGCAATCACCACCAGCACAGCGCCGCGGGCTCTGTCGGCCACAACGCGACGGTACTGTTCCTCGGGGTGGCGGCGGTGTTCCGGGTGCTGGACAAGACGGTGGAATACGCGGTGGCGATGATCGTCACGGGCTTCGTCTTCTTCTCGGCGCAGATGGGGTTCGCCGAGTGGGTGGAGGCGGCGGACAACTCGCCGGGGGCCTGGGTGGCGCTTTGGGCGACGATGGGGTTTGCCTCGGCCACGGGGTTCATGGCGCTGACATTGACCTCGCCGCCCACGCCGGCGGAATGAGCGGGCGGCGATGATCCGGGGGTTGATGATCCTGCTGCTGGCGCTGCTCGCGCCCGGCATGGCGCTGGCTCATGCCGATTTCGCCGGGGCGAGCCCGGCGCAGGGCAGTGTGCTGGCCGAGCCGTCGGCGGCGGTGACGCTGGACTTCACCGCGCCCGTCACGGGGGTGGCCATGCGCTGGATCACCCCGGAGGGAGAGGAGAGCGAGGCGTCGGTCCTGCCGGGCGATCCCGCCACACCGGGGCGCGGCCGCGTCACCGTCGCGCCGCCGCCGACCGAGGCCGAGGGAACATGGCGGCTGGCCTGGCGCGTGGTCTCGCGCGACGGCCATCCGCTGACCGGCGTGCTGAGCTTTTCCATCGGCGCGCCCTCCGTGGTGGCGCCGCTGCCGGCGAAGGTGCTGCCGCCGTCCGAGGCGCTGCTGGCCGTGGCCGGGCGCTACATCCTGTCGGTGCTGCTGATCGCGGGGGTGGGGGGCGCGGTCTTCGCCGGTTTCGTCGCGCCGCTGGGGGGCGGCGTGCGGCGGCTGGTGACGGGGGCGCTGTGGCTGGTGGTCCCGGCGGCGGCGCTGGCGCTGGGGGCCTCGGGGCTGGACCTGCTGGGGCGGGGGCCGGGCGGATTACTGAGCACAGAGCCGTGGCGGCTGGCGGCGGGCACCGCGCTGGGG
>JBLXFD010000043.1:0-23178 GCA_048262455.1 Rhodobacter sp.
GCCCCCAGCACCAGCACCCGCCGGCCCGCCCCGGCGGTCATGTCACAGCACCCGCCCGGCCACCGCGTCCAGCCGCGCCAGCAGCGCCGGGTCGCGTTTCTCCGGCGCCGTCAGCAGCGCGAACTCCAGCGCGCGGTCGCAGCCGTGGGGGCAGGGGGCGCGGTCCGCGCCCAGCAGGCCCGGCAGCCGCCGCACCAGCCCGCGCGCCTTGCCCGCGTTGCCGGTCAGGGTGGCGATGATCTCGGTGATGTCGACCGCGCCGTGATCCGGGTGCCAGCTGTCGTAGTCGGTGATCATGGCGACGCTGGCGTAGCAAAGCTCCGCCTCGCGGGCCAGCTTGGCCTCGGGCATGTTGGTCATGCCGATCACGTCGCAGCCCCAGGCCTCGCGGTACATCTTCGACTCTGCCATGGAGGAGAACTGCGGCCCCTCCATCGCCAGGTAGGTGCCGCCGTCGTGCACCGTGATCCCCTCGGCCCGCGCCGCCTCCACGCAGGCCGCGCCCAGCCGGGGGCAGGTGGGGTGGGCGACGGAGACATGGGCAACGCAGCCGGTGCCGAAGAAGCTTTTCTCCCGCGCGAAGGTGCGGTCGACGAACTGGTCCACGACGACGAAGTCGCCCGGCGCCATCTCCTCGCGGAACGACCCGCAGGCGGAGACCGAGATCACGTCGGTCACCCCCAGCCGCTTCAGCGCGTCGATGTTGGCGCGGTAGGGGACGGTGGTGGGGGCGTGAACGTGGCCCCTTCCGTGGCGCGGCAGAAAGACCATCTCGACCCCGTCCAGCCGGCCGGTCAGCACCTCGTCCGAGGGCTGGCCCCAGGGGCTGTCCACCGCCTGCCAGCGGGTGTCCTCCAGCCCGTCGATCTCGTAGACGCCGGATCCGCCGATCACGCCGATTTTCGTCCTGTCCATGCCGCCCTCGCTGCTGTCTGTCAGCATCAAGGGTGCTGTGGCGGGTCGGGGAATGCAATGCGTCCCGCTGGGGACATGGCAGCCATGCACTGGGCGGGGGTGATTTCCCGCCGGGTTTGCGGTAACGCTGCGCCGCAGCGCGCCACGGCCGGGGGAAACCCCGGCTTTTCGTGTTCCTGCCGCGCCCGCCCATCGCGACCAACCCGCCGAAGGAGATCCCATGAGCAAAGCCCTGCAAGCCGTGCTTGGCCTGACCACCAGCCCCGACGCCGAGTTCCGGCTGAGCGACGCGGGGCGGATCCGGATCGAGCTGCTGTCGGGGCTGACCGTGGCGCTGGCGCTGGTGCCCGAGGCGGTGGCCTTCGCCTTCGTCGCCGGGGTGCACCCGCTGGTGGGTCTCTACGCCGCCTTCATCGTCGGGCTGATCACCGCGTTGTTCGGCGGCCGGCCCGGGATGATCTCGGGCGCCACCGGGGCGCTGGCGGTGGTCATGGTCTCGCTGGTAGCGACCCACGGGGTGGAATACCTTTTCGCGACGGTGGTGCTGATGGGCATCCTGCAACTGATCGCCGGGGCGCTGCGCTGGGGCAAGTTCATCCGGCTGGTGCCGCACCCGGTGATGCTGGGCTTCGTCAACGGGCTGGCGATCGTGATCTTCCTGGCGCAGATGAGCCAGTTCCAGGTGCCCGGCACCGCCGAGGTCGGCGCCCACGGGATGACGGGGGGCGAGTGGCTGTCGGGCTGGCCGCTGATCCTGATGCTGGGGCTGGTGGCGCTGACCATGGCGATCATCTGGGCGATGCCCCGGCTGACCAACGTGGTGCCGGCGCCGCTGGCGGGGATCGGCATCGTGGCGGTGATCGTGATCGTTCTGGGGCTGGAGGTGCCGCGCGTCGGCGACATGGCCTCGATCGAGGGCGGGCTGCCGGCCTTCCACATCCCCATGGTGCCCCTGACCTGGGAGACCTTCCAGATCATCCTGCCCTACGCGCTGATCCTCGCCGCCATCGGCCTGATCGAAAGCCTGCTGACGCTGAACCTGGTGGGCGAGATCACCGGCCAGCGCGGCGGCGCCAGCCAGGAATGCCTGGCCCAGGGCGCCTCGAACGTGGTCACCGGCTTTTTCGGCGGCATGGGCGGCTGCGCGATGATCGGCCAGTCGATGATCAATGTGAAATCGGGCGGGCGCACCCGGCTGTCGGGGATCTCGGCGGCGCTGTTCCTGCTGGTCTTCATCCTCTTCGCCGCGCCGCTGATCGAGCAGATCCCCCTGGCCGCGCTGGTGGGCGTGATGTTCATGGTGGTGATCGGGACCTTCGCCTGGAACTCGCTGAAGATCCTCACCAAGGTGCCGCTGACCGACGCCTTCGTCATCGTTCTGGTGACCGGCGTGACCGTGGCCTACGACCTGGCCACCGCCGTGGTGGTGGGGGTGATCGTCTCTGCCCTGTCCTACAGCTGGAAGAACGCGGTGCGGATCTACGCCAAAACCCACACCACCCCCGAGGGCGCCAAGGTCTACGAGGTGCAGGGCCCGCTGTTCTTCGGATCCGCCGCCGGTTTTGCCGAGACCTTCGACGTCGAGAACGACCCCTCGCTGGTGATCGTCGACTTCGCGGGCAGCCGGGTGGCGGACCAGTCGGCGCTGACCGCGATCGAGCAGCTGGCCGTCAAGTACGAGGCCGCCGGCAAGACGCTGCAGCTGCGCCACCTCAGCCAGGACTGCCACCGGCTGCTGGCCAAGGCCGGCCAGCTGATGGTCGACAGCGACGACGACCCGGACTACGGCATCGCGGTGGATTACGGGGTGCGCACGGGGCAGCTGGGGGCGGGGCACTAGTCGCCCCGGCCAAAGCTGCGGCCAAAGCTGAGGCCGCTCAGACCGGGTGCGGCCGCCCGTCCCAGTTGAGGAACTGTCCGGTGGACTGCGGGCCCAGCGTCTCCAGGCACCGGGCGAGACCGGCGGCCGAGGCCTCCGGCGTCAGCGCCGCGCCCGCGCCGCCCATGTCGGTGGCCACCCAGCCCGGGTGGTAGATCCCCACCGCGATCCCCTCGGGCGCAAGGTCGGAGGCAAGGTTCATCCCCAGGTTCAGCACCGCCGCCTTCGACGCGCGGTAGATATAGCGCCCGCCCGCCGCCTTGGCGCTGCTGCCCATCTGCGATGACAGGATCCCCACCTTCGCCCCCTCCGCCGCGCGCAGGTTGCCCAGCAGGGCCTGCACCGTCAGGAAGACGCCGGTGACGTTGACGGCGAAACTCTCGGCCCACATGGCGGGGGGAAAGCCGTCCTCCAGCGCCTGTCCGTGCTTGTCGAGGTAGACCCCGGCGTTGCAGATCAGCAGGTCCAGAGGCATGCCCTCCAGCTGCCGCGCCAGCGCCTCGTGAGAGGCCGGGTCGGCCACATCGAGGGGCAGCCAACGGCCTTCGGCATCCAGCGGCGGTGTGCGGGCAGTTCCGATGATCTCGGCGCCCGCGGCGGTGTACTGGCGAACAAGCGCGCGGCCGATGCCGCGGGACGCGCCGGTGATCAATACTCTCATCAAGGGCAGGGTAGGGCGCGGGCCGGCGGGCGCAAGGTTCAGTTGGTCTTGCCGCGCGGGCGGAAGGGTAGCGGGGTCACCGGCACGCCGTCCTCGATGAGGCGCCGGGCCTCCTCCGGCCGCGCCTCTCCGTAGATCGAGCGGTGGGGCGTCTCGCCCTCGTGCATCTTCCGCGCCTCGGCGGCGAAGCCCATGCCGACGTAGTCGCTGTTCGCCTCCACCTGCTTGCGCAGTTCGGTCAGCTTGCGCTCTATCTCCGAGGCGGGGGCAGAGAGGGGGCGCGGCTTGGCGCCTTCGGGTGCGCCTTCCTGTGCGGGCGGCGCGGCCTTGGCGCGGCCGGGGCGGACCTTGGGGGCCATCAGCGACTTGCGGACGTCGGTGCTGCCGCAGGCGGGGCAGGCGACCATGCCGCCGGCCTTCAGCTTGTCGAAGGCCTCGCCGCTGGCGAACCAGCTGTCGAAGTCGTGGTCGTCGGTGCACTTCAGCGCGTAACGGATCATCCGTCTGGGTTCCTGCATGGCCGGGCGCGGCTGGGGCATAGATATGCGATGCCGGAGGCAATGCAAGCTTGCGTTGATGCGGGGTGTGGGGCGGCAGGCGGGGTGAACCCCGCCCTACGGCGCCGGGTAGGGCGGGGTTCACCCCGCCGCTCGGCGCGGCCGTCACCGCCCCTCGGCCCGCCCGGGCTTTCCCGCCGCGCCGCCATGGGCTAGCGTCACGCTCGACAGCCGACAAGGGAGACAGGCATGGGCGATCCGATCCGCTGGGGCGTTCTTGGCGCCGCGAAATTCGCGCGCGAGGTGATGGCGCGGGCGATCCACGCCGCCGAGGGGGCGGAACTGACCGCGCTGGCCACCCGCGATGCGGCCAAGGCCGCGGGGTTCTCCGCCTTCTGCCCCGGCCTGCGGGTGCACGACAGCTACGAGGCGCTGCTGGCCAATCCGGAGATCGACGCGGTCTACATCCCGCTGCCCAACCACCTGCACGTGGAATGGACGCTGAAGGCGCTGGAAGCGGGCAAGCACGTGCTGTGCGAGAAACCCATCGCCATGGCCGAGGGCGAATTCGACCAGCTGATCGCCGCCCGCGACGCCACCGGGCTGGTGGCGGCCGAGGCCTACATGATCGTCCACCACCCCCAGTGGCAGCGCGCCAAGGCGCTGTACGAGGCGGGCTCGCTGGGCCGTCTGGTGCTGGTGGACGGGGTGTTCTCCTATGACAACCGGACCGACCCCGAGAACATCCGCAACCGGGTCGAGACCGGCGGCGGCTCGCTGCATGACATCGGCGTCTATACCTTCGGCTCCGCGCGCTTCGTCACGGGCGAGGAGCCGGAGCGGCTGGAGGCCCATCTGCGGCGCGAGAACGGGGTCGAGGTCTTCGCCCATGTCACCGGCGATTTCCCCTCGTTCCGCTATTCCTCGGTCACCTCCATGCGGATGTTCCCGCGGCAGGAGATGGTGTTCCACGGCGAGGAGGCGGTGATGCGCCTGAACGTGCCCTTCAACGCCGGGGTCTTCGGCATGGCCGAGCTGACGGTGGAGCGGGGCGGCATGATCGTCACCCGGGAACGCTGGCCGGCGGTGAACCACTACGTCCTGCAGGTGCAGAACTTCGGCGCGGCGGTGCGCGGCGAGGCCGCCTATCCCTGCCCGCTGGAATTCAGCCGCGGCACCCAGCGCATGGTCGACATGGCATTGGCCGCCGGGAACCGCTGAGGAGGGGGAGCGATGGGGCGCAAGGACCGCTTCATGGGCCGCATCACCGGCGAGCAGGAGGTCCCAGAGGCGCGGGACAACCTGCTGGTGCGGCTGGTCTACATGGTGATGATCTGGGCGATGATCTCTGTTGCCGGGACCGTGCTGACGGTGGCGACGGTGCTTCAGTACGTGCTGATGCTGATGCACCGGGGGGCGCCGAACGAGCGGCTGGCGGGGTTCGGGGAGGACTTGGGGATCTGGCTGGCCAAGGCGGCGCGCTACCAGGTGGGGGCGAGCGAGGTGAAGCCCTGGCCGTGGACGGAGCTGGATTGAGGGGGATGGGTCGGTTGTGGGCGCGCGCGATGGCGGGGTGAGGCACGTCCTATTCATTTGTCGAGCGAGGCGCTGATCAGCCCCCGAACAAGCCGAAGGCGCGGGGGCGAGCGCCTGCCCGTCCCGGCGGGCTGGCGCTGTGTCATCCTTGTGCGACGCTCATTCTGAGCGCGGGTTTGGCTGGGATTAAGTGCCTATGCCGGATGTGAGCGGCGCCATCCCACGGGCAGGCTTACGTCGCGCCATGGCGGGGTGAACCCCGCCCTACCACTCCGAACGAAGCGCTGATGCGCCCCGAACAAGCCGAAGGCGCGGGGCGAGCGCCTGCCCGTCCCTGCGGGCTGGCGCTTTGTCATCCGCGAGCATCGCTCATTCTGAGCGCGGGTTTGGCTGGGATAAAGTGCTCATGCCGGAGGTGAGATGCGCCAGCCCACGCGCAGGCTCACGTTGCCTCAATCCAAGCCCGACTCCCCCGCCGCCAGCAGCCCCTGCACGCAGGCCTCCACCCGCGCCACCTGCGCCGGGTCCAGCCGCAGACCCAGCTTCGTGCGCCGCCACAGCACGTCTTCCGCGCAGCACGCCCACTCGTGACGCACCAGCCACTCCAGTTCCCGCCCCGTCAGGGTGGCGCCAAGGTCCTCGCCCAGGTCCCCGACACACTCTGCCCCCTCCAGCAGCCGCCGCGCGTCGGTGCCGTAGTGGCGCACCAGCTGCCGGGCCCAAGCCTCGGTGAGAAACGGATGGCGCGCCCGCAGCTCGGCCGCCAGCGCCGGGGCGCCGTCGACAGGGAAGTCGCCGCCGGGCAGGGACGCGCCCGCGGTCCAGTCGCCGGGCAGGCCGGGGAAGTGCGGCGCCAGCCGCGCCAGTGCTGTTTCGGCCAGCCGCCGGTAGGTGGTGATCTTGCCGCCGAAGACGTTCAGCAGCGGCGCCCCGCCCTCCGCCTGCAGGTCCAGCACGTATTCCCGCGTGGCGGCGGTGGCCGAGCCGGCGTTGTCGTCGTAGAGCGGCCGCACGCCGGAATAGGTCCAGACGATATCCTCCTTCGCCACCGGCCTACGGAAGTAGTCCGAGGCGAAGGCGCGCAGGTAGTCGGCCTCGGCCTCGGTGCAAACCGGCGGGCTGTCCGGGTCCGGGTGGTCGGCGTCGGTGGTGCCGACCAAGGTGAAGTCCTCCTCGTAGGGGATGGCGAAGACGATCCGCCCGTCGGCGCCCTGGAAGAAGTAGCACTTGTCGTGGTCGAACAGCCTCCGGGTGACGATGTGGCTGCCCCGCACCAGCCGCACCCCGGCCCGCGGCTCCTGGCCCAGCGCGCCGCGGATCACCTCGGCCACCCAGGGCCCCGCCGCGTTGACCAGCGCCCGGGCCATGTGCAGCCGGCGGGTGCCGTCCTGCGCCTCGGTCTCGACCACCCACAACTCGCCGGAGCGTTCGGCCCGCAGCACCCGGGTGCGCGTCAGCACCCGCGCCCCCCGGTCGGCCGCATCGCGGGCGTTCAGCACCACCAGCCGCGCGTCCTGCACCCAGCAGTCGGAATACTCGTAGGCATGCGCGAAGCGGTCCTGCAGCGGCGCGCCCTCGGGGGTGCCCGCCAGCGCCAGCGTCCGCGTCGGCGGCAGCACCTGCCGCCCGCCCATGTGGTCGTAAAGGAACAGCCCCAGCCGCAGCAGCCATGCAGGCCGCCGCCCGCGCATCCAGGGCATCGCCAGCGACAGCAACCGCGCCGTCGGGGTGTCGCTGTCGAACCGCATCGCCGGGTGGTAGGGCAGCACGAAGCGCAGCGGCCAGGAGATGTGGGGCATGGCCCGCAGCAGCACCTCGCGCTCGCGCAGCGCCTCGCGCACCAGCCGCAGGTCGAAGTACTCGAGGTAGCGCAAGCCGCCGTGGAACAGCTTGGTCGAGGCCGAGGAGGTGGCCGAGGCCAGGTCGCCCATCTCCGCCAGCGTCACCGACAGGCCCCGGCCCGCCGCGTCGCGCGCAATGCCGCAGCCGTTGATGCCGCCGCCGATCACGAAGAGATCGCTGACCGCCGGGTCCTCGGGTGCCTCGCCCTTGTCCATCTGCCTCGTTGCCCGCCCCGCGCCCGGCTGTGTCACCGCCAGCCTACAGGGGCGGGCGGGCGCAGTTCCAGCCGTTTCCGCGCGGCCGCCGCGTCACCCGCCCCTTCATGTCGCGCCGCGCTTGGGGCTATGCTTCGCCGCAGCGCATCAGCACAAGGGCGAACCCCGTGACGCACATCCTCTCGATCGACCAGGGCACCACCTCCAGCCGGGCCATCGTCTTTGACGCCCGGATGCAGCCCGTCGCCACGGCGCAGGAGGAATACACCCAGCACTTCCCCCGCTCCGGCTGGGTCGAGCACGACCCCGAGGACATCTGGGACTCCACCCTCGCCACCTGCCGCGCCGCGCTGAAGCAGGCGGGGCTGGAGGCGCGCGGCCTCGCCGGCATCGGCATCACCAACCAGCGCGAGACGACGCTGGTCTGGGACCGCGCCAGCGGCAAGCCGGTGCACCGCGCCATCGTCTGGCAGGACCGGCGCACCGCCGACATCTGCCGCGCCCTGCGCGAGGCGGGGCACGAGGCGGCGGTGACCGAGCGCACGGGGCTTCTGTGCGATCCCTACTTCTCCGGCACCAAGCTGAAGTGGATCCTCGACAACGTCGAGGGGGCCCGCGCCCGGGCCGAGGCGGGCGAGCTGCTGTTCGGCACTGTCGACACCTGGCTGATCTGGCGGCTGACCGGCGGCCGGGTGCATGCCACCGACGCCACCAACGCCGCGCGCACGCTGCTTTACGACATCCGCCGCGGGGAATGGTCTCCCGAGATGTGCGAGCTGCTGGAGGTGCCGGCCGCGATGCTGCCAGAGGTCAAGGACAGCGCCGCCGACTTCGGCATGACAGAGCCGGAGCTGCTGGGCGGGGCGGTGCCGATTCTGGGGGTGGCAGGCGACCAGCAGGCGGCCACGGTAGGACAGGCCTGCTTTTCTCCGGGGATGATGAAATCCACCTACGGCACCGGCTGCTTCGCGCTGCTGAACACCGGGGACCGGCCGGTCGCCTCGCAAAACCGGCTGCTGACCACCATCGCCTACCAGCTGGACGGGCGGCCGACCTACGCGCTGGAGGGCTCGATCTTCATCGCAGGTGCGGTGGTGCAGTGGCTGCGTGACGGGCTGGGGCTGATCGAGAGCGCGGGGGACACCCAGGCCATGGCAGAGGAGGCGGACCCCGAGCAGGACGTGGTGCTGGTGCCCGCCTTCACCGGCCTCGGCGCGCCCTACTGGAACGCCGACTGCCGCGGCGCGGTCTTCGGGCTGACGCGCAACTCCGGCCCGCGCGAGATGGCGCGCGCGGCGCTGGAAAGCGTGGGGTTCCAGACCCGCGACCTGCTGCAGGCGATGCAGGCGGACATGGCCGGGGGCGGGGCGGAACTGCGCGCGGCGGCGAAGGAGACCGTGCTGCGGGTCGACGGGGGGATGAGCGCGTCGGACTGGACGATGCAGTTCCTCGCCGACATCTCCGGCGCGCCGGTGGACCGCCCCGAGGTGCTGGAAACCACGGCGCTGGGCGCGGCATGGCTGGCGGGGATGCGCGCGGGGGTCTACCCGGGGCAGGAGGAATTCGCCCGCGGCTGGGCGCTGGACCGGCGGTTCAAGCCGGCGATGGACGCCGACCTGCGCGACGCCCGCCACGCCCGCTGGCGCCGCGCGGTGGAGGCGACGCTGGCGGTGTGATTTCCCGGCCATCTTAAGCGTGCGTTCATCGGCATGGTCTATGCAGGCGACGCGGCCAGCCCCAGGGCCGCCTGCCACGGGAGGCCTGCTTGCGCTCATTCGACACCCTTCGGATCAGCCGGAACCTGCCGGCGATCCTGGTGCTGCTGATGGTGGCCGTGGTCTCTGTCTTCGCGCTTTTCGCGGTGCGCACCCAGGAACGCGCGCTGATCGCGGCGGTGTCGCGGGGGATCGCCGGAACGCTGCTGACCAGCGGCGAACGGACCGAGGCGTACTTCCAGGCCACCGCCTTCGACCTGCGCCGCGCGGCGCGCGAAACGGAAACCGTGCAGGCCCTGCGGGGGCTGTCGCTGGGCTGGCGGGGGCTGGGGCCGCAGGCCGGCCAGGTGCTGCGGGATCTCTACGTCCGCAGCAATCCGCACCCGCCCGGCGAAAGGCACCGTCTGATGGCGGCGGACGATTCGTCCTATTCCCGGGTGCACGCGGGCATTCACGCGGATTTCCTGACGCGGCTGCAGGACTTCGGCTATTACGACATCTTCCTTTTCGACCTGTCGGGCAACCTGCTGTACTCGGTCCAGAAGGAACCCGATTTCGCCACCAACCTGCTGACCGGCCGCTGGCGGGGCAGCGGCCTTGGCCGGGCGGTCCGCGCCGCCCTTGCCCTGCCCGAGGGCGGGCAGGTTTTCGAGGATTTTGCCAGCTTCGCCCCCAGCGACAACGCCCCCGCCGCCTTCCTCGCTCAGCCGGTCTTTGACAGCGTGCGCCGCATCGGGGTGATCGCCTACCAGCTGCCCGACCCGCATTTCGCCGACGCGCCCAGCACCCGCGACCTGCTTGGCGCCACGGGCGCGGCGATTCTGGTGGGGGACGACATGAAACTGCGCTCGGGCACCGCGGGGGCGGGGCAGCCGATGGCGACGGACAGCGCCTCGGTGCGCGCCGCGCTGGCGGGCGGGGTCGGCACGGTGCTGACGCGCAATCCCGCGGGGGTGCCGGTGGTGCAGACCTTCCGGCCGGTGCAGGTGCTGGGGCGGACCTGGGCGGCGGTGATCAACGTGGCGCAGGCCGAGGCGCTGGAAGAGGCGCGGCTGCTGCGCCGCCTGCTGACCGGCGGCAGCCTCGCGGTGATCGCGGCGGCCTCGCTGGCGGCGCTGCTGCTGCTCCGCAGCATCGCGCGGCCGCTGGACCGGGTGTCGCAGGCGGTGGCGGCGCTGGCGCGCGGCGAGCTGGAGGTGACGGTGCCCAACATGGCGCGCCACGACGAGGTGGGGCTGATCGCCCGCCGGGTCGAGGACCTTCGCCGCCGCCTGCGCGACGCGGGGCGGGAGGATCCCGCCCATGCCTTCAACGCCGCCGCCTTCGCCAACAGTTCCTCGGCGATCCTGATGACCGACGGCGAGGGAGAGGTGCTGCAGGTCAACGCCGCGCTGCTGGCGCTGCTGCGCCGCCATGCCGCGGCGCTGGCGGCGGTGACCCCGGGCTTCGACCCCGAGGCGGTGGTGGGCGGCAGCATGCACGACGTCCTGCCCCCCAGCGCGGTGCAACGGGTGCGCAAGCAACTGGCGGGGGCAGAGAAACTGCCGATCACCTTCGACCTGACGCTGGGCACGCTGCGGCTGACGTTCCACGTGGACCGGGTGCGGGACGGCTCCGGCGGCGGCATCGGCTACGTGGCCGAGGTCCGCGACCCGGGCGTAGTCGCGCCCGCCGTCGACACCCCGCGCAGCGCGGCAGATCGGAAGGGGGCGAGGCGGAAGGAACCCCTGGCGGCCTACGTTCCCGCACCGCGAGCCTGGGGGATCCGGGGGTGACGCGGGGCGCCGGGGTCGCAATGCGGGCGATAGCGTGCTGCTTGCAGTGGCTGGCGGCGTTTCTAGTCTGCGGGCTCGGGATCCCGTTCAGATCTGCAAAGGTGCCGCAGAAGCCCGCTGGATCAGGCGCTCGCGCAGACCCGCGCCGCGGCTTCCAGCGCGCCGCTGCCGTGGGGGATCTCCAGCGCCGTCAGCCCCGCCTCGATGGTCCCCAGCGCGCCAAGCACCATGTGGGCATTCACGTGCCCCATGTGCGCGATGCGGAAAAAGCCGTGCCAAGCCGGATCGCTCTTTTCCGCCATGCCCAGCCCGATCCCCAGGGTGACCCCGGCCTTTTCGGCGGTCCAGCTCCGCAGCGCGGTGCCATGGGGCGGGCCGATGCGCAGCGCGGTCACGGCGCTGGAGCGGCAGGCGGGATCGGCGATGTTCAGACGCAGCGGCCCCTCGGCCCCCCAGGCATCGCAGGCCGCCCAGACCGCGCTGGCCAGCCGGCGGTGGCGGGCGAAGACGGCCTCGAGCCCCTCCTCGAGGATCATGTCCAGCGCCTCCCGCAGGCCGAACAGGTGGTGCGTGGGGGCGGTGCCGCCGAAGTACTGGTAGAACTCCGCCGGCCGCGCGCGCTGGGTCCAATCCCAGTAGGCGGTGACGCAATCGGCCCGCGCCCGCGCCTCGGCGGCCTTCTCGCTGAAGTAGACGAAGGAGAGGCCCGGCGGCGTCATCAGCCCCTTCTGGCAGGCGGCGACCATCAGGTCGACGCCCCAGCCGTCCATCTCGAACGGCTCGCAGGCCAGCGAGGCGATGCAGTCCACCATCAGCAGCGCCGGATGCCCCGCCGCGTCCAGCGCGCGGCGGATCCCGGCGATATCGTTCTTCACGGACGACGCGGTATCCACCTGCACCACCATGACCGAGCGGATGCGGTGCCCGCTGTCGGCGCGCAGCCGGCTTTCCAGCCGGTCGGGGTCCACCGGCGCCGACTTGCCGAAGTCCAGCACCTCGATCTCGATCCCCAGCCGCCGTGCGTGCTCGCTCCACCCCAAGGCGAAGCGGCCGGTGGCCAGCACCAGGCACAGGTCGCCGCGGGCGTGGCTGTTGGCGATCGCGGCCTCCCAGGCGCCGTGGCCGTTGGCAATGTAGATCGCCAGGTCGTGCCGGGTGCGCGCCACCGCCTTCAGGTCCCGCGCGATGCCGGCGGCGAGGTCGATGATCGCGCCTTCGTAGATGTTCGGCGCGGCGCGGTGCATGGCGTTCAGCACCCGGTCCGGCATCACCGAAGGCCCGGGGATTGCAAGGTATTCGCGGCCGTTGGCAAGGGACATGGTGGGCTCCGTCAGACCTGTGTCCGCGTTACTGCGCGCCGCTGCCCGCGTCAATCCGTACCGCCGCCGGAACCCCCGCCGCGCGGCGGCCCGGGGCAGGGCGCGCCGCCGCGGCTTGTTTCACTCGCGCTTTGCCATTACATCGCGGCCCTGCGTTCCCCAGCCCCAGGACCCCATGCTGCGCCCGTTCTTCCAACGCCTGCACGAGATCGAGCGCCGGTTTTCGCGGTCCTTCGGCACGAGCATCGAGACCCCCGGCGCGCGGCGGGCGGCGAAATGGCATTTCTACCTGTCCGATCACGGGTTGCTGCGCGGCCTCTGGACCAACATGTTCCAGATCGCCCCCGGCGTCTGGCGGTCGAACCAGCCCTCGCCGCTGCGGCTGAAGAAGATCCGCAGGATGGGTATCCGCACGGTGCTGAACCTGCGCGGGGAGGACCAGTTTTCCTTCTACCTCTTCGAGAAGGAAGCCTGCGAGCGGCTTGGCCTGACGCTGATCGACCTGAAGATCTATGCCCGCGCGCTGGTCTCGCGCGAGCAGTTCCTGAAGCTATTCGAGATCTTCGACGGGATCGAGAAGCCCTTTCTGCTGCATTGCAAGTCGGGGGCCGACCGGGCCGGGCTGGTCTCTGCCCTGTGGCTGCTGGACCAGGAGGGGGCGGACCTGGCGACTGCGCAGCGCATGCTGTCGCTGCGCTACGTGCACCTGAAGAATACCCGCACCGGCGTGCTGGACCACCTGCTGGAAGTCTACGCCGCCGATGTCGCCGCCGAGGGTCCGATCCCGATCCGCCGCTGGTTCGAGGAACGCTATGACCCGGCCGCGATCACCGCCTCGTTCCACCGCAAGATGGGCTGGCCCCAGCCGGGCACGGCGTGAGCGCGCCGCGCGACCTGACCGCCTGGCTGTGGCGCGCCTACCTGCGGCGCCACTGGCCGACGATCCTGCTGGCGGTGCTGCTGATGTCGGTCGAGGGCGGGATGCTGGGGGCGCTGAGCTACCTGATCCAGCCGATGTTCGACCAGGTCTTCGTCTCTGGCGACCGCTCTGCCATCGGCTGGGTGGCGGCTGCGGTCTTCGGGGTGTTCCTGCTGCGGGCGGTGGCGGGGTTCGGCCAGCGGGTGCTGATGATGTCGGTGGGGCAGAAGGTCTCTGCCGCGCTGCAGGCGGACATGGTGCGGCACATGCTGCGGCTGGATTCCACCTGGTTCCAGGCGCATTCGCCGGGCCTGCTGATCGAGCGGGTGCGCGGCGACACGCTGGCGGCGGCGGCGATCTGGCCGGTGGTCTTCTCGGCGCTGGGCCGCGACGTGGTGGCGCTGGTCTCGCTGCTGGCGGTGGCGCTGAGCATCGACTGGCTGTGGACCCTGATCGCGGTGGCCGGCGCGCCGGTGCTGATGGGCCCGATGCTGCTGCTGCAGCGCTGGGTGCGGCGGTCCAGCCGCACCGCGCGGGGGGTGGCGGCGGGACTGTCGAACCGGCTGGACGAGACGTTCCACGGTATCGACACCGTCAAGCTGAACACCATCGAGGACCGCGAAGCCGACCGTTACGCGGGGCTGCTGCAAGGTTTCGTGCGCGCGCAGGTGCGGTCCGAGGCGGGGCAGGCGGGCATCCCGGCGATGATGGACCTGGTGGCCGGCATCGGCTTTCTGGGGGTGCTGACCTACGGCGGGCTGCAGATCATCGACGGCGACAAGACGGTGGGGGAGTTCATGTCCTTCTTCACCGCCATGGCGCTGGTGTTCGAGCCGCTGCGCCGGCTGGGCAACGTCTCCGGCGCCTGGCAGGCGGCGCTGGCCAGCCTGGAGCGGCTGCACGAGATCTTCAGCGCCCGCCCCACAATCCTGTCGCCCGCCAGCCCGGCGCGGCTGCCGGTGGCGCCCGAAGCGGCGGACGTGGTGCTGGAGGACGTGCACTTTTCCTACGGCGACCTGCCGGTGCTGCGCGGCGCTTCCTTCACCGCCGAGGCGGGGCGCACCACGGCGCTGGTGGGCGCCTCGGGGGCAGGGAAAAGCACCGTCTTCCGGGTGCTTACCCGGCTGGTGGAGCCGCAGTCGGGCACCGCGCGCATCGGCAGCGTGCCGGTGGACGCGCTGGCGCTGGAGGAGCTGCGCGGGCTGTTCAGCGTGGTGACCCAGGACGCGCAGCTGTTCGACGAGAGCCTGCGCGAGAACGTGCTGCTGGGGCGCGGCGCGGCGGGGTTGGAAAGCGCGCTGGCGGCGGCGCATGTGACGGAGTTCCTGCCGGCCCTGTCGGCGGGCGCCGACACCTTGGCGGGCCCGCGCGGATCGGCCTTGTCGGGCGGCCAGCGGCAGCGCGTGGCCATCGCGCGGGCCCTGCTGCGGGGCGCGCCGATCCTGCTGCTGGACGAGGCGACATCGGCGCTGGACGCGGCCAGCGAGGCGGCGGTGCAGGCGGCGCTGGACCGGCTGTCGGAGGGGCGCACCACGCTGGTGATCGCCCACCGGCTGGCCACGGTACGCCGGGCCGACCGCATCGTTGTGATGGACCAGGGGCGGGTAGTCGACAGCGGCACCCATGACGAGCTGATGGCCCGCGGCGGGATCTACGCCGACCTCTACCGGCTGCAGTTCAGCGAGTAGTCAGCGCGTCGTCAGCGCGCATAATCAGCGCGCGTAATCCCGGGCCAGCCGCTCTGGATCGGCCCCCATGAGGTAGCGCGTCAGCGTCAGCAGGTTGCGCCCGCCGCGCCGCAGCCAGCCCTGGCGCAAAAAGCGCTCGGCGCTGGTCCAGGCGGTTGCCTCCAGCGGCGACAGCTGGCCGGAAAGGGCGCGCACGATGGCCACGTCCTCCATCAGCGGGATGTCCGGGTAGCCGCCGACACTGTCGTACAGTGCGCGGGGCACAAGCAGCCCCTGGTCGCCGTAGGGCAGGCCGAAGGCGCGGGCGCGCAGGTTAGCCCAGCCCGCCACCAGCCGCGCCGCGCGGCCCTCGGCGCGGAAGGCCAGCCGGAAGTGCCCGGCCCGCTGCGGCCGGTCGCGCAGGTGCTCCAGCAGTGCCTGTGGCCAGCCCTCGCTCAGCCGCGTGTCGGCGTGCAGGAACAGCAGCCACTCGCCCGCCGCCGCCGCCGCCCCGCGCCGCAGCTGTCCGCCACGCCCGGCCGCGCCCGGCACCCAGAGCGCGCCCGCCTGCTCCGCCACCGCGCGGGTGGCGTCGGTGGAGCCGCCGTCGGCGACGATCAGCTCGCGGATCAGCCCCGCCTGCAACCCCTCGCCCAGCGCCCCCAGCGTCGGCGGCAGCGCCGCGGCGGCGTCGAGGGTGGGGATGATGACGGAGACCGGCGCGCGCATGGTTCTTTCGCTGGGATGGCTGGTGCCTATATTAGCGCCAGAAGCATCGGAAGGAACGACTTATGCGCGCAGATCTCTGCGAGGACCGGCAGATCATCGCCGTGGGCGGCGAGGACCGGAAGGACTTCCTGCAAGGGCTGGTCAGCAACGACGTGAACCGGCTGGCGCAGGGGCTGGTCTATGCCGCGCTGCTGACGCCGCAGGGCAAGTACCTGGCCGATTTCTTCCTGGTGCCGCTGGAAGAGGCGATCGGCATCGACGTGAAGGCCGAGCTGGCCGAGGGGCTGATGCAGCGGCTGGGGATGTACAGGCTGCGCTCGAAGGTGACGCTGGCGCCGCTGGACCTGCCGGTCTGGCGCGGCACCGGCCCGGCGCCCGAAGGCGCGCTGGCCGACCCGCGCGATCCCTCGCTGGGCTGGCGCCACTACGGCGCGCTGGAGGCAGAGCCGGCGGGCGTGGACTGGGACGCGCTGCGGGTGGCGGCATGCGTGCCGGAGACGGGGGTGGAGCTGCTGCCCAACGACAGCTACCTGCTGGAATCGGGGTTCGAGCGGCTGAACGGCGTCGACTTCCGCAAGGGTTGCTACGTGGGGCAGGAGGTCACCGCCCGGATGAAGCACAAGACCGAGCTGAAGAAGGGGCTGGTGCCGGTGGAAGTGACGGGCGCCGCCCCGGTGGGCACGGAGATCCTCGCGGGCGGCAAGGTGGCGGGCACGCTGTTTACCCAGTCCGGCGGGGGCGGCATCGCCTACCTGCGGCTGGACCGGGCGCAGGGCGATATGACGGCCGGCGAGGCGAAGGTGCGTCTGGCGGGCTGACGCGGCCAGACAAGCCGGGCGCGCCAACCCGCGGGACGGGCCGGCGCTGCCCGGCGCCTTCGGCACGTATCGGGCGGGGCCTCTGCCCGGCCCTGCGCCGCCGACCTTGCCATCCGCCCGCGCATGCCGCAAAACCCGACGCGAACCCAAGCCAAGGACGCCCGCATGCGCCTCTCCCGCTACTTCCTGCCCGTGCTCAAGGAAACCCCCGCCGAGGCGCAGATCGCCAGCCACCGGCTGATGCTGCGCGCCGGGATGATCAAGCAGGCCGCCGCCGGCATCTATTCCTGGCTGCCGCTGGGCCAGCGGGTGCTGCGCAACATCGAGCGGATCGTGCACGAGGAACAGCAGCGCGCCGGGCACATCCCGGTGCTGATGCCGACGCTGCAATCGGCCGACCTGTGGCGCGAAAGCGGCCGCTACGACGCCTACGGCCCCGAGATGCTGCGCATCCGCGACCGGCACGACCGCGACATGCTGTACGGTCCCACCAACGAGGAGATGATCACCGACATCTTCCGCAGCCACGTGTCCAGCTACAAGGACCTGCCGCTGACGCTCTACCACATCCAGTGGAAATTCCGCGACGAGGTGCGCCCGCGCTTCGGCGTGATGCGGGGCCGCGAGTTCCTGATGAAGGACGGCTACAACTTCGACCTGACCAAGGAAGACGCGCTGCACGCCTACAACCGGCACCTCGTCAGCTACCTGCGCACCTACGAGCGCATGGGCCTGCAGGCGATTCCCATGCGCGCCGACAGCGGCCCGATCGGCGGCGACGACACCCACGAGTTCCTCGTGCTGGCAGAGACCGGCGAGTCCGAGGTTTTCTACGACAGCGAGATCACCGACCTGAAGTTCGGCGACCGCGAGATCGACTACGACAGCCATGATGCCTGCCGCGCGGTGCTGGAGGAATTCACCAGCCGCTACGCCCGTACCGACGAGACCCACGACGCCGCGCTGTTCGAGCAGGTGCCCGAAGACCGCCGCCGCGTGGCGCGGGGTATCGAGGTGGGGCAGATCTTCTACTTCGGCACCAAGTATTCAGAGCCCATGGGCGCCACCGTGCAGGGCCCCGACGGCAAGCCGGTGCCGGTGCACATGGGCAGCCACGGGATCGGTGTGTCGCGGCTGGTGGGCGCGCTGATCGAGGCGAACCACGACGAGCGCGGCATCATCTGGCCCCGCGAGGTGGCGCCGTTCCACGTGGGCATCGTCAACGTCAAGCAGGGCGACGCCGCCGCCGACGCCGCCTGCGAGCGGCTGGAGGCGGAACTGACCGCCGCCGGGCTGGAGGTGCTCTACGACGACCGGTCCGAACGGGCAGGGGCGAAGTTCGCCACCATGGACCTGATCGGCCTGCCGCACCGCATCACCGTCGGCCCGCGCGGGCTGGACAAGGGGGTGGTGGAGCTGACCGACCGCCGCAGCGGCGAAAGCGAGGAACTCGCGCCGGAACTGGCGGTGTCGCGGCTTACCGGGCGGTAACGGCGGGTTTCCGCCTGCGCCTTGGGACGCTAGGCTGTCGGTACGAGCCGCAGCCACCGGAGATGTCCCATGCGCCTTGCCTGCCTTCTTGCCGTCCTCGCCCTTCCCGCCGCTCTGTCCACGGCGCTGCCCACCGCTCTGCATGCCAGCGACCCGGTAACCAGCGAGTGTTCCTTCGTGGTGGTGCCCGAGGCGGGCATCCCCGGCTACAACGACGAAACGCTGGTCGCGGCCTCGGCGGCGCAATGCATGAACGCCTGCAACGGGCGCGACTGGTGCTGGTCGGCGGACTACGAACGCGCCACCGGCGCCTGCTTCCTGCAGCCGGTCGGGTATTACGACGTGCCGCTGCGCTACGACTACCCGGGCAATCCCTACGATCATTTCACCTGCGAAGAGCGGCTGCACTAGGGCGGGGTTCACCCCGCCTTGGCGCAACGCCAGCCTGCCCGTGGGATGGCGCTGCTGCCCGAGGAGGTAGGCGCTTTATCCCAGCCACATCCGAGCTCCGAATGAACGTCGCTCGCGGATGACACAGCGCCAGCCCGCCGGAACGGGCAGGCGCTCGCCCCCGCGCCTTCGGCTTGTTCGGGGGCTGACCAGCGCTTTGTTCGACCGACCGGTAGGGCGGGGTTCACCCCGCCGCGACGCAACCTCACCCAAGCCCGCCGGAATCCGCCACCGCCCCCATCCCGTGCGCCCCGCCCGCCGCGCGCCCTTGACCCCCGCCGCCCATCGGCTAAGCAGCGCCCATGACCACGCCTTTTTCGCGCTTCGAATGGATGATCGCATGGCGCTACCTGCGGGCCCGCCGGGCCGAGGGTGGCGTTTCCGTGATGACCTGGATCAGCCTGATCGGCATCACCCTGGCGGTCTTCGCCCTGATCGCCACGCTCTCGGTCCGCGCCGGCTTCCGGGCCGAGTTCGTTGACACCATCCTTGGCGCCAACGCCCATTCCACCGTCTATTCGGCGGTCTACGTCACCGACACCGGCCAGACCACCCGGGCGATCACCGGCTACGAGGAACTGGCCGAGCGCATCTCGGGCATCCCCGGCGTCACCCGCGCCGCGCCGCTGATCAAGGGCCAGGTCATGGCCAACCTGCGCGAGAACAACGCCGGCGTCGAGGTCTTCGGCATCACCACCGAGGAGCTGAAGCGCCTGCCGCGCATCGCCAACCCCGAGACCGGGATCGGCGACATCGACCGCTTTGACGAGGGGATCGCCATCGGCTCCGGCGTGGCGCGCACGCTGGCGGTGTCGGTGGGCGACACGATCAAGATCATCTCTCCCAACGGGGTGCGCACCGCCTTCGGCACCAGCCCGCGGATCAACGCCTACGAGGTGGTCTACATCTTCTCCGCCGGCCGCTACGACATCGACCGCACCCGCGTCTACCTGCCCTTCGCCGAGGCGCAGTCCTTCTTCAACCGCGAGGGGGTGGCGGACGAGATCGAGGTGATGGTCGAGAACCCGGACGAGATCGACACCTTCACCGACCCGCTGCTGGCGGCGGCGGGCGAGCGGGCGATGATCTGGACCTGGCGCGACAGCGCCGGCAGCTTCCTGCGCGCGCTCGACGTCGAGGACAACGTGATGTTCATCATCCTGTCCATCCTGGTGCTGATCGCCGCGATGAACATCATCTCGGGCCTGATCATGCTGGTGAAGAACAAGGGCCGCGACATCGGCATCCTGCGCACCATCGGGCTGACCGAGGGCTCGATCCTGCGGATCTTCTTCATCTGCGGCGCCTCGGTGGGGCTGCTGGGCACGCTCTTCGGGGTGATCCTCGGCTGCCTCTTCGCGCTGTACATCGACCCGATCTTCTCCTTCGTGAACTACGCCATGGGCGGCGGGATCTGGGACCCGTCGATCCGCGGCATCTACAATCTGCCGGCGCGGCTGGTCTGGTCCGACGTGCTGTCGGCGGTAGCGCTGTCGCTGGGCCTGTCCTTCGTCGTCACCCTGTTCCCGGCCCGCCGCGCGGCGCGGATGAACCCGGTGGAGGCGCTGCGCTATGAGTGACGCGGTGTTGCGCCTCGAGGGGCTGGAGAAGGTCTACCTGCGCGGCACCCCCGGCGAGGTGCAGGTGCTGAAGGGCGCCGACCTGACCGTGGCGCGGGGCGAGGTGGTGGCGCTGGTGGCCCCCTCCGGGGCCGGCAAGTCGACGCTGCTGCACATCGCCGGGCTGCTGGACACCGCGGACACCGGCGAGGTGCGGATCGACGGCGAGGCGATGTCGGGCCTATCGGACCGCCGCCGCACCCGGATGCGCCGCGCGCGGGTGGGCTTCATCTACCAGTTCCACCACCTGCTGCCGGAGTTCTCGGCGCTGGAAAACATCGTGCTGCCGCAACTGGCCCACGGCGCCGCGCCCAAGGCGGCCGAGACCCGGGCGCGCGAGTTGCTGGCGCAGGTCGGCGTCGAGGACCGCGCCGATCACCGCCCCGCCGCCATGTCGGGCGGCGAACAGCAGCGCGTCGCCTTCTGCCGGGCGCTCGCCAACGCGCCGCGGCTGCTGCTGGCGGACGAGCCGACAGGCAACCTCGACCCCGCCACCTCGGACCGGGTGTTCGGCGCGCTGATGGAGCTGGTGCGCGGCACCGGCCTGTCGGCCGTGATCGCCACCCACAACCTGGAGTTGGCCGCGCGGATGGACCGTACCGTCCGGCTGGAGAACGGCCGCCTGGTCTGAGCGCCGCCGCCGGCCCGCCCGCACGCGATTCCGCCAGCCCCCTAACGCGCCGATACGAAATCTCAAGACTGACTCTTTGTGCGCACATCAAAGATAATTTTCGCTTTATGCGAGAATCCGTGGTAGCCTGAGGCATAATAACAATATGCGAGGCGAGAGGATGCGAGCAGTTTCCTTTGCCATCTGCACGGCGGTAACCACGGCCCTCGGGGCCTGCACGAGCGAGGTCGAAACCGGCCGCGCTTCCTATGGTGATCTCTGTGCCGGATGCCACGGCGACAGCGGGCGCGGCAACGGACCGGCGGCAGCCGGGCTGGCGGTGCACCCGGCCGACCTGACGGGGCTCAAGGCGCGAAACGGCGGGGACTTCCCGCGCAAGGAGATCCTGGAGGCCCTGGATCTCTACGCCAAGGGCGAGGCGCACCTGGGCAACATGCCGGCGCTGGTGCCGCTGCTGGACGGGCGCACGGTGCTGGTGCAGACCGGCGAGGGGATCCTGACCCCCACGCCGGAGCCGGTGATCGCGCTGGCGGCCTACCTGGAGAGCATCCAGAACTGAGCCCATGAGGCCCCGGCGGGGCGTCGGCGGTTTCCGTCGCACCCCCGCCGCGGCGCGGAACATGTGACCCGCGCCACCGTTTCCATACCGGAACCGCGGCCATCGGGGTCGCAGGTATCGTGAAGGAGACCCGCCATGAACTGGGACCAGATCAAAGGCAATTGGAAACAGATGCAGGGCAAGGCCCGCGAGCAGTGGGGCGAGCTGACGGATGACGAGCTGACGCAGGCGCGCGGCGAGCGCGAGCAGCTGGTCGGCCTGATCCAGGAGAAGTACGGCAAGACCAAGGAAGACGCAGAGCGCGAAGTCGACACCTGGCGCACGGGCGTCTGATCATGTCCGACACCGACCGCACCCGCAGCGATCCCGCTGGCCAATTGTTTGACGAGCTGGAGCGGGTGCGGGCCGGGATGTTGGGCGTGCGCGGCTCGCACCAGCACATGCAGCCGATGAGCCACTTTCTCGACCGCGACACGCGCACGCTCTGGTTCATCACTGCCTCCGACACCGACCTTGTGCAGGCGGTGGGGGCCGGTAGCGAGGCGCACTACTGCGTCGTCGGCAAGGACCACGACTACCACGCCTGCCTGCAGGGCGGGCTGGAGATCAGCCATGACGAGGCCAAGCTGGACGAGCTGTGGAACCGCGTCGTCGCCGCCTGGTTCGAGGGCGGCCGCGAGGATGCGCGGGTGACGCTGCTGCGGATGCCGCTGGCAGAGGCGGCGGTCTGGTCCAGCACCGGCAACGGGCTGGCCTTCGCCTGGGAAATCGCCCGCGCCAACATGGATGCCGAGCATCTGCCGGATATCGGCGAGCACACCGTCATCGACTTCCGCCACCCGGCGTAGAACGCTTAACGAGTGCCGGACCTGCCGCGGGGCCCCCCGCGGCAGGTTCTTTGATATCAATCGTAGGTGATGTCGTTGTCGCCGAGGTAGACGTTGCTGGCGTCGCAGATGTCGATCGAGAAGGCCTCGTCCAGCACCTCGCTGCCATCCTCGCCCAGCCAGCCCACCATCAGCTCCTGCGCGCAAGACCCGGTTTCCGCGGCGAATTCCGCCGTGGCCTGGTCGCCGGGGGCGATCTCCACCGCCAGCCAGTTCTCGGACCAGCCGTTGCCGTCGTTGGTGTAGAAGCCGACGATGGTGTTGTCGGCGGTGTCGTTGTGGACCTGGAAGATGCCTTGAGATCCGGTGCCCTGGGCCTGGGCCTGCAGCCCCGCCAGCGCAAGCATCGCCGCCGTGGCCGCGATGCGAAGGGTGGTTTTCATTCTAGGGAATCCCGAAAGGGTTAAAACGCGCGGGAGCATAGCACCGGCGGTGGCGGGGGGTAGAGGGAATCGCACGCCACGGAGGGCAGCGCCTGCCCGTGGGGTGGCGCCGCCTGCCTCGGACATGGGCAGCTTATCCCCGCCAAGTCCGCGCTGCGAATGGGCCATGCACTAAAATGACAAAGCGCCAGACCGCCGGGACGGGCAGGAGCTGCGCGCCTTGTTTCCGACGGGGGCTCAATTGAGAGGCGTTCGCTACTTGTCCTCTCTAAAGTCGCCCTCGCTGTCATTATCGTCATGAGAGACAGGCGGGCGTTCTGATAGGGAGCCAAGGATGGTGCCAATCAACGAGTTCAATTTTGCTTGCTCTCTCTCTTGAGCATGCATAATATTTTCTATTTTATAGTCTTTATGAAGTATCTGGGCGAGCTTGTTAGCTTTCAGTTGCTCAGAATTAAGAATATCATGATAATTTCTTTTTTGTTGTTGAGTTATCGAAGATAGCCAGCGGGTGTGCTCCAAAATTTCTTCCAAAATTTCTCGATCATCTCGTATATGATCAGTACCTTTTTCCTCTAAATTATTCAGCCGATCACTAGAGCGGGATGACGCTCACCCGAATCCCTGGGGATTCCCAGAACGCCCTTCTTCTGATTCCGTCTTCCCAGGTC
>JBLXFD010000044.1:0-20954 GCA_048262455.1 Rhodobacter sp.
CCAACCCAACCCCACCCTTCACCCCACACGCCAATCTGCTACACCTTGCCGCCTGACAAGCGAGGTGCCCCATGTCCCAGCCCGACCCCGTCCGCCACGAGATCCGCGGCCGCGCCATGGTGGTCACCATCGACAACCCGCCCGTCAACGTCATCGGCCAGGCCGTCCGGGCCGGGCTGCTGAACACCCTGCAGGCCGCTGAACAGGCGCTGGCGGAGAACCGGATCGACCGGCTCGTGCTGACCGGCGCCGGCCGCGCCTTCGTCGCCGGGGCCGATGCCAAGGAATTCGACGGCCCGCCGCTGGAGCCGCACCTGCCCGACCTGCTGGACCGGCTGGAACGCCTGCCCGCCGTCGCCGCGATCAACGGCGCGGCGCTGGGGGGCGGCTTCGAGATCGCGCTGGCCTGCCGCGTCCGCATCGCCGCGCCCGGGGCGTTGGTGGGCCTGCCGGAGGTGACGCTGGGCGTGATCCCGGGCGCCGGCGGCACCCAGCGCCTGCCGCGCCTGGTGGGGCTGGCGCAGGCGCTGCCGCTGATCGCCCAGGGCCGAACGGTCAAGGCGCCCGAGGCGGCGAAGCTGGGGCTGGTGGACGCGCTGGCCGACGACCCCCTCGCCGCCGCACTGGCGCTGGAACCTGCCGCCCTCGCCGCCGCCGCACCGGGTCAGCGCCCCGCCCCCGCCGCCGATCCCGCCGCCGCCGAGGCCGCCCGCGCCCACGCCGCCAAGCGCCAGCGCGGCCAGACCGCCCCCCTGCGCGCCATCGAACTGGTGGAGGCCGCCGCCACCCTGCCCCTGCCCGAAGGGCTCGCCCGGGAACGCGCCACCTTCCTCGAACTGCGCGAGGGGGCCCAGGCCCGCGCCCTGCGCCACGCCTTCTTCGCCGAACGCGCCGCCGGCGCCAGCCCGGCGCTGAAGGCCCTCTCTCCCCGAGAGATCCGCAGCGCGCTGGTGGCCGGCGGCGGCACCATGGGCGCGGCCATCGCCTACGCGCTCTGGCTGGCGGGGATCGAGGTGACGCTGCTGGAACAGGACGCCGCCGCCGGGGACCGCGCCCGCGCCAACCTCGAAACGCTGCTGAAGGAGGGCGAGGCCCGCGGCAAGCTCTCGCCCGAGGCCGCCCGCAACGCCCGGGACAACATCGGCTTTCTCAGCGGAGAGGCCACACCCCTGCCCCCGGTGGACCTCGCCATCGAGGCGGTCTTCGAGGACCTCGCCGTCAAGCGCAGCCTCTTCGCCCGCCTCGCCGCGGCGCTGCCGGAACAGGCGATCCTCGCCACCAATACCTCCTACCTCGATCCCGACGCCATCGCCGAGGGCCTCCCCCACCCCGGCCGCTTCCTCGGCCTGCACTTCTTCGCCCCCGCCCACGTGATGAAACTGGTGGAGGTGGTGCGCGCCCGCGAGACCTCCGAGGCGACCCTCGCCACCGGCTTCGCGCTGACGAAACGGCTGGGCAAGATCGCGGTGGAGGCCGGGGTCTGCGACGGGTTCATCGGCAACCGCATCCTGACCCGCTACCGGCAGACGGGCGATCTTCTGCTGCTGGAAGGCGCACTGCCCTGGCAGGTGGACGCGGCGATGACGGACTTCGGCATGGCCATGGGCCCCTACGCGGTGCAGGACCTGTCGGGGCTGGACATCGCCTATGCCAACCGGCGCCGCAAGAACCTGCGCGCCGACCCCGCCTTTCGCTACGTGCCCATCGCCGACCGCATGGTCGAGGACCTCAAGCGGCTGGGGCGCAAGACCGGGGCGGGCTGGTACGACTACGAGGGCGGCCGCCCCGCCCCCGCCGGCGAGGTGCAGGAACTGGTGGAATCCGCCTCGGCCGGCGCGGGGGTGGAGCGCCGGGCGATCGCGCCCGAGACCATCGTCCGCCGCATGGTGCTGGCGATGATGGCCGAGGGCTACGAGATCCTGGGCGAGGGCATCGCCCGCAGCGCCGGGGACATCGACCTGGTGATGCTGCACGGCTACGGCTTTCCGCGCTGGCGCGGCGGGCCGATGCACCTGGCGGAGGAATGGGGCCTGGCGCAGGTGGCGGGCGAGCTGGCGGAGCTGGCGCGGGAGGACCCGCTCAGCTGGCGGGTGCCGCCGCTGCTGGCGGAACGTGCGGGCTGAGGCCCAGTCCGGCCTGATCAGGTCAGCCGGTTCAGCCGCTGCTAACCTCTGAGGGCGCGAATTCCAGCACCAGGCGCAGGCCCGGCGTCAGGTGCTCCACCCGCAGCTTGCCGTTCAGCTCGGTCGTGATGACCTTGCCCAGCACCGTGCCCAGCCCGTGCCCGCCCTCGCGTTCGGCGGCGGTCATGCCGACGCCGTCATCCTCGCAGGTAAAGCGGATCCGGCCGTCGGGCAGCCGGGTGGCGTCATAGCGCAGGCGGCCCCGGCGGCCCTCGGGGAAGGCGTGCTTGTAGGCATTGGCCGCCACCTCGTTCAGGAACGTCCCCACCATCGCCGCATCGCGGGAGTTCAGCATGATCGCCTCGCTCGCCCCCTCGACCCGCACTCCCGAAGGCGCGACGGCCGCAAGATGGCCCGCGAGGTTCTCGAGGTAGGCCACCAGCGACACCTTCTCGTCGGCGCCGGTGATGAACAGCTGCTCGTGCACCACCGCGACGCTGTCGATCCGCCGCGTGACCCGCTCCAGCGCCTGCCGCGCCTCGTCGCCGGCCACGCGCCGCGCCTCGAAGCGGGTGACGGCGGTCAGTGATTGCAACGAGTTCTTCACCCGGTGGTCGATCTCGCGCCGCAGGATTTCGGCGGTGCGCAGGGCCTTGCGCAGTTCCAGCTGCGCCATGACCTGCGCCGCCAGCACCATCAGCGTCTGCCGCTGCAGCGCGTCCAGCTGGCGCGGCACCCGGTCCAGCACGCAGAGCGACCCGATGGCATAGCCTTCGGGCGTCACCAGCGGCGCGCCGGCGTAGAAGCGGAGGGGGTCGTCGCCGATGCAAAGCAGGTTGTCGACGGTACGGGAGTCGAGGCTGGTGTCCTCGATCTCCAGCACCCGGTCGCCGCGGATCGTGAAGGAACAGATGGACTGGTCGATCGGCGTCTCGCACAGGTCGGTGCCGTAGTGGGCCTTGAACCACTGGCGGTGTTCCTCGACCAGCGAGACCAGCGCCACGGGCGTGCCGCAGATCGCCGCCGCCAGCGCCGCCACGTCCTCGAACGGCTGCTCGGGGGCGGTGTCCAGCACGCGGTAATCCGCGAGCGCGGCAAGGCGCTTCTGGTCCGCCGTGTATGATGTCGAAGCACTCACGTCAGGCCCGATCCCGCTGACTTCACCAAAGCGTCGGGCACAATGCCGCAGGCGGGGAGAAATGACCAGCCCCGCCAGCGCCCGTTCTTCAGCCGTTTCCGCGAAGGTAAGCCACCAGTTGCCGCGTCGACCCGTCCTTGCCCTCGGCAGGCACCTCGCCCGCCAATACCGGGCCCAGCGCGGTGGCCAGTTCCTTGCCCAGTTCCACCCCCCACTGGTCGAAGGAGTTGATCCCAAGGATCACCCCCTCGGCGAACACCCGGTGCTCGTACAGCGCCACGATCTGCCCCAGCACCCTCGGCGTCAGCGCCGGGTAGAGCAGCGTGGTCGAGGGCCGGTTGCCCGCGAAAACCCGGTGCCGCGCCTGCCGCTCCAGCTCCTCGCCCTCGAACTTATCTGCCACATTCCCGCGCGCCTCGTCCAGCGAGCGGCCGCGCAGCAGCGCCTCGGACTGGGCGAGGCAATTGGCCAGCAGCAGCCGGTGCTGGTGCGCGAGATCCGGCTCGTGCCCCTCGGCGCCGGCCATGAACTCGCAGGGGATGACGCGGGTGCCCTGGTGGATCAGCTGGTAGAAGGCGTGCTGGCCGTTGGTGCCCGGTTCGCCCCAGACCACGGGGCCGGACTCGTAGGGCAGCGCGCTGCCGTCCATCGCCACGGACTTGCCGTTGCTCTCCATCTCCAGCTGCTGCAGGTAGGCGGGCAGCCGCGCCAGCCGCTGCTCGTAGGGCAGCACGGCGCGGGTGGCGTAGCCGCAGACCTGGTTGTGCCAGATCCCCACCAGTGCCAGCATCAGGGGCATGTTGTCCGCGCCCTCCGCCTCGCGGAAATGTGCGTCCATGGCGGCGCCCCCGGCGAGGAAGGCGTCGAAGTCGCCCGCCCCCACTGCGATCATCAGCGACAGGCCGATCGGCCCCCACATGGAATAGCGCCCGCCGACCCAGTCCTCGAACCCGAAGACCCGCTCCGGCGCGATGCCGAAGTCGGCCGTCCGGCCAAGGTCCGAGGACAGCGCGGCGAACTGCTCGCCCGCCGTCGCCGCATCGGTGCCGCGCGCGATCCAGTCGCGGGCGGTGCGGGCGTTGGTCATGGTCTCGATGGTGGTGAAGGTCTTGGACGCGACGATCACCAGCGTCGTCGCCGGGTCCAGCCCCTTCAGCACGTCGTGCACGTGGGCGCCGTCGACGTTGGACACGAAGTGGCAGCGCGGCCCGTCCGCGTAGGGCGCCAGCGCCTGCACCGCCATGGCCGGGCCAAGGTCCGACCCGCCGATGCCGATGTTCACCACGTCGGTATAGCGCCCGCCCCCCGGCGCCGTGACCGCGCCGGAGCGGATGTCACCGGCAAAGCGGCGCATCCGCGCCAGCGTCTCGCGCACCTGCGGCATGACATCCTCGCCGTCCACCAGCACGCGCCCCTCGGGGTTGCGCAGGGCGGTGTGCAGGACGGCGCGGCCCTCGGTCTCGTTGATCTTCTCGCCAGAGAACATCGCCGCCCGCCGCCCGGCAAGGTCCGCCGCATCGGCCAGCGCCAGCAGCATGTCCCGCGCCCCGGCGTCGATGGCGGTCTTGGAATAGTCCAGCAGCATCCCGCCCGCGCGGACAGAGAACCCAGCCGCCCGGTCCGCGTCCGCCTCGAACAGCGACAGGATCGGCCGGTCCGCTTCCTGCGCCCGGTATGCCTTCAGCTTGTCGAACTTCATGCCCTGCCCCGTCATTCGCCCGTCATTCCGCCCAGTGCACCGTCGCCTCGGCCAGCACCGCCTGCACCGGCGACGCCAGCACGTCCTTCTCCCGCCCCGCGCGTTCCAGCGCCTCGCGCTTGGCGGCGCCGGTGACCACGAGGTGGGTGTACATCGCGTCCCGCAGCACCGGCCCGCTGAGGCTGACCCGCGGCTCCTGCCCCTCGGGGCGCACCGCCACCAGCGGCGGCGCCTTGGCGTCCAGCGCCTCGGCCAGCCCCGGCGCGCCCGGGAACAGCGAGGCGATGTGCATGTCCTCGCCCATCCCCAGCAGCAGCACCGTCAGCGGCAGCACCTCGGCCACCCGGGCCCCCAGAGCCTCGATCGCCTGCTCGGGCTGCTCGGCGCCTCCGTCGTACAGCGGCACGTAGGCCGCCGCCGCCGCCCGGTCCACCAGCAGCCGCTCGCGGATCAGGCGGGTATTGGACCGGCCGGATGCCTCGTCCACCCAACGTTCGTCCGTCAGCAGCACCCGCACCCGCGACCAGTCCAGCGTCGCGGCGCAGAGGTCGTCGAAGACCGGCCCCGGCGTGGTGCCGCCGGGCACCGCCAGCGTGGCGAAGTCGTTGCGCATCAGGTGGCTGTTCAGCTCGCCCGCGATGCGGTTGGCGAGATTCATCATCATCATCTCGCGGTCGGGATACTCGACGAGGTTCATGCCTCGATGTCCCGCCAGCGTCGTCCCTCGCGATAGAGCAGCATCAGCGCCTCCTCCGGCCCGGTGGAGCCCGGCGTATAGGCCTTCGGCTTTTCGCCATGGCTTTCCCAGGCCTCCATGATCGGATCGGCCCAGCGCCAGGCGGCCTCGACCTCGTCGCCGCGCATGAACAGGGTCTGGTTACCACGGATCACGTCCATGATCAGCCGCTCATATGCATCGGGCGCGTCGCTCGCCTCGTCGCCCAGCGCGTCGGCGAAGGACATGTCCAGCGGCACCTCGATCAGCCGCATGCCCCCCGGCCCCGGCTCCTTGATCGTCACCCGCAGGTTCATGCCCTCGTTCGGCTGCAGCCGGATCACCAGCACGTTGCCCCGCCGGCCGTTGGGCTTTTCGCCGAAGATCGAGTGGGGCGGATGCTTGAACACCACCGCGATCTCGCTGGCCCGCGCCTTCAGCCGCTTGCCGGTGCGCACGTAGATCGGCGTGCCCTTCCAGCGCCAGTTGGACACGTGCAGCTTCATGGCGATGAAGCTTTCGGTGGTGGAACGCGGGTCCTCGACATCGTCGAAGTAGCTGGCGACCTCGCCGCTGCCGGCATACTGGCCGCGCACGATGTCCTCGGGCTGCACCGGGTCCAGCGCGCGGATCACCTTCAGCTTCTCGTCGCGCACCGCGTCCGGCTCGAAATGGTGCGGCGGCTCCATCGCGATCAGGCAGATGAGCTGCATCATGTGGTTCTGCACCATGTCCCGCATGGCGCCGGCGCGGTCGTAGTAGCCGCCGCGCCCGCCGACGCCCACGGTCTCCGCCACGGTGATCTGGATGTGGTCCACGTAGAGCGCGTTCCACAGCGGCTCGAACAAGACGTTGCCGAAGCGGACGGCCATCAGGTTCTGCACCGTCTCCTTCCCGAGGTAGTGGTCGATCCGGTAGATCTGTTCCTCCTCGAAGAACCGCCGCAGGGTGTCGTTCAGCGCCCGCGCGGTCTGCAGGTCGTGGCCGAAGGGCTTTTCCACCACGATCCGGCTCTGGCTGTCGGCCATCTCGTACTTGTGCAGCCGCTCGGCCAGGTCGCCGAACAGGCGCGGGCCGACCGAGAAGTAGTAGGCGTGGATCACGCCCTTGCGGATCTTGCCGGCCAGTTCCTTCCAGCCCTTGTCGCCGGTGGCATCCACCGCGACGAAGCTGATCATCTTCACGAAGGCGTCGATCTTCTCGGCGTCCTCCTTGCCCTCTATGGCGAACTCGGCGATGGCGCCGCGGATCGTCTCGCGGAACTCGGCGTCGGACATCTTGTGCCGCGCGGCGCCGACGATGCGGGATTCGTCGGGCAGCTGGCCCGCCCAGAAGCGGCGGTAAAGGCCCGGAAAGATCTTGCGGCGGGCAAGATCGCCCGTGCCGCCGAAGATGACCAGGTCGAAGGGATCGACCGGGATGACACGCGAAACCATGTTCGGACCTCTCAGACTGGCGGGCTCGTTAGCGCTAACGCCGCTCCCTTACCACAGGCGCCGCGAGAGTCTAGCGCCCCTGTCCGGGTTCACAACCACGTCAGGGTACAATCAGCGGGTTTTCCGCGAACCGGGGCCGCGATAGCAGTGGGGTTCCAGTGACAGGAGATGTTGAATCCATGAAGGATCAGGCCGTTGCGGCCCTGCCCGCGCAGAAGTTCGACGACCCCCACCTGACGGCGCGGGGCGAGCCGCGGGCGACGGTGGCGCTGAGCGATCCGCAGACGCTGTGGTTCAACACCGGCACGCTGTGCAACATCACCTGCGCCAACTGCTACATCGAAAGCTCGCCCGAGAACGACCGGCTGGTCTACATCACCGCCGACGAGGTTTCCGGCTACCTCGACCAGCTGGAGGACCGGAACTGGGGCGTGACGGAGATCGGGTTCACCGGCGGCGAGCCCTTCATGAACCCGCAGATGATCGAGATGACCCGCCGCTCGCTGGAACGCGGCTACCGGGTGCTGATCCTGACCAACGCCATGCGCCCGATGATGCGCCCGCGGGTGCAGGAGGGGCTGGCGGCGCTGGGGCGCGACTACGGTGACCGGCTGGTGCTGCGGATCTCGCTGGACCACTGGCAGGCGGCGCGCCACGACGAGGAACGCGGCGCGGGCAGCTTCGCGCGCACCGTCGAGGGGATGGAGTGGCTGCGCGACACCGGCATCGCCATGAGCGCGGCGGGCCGCACGCTTTGGGGCGAGACCGAGGCCGAGGCGCGGGCGGGCTACGCCGCGCTTTACGCCCGCCACGGCTTTGCCATCGACGCGGCCGACCCCGGCGCGACGGTGCTGTTCCCCGAGATGGACGAGCGGGTCGACGTGCCCGAGATCACCACCGCCTGCTGGGACATCCTCGGCAAGACGCCGGCCTCGGTGATGTGCGCCTCGTCGCGGATGGTGGTCAAGCGCAAGGGTGCGGCGCGGCCGGCGGTGCTGGCCTGTACCCTGCTGCCCTACGCGCCGGAGTTCGAGCTGGGCGAGACCCTGGCCGAGGCAGAGCGCCCGGTGGCGCTGAACCACCCCCATTGCGCGAAGTTCTGCGTTCTGGGCGGGGCCAGCTGCTCCGGCTGAGGGGTTAGAGGCCGAGGTCGCGGAAGACCTTCGGCAGCATCTCCGGCAGGTCCTCCGCCACCAGCCCCGGCCCGAAGGCGCGCGCCGCCTCGACATGCAGCCAGGCCGCCGTGCCCGCCGCCTGCAGCGGCGCCATCCCCCGTGCCAGCAGCCCGGCGATGAACCCCGCCAGCACGTCGCCGGTGCCCCCCGTCGCCAGCCACCCCGCCGCCCGCGCCCCGGTGGCCGAGCTGTGCAGCGCGGCGCCATCGGGGTTGGCGACGAAGGTCTCGGGCCCCTTCAGCAGCACGCAGCACCCCGCCCGCGCCGCCGCGGCGCGTGTTGCTTGCAGGCGGGCCTCGGGGCCCTTGTCCTCCAGCCCCTCGGCGAGGTCGGGGAAGAGCCGCGCGAACTCGCCGCCGTGGGGGGTGAGGACGCAGTCTTCGTGCAGCGCGGCGAAGAGCGCCGCGTCCCGCGCGATCATGGTCAGCGCGTCGGCGTCCAGCACCGCGGCGCGCCGGGCGGCGAGGCAGGCGGCGAGGAGGTCCTGCTCCCGCGTCTCCATCCCCAGCCCCGGGCCGAGGCAGAGGGCGTTGATGCGCGCGTCCTCCAGCAGTTCCGCCAGCGCCTCGGGCGTTTTGACCGGGCGCAGCATCACCGCATCCAGCCGCGCCGCGTTCTCCTGCAGCGCCGCGGGCGGCACCCCCAGCGTCACCAGCCCGGCGCCGATCCGCAGCGCCCCCCGCGCGCTCATCCGCGCGGCGCCGCCGCGGCCGCAGCCGCCGGCGAGGATCAGGGCGTGGCCGTGATCGTACTTGTGCCCGCTGTCCGGCTTGCGCAGGGCAGCGCGCATGGCGGGACCGGGGGTGATGCGGCGTGCGTCGTTGAACATGGGGGGATGGTAGGGCGCGGGGGTGGCGGGGGCCAGAGGGGGGGTGGCGGCGGGGTGAACCCCGCCCTACCACTCCATATGGTCGAAGCGCTGATGCGCCCCGAACAAGCCGAAGGCGCGGGGCGAGCGCCTGCCCGTCCCCACGGGCTGGCGCTGTGTCATCCGCGTGCACGGCTCATTCTGTGCGCGGATGTGGCTGGGATAAAGCGCCTACGCCTGTGGGTGGAGGCGCCATCCCACGGGCAGGCTCATGTTGCACCATGGCGGGGTGAACCCCGCCCTACATCTCCGTTCGGCTGAAACGCTGACGCGCCCCGGACAAGCCGAAGGCGCGGGGCGAGCGCCTGCCCGTACTGGCGGGCTGGCGCTCTGTCACCCTCGTGCACGGCTCGTTCTTCGTGCGGATGTGGCGGGGATAAAGCGCACATGTCAGAATTCGGTAGCGCCACCCCACGGGCAGGCTCCCGTTGCGCACCATCTTCACACTCCGCCCACCCAACAGGCACAACGCCCAAACTTTGTGCAAACGCCCCATTTCCCGCCACCGCCACCCGGCCAGACAAGGCCCGCCGATTGCGGGGCGGGCGGCCCCGTGGTCTGCAGCGGGTCAACAAAGGCGAGCCAGGGAGTCGCAGCCCATGAAGAAGATCGAGGCCATCATCAAGCCGTTCAAACTGGACGAGGTGAAGGAGGCGCTGCAGGAGATCGGCGTGCAGGGGCTTTCCGTGATCGAGGTGAAGGGCTTCGGCCGCCAGAAGGGCCACACCGAGCTTTACCGCGGCGCGGAATACGTGGTCGACTTCCTGCCCAAGGTGAAGATCGAGGTGGTGCTGGCCGACGACCAGGTCGACGCCGCCGTCGAGGCGATCATCTCTGCCGCCAAGACCGACAAGATCGGCGACGGCAAGATCTTCGTCTCGGCCATCGAGCAGGCGGTCCGCATCCGCACCGGCGAAAGCGGCGACGACGCGGTCTGACACCGCCGCCGCCGCAACCTCCGCCGCCCATACTTCCACCGCACGAAGGCCGGCGCCCGCAGCGCCCACGCCCTTCCGAATATCTCACGACAAGGACAACACCATGAGCAACCAGGACGTTCTGAAGACGATCAAGGATGAGGACGTGGAATACGTCGACATCCGTTTCACCGACCCCCGCGGCAAGCTGCAGCACGTCACGGTGATGTCGGACCAGGTGGACGAGGACTTCCTCGAGGAAGGCTTCATGTTCGACGGCTCCTCGATCGCCGGCTGGAAGTCGATCGACCAGTCCGACATGAAACTGCTGCCCGACGGCACCTCGGCCTACATCGACCCCTTCTACGCCGAGAAGACCCTGTGCGTGCACTGCACGGTGGTCGAGCCCGACACCATGGAGCCCTATGACCGCGACCCGCGCGGCACCGCCGAGAAGGCCGAGGCCTACCTGCGGTCCACCGGCATCGGCGACACCTCCTACTGGGGCCCCGAGGCGGAATTCTTCCTGTTCGACGACGTGCGCTTCAGCGTCGGGATCAACAAGGTCTCCTACCAGGTGGACGCGGTGGACGCCTCCTGGAACAGCGATACCGAGTACGAGATGGGCAACACCGGCCACCGTCCCGGCGTCAAGGGCGGCTACTTCCCGGTCAACCCGATTGACGACGGCCAGGACATCCGCGCCGAAATGCTGTCGACCATGAAGCGCATGGGCATGAAGGTGGACAAGCACCACCACGAGGTCGCCTCGTGCCAGCACGAGCTGGGGCTGATCTTCGGCACGCTGACCCACCAGGCCGACGAGATCCAGAAGTACAAGTACGTCATCCACAACGTCGCCCAGGCCTACGGCAAGTCGGCGACCTTCATGCCCAAGCCGATCACCGGCGACAACGGCACCGGGATGCACGTGAACATGTCGATCTTCCGGGACGGCAAGCCGCTGTTCGCCGGCGACAAGTACGCCGACATGTCGGACGAGGCGCTGTGGTACATCGGCGGCATCCTGAAGCACGCCAAGGCGCTGAACGCCTTCACCAACCCGGCGACCAACAGCTACAAGCGCCTGATCCCCGGCTTCGAGGCCCCGGTCCTGCGCGCCTACTCCGCCCGCAACCGGTCGGGCTGCGTCCGCATCCCCTGGGCCGAAAGCCCGAAGGCCAAGCGCGTCGAGGCCCGCTTCCCCGACCCCGCGGCAAACCCCTACCTGTGCTTCTCGGCGCTGCTGATGGCCGGGCTCGACGGGATCAAGAACAAGATCGATCCCGGCGCGGCGATGGACAAGGACCTCTACGACCTGCCGCCCGAGGAACTGGCCGGTATCCCCACCGTCTGCGCCAGCCTGCGCGAGGCGATGGACGAGCTGGAGAAGGACATGGACTTCCTGTTGGCGGGCGACGTCTTCACCCGCAGCCAGATCGAAGGCTACATGGACCTCAAGTGGGACGAGATCTACGCCTACGAGCACACCCCGCACCCGATCGAGTTCAAGATGTACTACAGCTGCTGACCGCAGCTTCGGCCGAAACGCGAAGGGCGCCCCGAGGGGCGCCCTTTTTCGTTGCCGTCCCTGCGCGGGGCGTGTCAGCCGACAGCGACGTCCACCGTCTCGATCCGCAGGACCACGTCCTGGTAATCCCCGTCCCCGAGGTCCAGCTGGTCCTCGAATCCCAGCAGCAGCACGTTCTCGTCCGTCTCCCCCGTGCCCGCCACCGCGTGCACCAGGTCGTCCGGGTTCAGGTCCGGCCGCGTGGCGTGGAAGACCATCTCGTCGGTCGAAGCCTCGTCGACCAGCAGCTTGCCCTCGGAATCGAAGGACAGCACCGCCGTATCCGACAGGCCCTCGGCGAACGCGGCGCCGTTCTGGATGATGAAGAGGCCCAGCTGGGCACCGTCGCTCATGATCAGGGAGGCCCCGCCGCCGTCGGAGGCGTCGGTGTCGATGATCCTGACGTTGCTGATATTGCCCTCGGAATCGATCTCGTAGACCCCCACGGCGTTGCGGAAGGCCGCCCCGGCGAGGGCATCCTCTATGACGATGTCGTAGCTCCTGGCCCCTTCCAGGAACAGCTCCACCGCCGTCTGGTCCGCCGGCGCGACCGGCGAGGCAAGGGCGACGCCCTCGGTAAGGGTCGGCAGGAACTCCAGGAAGGCGATGCCGGTGCCCCAGCCCAAATCGTCCTCCTCGAACCAGCCAGTCAGGAAGTTCCCGTCCCGGAAGTCGCCCGTCAGCGTGACGGTCTCGCCTTCGCCTAGGCTGGGAATGGTAAGGATCGTGGAAGTCTCGCTTTGCGCCACACCCAGCATCGAGCGGTCGAACATCCGGGTCGAAACAGCGATCGCGTCCTCGGAAGTGAAGTCGAGGATGTTGGACCCGTTCAGTTCGATCGGGGCTCCGAAGAAGATGTCGGTGCCCCCGCCGCCGGTCAGCAGATCGCCGCCCGAGCCCGGCAGCAGCAGGTCGTCGTTGTCGCCGCCCAGCAGGACGTTGGCGCCCTTGTCCCCGAGGATGATGTCCCGGCCGGTGCCGCCCACGACGGTCTGGTCCCCGACCTGCACCATCTCGAGATCCGCGTCGGGCGCGAAGCCGAAGTGCAGCCCGCCGCCCGTCGCCTCGGGCCCGCCGACAAACACCGCCTCGCCGTTCACCGCCTCGTTGTCCGCGAAGGTGCCGCCGCTCACGTCCACGTGGGCGCCGTTACGCATGAAGATGCCGCCGCCATCGGTGGCGGCAGAGTTTCCTGCGAAGCTGTTGTTGTTCAACGCCGCCTCGGTGCCGGCCGAGAACCACAGGGCACCACCCTCGTTCTCGGCTCGGTTGGCGTCGAAGATGGTTTCCTCGATCGTCGCCGCGACCGCTCCGGTAGTGTGGATGGCGCCGCCGTTCCCCGGGTTCGGGAGCACAAAGAAAGGATCGGACGTGATGTTGTCCTCGAAAACGGAGCCCCTGACCGTGAGATCCCCGTCGATCACCTCGATGGCGCCGCCCGCGCGAGCCGCCAGGTTCCCGTAGAAGCCGGAGGCATCGACCGTCAGGGCGCCGGCTGTCGACAGGATCGCGCCGCCGGAGCCGGCCGTTCCCGCCGCCATGTTCACGAAGAAATTGCTTCCGTCGACCTGAACGTCTCCGCCATTGTTGAATATAGCGGCGCCGCCTTCATCGGCGGCGGTGCCGACCGCGGTGTTCGAATTGAACGTCGTGTCGTCCACGGTCAACGTGGTGCCGGCGTTGTTCCAGATGCCGCCGCCTTCGAATAAGGCGAAGTTGCCCTCGAAGTTGGCGTCGGACACCTCCACCGTATCGCCGGTCGTCACGTGCACGCCGCCGCCATTGCCGGCAGAGTTCTGCAGGAAGACAACGTCGGTCAGGCTGACCGTGGCCGTATCGAAGATCTCGATGGCGCCGCCCGCACGCACCGCGACGTTTTCGGTGAAGGTGGAGCCGACGACATCCAGCAGCCCCCCGGAACTGAAGATCGCGCCCCCCGAACCGCCTTCGCCCGTCACGACGTTGCCGACGAAACCCACGCTCTCCAGCCGGAGCGATCCCGCCCCGGTAAACTCCACCCCGGCGCCGCCGCCGGGCTCCGAACCGACTGCGACCCTGCCGTCGTTGATGCTGAGATTTTGCAGGACGGCAAGTTCCGTTTCTTCCAGGTCGATCTCGAAGACGCGGCTGTTGTCGTTACCGGAGATGATGATGTTGTCGTCCGGGTTCTCGGTGGTCATCCCGTTGATCGTCACGCCCGCGGTGATTTCCAGCGCGCCCCCAGTCAGCGTGACGGTGCCTCCCGCCAGAGTAGGGTCAAAGGTAATAGTGATGGGTTCGCTGGCGCCATTGGCCAGCGCGATCGCCTCGCGCAGCGAAAGCTCTCCGTCGGTGGCAGAGACGACATCATCAAGGGTGGTTACAATAGTAGTTGAGACGGCGGACATGAAATCGCATTCCCCATGAAAAGGCGCCGCCGAACGATTCGCGGGCGCAGACCCTTCACGAGTAAACGAGCGGCTGGTAATTTCCTAACGGAACTGACCGATTTTTCAGGGCCTTACGTTCCGGTTGTTTGCAGATCCCGCCGCTCGCCATCGCCGGATGGCAAGAACTGCTTGGGCAATTGTGTCCTTAATGGGGCACGAACAGCCTCGGGGCACGCGCGGCGGATGTGACCCTACGGCAACAACCGGAAGCTTGCCAAACGCCCGTTCCAAAACGCGCTTGCGCCCGGTTTCCCCTACCCCCGCCCACAGGCAAAGGGCGCCCCCGGTGGAAGCGCCCTTCCTTCGTACATTACCCGGCGGCCCGCACAGCCGCCCCGGCGCGATCAGAGGAGCAGTTCCTCGCGCGCCTCGATCCGCAGGAAGACGTCCTGGTAATCCGCGTCGCCAAGGTCCGTGAGATCCTCGAACCCCAGCAGCAGGACGTTCGCCTCCGAGTCGTCGGTGCCCGCCACAGCGTGCTGCCGGCCGTCGCTGTTCAGGTCCTGCCGCGTGGCGTGGAAAACCATCTCGTCGGTCGAGAGGTTGTTGAGCAGCAGGTTGCCGCTGGCATCGAAGGACAGCATGTCCTCGGCCGAGAGGCCCTCGGCGAACTCGGCGCCGTCCTGGATGATGAACAGGCCCAGCTGCCTGTCCTCGCCGATGAACACGAACTCCTCGCCGCCGTCGGAGGCATCTGTGTCGATGATCCTGACGTTGCTGATGTTGCCCTCGGAGTCGATCTCGTAGACCCCGACGGCATTGCGGAAGACCGCGCCCGCCCGCGCCTCGTCGATGACGATGTTGAAGCTGGTGTTGCCCTCCAGGAACAGCTCCACCGCCGCCTGGTCCGCCGGCGAGACCGGCGAGGCAAGGGCGACGCCCTCGGTCAGGGTCGGCAGGTGCTCCAGGAAGGCGATGCCGGTGCCGCTGCCGAAGCCTTCGTCGGAGAACCGGCCGGTCAGGAAGTTCCCGCCCCGGAAGTCGCCGGTCAAAATCATCGCGAAGTCATCGCCGGACCCGGAGGTCGTGATAAGCGTGACCCCATTCAGATTCGACACTTCCAGCATCGAGCGGCTGAACCACGTCTGCGTCACGGCGATGGCATCTTCGGCGGTGAGGTCGAGGATGTTCGTACCGTCCAGTTCCTCCCCCGTCCCGATGAACAGATCGGCGCCCCCGCCGCCTGTCACCTTGTCGCCGCCGCCGTTCGGCAACAGGAAGTCATCGCTGTCGCCACCGAACAGGAAGTTTTGAGAGCCGTCGCCAAGGATCGTGTCTTCGCTTGTACCGCCGACGACAGACTGGTCGAGGATCGACACCGCTTCGTCGAACTCGTCAAGGCCACGACCGAAATGCAGGCCGCCACCCGTCGCGGCGGGACCGCCGGTGAAGACAGCCTGTCCATTCACTGCCTCGTTTGCAGCGAAGCTTCCACCCCGGACATCCACATGCGCGCCGTTGCGCAGGAAGATGCCGCCGCCATCGGTGCCGGCAGTGTTCATATGGTAGATGCTGTCCTCAGATACAGCGGTGGTGCCTGCCGAAAACCAAAGGGCGCCACCTTCGTTCGAAGCCTCGTTGCCGTTGAACGTGAAGTTCTGAATGTTCACTGTCGCAGTACCCGTGGTGTGAACCGCGCCACCGTTCCCCGGATTTGCAGGCAGTTCGGAACTCCCGGTTGCCGTGTTTCCGCGGGCGGAACCAAACAGGAGCGTGAGCTGTCCATCGATGACTTCGATGGCGCCGCCGGCCCTGTTAGCAGAGTTGTCCACGAAGCCGGCGCCCTCCAGAACAACATTGCCATCCGTCGAAAAGATGGCGCCGCCGGAGCCGGATACCCCCCCTGCGCTGTTGTTGTCGAAAAAGACATCAGAAGCCACGACGTTTCCGCCGTTATTGTACAATCCGCCGCCGCCTTGATCAGCGTCGGCACCAAGCGCGGAGTTGGAGTTGAAATCCGAGTTTGTAATGGTCAGTAGAGTGCCTTCGTTGTTCCAGAAGCCACCACCTTCGCCGAGGGCGATGTTCTCGATGAAACGGGAGGTAACAACGGCCACACTGTCTCCGCTGGTCACATGAACAGCGCCGCCGTTCCCGGCGCCATTGCCTTCGAACAGCACACCCTCGATTTCGACAATGTCGGTATCGAAGATCTCGATCGCGCCGCCGGCCCGCACTGCCCCGTTGGTTTGGAACGTCGAGTTCAGGACATCAAGTTGACCACCCGCGCTGAAGACAGCGCCGCCCGATCCACTCGCACCCGCCACGACATTGTCGGAAAAGATCATGTCGCTCAGCACGAGGCTCCCCTCGCCGGTGAACTTCACCCCCGCGCCGCCGTCCGGCACGTCCGGGTCGCTGGCGCTGACGAGGCCATCCGTCACATTCAGGCTTTCCAGCGAAACGGCCTCGCCGCTTTCGAGGTCCACGGAGAAGACGCGGCCATTCAGGCCGCCAGAGACGGTGACGTTGCCCTCCACCTCCTCGGGGCCGTCGCCGTTGATCGTCATGGACCGGGTGATCATCAGTTCGCCCTGAGTCAACGTAATGGTTTGACCCGCGATTTCATTGCTGAAGATGATCGTGGTGTCACCGGTCGCCTCGTTGGCCTGCATGATCGCTTCGCGCAGCGACGTCTTGCCGTCATCCGCGACGGTGTCTTCAGTCGTGTCGACGATAAGGAACAAAGTCGCGGGGATTGGGGAAACAGACATGGAAAAGAGCCCTCATGAAAAGGCGCCGCGGAACGACTCGCGGGCGCGGTTTTTCACGATTGCTCGAGGGACCCGAAGTTTCCAAGCGAAATCGACGTCACGTCAATGCGTTAGAGAACGGGCGCGGGAACGCCGGGGACGGTCTTGCACGGCAAGATCCGATGGCCGCTTGGGCAAAAGCCTTGGCCGAAGGGCGGAAGGCTTCCGGCGGAATGCCCCCAATGCGTCACAACGGCAACAGCCGGCAGTTAACGCGCGGCCTCGCTCAGAACCAGCTTGCCACCCGCACCGCCGTCTCGGTCAGCCCAAGCGCATCGGCCGCCGAGGCAAGCCCGGTCAGCGCCATCGCGTGGGCCGTCAGCCGCAGGCTGCCGCCGGAAAGCGCGTTGTAGGTCAGCGCCGAGGCGCCGATCGGCAGGGCGAAGATCATGATCGTCGCGCTCATGATGTACAGGGCAGAGCGGCCGGCGGCGGTGTGGTTCAGCAGCCGCGCGTCCTTCTCGTACTTGTGGTCGAGGAACTTGCGCAGGCTCTCGCCCAGGATGTCCTCCTGCTCTTCCTCCTCGGGGGCCTTGCGGGCCTCCAGCCACTCGCGCACCTCGCCGGAAAGCTCCGGCTCGCGCTGGAAGATCTCGCGGCGCAGGTTGCGCTCCGGCGGGGCGTCGGCGGGCACCTCGGGGGCGGCATCGGCGGCGCGCAGCAGCCAGGTGTCGGCCTCGGCGGCGGTCATCACGCGGTTCAGGCCGGGGCACAGCACCAGCTCCGCCTCGGTGACGGTCAGCAGGTAGTCCAGCACCTCCCAGATGGTGCGCTGCTTGAGCCCCTGGGGCGTGTCGTCGGCCTCGGGGCTTTCCAGGATCGCCACGCTGATCGAGGCGCGGTGGTTGGCCAGCCGCGACAGGATCTGCCGCCGCTGGGCGTCGCTTTCGGGCGGGCGGGTCACGCCGTGGAACTCCGACAGCGGGAAGGGCGCGCCGCAGTAGGCGATCAGCACCCGGAAGGCGGAGGTGTCGAGGATCAGGTACTCGCCGGGTTCGGCGCGCGCGGCCTTTACCGCCAGCCCCAGCCCTTCCAGCACCGACCGCAGGGCGAGCGGTTTCACCCGCGCCAGCTGGTTGGCAGAGGCGGCGTAGAGCAGCCGGGCTTCGATCAGGGTCTTGGACATCGGACATTTCCCGTTCCAGTGAATTGAACCCACGTTGCTTAACAACTGTGGAGAGATTGAGGCGAAATTGGCACCTTTGTCGTACACGCGACAGGCGAACGGTACGTGTTTCGAGTGGTTTGGAACGGGATTCCCACCAGGCCCGCGCTTTCCGGACCCGGCCGGCCTCCCGGCCACCCCGCCCCCGCGCGCCGACGCGGAAAAAAGGGTACACTACTATAGTGTCACGCGCGCGACCGGCGGGCGCGCCCCGCGCCCGACGCCCGCCAGACGCCATTGCCTTTCCCCGAGCTTGCCCAAATCTGCCCACAATCAGAGGGGATTAGTATACGTGAAACTTGCACAAGGATCGGCGGTCATGCCCAGCGCCCGCTCTCATGAAAGTAACCTGCTGTTCCAGTCGCCCGTCGCGGTCGACCCGGCCGTGCTGGCCACCGACGTGCACGAACTGGCCCTGGCCCACGGACTGAACGCCGAGATCGCGGAAAGCGCCGGGGACTCCTTCCAGTTGTTCGACTGCGGCACCCTGCAGATCCTCGTCGCCGGCTGCGAACAGCCGCTGAACGTGTCGCACTTCCTCGACGTGGCGCGGCCCGAGGGGGCCTCGCTGTCCGAGACCGCGATCCTGTCGCGGCTGACGGGCCACCGCTACAGCATGACCGTGCTGGTCGCCGACCACCCCGACCGCCCCGAGCTGGCGGCCGACGAGGTCGCCGCCACCCGCCGCAGCGAGCTGAAGGAACGCCTGTGCTGGCAGCTGACAGAGCTGCTGCGCGCCCGCCACCGCCCCGCGCTGGTGTTCTGGGCCGATACCGACACGCTCTATGCCGGCGAGGAATTCGCCCGCGCCGGCCTGATCGGCGCCGGCCGCACCGAGATGCGCAGCATCGGCCCCGCCTCTCTGCTGGAGGGCGAACAGCAGGTGGCGCGCCAACGCTCGCTGGAGCGGATGGCGATGACCTACATCCAGACTCAGATCATCCAGGGCGCCCACCGCCGCCGCGCCCCGCGCCACCCGATCGTCGAACAATTGACGGGACGGCTGGGGATGCTGGAGATCCCGGCCCAGAACGCCGTCGCCCTGGCGCGGCGTCACCAGCACCAGATGATGCGGGGGGCCACCATGGCCTGCTCCACCGCCGCGATCGGGATCTGCAAGATGCCCGGGCTGCTGGTGCTCGCCTTCGGCTGAGGCGCCTCAGCGCCTGGCGAGCCGGGCGATATGCGCGTCCAGCGCCGCCCGCTCTTTCGTCTCCATCTCCGCCCGCGCGAAGACCGCCGTGTGGATCGCGAAGACCACCGCCCCCGTGCGCGGCAGCTTGCGCAGGGTCTGCCGCTCCAGCCTGACAAAGGGCGCCTCGGTCCCGGGCCGGCGGAACCCCTGCGGCTTCGGGCGCGGCTGGAACAGGCGAAAGTCGTGGTCCGGCAGGCAGTTCGACCGCTCCAGCACCACCCCCGGCCGCAACCCGTCGAACAGCCGCTGCACCCGGCGCGCCACGCTCTCGTCGTAGGGCGCCACGGGGGTGTGGATCGCGGTGAGCGGGCGGCCGAGCTTCTCGGCCAGCGACCAATGGGCGGGAAAGCAGAGGGCGGCGGCGGTCAGCACGTGCTCCTCCCCGCGCTTTCCCAGCAGGCACAGGTCCTCCTGCACCAGCCCGCAGACGCTGTGCATGGCGCCCTGCCCGGTCCCGTTGCCGGCCGCCTCCGGCAGCCCGCGCCACTCCCGCACCGCGCCCAGCAGTTCCCGCGCCGCCGGTTCGGCCCCCGGCAGGCAGGCCAGCACCGCCTCGGGCCGGTCCCTCGCCAGGCTCTCGCGCAGCGCCATCTGCCCCTCGCGCGCCTCGTCCGCCAGCAGCCACGCTTCAGGCCCGCAAGGCGCCGTGCCCGGCAGCCGGTGCCCCTGCGGCGAAAGCCAGGGGGCGTAGCGCAGCCGGCGCTGCAGGATCGGCGCGGGCTGCGGGTCGGTCATCGGCCGGCGAGAAGGCCGGAGTAATGCATCTGCCCGAAGCCGCAGAGCGCCCGCTCCACCGGCCCCCAGAGCGCGCCGAAGGCCACCGGGTCCAGCCGCCGCGCCGCCGCCAGCGCCGACAGGGGCCGCCGCCCGTCCACCCCGGCGATCAGGGGGGCGGCGGCGCGGGGCAGTTGCAATGTCTGCCGCTCGCCACCCGCCGTCAGCGTCACCGCCCCCTTGGAAGAGACCGCCTGCGCCAGCCGCCGCGGGTCCACCCGCAGGTGCGGCACCGCCGAGGGCCAGCCCAGCGGCGGCGGCACCTTTGCGCCCCGGGGCACGGCGTAGGCCACGTGGGTCTTGAAGCTGCCGCGCAGGTTCTCGGCGATCTGCATCGCCTGCAGCGGGTCCGTTTCCGGGGGCAGTTCCGCCCCCAGCCGCGCCGGGTCGTAGAGCGCCGGTTCCGGCACGCCCGCCAGCTCCAGCCCCGCCGCCTCCAGCGCCTGCGCCAGTTCTGTGATGGTATAGGGGTGGTCGGTGCTGTGCAGCAGCAGGTCGAAGAACTCCGCGTCGCCGGCCTCGTGGTCCACCAGGTGCGGGTTGCGGCGGAAGGGATGGCCCTCGGGCAGCCGCGCCAGCAGCGCCTTCGCGGGGGCCACGCGCTCGGCCGGCGGCAGGTGGCCGAAGAGCGCGCCGAAGGCGGCCTGCAGCGGGTAGACCCCGGCCCGCCCCAGCGGCGCGTAGACCATCAGCCCGATCCCACCCCCCGGCGCCAGCGCCGCCGCCAGCGCGTCGAACCCCGCCTGCGGCTGCGGCAGGTGGTGCAGGACGCCGCAGCAGTCGATGTAGTCGAAGGGCCCCAGCGCCCCCGCCTCCAGCAGCGAGCCGGTGACGAAGGTGATGCCGCCCAGCCCCCGCGCCGCGGCGCGTGCCTCGGCGATGCGGCGGGCGGCGGCGGAGAGGTCGAGGTAGGTGTTCCGGTAGGGCCGCCCCGCGTCCGACAGCCGCTGCGCCAGCTGGATCAGCCCGTCGCCGGTGCCGCCCCCCGCCACCAGTG
>JBLXFD010000045.1:0-18960 GCA_048262455.1 Rhodobacter sp.
GCAGGACTGCGTCGCCCCGGTGGTGATGCTCTGCGGCGAGGGGGCCGGCTACATCACCGGGGCAGAGATCCCGGTGGACGGCGGCTGGACGCTGGGCGACGCGCCCGGCGCGCTGCCGCAGAGGACGTGAACGCGGCCCTCGGGCCCGGGAAACAGGCCGCCGCGGCTGTCGCGGGGGCGGAAGACAGGATGCAAAGGGAGGACTGACCATGCAAATCAAAAGAACCCTTCTAACGGCCACGGCGCTTGCGCTGCTGGCGGGGCCGCTTGCGGCGCAGGAGCTGCGGTTCACCGTCTGGACCGGCAACGACGCGCACCTGGCGATGCTCAATTCCATCGCCGACAGCTTCAAGGAGACCCATCCCGACGTCTCCGTCCGGTTCGAGACGATCCCCGCCGGCGACTACGTGCAGAAGCTGACCTTCCAGCTGGCCGGCGGCAACCCGCCCGACCTGGGCTGGATGTTCGAGGACGCGCAGCCCACCTTCGTCGAGGCGGGGGTGCTGGAGGACGTGGGCCCCGCGCTGGTGTCGGACGAGGCCTACGGCTTCGGCGATTTCGCCGCGCCCGCCATGGGGCTCTGGGCCGAGGGTGACAGCGTGCACGGCGTGCCGTTCTCCACCTCGCCCTTCATGATCTACTACAACCAGACCATGTTCGAGAACGCCGGCGTGGAAACCCCGCTGGAACTGGCCGCCAAGGGCGAGTGGACCTGGGACAAGCTGCGCGAGGTCGCCAAGGCGGTGTCCGAGGGCAACGACGGCAAGTGGGGCTTCGAGTTCAAGGACGGCCAGGGCTACGACACCCGCATCATGCACGCGCTGATGCCGCCGATCCGCGCCTACGGCGGCTTTGCCTGGCAGGACGGCGAGTGCGGCTTTGACAAGCCCGAGGCGGTCGAGGCGGTGACGCTGCTGCACGACATGGTGTTCAAGGACAAGACCATCGTGCCGCCGGGCGAGACGGGCGACTTCTTCTCCGGCGACGCGGCGATGACCATCAACCAGATCTCGCGCGCCTCGCGGCTGACCGACGCGGGCTTTGACTGGGGCATCGCGCCGCTGCCCGAAGGACCGGGCGGGCCGTCGCCGGTGATCGGGCAGGCCGGCATCGTGGTCTTCTCAAAGGGCCAGAACAAGGAACTGGCGACCGAGTTCCTCAAGCACATGACCAGCGCCGAGAACGTCGAGGTCATGGCCCAGTTCTTCCCGCCGGCGCGTTCCGCCGTGCTGGACAGCGCTGCCTTCACCGACAGCAACGCCATCATCCCCGCCGACCAGATGGCCAACGTCAAGGACGCGATCAACACCGGCACCGTGCTGCCCAGCCACGTGCGCACGCCGCAGATCATGGCGGCGCTCAAGCCGCGGTCCGACGCGCTGTGGCGCGCCGATGCGGACGTGACGAAGGCGCTGGGCGACATCTGCGCCGCCATCCAGTCCGACCTGTAGGAAGGCAATCGGTTCCGTGGACACCACCGCAACCAAGACCGGGGGGAGGGCGCGCCGCGACGGCGTGCCCTTCCTGACCCTCCGCCGCCGCGAGGCAATCGAGGCCTGGCTGCTGGTCAGCCCCACGGTGTCCGGCTTTGCCATCTTCTTCCTCGGCCCGCTGCTGGCCGTGGTCTTCTACGCGATGACCGAGTGGAACCTGCTCAGCCAGCAATCCACCTTCGTCGGGCTCGAGAACTTCCGCGACGCGCTGACCGTGAACCCCGACTTCTGGCACGTGATGCGCAACTCGGTGATCTTCGCCTGCGGGCTGGTGCCGCTGAACATGGCGCTGGCGCTGACGCTGGCCATGGCGCTGGCGCGGCCGAAACCGGGGGTGGTGTTCTTCCGCACCGTCTTCTTCGCCCCGGTCATCACCTCGGCGGTGGCCTGGGCCATCGTCTGGAAATTCCTGCTGCAGGGCGAGGCCGGCGCGGTGAACCAGATGCTCGCCTCGATCGGCATCGACGGGCCCAACTGGCTGCGGGAGCCGAACTGGGCCATGGCCGCGGTGATCGTCACCCGGGTGCTGAAGATGGTGGGACTGAACATGATCCTCTACATCGCCGCGCTGCAGGCGATCCCGCGCGACTACGAGGCCGCGGCGCGGCTGGAGGGCGCGTCGGAATGGCAGATCTTCCGCATGGTGATCTGGCCGCTGCTGGCGCCCACCACGCTGGTGATCATGGTGATCACCACCATCGGGTCGTTCAAGGTCTTCGACCACATCTACCTGATGACCGGCGGCGGGCCCGAGAACGGCACGCTGGTGCTGGCCTTCTACATCTACCAGCAGGCCTTCGAGTTCTTCGAGATCGGCTATGCCTCGGCGCTGGCGATCGTGATGTTCGTCATCGTGCTGGCGCTGACGGTGGTGCAGGTGATGCTGCGCGGACGGGGGTCGGCATGAGCGCCTCGGGCCTGAACCGGCTGAAGTGGTGGATGTGGCTGCTGTCGCTGGCCATCGTCTCCGTCCCCTTCGTGTTTCCCTTCCTGTGGATGCTGTCCTCGGGGTTCAAGTCGGCGGCCGAGATCTTCGGCCAGCCCAGCCTGATCCCCCGGGTCTGGCGCTGGGGCAACTTCCTCGAGGTGTTCGAGTACCAGCCCTTCGCGCGGCAGTACTTCAACTCGGTCTACATCGCCTGCGTGGTCACCGTGCTGACGCTGGTGATCGCCTCGCTGGCCGGCTACGCGCTGGCGCGGCTGCGGTTCGCGGGGGCGGCGCTGCTGATGCTGTTCCTGGTCTCGGCGCTGATGGTGCCCGAGGAAGTGACGATCATCCCCAACTTCTTCCTTGTGCGCTGGATGGGGCTGACCGACACCCACGTGCCGCTGATCCTGCTGCCGGTCTTCGGCCCGCACGGGGTGATGGCGGTGTTCCTGATGCGCCAGTACTTCCTCGCCCTCCCGAAAGAACTGGAAGAGGCCGGGCGCATGGACGGGCTGACCACGCTGGGCATCTGGTGGAAGATCGCGCTGCCGATGTCGCGCCCGGCGCTGGCGGCGGTGGCGATCATCACCTTCCTGCACTCGTGGAACCTGTTCCTCGAGCCGCTGGTGTTCATCTCCAGCCTCGAGAACTTCACCCTGCCGCTGGCGCTGTCGAACTTCACCGACCCCTACGGCGCGCCGCTGTGGCACCTGCAGCTGGCGGCGACCTCCCTCGCGGTGCTGCCGATCCTCGTGGTCTACCTGATCGCGCAGCGGCAGATCATCGAAAGCTTTGCAATGTCCGGGGTGAAGGGCTGAGGCCCGCGCCCCGAAGTCGAAAGGCATCCCCATGAGCAGTCTGACCCTGAAAGGCGTCGCGAAGACCTTCGGCAAGGTCGAGGTGATCCGCGGCGTGGATCTCGAGGTGGCGGAGGGCGAGTTCGTCGTCTTCGTCGGCCCCTCGGGCTGCGGCAAGTCCACGCTGCTGCGGATGATCTCGGGGCTGGAGGACATCACCGCGGGCGAGCTGCGGATCGGCGGGCGGCGCATGAACGACGTGCAGCCGGCGCGGCGCGGCGTGGCGATGGTGTTCCAGTCCTACGCGCTTTACCCGCACCTGACGGTGCGCGAGAACATGGGCTTCGGGCTGAAGGTGCGCCGCGAGAAGCCCGCCGAGATCACCCGGCGGGTGGATGTCGCCGCCCAGACCCTGCAGCTGGAGCCGCTGCTGGACCGCTACCCCCGCGAGCTGTCGGGCGGCCAGCGCCAGCGCGTCGCCATCGGCCGCGCCATCGTCGGCAAGCCCGAGGTATTCCTGTTCGACGAGCCGCTGTCGAACCTCGACGCCGAGCTGCGCGTGCACATGCGCGCCGAGATCGCCGCGCTGCACAAGCGGCTGGGCAATACCATGGTCTACGTCACCCATGACCAGATCGAGGCGATGACCCTCGCCGACCGCATCGTCGTTCTGCGCGACGGGCGGATCGAGCAGGTGGGCAGCCCGAGGGAGCTTTACGCCCGGCCGGACAACGTCTTCGTGGCGCAGTTCATCGGCAGCCCCAAGATGAACGTCTGCGCCGCCGGGGCGCTGGCCGCCCCGCTTTCCGCCGCGGGCGTCGACACCTCGGGCGCCGCGCAGGTGGGGCTGCGGCCCGAGCACCTGCGGCTGGTGCCGGAGGGGCGGGGCACCCTCACCGGCCGCGTGGCGATCAGCGAGTACACCGGCAGCGGCGCGCTGCTGCACGTGCAGATCGAGGGCGCCGGCACCTTCCTCGTGCTGGCCGAGGGGCAGCAGTCGCCCGCCCCCGACACGCTGGTACACCTTGCGGTCGATCCCGCCCACGTGCACCTGTTCGACGCCGAGGGCCGCGCGCTGCACCGCGCGCCGGTCCCGGCCTGAAGGAGAACGCGATGCGGCAGACATGGCGATGGTTCGGCCCGCAGGACCCGGTGTCCGTGGACGCGATGCGGCAGGCCGGGGTGGAGGGGGTGGTCACCGCGCTGCACCACCTGCCGCCGGGGGCCGAGTGGTCCGCCGCCGAGATCGGCAAGCGGCAGGATGAACTGTCGCGGATGTCGGACGGCAGCCCCAGCGGGCTGGGCTGGGAGGTGGTGGAAAGCCTGCCGGTCTCCGAGGACATCAAGCGGCAAAGCGGCGACTGGCGGAACCATGTGGCGGCATGGAAGCGGTCGATGGCGGCGCTGGCCGATGCCGGGCTGCGGGTGATCTGCTACAACTTCATGCCGGTGATCGACTGGACCCGCACCGACCTCGCGCACCGGCTGCCCACGGGCGCCACCTGCATGCGCTTCGACCTCGCCGACTTCGCCGCCTTCGACATCCACATTCTCGCCCGCCCCGGCGCGGCGGCCGACTTTCCGCCGGAGGTGGCCGAAGAGGCCGGCCGCCGCCACGCCGCGATGGACGAGGCCGCCCGCACCGCGCTGACGCGCAACGTGATCGCGGGGCTGCCGGGCGCGGCGGCGGGGTTCACCCTGGCGCAGCTACACGAACAGCTGGCGCTGTACCAGGGTATCGATGCGGAGCGGCTGCGGCGGCACCTTGTCGACTTCCTCTCCGAGGTGGCCCCCGAGGCAGAGCGACTGGGCATGCGCCTGTGCTGCCACCCGGACGATCCGCCCTTTCCGCTGCTGGGCCTGCCCCGGGTCATGTCGACCGAGGCGGACTATGCCCGCGTGCTGGAGGCGGTGGACCTGCGGGCGAACGGCGTCACGCTCTGCTCCGGCTCGCTGGGGGCGCGGGGGGACAACGACCTGCCGGGGATGATGCGCCGGCTTGGTCCGCGCGTGCACTTCCTGCACCTGCGCAACGTCGGGCGCGAGGGGCCGGGCACGCCCTGCAGCTTTCACGAAACGGAACATCTTGGCGGCGAGACCGACATGGTCGCGCTGATCGCCGAGGTTCTGGCGGAAGAGGCGCGGCGCCGGGACGAGGGGCGCGAGGACGTCTCGATCCCGTTCCGGCCGGACCACGGGCAGGACATCCTCGACGACCTGACCCGCCCCTCGCAGCCCGGCTACCCGGCGATCGGCCGGCTGCGCGGGCTGGCGGAACTGCGGGGGGTGATGACGGCGCTGTCGCGGGGGTGAGTGGCGTGGGCTCTGGGTTAGGGGCTGACGTGGACCGGACGCGGGTGGCGGGGTGAACCCCGCCCTACCTCTCCCTTTGTACGAAGCGCTGATGCGCCCCGAACAAGCCGAAGGCGCGGGGCGAGCGCCTGCCCGTCCCCACGGGCTGGCGCTGTGTCATCCACCAGCAACGCTCACTCCGCGTACGGATTTGGCTGGGATTAAGCGCCTATGTCGGAGGAAGGAAGCGCCACCCCACGGGCAGGCCGGTGTTGCGCCATGGCGGGGTGAACCCCGCCCTACATCTGTATTTGCACGAAGCGCTGATGCGCCTCGAACAAGCCGGAGGCGCGGGGCGAGCGCCTGCCCGTCCCGGCGGGCTGGCGCTGTGTCGTCCGCGTGCATCGCTCAAGTTTCGCGCGGACTTGGCTGGGGTAAAGCGCCTTTGCCGAAGGTGAGCAGCGCCACCCCACGGGCAGGCTCGCGTCGCGCCATGGCGGGGTGAACCCCGCCCTACCACTTCCGGAAGATGCGCTGATCAGCCCCCGAACAAGCCGAAGGCGCGGGGGCGAGCGCCTGCCCGTCCTGGCGGGCTGGCGCTGTGTCATCCGCGAGCAACGTTCCTTCTGTGCGGGGACTTGGCCGGGATAAAGTGCCCATGCCCGAGGTCGGCAGCGCCATCCCACGGGCAGGCTGGCGTCGCGCCACATCTTCGTCTTGTAGGGCGGGCTTCAGCCCGCCATTGCGAGGCGCCGCGCCATGGCGGGGTGAACCCCGCCCTACGGGCCTCGCGCAATAGCCGAACGAGCGGAGAAAAGCACCTCCACCACCCCCTACAGCGACGCCGTCACCCCCCCGTCCACGAACAGCGTGTGCCCGTTCACGAAGGCCGAGGCGTCCGAGGCCAGGAAGACCGCCGCGCCCACCAGTTCCTCGACCTTACCCCAGCGCCCTGCGGGGGTGCGCTTTTCCAGCCAGGCGCTGAAATCGGCGTCCGCCACCAGCGCCGCGTTCAAGGGCGTGTCGAAGTAGCCCGGCGCGATGGCGTTGCAGTTCAGGCCGTGCCGCGCCCAGTCGGTGGCCATGCCCTTGGTCAGGTTCGCCACCGCGCCCTTGGTGGCGGTGTAGGGGGCGATGCCGGGGCGGGCCAGCGCGGTCTGCACGCTGGCGATGTTGATGATCTTGCCGCGCCCGCGCCCGATCATGTGCCGCGCCGCCGCCTGTCCCACGTGGAAGACGCTGGCGACGTTGGTCTGCAGCAGCCGCTCGAAGGCGTCCGCCGGGAAGTCCTCCAGCGGGCCGCGGTGCTGCATGCCGGCGTTGTTGACCAGGATGTCGATGGGGCCGGTGCCCGCCTCGAACCCGTCCACGGCGGCGCGCACCGCGTCGTGGTCGGTGGCGTCGAAGGCCAGCTCGTGCACCGTCAGCCCCTCGGCGCGCAGGGCCTCGGCGGCCTGCGCCATCTTGCCCGCGTCGCGCCCGTTCAGCACCACCTCGGCCCCGGCTTGCCCCAGCCCGCGCGCCAGCGCGTAGCCGATCCCCTGGCTGGAGCCGGTGACGAGCGCCCGCCGCCCGTCCAGGCTGAACTGTTCGATGCCGCTGGTCATGCGCCGCTCTCCCGCTGGACTAACTCAATGCCGCCGGTATGTTAACGGTAACAACCGATGTCAAGGAGCCCGCCCGTGAAGAGCCTCGTGCTGCATGCTCCCGAAGACCTGCGGATCGAGGAGCGCGCGGCGCCGCGGCCGGGGCCGGGGCAGGTGCTGATCCGCATGGCCGCAGGCGGGATCTGCGGGTCGGACCTGCATTACTTCAACCACGGCGGCTTCGGCACCGTGCGGCTGAAGGAGCCGATGATCCTCGGCCACGAGGTCTCGGGCCACGTGGCGGAACTGGGCGAGGGGGTGACGGGGCTGGCCGAGGGGCAGCTGGTGGCGGTCTCGCCCTCGCGCCCCTGCGGCGCCTGCCGCTACTGCCGCGAGGGGGCGCCGAACCACTGCCTCGACATGCGCTTCTACGGCTCGGCCATGCCCTTCCCGCACATCCAGGGCGCGTTCCGCCAGCTGCTGGTGGCCGAGGCCGCGCAATGCGCCCCCGCGGACGGGCTGAGCCCCGGCGAGGCGGCGATGGCAGAGCCGCTGGCGGTCTGCCTGCACGCGGCGGGGCAGGCGGGGCCGCTGCTGGGGCGGCGCGTTCTGGTCACCGGCTGCGGGCCGATCGGGCTGCTGTGCATCCTCGTCGCCCGCCGCGCCGGGGCGGCACAGATCGTGGCCACCGACCTGACGGACTTCACCCTCGGGATGGCGCGGGCCAACGGCGCGGACGCGGCGCTGAACATGCGCGGGGACCCGCAGGCGCTGGCGCCCTACGCGGAGGGCAAGGGGCATTTCGACGTGATGTTCGAATGCACCGGCGCCGCCGCGGCGCTGGCCGCCGCCGTGCCGGCCCTGCGCCCGCGCGGCGAGATCGTGCAGGTGGGCATGGGCGGCGACATGCAGGTGCCGATGCAGGCGATCACCGCAAAGGAGCTGCGGCTGCGCGGCTCGTTCCGCTTCCACGCCGAGTTCTTCACCGGCGTCGACATGATGCGCGCCGGGCTGCTGGACGTAAAACCTCTGATCACCCAGACCCTGCCGCTGGAGCGGGCGGTGGAGGGGTTCCGCCTCGCCTCGGACCGGAGCCGCGCGATGAAGGCGCAGATCGACTTCACCGCCTGAGGCCGGCGGGGGTGCAACCGCGCCGCGCGGCGGTCTATGCTGCGCCCGGCGGCGCGGCGGCAGGGGCGAGATGACCGAGATCCACGACATGGCCGGGCACCTGATCCGGCGGCTCAACCAGATCTCCGCCTCGGTGTTCCACGACCGGGTGACAGAGGCCGGCTTTGCCGTCACCTCGGTGCAATACGCCGCCATGACCGTGCTGGGGCGCGAGCCGGGGATCGACCAGCGCACGCTCGCCGGGCGGATCGCCTACGATCAGGCGACGATGGGCGGAGTGGTGGACCGGCTGGTGGCCAAGGGATACGTCGCGCGGCGGGTCAGCAAGCGCGACCGCCGCGCGCGGGAACTGGCGCTGACCCCCGGCGGCGAGGCGGCGCTGCGGGCGCTGGAGCCGGTGGTGCTGGCGCTGCAGGGCGAGATCCTGGGGGGACTGGACGGGGCAGAGCAGGCGGAGTTCCTGCGGCTGGCGCGCAAGGCGGCCGAGGGGGGCAACGCGCTGAGCCGCGCGCCGCTGGTGCCGCCGAAGGAGGAGGCCTGACCGGACGGGCGGCGTGCCGGTTCCGGGGGTGCGGGATCGCTGTTGTAGGGCTGGGTTCACCCCGCCATGGCGCGACGCAAGCCTGCCCGTGGGGTGGCGCTTCCCCCCTCCGGCATGGGCACTTTATCCTCGCCACGTCCGCGCGAAGAATGAGCGAAGCACGAGGATGACACAGCGCCAGCCCGCCGGGACGGGCAGGCGCTCGCCCCGCGCCTTCGGCTTGCTCGGGGCGCATCAGTGCTTCGTTCGAACAAAGATGTAGGGCGGGGTTCACCCCGCCACGGCACCACCCCCAGATACCCCTTGCGAAAATAACTAAGTATACTTATCAATACCCCACCCACCCCCACCGAAAGGCCAGCCCGATGCAGTACCACCTGAACGGCTTCCGCCCCGGCGACCCCGACCTCGCCCCGGCGGCGGAGGACCTGCCGCAGGGCGACGGCCTGCCGGCAGAGGTGGACGTGCTGATCGTCGGCTGCGGCCCCGCCGGCCTGACCCTCGCCGCGCAGCTGGCGCGGTTCCCCGGCATCCACACCCGCATCGTCGAGCAGAAGCCGGGGCCGATCGAGCGGGGGCAGGCCGATGGCGTCTCCTGCCGTTCGATGGAGATGTTCCAGGCCTTCGGCTTCGCCCACCAGGTGCTGAAGGAGGCCTACTGGGTCAACGAGACCACCTTCTGGAAACCCGACCCGGACCGCCCCGGCGAGATCACCCGCAGCGGCCGCATCCTCGACACCGAGGAGGGGCTGTCCGAGATGCCCCACGTGATCCTCAATCAGGCGCGGGTGCATGCCATGTACCTCGACCGCATGCGCCGCGCGCCGCGCCGGCTGGTGCCCGACTACCACCGCCGGCTGGAGACGCTGACGGTGGACCACGGCGCCAGTCACCCGGTCACCGTGACCCTGGCAAACGAGGCCACCGGCACCGCCGAGACCCTGCGCGCGCGCCACGTGGTGGGCTGCGACGGCGCCCGCAGCGCCGTGCGCCGCGCCATCGGGCGCCGGCTGACCGGCGACAGCGCCAACAAGGCCTGGGGCGTGATCGACATGCTGGCGGTGACGGATTTCCCGGACGTGCGGCTCAAGACGCTGATCCAGTCGCAGTCCGAGGGCAGCATCGTGCTGATCCCGCGCGAGGGCGGCTACCTGTTCCGGATGTACATCGAGCTGGACAAGCTGGCCGAGGACGAACGTGCCCGCAGCCGCAACATCACCGCCGACGATCTGGTCGCGGCGGCGGGGCGGATCCTGCGGCCCTACACGCTGGAGGTGAAGGAGGTGGTCTGGTGGTCGGTCTACGAGATCGGCCAGCGCCTGACCGACCGGTTCGACAACCTCGACCCCGCCGCGCCGGAGGACCGTCTGCCCGCGGTCTTCATCGCCGGCGACGCCTGCCACACCCACAGCCCCAAGGCGGGGCAGGGAATGAACGTCTCCATGGGGGATGCTTTCAACCTTGGCTGGAAGCTGGCGGGCGTATTGCAGGGGCGGCTGCGGCCCAAGGTGCTGCGCAGCTACTCCGAGGAGCGGCAGGCGGTGGCGGCCGACCTGATCGCCTTCGACCGGGAATGGTCGCGGATCGTGGCGCAGCGGCCGGAGGAGGGCGGCGACGCGGCGGGCGAGACGGGCGAGCCGCTGTTCCAGAAGTACTTCATCGAGCATGGCCGCTACACCGCCGGCATGTCAGTGCGCTACCAGCCCTCGGCGCTGACCGGGCCGGACACGCACCAGCACCTTGCCACCGGGTTCGGGATCGGCACCCGCTTCCACTCCGCCCCCGTGGTGCGGCTGGGGGATGCCAAGCCGCTGCAGCTGGGCCACGTGGTGGAGGCGGACGGGCGCTGGCGGCTGTTCGCCTTCGCGGGCAGCGGCGATCCGGCGGGCGCGGGGCCGCTGCGGGACCTGTGCCGCTTTCTTGCCGGGGGGCCGCTGCGGCGCCACACGCCGGCGGGGATGGATATCGACGGGGTCATCGACGTGAGCGCGGTCTTCCAGCAGGGGCACCGCAGGCTGGACCTCGGGGCGATGCCGGCGCTGCTGCTGCCGCGCAAGGGGCGCTACTGGCTGACCGACTACGAGAAGATGTTCTGCGCCGATCCCGCCGCCGATATCTTCGACATGCGCGGCATCGACCGGCAGCAGGGCTGCGCGGTTATCGTGCGGCCGGACCAGCACGTGGCCCACGTCCTGCCGCTGACCGCGCACGAACAGATCGCGCGCTTTTTCGAGGGCTTCCTGCGGACCGGCTGAGAAAGTTTCAGATGGGGGCTTGACCCTCCAGTGACTGGAAACCCTATCTGCGGCCCTGACATCATGTGTGCAGGAGCCCCTTCCATGTCCGCCCAGACCGTCTCGATTCAGATCGACAACATGTCCTGCGCCTCCTGCGTCGGCCGCGTGGAGCGCGGGCTGGCGGAGGTTGAGGGCGTGAACGAGGTCTCCGTCAACCTCGCGTCAGAGACCGCCCGGCTGTCGCTGGACGCGCCGGAGCGCCTGCCCGCGGTGCTGACGCGGCTGGAAACGCTGGGCTACCCGGCGCGGCTGGCCACCACCACGCTGCAGGTGCAGCGGATGAACTGCGCCTCCTGCGTCGGGCGGGTGGACAAGGCGCTGGCGGCGGTACCGGGGGTGGCCGAGGTCTCGGTCAACCTCGCCGCCGAGACCGCCACCGTGCGCCACGCCGAGGCGGTGGTGACCGCCGCCGAACTGGCCGCGGCCAGCACTGCCGCTGGCTACCCGGCCGAGGTGAAGGGCGCGGCGGGGGCCGGGGCCGAGGATGCCGGCGCCCGCAAGGACCGCGAGGCGGCGGTGCTGGCCCGGCGCACCCTGCTGGCGGCGCTGCTGGCGCTGCCGGTCTTCCTGGTGGAAATGGGGGGGCACCTGATCCCCGGCGTGCACCACGTGGTCGAGGCGACCATCGGGCGCCAGACCAGCTGGCTGATCCAGTTCGCGCTGACCACGGCGGTGCTGGCGGGGCCGGGCCGCACCTTCTTCCTGCGCGGCATCCCGGCGCTGCTGAAGCGGGCGCCGGACATGAACAGCCTCGTGGCGCTGGGCACCGGGGCGGCCTGGGGCTACTCGGTGGTGGCGACCTTCCTGCCGAGGCTGCTGCCCGATGCGCTGCGGGCGGTCTACTACGAGGCCGCCGCCGTCATCGTGGTGCTGATCCTGCTGGGCCGCTGGCTGGAGGCCCGCGCCAAGGGCCGCACCGGCGCCGCCATCCGCAAGCTTCTGGGCCTGCAGGCCCGCAGCGCAAGGGTGCTGAAGGACGGCACCGAGACCGAGGTGCCGATCGACGCGCTGCAGGCGGGAGACGTGCTGATGGTGCGGCCCGGCGAGCGGATCGCGGTGGACGGCGAGGTGCTGGAAGGGGGCAGCCGGGTCGACGAGAGCATGCTGACGGGCGAACCCGCGCCCGTGGCCAAGCACGCGGGCGATCCGGTCACCGGCGGCACCGTCAACGGCGCCGGCAGCTTCAGCTTCCGCGCCACCCGCGTGGGCGCCGACACCACGCTGGCGCAGATCATCCGCATGGTAGAGGCGGCGCAGGGCGCCAAGCTTCCGATACAGGGGCTGGTGGACCGCATCACCTTGTGGTTCGTGCCCGCCGTCATGGCGGTGGCGGCGCTGGCGGTGGTGGCCTGGCTGCTGCTGGGCCCGTCGCCGGCACTGACGCTGGCGCTGGTGGCCGGGGTCTCGGTGCTGATCGTCGCCTGCCCCTGCGCCATGGGGCTGGCCACGCCCACCTCGATCATGGTGGGCACCGGCCGCGCCGCCGAGATGGGGGTGCTGTTCCGCAAGGGCGACGCGCTGCAGGCGCTCTCGGGGGTCAGGGTGGTGGCGCTGGACAAGACCGGCACCGTCACCGAGGGCCGGCCCGAACTGACCGACCTGCGCTGCGCCGAGGGGTTCGAGCGCGCCGAGGTGCTGCGTCTCGTGGCGGCGGTGGAAGCGCGCAGCGAGCACCCGGTGGCCGAGGCGATCCTGCGCGCCTCGCGCGCCGAGGGGCTGTCCGCCGAGGCGGTTGAAGGCTTCGCCTCGATCACCGGCCACGGGGTCGAGGGCCGGGTGGGCGCGGCGCGCGTGCAGGTGGGCAACGGCCGCTTCATGGCCCGCGAGGGGATCGACACCGCGCCCCTTGCGGACGAGGAAGAGGCCCTGTCGCGCCGCGGCCGCACCGCCCTGTTCGCCGCCATCGACGGCCGGCTGGCCGCGCTGATCGGCGTCGCCGACCCGGTCAAGCCCGCCAGCCGTGCCGCGGTGGCCGCGCTGAAGGCGCAGGGGCTGACCGTGGCGATGATCACCGGCGACCGCCGCGCCACCGCCGAGGCGATCGCCGCCGAGACCGGCATCGACCGGGTGATCGGCGACGTGCTGCCCGGCGGCAAGGTCGAGGCGCTGGACAGCCTGCGCCAGTCCGGGCCGGTGGCCTTCGTCGGCGACGGCATCAACGACGCCCCGGCGCTGGCCCATGCCGACGTGGGCATCGCCATCGGCACCGGCACCGACGTGGCCATCGAAAGCGCCGACGTGGTGCTGATGTCGGGCGACCTGCGCGGCGTGGTCAACGCGCTGGAGGTCTCGCGCCGCACCATGTCGAACATCCGCCAGAACCTGTTCTGGGCCTTCGCCTACAACACCGCGCTGATCCCGGTGGCGGCGGGGGTGCTGTACCCGTTCTTCGGGGTGCTGCTGTCGCCGATGCTGGCGGCGGGGGCCATGGCGCTGTCCTCGGTCTTCGTGCTGAGCAACGCGCTGCGCCTGCGCCGGATCGCCCCGGCCATGGACGAGGCGGCCACCCCGGCCGCGCCCGCCGCCGCCCACCCCGTGCCCGCCCCGGCCGAATGAAGGAGATTGTCATGAACATCGGAGACGTGTCCGAACGCTCGGGCCTGCCGGCCAAGACCATCCGCTACTACGAGGAGATCGGGCTGGTGCGCCCGCTGCGCAGCGACAACGGCTACCGCGCCTTCCGCGAGAGCGACCTGCACAAGCTGACTTTCCTCGGCCGCGCCCGCGCGCTTGGCTTCACCATCGAGGACTGCCGCAGCCTGCTGGCGCTCTACGAGGACGAGACCCGCGAAAGCGCCATGGTCAAGCGGATCGCCGAGGACCACCTGACCCGGATCGAGGACAAGATCACCGCGCTCGAGGCGATGCGGGGCACGCTGGCCGAACTGGTGCAGGCCTGCGCGGGCGATCACCGGCCCGACTGCCCGATCCTCGCCGACCTGCAGCAGGGGCAGGCAGAGGAGGCGGCGGAGGCGGCCAGGGCCCTTCGCACCCGCGCCAGCCGGGGCGCCTGACGGGGGCCTGACGGGGGCCCGGCGGGGGCCTGACACAGCCCCCGGTTGCGGCCGGATCGCGGCCCGTTCACGTTTTCGGGAACATTCCAGCGCGGGAAGGGCGTTCTCCTGTCGAAACCCGTTCGAAAGGAGCCGCATCCATGTCCTACATCCGCTTCGGCGCGATGATCGTCACCTCCACCGTGGTGATGTTCATCCTGATGTACCTGAACACCTACGCCTGGGAGCACCTGTTCTTCTCGGAGACCCGGACCTACATGGCAATCGTCATGGGGGCGACCATGGCGGTGATCATGCTCGCTTTCATGCTGGGCATGTACAAGAACACTAAGCTCAACATCGTGATCTTCATCGGCTCGGCGCTGGTCTTCGCGCTGGCGCTCTGGCTGGTGCGCAGCCAGGTGACGGTCAGCGGCGTCAGCTACATGCGTGCGATGATCCCGCACCACTCGATCGCGGTCATGACCTCCGAGCGGGCGCAGATCGACGATGCCCGGGTGCGCAAGCTGGCGGACGAGATCATCGCGGCGCAGCGCAAGGAAATCGCGCAGATGCGCTACCTGATCTCCGACATCACCGAGGGCAACGCGGTGCGCGACATCTACGAGGACCCGCCCGCCAGGCCCGGCAACGTCGAGGACGCGCTGAACAACACGCTGATCGCCAAGCTCGACCTGGCCGCGATGCCGGACACCGAGGCGCAGCAGGTGCTGGACGCCGGGCAGGTCTGCCGCTTCAACCGCTCGCCCGAGGAGGACCCGGTGCTCTGGCTGGCCGAGGACGGCACCACCGGCGCGGTGAAGCTGAACGGCGTGCTGGTGCCGCTGGAACGGGGCGAGGGCGAAGGCACCCTGCGCACCGACGGGCTGGAGATCTCGGTGCAGCGGCTGGGCGACGAAGCCGACTGGCGCGCCGATTCCCGGCTGGTCTTCACCCTCACCGACAGCGGCATGACAGGTGGCTACGACGGCTTCCTGACCTGCGACGCCTGAGCTTTGCGAGGCCCCGCCGCCGCCCGGAGAGCGGTAGGCGGCGGGGTTTCAGGCGAAGCAAGCCGACGCCTCGGTCGCGGCAACGATCAGCGTAATGCCGTACAACGCCGCTCATATGTCCCGCCCGGCGTCTACGCCGGGCCGCGCCGACCCGCCCCCACGGGGCGGCGCGATTGCGCCACCCCGCGGGCCGGCGCTGCCCTCTGCTCTGACCACGGACGCGTTGCGGAAATGCAATGCGGTAGGGCGGGCTTCAGCCCGCCATCGCCGGTGTCCGATCAGGCGCGGACTTAGGCCGGGTGCGGCGGGCTGAAGCTCGCCCTACGGAAGTGCCCAGACCTTCGAGATTGGTGACGACGGCAGCGCACGTGGCCACCGAACGATTGGAGCGCGCGGTCCTGGGGCAGGGTAGGGCGGGCTTCAGCCCGCCGTCGCCGGTGTACGTTCACGCAAATGGTAGGGTCGCGAATGGCGGGCTGAAGCCCACCCTACGGCGTCGGGTAACCGGCCGCGGCCCCCCTTACCGCTGCCCCGAGAACCGCGCCTGCCAGTCCGCCCGTTCCTCGTCGGCGATCTTGCGGAACAGGTTCTCCGGAACCGTGAACCCGTGCCCCGCCGGCAGCGCCTGCAGCGCCGCCTCGACATCCCCCGGCCACTCCGCCGCCTCGTCCCCCAGCGCCGTCAGCAGCGTGGCCGAGGCGTCGGGGATGAAGGGCGCCGACAGCACCGCGTAGAGCCGCGCGAGGTTCAGCGACAGGCGGATGATGGCGGCGGCGGCCTCGGGGTCTTCCTTGTGTACCGACCACGGCGCCGCCTCCTGCAGGTACTCGTTGCCCGCCGCCCAGATCGCCCGCAGCTCGGAGGCCGCCTTGCGGATCTCGATCGCCTCCATGTGCCCCTCGTAGGCGGCGACGCGGCGCGTCAGGTCGGCCACCAGCGCCGCCTCGCGCGGGCCGGGGGCGCCGCCCTCGGGCACCACCTCGCCGAACTTCGAGCGGCAGAACTTGGTCACCCGGCTGACGAAGTTGCCCAGCACGTCCGCCAGGTCCTTGTTCACCGAGGCCTGGAAATTCTCCCAGGTGAACTCGCTGTCGGAATTCTCCGGCGCGTGGCTCAGCAGCCACCAGCGCCAGTAGTCGGCCGGCAGGATCGCCAGCGCCTGGTCCATGAACACGCCGCGCCCCTGGGAGGTCGAGAACTGGCCGCCGTCGTAGTTCAGATAGTTGAACGACTTGATGTAATCCACCAGCTTCCACGGCTCGCCCGACCCGATGATCGTGGCCGGGAAGGACAGGGTGTGGAAGGGCACGTTGTCCTTGCCCATGAACTGCACGTAGCGCACGTCCTGCGCGCCCTCGTCGGTGCGCCACCAGCGGCGCCAGGCGGCGTCGTCCAGCCCCTCGGCATCGGCCCATTCCTTGGTGCCGGCGATGTACTCGATGGGCGCGTCGAACCAGACGTAGAAGACCTTGCCCTCCATTCCCGGCCAGTCCTCTTCCCCCTTCTTCACCGGCACGCCCCAGTCGAGGTCGCGGGTGATGCCCCGGTCGCGCAGCCCGTCGCCGTCGTGCAGCCACTTCTTGGCGATCGAGGTGGTCAGCACCGGCCAGTCGGCCTTGGAGGAGATCCAGGCGTCCAGCTCGTCCTTCAGCGCCGACTGGCGCAGGTAGAGGTGCTTGGTCTCGCGCACCTCCAGGTCGGTGGAGCCGGAGATCGCGCTGCGCGGCTCGATCAGGTCGGTGGGGTCCAGCTGCTTGGTGCAGTTCTCGCACTGGTCGCCGCGCGCCTTGTCGTAGCCGCAGTTGGGGCAGGTGCCCTCGATGTAGCGGTCGGGCAGGAAACGGTTGTCGGCGTGGCTGAAGACCTGCTTTTCCCTCACCTCCTCGATCAGCCCGTTCTCGGCCAGCTTGCCCGCGAAGTACTGCGTCAGCGCGTGGTTCTGCGGGCTGGAGGAGCGGCCGAACTTGTCGAAGGACAGCCGGAAGCCGTCGGACAGGTCCTTCTGTACCTGCCACATCTCGGCGCAGTACTCCGCCACCGGCTTGCCGGCCTTGGCGGCGGCCAGTTCGGCGGGGGTGCCGTGCTCGTCGGTGGCGCAGATGAACATCACCTCGTGGCCGCGCAGCCGGTTGTAGCGGGCGAAGAGATCCGCCGGCAGCTGGCTGCCCACCAGGTTGCCCAGGTGCTTGATGCCGTTGATGTAGGGAATGGCGGAGGTGATGAGTATCCGGGCCATGCGCGCGTCCTTGTCCTGCTGTGGCGGCTCTAGCCCATTCGCGCGGGCGGGGCCAGAGGGGGCGCGGGTGGGCGAGGACGGGGCGGCAGGGGCAGAGGCGCGGGCGCGGCGGGGGCGCGGGTTGGGGCAGGGACAGGGGCTCAGTCCTCCTCGCCCTCCTGCGTGCCCCGGTCGCGCAGCCTTCCGGTCAGCCGCCCGATCAGGAACGAGGTGCGCGGCGCGTAGACGTAGCGGGTGCGCGGGCCGGGGCCGCTGCGCACCAGCGTGCGCGCCAGCCCGAAGATCACCAGCACCGCGTGCCCCGCGCCGATCAGCGCGAACAGCGCGGCGGGGCCGTAGGCCTCGATCAGCGCCGAGGCCAGCAGCGGCGAGGCGATGGCCCCGATGGCGTAGAAGAACAGCAGCGCCGCGGCCAGTTCCACCCGCTCGCCGGGGCCGACGAAGTCATGGGCATGGGCCGCCGCGACGGAATAGAGCGGGAAGGTGGTCAGCCCGAACAGCGCCGCCGCCACCATCACTGCCGCCACGCCGCTTCCCGCCGTGCCCACCGTCACCGCGCTGGCCAGGATCGCGGCGATCGACAGGCCCACCAGCACCCCGCGCCGGTCGTACTTGTCCGCCAGCCAGCCCATGGGCAGCTGCGCCAGCGCGCCGCCGGCCACGTAGGCCGCCAGGAACCAGCCGATCTGATCCGCCGCCAGCCCCACCTCCTGCCCGTAGATCGGGCCGACCATGCGGAAGGCCGCGCCGGTCAGCCCCGCCACAATCACCCCCGCCACCGCCAGCGGCGAGACCCGCCAGGCCAGCCCGGCGCGCAGGCGCGGGGCCGAGGGCAGTTCCGGCTGGTCGACGCGGGTCAGGGTCAGCGGCAGCAGCGAGGCGCAGCAGATGATCGCCAGCAGGTTGTAGGAGACGTAGGAGACCGGCTCCAGCACCGCGATCATCAGCTGCGCGGCCAGCGAGGCGGCCAGCTCCACCGCCCGGTAGATCCCCATGGCGCGGCCCCGCGTGGCATTGGTGACCTTGGCCTGCAGCCAGCTTTCGATGATCGTGTAGCAGCCGGCGACGCAGACCCCGGTGGCCACCCGCATCAGCGCCCAGGGGTAGGGACCGATCCACATCATGTGCGCCAGCAGCCCGATCGCCCCCGCCGCGGTGAAGGCGGCGAAGGCGCGCGAGTGGCCCACCGCGCCCATCAGCCTGGGCGCCTGCCAGCAGCCGATGAAGAAACCCACGAAGTGCGCCGAGCCCAGCAGGCCCACCTGCGAGGGGGTGAAGTCCAGCGCCAGCCCCGACAGCGCGTCCAGCGGACCGACCCCGCCCGAGGACAGCTGCAGCAGCACGACCGAGGCCAGCAGGGCCGCGAAGGAGATCATCAGGCGCATGCAGCGATGTTCCAGCCGCGCCCGCCGGGCGCAAGCCTCATCGCGGCGGCGGCGCCGAGTTCACCCGCGGCGTGGCAGGGCGGTCTCAGGCAGGGGGGCCTGGGGTTGGGCGGTTTGGGGTGCGCTTGCGGGCGTGCTTTGGGGCAGGGCGGGCGCCGGGGTGGGCGCGAGGGTGGGCGCGGGGGCGTGGGCGGCCGCCCCGTCCGCGTGCGGCGGCGCGGGGCGGAACCGTCCCTCGGGCGCGGGCCCCCCCCACCGCCCCGCCGCG
>JBLXFD010000046.1:0-17613 GCA_048262455.1 Rhodobacter sp.
CGCGGCGGCCCAGCAGCCGGGCCGCACTCCCGCCCGCATCGAGGCAGGCCCGGGCCAGGGTCTGGCCCCGGCGGAGGGTCAGGTCCGCCGGCGGCGCATCGAAGCTGATCGCGCCGGAGGGACAGACCGAGGAACAGGCGCCGCAGCCGGCGCAGATCATCGGGTCGACGCTGACATGGTCGCCGTCCGGGCTGATCGCCCCGGTCGGGCAGAGGTCGAGACAGCGGGTGCAGCCGGTCTTTTCGGCGCGGGAATGGGCGCAGAGCAGCGGTTCGGTGCGCACGTAGAGCGGCTTTTCGAAGGTGCCGACGAGGTGCGAGGCGGCCAGCACCGCCGCCGCCACCGCCTGCGGGCGGCCGGGATCGGCGCGCAGGTAGCCTTCGCGCTTGTCCGGGGCAGGGAACAGCGGCGCGCCGCCGCGCAGGTCGAGGATCACGTCGCATTCCGACACGCCGCCGTCGCGCGGCGCGCCGAGGCCGAAGCCGCCGCGCCCGCCGGGTTCGACCTGGCGCAGCCCGTCGATGGTGACGCGGAAGCCGCCGAGCGCGCCGGCGGCCTTGCGCAACCGTCCCGCGATCACGTCGAAGCTGCGGGTGTCGGGCAGGTCGCCCGCATCCTCGAGCAGCACGGTGACGCCGAGATGCGGCGCGAGGTCGGCCGCCGCCGCCAGCGCGACATCCGCCGGGCCGAGGATCAGGCACAGCCCCTCGGAGATCACGTCGAGCGATTTGCCCGGTGCGGCGGCCAGCAGGGCCTCGGCCAGGAGGGCGGACATTTTGGGCAGTTTGGAGGCCGGATCGGCGCTCCACCCCGCCCGGTCGCGCAGGTCGACGAGGGCCGGGGCGGGCTGGTCCAGCTCCTCGGCGAGGGCCTCGAACAGGCGGGATTCCTGGGTGCAGGCGATGGCGACATTACCTTGCGTCAACCCCTTGGCGGCACGCTCGGCCTGGCTGGTGCAGAGCGCGGTGCAGGGGGGCAGGACGTCGAGGCCGGTCGCCTCGGAGAGGGCCTTGGCGTCGATGGTCTGACTGCCCAGGCAATCGCATGTTATCAAGGTCTTGGCCATGTCGTTCCCTCCCCTTCCCGGAGCGGTTTCCGGGGCGCGGAACAGGCCGCGCGCCCGAAGGCTACACATGATTCGCGGATGGCAACAACCGCTTTCCTGTGCCGCCCCGGTCGGCGGAACGCCGCCGCAGCGCGGCAATCGGGCGGGGTGATTCGCTGCACTGCGCGAAGGGCGAAACCAGACTGAAAAACTCGGGTTGGACAAATCGTCCTTGGGGATTCCCGATCACCCGATAGCCAGGCCAAATTGTCCGTTCCGGGGCGAAGTCGACGACGGTACACAGATTGTTCTTTGACCCGCCCCGCCGCTGTTCCAATCATGGGGCAGGAGAGGATTTTCAGTGAGCGGACATCCGAGCAACGATCAACACATGCCGGTCGGGGTGGTGCTGCGGCGCACGCCGGGCGTGACCCGCTGGGCGAAATGGGCCTGGCGCGCGGTCGCCGTGCTGCCGGGGGCGGGGCCTGCCGACTGGCGCGAACTGCGGCGCGAGGGCGAGGCGGTGGAATACCACGCCGCGACCCTGACGCTGGAGCTTTACCGGGCCGAGACCGAGGCCTATCTGCACGGCATCACCGCGCGCAGTCCGAGCGTCTGGGTCGTCATGCGGCCGATCTCCGGCGCGCATCCCTTCGAGATGACGCTGATCACCGCCTCGCCCTACGAGGCGCAGGATTATTCCGACAGCGGCGAGGTGGTGGTGGAGAAGATCCCCATGCCCGCCGGGCTGCTGGCCTGGGTCGGCGCCTTCGTCGAGCGTCATCACGAGGACGAGGTCTTCGTGAAACGGCGCCGCGACAAGGCGCGGGTGGACGGCATCCAGGACGGCATCGGCGATCCGCGCATCGGCACGGCGGCGGATGTCTACGCCTCGCCCGCGCTGAAACGGGGGAGGCTGTCATGAGGGATTTTTGGTCGCGCCGCAAAGCCGCCGTGGAGGCCGAGGCCCGCGCCGGGGAGGCCGTCGCCGAGCAGGCCCGCCGGGCCGAGGACGAGGCGGCGCTGGAGGCGCGCAGCGACGAGGAACTTCTGGCCGAACTGGGCCTGCCCTTCCCGGAGGAGATCGACGGCGGCGAGATGGCCCGCCGGTTCCTGAAATCCGCGCTGCCGCAGCGGCTGAAGTCGCGCGCGCTGCGCACGCTGTGGCGGAGCAATCCGGTGCTGGCTAACCTCGACGGGCTGGTGGATTACGCCGACGACTATACCGATGCGGCGACCTGCGTGCCGAACCTTCAGACCTCCTACGTGGTGGGCAAGGGGCTGCAGGCGCATATCGACCACCTTGCCGAGAAGGCCGAGCGCGCGGCCGCGCTGGCCGTCGCGCCCGATGAGGAGGAGGCCGAGGCCGAGCCGGACCTCGCGCCCGACGCCGCGCCGGAGGCCGAGCCCGCCCCCGCCATGACCCTTGCCGCCCCGGAAGAGGACGGGGAGGCCGCGCCGCTGCCGCCCGCCTCGCGCCGGATGCGCTTTCGTTTCGAGACTTCCTGATGACGGACACCCCTGACATGACCGCCACCGCTACCGAACACCGGATCGCCGAGGAGGACCGCCTGCGCGCGGATCTCTACAATTTCCTCGGGCTGATCCTGTCGCGCCCGCCGGACGGAACGCTGCTGGAGCAGACCGCCGCGCTCGGCGGGGACGGCAGCGAGCTGGGCGAGGCGGTGACGACGCTGGCCCGCATGGCGCGCCTGACCAAGCCGCGCAGCGTCGAGAGCGAATACAACCGGCTGTTCATCGGCCTCGGGCGGGGCGAGCTGCTGCCCTATGCCAGCTACTACCTGACCGGCTTCCTGAACGAAAAGCCGCTGGCGCTGCTGCGCCAGGACATGACGGCGCGCGGGCTGGCGCGGGCCGACACGGTGTTCGAACCCGAGGACAACATCGCCAGCCTGATGGAGATGATGGGCGCGATGATCGTCGGCCGCTTCGGCCGGCCCGCCACGCTGGGCGAACAGCGGTCGTTCTTCAACCGTCATGTCGGCCCCTGGGCCGGGCATTTCTTTTCGGATCTCGAAGGGGCCAAGACCTCGGTCTTCTACGCGCCGGTCGGCAGACTGGGCCGCGCGTTCATGGAGATCGAGGCCGAGGCCTTCCGGATGAGCGCGGAGTGATCCGCAGAACCGGCGGGCGACCGCCATGCAAAGCAGAGGAGGGGAGATTGATGAAACCCAAAGCGGACGAGGCAAAAAGCCGCCGCGATTTCCTGAAGCTGGCCGGGTCGGCGGCGCCTGCCGCGGCGGGGGCCGTGGCGACGGCCGGGACCGGGAGCGGGGCCGAGGCGGCAACGCCCGACCCGAGCTCCGACAAGATGCAGGATACCGCGCACACCCGCGCCTACTACGCTTCCGCCCGGTTCTGAACCGGACGCAGCCTTAACCGGCAGGGGACGACTGGTTGCGTGACGCCCGACTGTCCACGGCCACAAGCCACAACCAAGCGAGCGGGGCACCATTCGGGGGCCCGGCAAGCAAGGGGAGTTGAGAACATGCTCAGGAAAAAGACCAACGGGGTTGCGCGACGCCCCCAGCGGACAAGTATCCTTTCCGAGGTGGGGAAGACCTCGGTCGACCGGCGCGCCTTTCTGCGCGGGTCGGGACTGGCGATCGGGGGCCTTGCGGCGGTTGCCGCGACCGGCGGCACCGTGACCCGCGCCGATGCCGCGACCGCCGCGACCGGCAAGGTGGACATCCGGAAATCCGTCTGCACCCATTGTTCGGTCGGCTGCACCGTCATCGCCGAAGTGTCGGACGGCGTCTGGATCGGGCAGGAGCCCGGCTGGGACAGCCCGTTCAACCTCGGGGCGCATTGTGCCAAGGGGGCCTCGGTGCGCGAACACGCGCATGGCGAGCGGCGCCTCAAGTATCCGATGAAGAAGGTCGGCGGCGAATGGCAGCGCATCAGCTGGGACCAGGCGATCAACGAGATCGGCGACCAGATGCTGTCGATCCGTGACAGCTCGGGTCCGGACTCGGTCTACTGGCTGGGCTCGGCCAAGCATTCCAACGAACAGGCCTACCTGTTCCGCAAGTTCGCCGCCTACTGGGGCACGAACAACGTGGACCACCAGGCCCGGATCTGCCACTCGACCACGGTGGCGGGCGTTGCGAACACATGGGGCTACGGCGCCATGACCAACTCCTACAACGACATCCACAATTCCAAGGCGATCTTCATCATCGGCGGCAACCCCGCCGAGGCGCACCCGGTCTCGCTCCAGCACGTGCTGAAGGCCAAGGAGCAGAACAATGCGCCGCTGATCGTCTGCGATCCGCGCTTCACCCGCACCGCCGCCCATGCGGACGAATACGTGCGGTTCCGGCCCGGGTCCGACGTGGCGCTGGTCTGGGGCATCCTGTGGCACATCTTCGAGAATGCCTGGGAGGACAAGGAGTTCATCCGCACCCGCGTGTGGGGCATGGACCAGATCCGCACCGAGGTCGCCAAGTGGACGCCCGAAGAGGTCGAGCGCGTCACCGGCGTGCCCGGCTCGCAGCTGCGCCGCGTCGCGATGACGCTGGCCAACAACCGCCCCGGCACGGTGATCTGGTGCATGGGCGGCACCCAGCACACCAACGGCAACAACAACACCCGCGCCTATTGCGTCCTGCAGCTTGCGCTGGGGAACATGGGCACCGCGGGCGGCGGCACCAACATCTTCCGCGGCCATGACAACGTGCAGGGCGCCACGGACCTCGGGGTCCTGGCCGACACGCTGCCGGGCTATTACGGCCTGACCGCCGGAAGCTGGGCGCACTGGGCCCGGGTCTGGGAAGAGGATCTGGACTGGCTCAAGGGCCGCTTTGCCGTGATGAAGGGCAAGGACGGCAAGGACAAGGAGATGATGGGCCTCACCGGCATCCCCGTGTCGCGCTGGATCGACGGCGTGCTGGAGGCCAAGGAGAACCTCGAACAGCCCGACAACACCCGGGCGATGGTGTTCTGGGGTCATGCTCCGAACTCCCAGACGCGTCTCAAGGAAATGAAGACGGCGATGGAGAAGCTCGACCTGCTGGTCGTGGTGGACCCCTATCCGACCGTCTCGGCGATCCTGCACGACCGGACGGACAACACCTACCTGCTGCCGGCCTCGACCCAGTTCGAGACCTACGGTTCGGTCACCGCGTCGAACCGGTCGCTGCAATGGCGCGAAAAGGTGGTGGAGCCGCTGTTCGAGTCGCTGCCCGACCATGTCATCATGCACAAGTTCGCCACCAAGTTCGGCTTTGCGGATCGCATGTTCCGCAACATCGAGGTGAACGGCGAGGAGCCGCTGGTCGAGGATCTGACCCGCGAGTTCAACCGCGGCATGTGGACGGTGGGCTATACCGGCCAGTCGCCGGAGCGCATGAAGCTGCACATGGAGAACCAGCACACCTTCGACCGCACGACGCTGCGCGCGGTGGGCGGGCCTGCCGACGGCGACTTCTACGGGATGCCGTGGCCCTGCTGGGGCACGCCCGAGATGAAGCACCCCGGTTCGGCCAACCTCTATGACCTGTCGCTGTCGGTGGCCGATGGCGGCCTGCCGTTCCGCGCCCGTTACGGCGTGGAATTCGAGGGGCAGAACCTGCTCGCCGAAGGCACCTACACGGTCGGCTCGGAAATCCAGGACGGATACCCCGAGTTCACCATGCAGATGCTGATGGATCTCGGCTGGGACGGCGATCTCACCCCGGAGGAGCGCGCCTCGATCGAGAAGGTCGCGGGCTACCAGGCACCCGAGGATGCGGGTGACGGCGGCGAGGAGGTCGGCGAGACCAGCCAGACCGGCGAGCGGCCCTCGGATTATGCCGAACAGGTCGGTGGCGTGAACTGGAAGACCGACCTGTCGGGCGGCATCCAGCGCGTCGCCATCGCCCATGGCTGCGCCCCCTACGGCAATGCCAAGGCGCGGGCCGTGGTCTGGACCTTCCCGGACCCGATCCCGATCCACCGCGAACCGCTCTACACCAACCGGCGGGACCTGGTGGCGGATTACCCGACCTACGAGGACAAGTCGTTCTGGCGCGTGCCGACCATGTACGCCTCGATCCAGAAGAACGACTTCTCGAAGGAGTATCCGATCATCCTCACCTCCGGGCGACTGGTGGAATACGAGGGCGGCGGGGACGAGACCCGGTCGAACCCCTGGCTGGCCGAGCTTCAGCAGAACATGTTCGTCGAGATCAACCCGCGCGACGCCAACAATCTCGGCGTGCGGGACGGCGCACAGGTCTGGGTCGAAGGCCCGGAGGGCGGCAAGGTCAAGGTCATGGCCATGGTCACCCCGCGGGTGGGCGAGGGCGTCGCCTTCATGCCCTTCCACTTCGGCGGTCATTTCGAGGGCGAGGACCAGCGGTCCAAGTACCCGAAGGGCGCCGATCCGATCGTTCTGGGCGAATCCAGCAACACCGCGCAGACCTATGGCTACGACTCCGTCACCCAGATGCAGGAGACCAAGGCCACCCTCTGCAAGATCATGCCGGCGTAAGGGAGAGATATCATGGCAAGAGCAAAGTTTCTCTGCGACGCGGAACGCTGCATCGAATGCAACGCCTGCGTCACCGCCTGCAAGAACGAGCACGAGGTGCCCTGGGGCATCAACCGCCGCCGTGTGGTGACGATCCAGGACGGCTCGCCGGGTGAGCGGTCGATCTCGGTCGCCTGCATGCACTGTTCGGACGCGCCCTGCATGGCCGTTTGTCCGGTGGACTGCTTCTACCAGACCGAAGAAGGTGTGGTGCTGCATTCCAAGGACCTGTGCATCGGCTGCGGCTACTGCTTCTACGCGTGCCCCTTCGGCGCGCCGCAGTATCCGCAGGCGGGCAACTTCGGCTCGCGCGGGAAGATGGACAAGTGCACCTTCTGCGCCGGCGGCCCGGAGGAGAACAACTCCGCAGCGGAGTTCTCCAAGTACGGCCGCAACCGGATCGCCGAGGGCAAGCTGCCGATCTGCGCCGAGATGTGTTCCACCAAGGCCCTGCTGGCGGGGGATGGCGACGTGGTGTCGGCCATCTACCGCGAGCGCGTGGTCGCCCGGGGCTTCGGTTCGGGCGCCTGGGGCTGGGGCACCGCCTACGACCAGAAGGGCGGCTGAAACGGACGCCGGGGGGCGGGGCCATGCGCCGCCTCCCGGTCACCCGGTCATCGCACCGCACTCCCGCGTTCCGCGCCTCGCGCGTTGCGCCCGACCCCGTGCCGGGCAGCCGGCCGCCCGGTCGCGCGCCTTGATCGTCCCGCACTCCGGCGGGCCGATCCGATAGTCAGGAGACCCCCATGCGCCACCTGCTGGCCTTTCTCGTTCTGATCGGGCTGTTCGTTGCCCTGGTCTTCGTCTCGCGCTCGGACGGCCCCCCCACCGAGGTGGCGGCCGCCATCGACCGCATCGCCACCGGCGGTGCGCCCACGCTCGAGGACATCCTGCGGCGGCAGGAGGGGCAGAAGGTCGATGACAGCTACCGGCGCAACAACATCGGCGGCGACGCCAACAACGTGCTCGGCATGGGTCCGCTCGGCGGTTCGTCCGACCCCGAGCTGTGGCGCGCCCTGCGCTTCGACGAGGCGGACGTGACCGTCTCGACCTACAACAAGACCGGCCGCGTGCTGATCCAGGACGGCGGCATGTGGTGGCTGGAGTTCCGGCGCGGGCCGCTGGCGACCTACGGCGGCTGGCTGCTGCTGGGCACCATCGCGGTGCTCGCGGTGTTCTTTCTGTTCCGCGGCCGCGTCCGCATCGAGGGCGGCAAGGCGGGGACCACGGTCACGCGCTTCCAGTGGATCGAGCGGTTCGCCCACTGGACGCTGGCGGGATCGTTCCTGCTGCTGGCCTTCACCGGGCTGTTCACCCTGTTCGGGCGCATGTTCATCGCGCCCTTCCTCGGGCTCGAATTCAACGCATCGCTGCTGCATTTCTCGAAGCTGGTGCACAACAACGTGGCCTGGGCCTTCATCCTCGGGCTGGTGATGGTCTTTGTGATGTGGGTCTGGCACAACATCCCCGACCGCACCGACATCACCTGGTTCGCGCAGGCCGGGGGCATCGTCGGCGACAAGCATCCCCCCGCCAAGAAGTTCAACGCCGGGCAGAAGATCATCTTCTGGTCGGTGATCCTGCTCGGTTCCTCCATCGCGGTGTCGGGCGTGTCGCTGCTGTTCCCGTTCGACCTGCCGCTGTTCGGGCATACCTTCGCCATCCTGAACGATATCGGCGTGCCGGGGTGGCTGGGGCTCGATCCGCTGCCGGCGGTGATGACGCCGCAGGAGGAGATGCAGTATGCCCAGCTCTGGCACGCCATCGTGGGCTTTGTCCTCATGGCGATCATCATCGGCCACATCTACATCGGTACGGTCGGGATGGAGGGCGCCTACGAGGCCATGGGCAGCGGCGAGGTCGACGAGAACTGGGCGCATCAGCACCACTCGATCTGGTACGAGAAGGTGAAGGAGCGGGAGGCCGCCGCGCCCGGGGCGGCGACGCCGGCGGAATGAGCCTGTTCCGGGCGGCGGTCTGGAGCCTGTGGTCGCTCTGCGCCGCCTCGCTCGCGGCCGCGCAGGCGTTCGACACGCTCAAGGGGCACGGCGGGCCGATCATGGGGATCGCCGTGTCGCCCTCGGGGCAGGTGGCGACGGCGAGCTTCGACAATTCGGTGGGCCTGTGGCGCGGGCACGAACCGCAATGGCTCGAAGGGCACGGCGCCGCCGTGACCGCCATCGCCTTCGGCCCGCAGGGGCAGCTTGTCAGCGGCGGCGACGATTTCGCCGTGCGGCTCTGGGGAGAGCATGCGCGCCTGCTGGGCAGCCACCGGGGCAAGGTCGCGGCGCTGGCGGTGTCGCCCGACGGCAGCACGGTGGCGAGCGGCGGCTGGGACGGGGCGATCCACCTCTGGCCGCTGGAGGGCGGCGGGGACGGGCGCAGCCTCGCGCCGCCCGGCTCCGGGGTCAACGCGGTGGCGTTTTCGCAGGACGGCAAGACGCTTTACGCGGGCACCACGGCGGGGGCGCTGCTGCGCTACGATCTCGGCGCGGAGGCGCCGCCGGTGCCGCTGGTGCGCCACGGCTTCGGCATCAACGAAGTGGTGGTGACGCGGGACTGGATCGCCTACGGCGCGGTCGACGGCGGCACGCGGATGATCGACATGCAGGGTGCGGAGCTGGCCGATGTCACGCTCGACCGCCGGCCGATCCTTGCCATGGCCTACCACGCGGCGACGCATCAGCTTGCGGTGGGGGACGGGCACGGCTTCATCATGATCCTCGACACCGAAACGCGCGAGATCACCCGCGATGTCCGCGTCACCCGTCAGGGGCCGGTCTGGGCGCTGGCCTTTTCCACCGACGGCACGGTGCTGCACGCCGGCGGGCTCGACGACGTGGTGTATTCCTGGCCGGTCGCCATGCTGGACCGCGTCGGGCCGGTCCTCGACGGTGCCCGCAGCTTTCTGCGCGACGCCGACACCATGCCCAACGGAGAGCGTCAGTTCATGCGCAAGTGCTCGATCTGCCACACGCTCGACCCCGGCCCGTCGCGCAAGGCGGGGCCGACGCTGCACGGGGTGTTCGGGCGCCGCGCGGGCACGGTGCCGGACTATCCCTATTCCGGCACGCTTGACGGATCGGACATCGTCTGGAACGACACCACCATCGACGCCCTTTTCGACCAGGGCCCGGACCACTACATTCCGGGGTCCAGAATGCCCATGCAGGTGATCGCGGCGCCCGGAGACCGGGCCGACCTCATTGCCTTCCTGAAACAGGCCACGGGAGAGTGACCGCCATGAAAGCCATGCTGACAGGCTTCGCCGCCATCATCGTCATCGGGGTCGCCGCCTGGTACGGCCTGCAGGAGATCGGGATGACCTCGGCCGAGGTCTATTCCTCGCCCGATGTCCGGCTCGACTGACCCCGCGTGACGCAACGGGACGAATACGGGCCGAACCTTGCCGGGGCGTCGATCCTGGTGGTCGACGACGAACCGGGGATGCGCAATTTCCTCGGCAAGATCCTCGGGCCGCGAGTGGCGCGGATCGAGGAGGCCTCCTCGCCCGCGGAGGCGACGCAGAGGCTGGACGGGGCGCATTTCGACCTGGTCATCCTCGACAACATCATGCCGCGCTGCACCGGGCTCGACTGGGTGGTGGAACAGCGCCGCAAGGGGTTCTTTGCCGACACGATCCTGATCACCGCCTATGCCGACCTGGAAACCGCCATCGCGGCGCTGCGGGCCGGGGTGTCGGATTTCGTGCTGAAGCCGTTCCGCGCGAACCAGATCCTCGGGGCGGTGGCGCGGACGCTGGATCGCAAGTACCTGCGGCGGGACAACACCCTGCTGCGGCGCGAACTCCAGACCGGCCATTTCCAAGGCAAGCTGCTGGGCAAGTCGCCCGGCATGACGGCGGTGCGGGCGCTGCTGGCCAAGCTGGCGCCGCTGCCGACGCCGGTGCTGTTCACCGGCGCTTCGGGAACCGGCAAGGAAGTGGCGGCGCGCCATCTGCACGCGCTGTCGGATCGCGCCGACCGGCCCTTCGTCGCGGTCAACTGCGCGGCGATCAACCCGGACCGCATCGTGCCGGAGCTGTTCGGCAGCGTCGAGGGCAACGAGCGGCTGAAGCCGGGGCTGCTGCTGCTGGCCGACGGCGGGACGCTGTTCCTCGACGAGGTGGCGCAGATGCCGGAGGCGCTGCAGGCCGCGCTGCTGCGGGTGCTGGAGGACCAGCGCATCCGCCCCGAGGGCGCCGAACGCGAGATTCCCCTCAACCTGCGGTTCTTCTGCGCCACCAATGCCGATCTCGAAGGGGCGGTGGCGGCGGGGAAATTCCGCTCCGACCTCTATCACCGCATCAACGTGGTCAAGGTCGAGATGCCGCCCCTGCGCGACCGCGCCGACGACATCGTCGAGCTGGCCTCGCTGTTCATGCAGCAGTTTTCCACCGCGCTCGGCATGGCGCGGCTCGATCTGGACGAACAGACCCTGCTGAAGCTGCGCCGCTACGACTGGCCCGGCAACGTGCGCGAGCTGCGCAACCTGATCGAGCGATCGGTGATCCTCGGTGCCTTTCCCGATGCCTTTGCCGGGAGCGGTGCCGTCACCGGCGCGCAGGCGATCGAGGATCTGGACATTGCCATGCAGCGCCACATCCTGCACGTGCTCGACCTCTGCGACGGCAATCGGGCCGAGGCGGCCCGGCGTCTGGGGGTGTCGCGCAAGACCATCGACCGCAAGATGGCGGTCTGGACCGGGGACTGAGCCGCGCCCCCGGTTCCGCCGGTCCCGGCGGTCAGCGCGCCGGGGCGTTCGGGAAGAACAGCTGCTGGCCGTCGATCCCGTACGCCGCGATGGCGGCCTGGCCCTCGGCCGAGAGCAGCCAGTCGGCAAAGGCCTGCGCCGCCTCTGCCTTGACCGTGGGGCATTTCTCCGGATTGACCGGGATCACGCCGTACTGGTTGAAGAGGTCGGTATCGCCCTCGACCTCGACGGTATAATCCTGCTTGTTGCCGAAGCTGATCCAGGTCGCGCGGTCGGTCAGCACGTAGGCGCCCATGCCGATGCCCGCGTTCAGCGTCGCGCCCATGCCGGAGCCGGTTTCGCGATACCACCCGCCCGAGGCGGCGGCGGGATCGACACCGGCGGCGGCCCAGAGCGAGACCTCCTTCTTGTGGGTGCCGGAATCGTCCCCGCGCGAGGCAAAGAGCGCACCGCTCCCGGCGATGGCCTTCAGCGCGGCTTCGACATCGGTCATGCCCTTGACCCCGGCGGGATCGGCCTCGGGGCCGACGATGACGAAATCGTTGTACATGAGATCCGTGCGGATCGTGCCGTAACCCGCTTCGACGAAGGCCTCCTCGGAGGGCTTGGCATGGACGAGCAGCAGGTCGCCGTCGCAATTCTCGGCGTTCTTGATCGCCTGGCCGGTGCCCACGGCGACGACGTCGACGCGGATGCCGCTGGCCGTCTCGAAGAGCGGCAGCAGGTAGTCGTAAAGGCCGGAATTGGCGGTCGAGGTCGTGGATTGCACGATGATCGACTCTTCGGCCGCCGCGGCGCCGGCAAGGGCCAGAACCAGCGCGGTCGCGCCGATGCAGGGTCTGGTGAGCATGGAAATCTCCTTCTTTCGTCAGTCCCGGACGACCAGCCGGCCGTCGATGAAATCCCGTGCCACGGCGCTTTGCGGGGCGGCGAAGAACCGGGCGGCGGGGGCCTGTTCGACCACGCGGCCGCGGTTCAGGAACACCACCTCGTCGGCCATGCGCCGCGCCTGGAACAGATCGTGGGTGACCAGCACCACGCGCATGCCGTTGTCGCGCGCACGCGACACGATGCCCTCGATCGCCAGCACCGAGGCCGGGTCGAGGCTGGCCGTCGGTTCGTCGAGGAACAGCACCTCGGGATCGGTGGCGAGCGCACGGGCAAGGGCGAGGCGCTGCGCCTCGCCGCCCGAGAGCAGCCGTGCGGGCTGGCGGGCCTTGTGGGCAAGGCCGACATGGGCCAGCAGCGCCTCGCGCCGGGCGGGGTCCTTGCCCCGGCGCTTCAGCACGAAATCGAGGTTGGCCGCCACCGAGCGGCGCAGCAGCACGGGCTTCTGGAACATCAGCGCCTGGCGGGCCGTCGCTTCGGCGGCGGGGGTGCCGTTCCACGAGATGCGCCCCGCGTCCGGAGCGATGAGCCCGTGCAGCAGCTTGAGCAGCAGGCTCTTGCCGGCGCCGTTGGGGCCGAGGATCACCGTGCAGCCGGTTGCCGAAAGGTCGAAGCCGAGATCCGAGAGCACCGCCGCGCCGCCATAGGCCAGCGACAGCCCGCGCACCGAGAGCGGCAGCAGCGGCCCCGGCCTTCCGGCCCGCGCGCGGGCCCGGGGAAGGGACATCGCGGCGTCAGACATAGGCCTGCCTTGCCGCCGAGAGGCGCAGCGCCTGAACCCCGGCATTCACGCCGAGCGCGATCACCAGCAGGATGATGCCGAGCGCCAGCGCCAGCGGCAGGTCGCCCTTGGAGGTTTCGAGCGCGATGGCGGTGGTCATGACGCGGGTGAGATGGTCGATGTTGCCGCCGACGATGATGACGGCGCCGACCTCGGCCACGGCACGGCCGAACCCGGCGAGACCCACGGTCAGCAGCGCATAGCGCCCGTCCCAGAGCAGCGCGCCCACCACCTGCCCCGGCCCGAGGCAGAGCGAGCGGAACTGTTCGCCGTATTCGGCATGCAGATCCTCGATCACCTGCCGGGACAGGGCGGCGACGATGGGCACGATCAGGATGGTCTGCGCCACGATCATCGCGGTCGGCGTGTAGAGCAGCCCGAGAAACCCGAGCGGCCCGGAACGCGAGAACTGCATGTAGACCAGCAGACCGACCACCACCGGGGGCAGGCCCATCAGCGCGTTCATCAGGATCAGCACAGCGCCGCGGCCGCGGAACCGGCTGACCCCGACCAGCGCGCCGAGCGGCAGGCCGATCAGGCAGGCGAGCAGGGTGGCGGTCAGGCTCACGCGCAGCGACAGCAGCACGATTCCGTAGAGATCGCCGTCTCCCGACAGCACCAGGTCCAGCGCGAGCCGGAAGGAGTCCGCAATACTGTGCAAAATTTACGCCTCCCCCGGAAATCTTGCGCTTTAGCGAACTATGCAGGTGTTCGCGATGGATGCAAGGCCGCCGTTCGGACAGGGTGGGGGGATCGCGGGTTTCCTTGGCGGAAGGTAGACATTGGACCCCCCCGGGAATCCATGTATGACCGCCGCGGGGCGGATGACCGGGGAGCGTGGTCCAGTTCACATGGCAGAACCGACGGTGCAGGATCATCGCCCCTTGCAACGGGCGGCCCGGATCGCGATCCGGGACGTGTCGGTGACGCTCGGCGGCACCCCGGTGCTGACGGATGTCAGCCTGGCGGGCACGGACCGGCGCATCGCGGTCGTCGGGCGCAACGGGTCGGGCAAGACCACGCTGGCGCGGGTCATCGCGGGTCTTCAGGCGGTGGACCGGGGGCAGGCCACGATCGACGGCGCCGACATGGCGCGCGACCGCAAGGCGGCGCTGCGCAAGGTCGGCATCCTGTTCCAGAACCCCGAACACCAGATCATCTTTCCCACGGTCGAGGAGGAGTTGTCCTTCGGCCTCGTGCAGATGGGCCGGTCGCGCGCGGAGGCGGCGGAGGAGGTGGCCGCCATCCTGTCCCGCTTCGGCAGGACCCACTGGGCCGGGGCCGCGACGCATGCGCTGTCGCAGGGACAGAAACAGTTGGTCTGCCTGATGGCGGTGCTGGCGATGCGCCCGGCGCTGATCGTGCTGGACGAACCCTATTCCGGTCTCGACATTCCCACGCGGCTGCAACTGATGCGCCACGTGGACGAGGTCGAGGCGAGCGTGGTGCAGATCACCCATGATCCGGGCACGGTGCGCCATTTCGACCGGGTGGTCTGGATCGACGCCGGGCGGGTGCGGATGGACGGCCCCGCGGCCGAGATCCTGCCGGTCTTCGAACGGCAGATGACGCTTTGGGGGGGTGAGGATGATCTCTCTGACCTCGCCGGTTAGGACCTGGGCCCATGCCGTCCCGGCGGGGGTGAAGCTGGTGGCGCTGTCGCTGGCGACGGTGGGGCTGTTCGCGCTGAAAAGCCCGGCCTTTCTCGGCCTCGCGCTGGCGGGGGTGGCGCTGCTGGTGCTGACCGGCGGGCTGCGCTTTGCCCGGGCGTCGGTCGGGGCGCTGCGGATGCTGGTGCCGTTCCTCGCGCTCATCGCCCTCTGGCACGCGGTCACCGGCCAGTTGGCCGAAGGGATCGCGGTGGCGCTGCGGCTGCTGGCGGCCCTCGCGCTGGCGAATTTCGTCACCATGACCACACGGCTGAGCGACATGGTTGCGGTGGCGGCGGTGCTGCTGGCGCCGTTCCGCCGGCTCGGCCTGCCGACCCGGGCGCTCGAGCTTTCGGTGGCGCTGGTGGTGCGCTTCACCCCGGAAATCGCCCGCAAGGGCGGCCTTCTGGGTCAGGCCTGGCGGGCAAGGTCGCGCCGCCGTACCGGCTGGCAGATCGTGATGCCGCTTGCGGCGCTGGCCATCGACGATGCAGAACACGTTGCCGAGGCGCTGCGCGCGCGCGGCGGACTCGAACCCTCTTCCGAAAGACGATAAGGACAAGCATGGAACGCAATCTCGCCTTTGTCGCCCTCTTCGCCGCGCTCATCGCCGGCCTGGGCCTGATCCCGAAATTCACCCTGGCCTTCGGCGTGCCGATCACGGCGCAGACCATGGGCGTGATGCTGTGCGGCACGGTGCTGGGCGCCCGGCGCGGCGCGCTGGCGGTGCTGCTGTTCCTGGCGCTGGTCGCGCTCGGCCTGCCGCTACTGGCGGGGGGACGCGGGGGCCTGGGCGCCTTTGCCACGCCGTCGGTCGGATTCCTGGTCGGCTGGCCGGTGGCGGCCTTCGTCACCGGCTTCATCGTCGAGCGGTGGCGCGGCGGGCTGGCGCTGGTGGCCTCGGTCGCCTCGATCGTCGGCGGGATCCTCGTGCTCTACCTCTTCGGCGTGGTGGGCATGGCGGTGATGCTGGACAAGACGATCCCCGAGGCGATGCTGCTGGTCACGGCCTTCATCCCCGGCGATGTGCTCAAGGCGGTGATCGCGGGCCTCGTCACCTCGGGTCTGGCCCGGTCCCGCCCGTCGAGCGTGCTGTCGCGGGCATGACGGGGGGCGGCGCGGACAGGCTGCTGCACAGCCGGAGGTCCGTCCGCGCCTTTCTGCCCGATCCGGTGCCGCGCGCGGATGTCGAAGCCATCCTGCAAGCGGCGCGCACGGCGCCGAGCGGCGCCAACCTCCAGCCGGGGCGGTTTCACGCGCTGGCCGGACCGGCTCTGGCGAACCTCGGCGAGGCGCTGGTCGGCGCGGTGCGCAGCGGGCGGCCGGAGGTGTCGGAATATTCGTATTTCCCCCGGCCGATGCCGCCCGATCTCAAGTTCAAGCAGCGCGCGGCGGGGCAGGCCCTGTACGATGCGCTGGGGATCGGACGCCGCGACATCGCCCGCCGCAAGGAACAGTTCAACGAGAATTACCGCTTCTTTTCCGCGCCGGTGGGGATCGTGGTCACGATCCGCAGCGACATGGGCAAGGGTTGTTTCATGGACCTGGGCATGTCGCTGATGGCGCTGATGATCGCCGCGCAGGGGCGTGGCTATGGCACCTGCGGCATCGGCGCGCTGGCCAACCACGCCGACGTCGCCCATGCCGCGCTGGGGCTGGAGGAGGGCGAACAGGTGGTCTGCGGCATGGCGCTGGGGCGGGCCGACCCCGATGCGCCGGTCAACACCGTCCTGACCGAGCGCGATCCGCTGGACAGTTTCGCGACCTTCCGCGGTTTCAGCTGAGCGACATCAGCACCGCGGTGCCGAGCCCGCCCGCCGCCGCGATGGCGGCAAGGCCGGTGCCGCCCCGGCGGTGAAGCTCGTGCACCAGCCGCACCGCGTTGATCGCCCCGGAGGCGCCGACCGGATGACCGCGCGCCAGACCGCCGCCGCCGGGATTGACGATGGCGGGGTCGAGCCCGGCGCCGTGCACGCAGGCGATGGCCTGCACTGCATAGGCCTCCATCACCTCGGCGATCGAGAGCTGGTGCGGTTGGATCCCGGCGCGCGACAGCACCGCCCCGATGGCGGCGACGGGGGCGAGGCCCGGCCGGTCCGGGCGCGCGCCGAGGGTGACGCCGCCGCGCCAGCGCACCGCCGGGCGGGAGAGGCGGGCGGCGATCCGGTCCGACACCAGGATGCAGACCGCCGCCGCATCCGCCGCCACCGCCGCGTTGGCGGAGGTTATGCTGCCGGTGAGGCGTGGCGCGCGTGCGGCGAGGCGGGGCGAGAGGTCGCGGGCAAAGCTGTCGTGGTCGAGCCCGGCGAGGGGCAGGATCTCGGGCGAGAGATCCGCCAGCCCGGCCTTGCGGTGACTGTCGACGGCCCATCGGTCCTGATCCCCGCGCGGGATGGCAAGCTCGGTCGCCAGTGCGTCGGCGGCCGCGTCCATCTCCGGGTCGCGGTCGGGCCAGGGTGTGAAGGGCGGGCGGTCGTAGGCGACCGGAGCGCCGCCGTCGGGATCGGTGCGCAGGCGCAGCGGACGGCGGGAATAGCTTTCGACGCCGCCTGCCGCGACCACCTCGGCCTGACCGGAGGCGATCATCGCCGCCGCCAGCACCAGCGCGTCGAGCCCGCCGCAGCACTGCCGGTCGAGGGTCAGCCCCGCGACCCGCTCGGGCAACCCGGCGGCGAGGGACACCAGTCGCGCCGGATTGCCCCCGGCCCCCAGCGCATTGCCGAGGATGACCTCGTCCACCTCCTCGGGGCGGAGCCCGGCCCGCGCGAGGGCTTCGGCCAGCACTGGCGCCCCGAGGCCGGGAAGGTCGAGCCGGAAGAGCGCCGCGCCGCGCGGCGCGACGGGCGAGCGCAGGGCCGCGACGATGTGCACCCCGCTCATGCGGCGCCCCCGAGCAGGCGCGCGATCGCGCCGAGGTCGGGCTTGCCGGAAACGGTCAGCGGGAGCGTGTCCGGAGGCACGGGCTCGCGCGGGGCGGGGGGCGGGGGGGGGGCGGCGCGGCACG
>JBLXFD010000047.1:0-16921 GCA_048262455.1 Rhodobacter sp.
TTGTCGCGGCCGGTCTGCTCGAGGTAGCGCAGGGTCTCGGCGTCGATCGGGAAGAAGCCGCAGGTGGCGCCGTATTCCGGCGCCATGTTGGCGATGGTGGCGCGGTCGGCCAGCGGCAGGCTGTCGAGGCCCTCGCCGTAGAATTCCACGAACTTGCCCACCACGCCCTTGGCGCGCAGCATCTCGACCACCTTCAGCACCAGGTCGGTGCCGGTGGTGCCTTCCATCATGCGGCCGGTCAGCTCGAAGCCCACCACCTCGGGGATCAGCATCGAGATCGGCTGGCCCAGCATCGCTGCCTCGGCCTCGATCCCGCCGACGCCCCAGCCCAGCACCGCGGCGCCGTTGACCATGGTGGTGTGGCTGTCGGTGCCCACCAGCGTGTCGGGGTAGGCGACTTCCTGGCCGTTCTGGTCCTTGTCGGTCCAGACGGTCTGGCTGAGGTACTCGAGGTTCACCTGGTGGCAGATGCCGGTGCCCGGCGGGACCACGCGGAAGTTGTTGAAGGCCTTCTGGCCCCACTTGAGGAAGGTGTAACGCTCGATGTTGCGCTCGTACTCGCGCTCCACGTTCATCTGGAAGGCGCGGGGGTTGCCGAACTCGTCGATCATGACCGAGTGGTCGATCACCAGGTCAACGGGGTTCAGCGGGTTGATCATCTGCGCGTCGCCGCCCAGCGCCACGATGCCGTCGCGCATGGCGGCAAGATCGACCACGGCCGGAACGCCGGTGAAGTCCTGCATCAGCACCCGGGCGGGGCGGTAGGCGATCTCGCGCGGGTTCTGGCCGCCCTGGACCGCCCAGTCGGAGAAAGCCTTGATGTCGTCCACGGACACGGTGCGCCCGCCATCCTCGAAGCGCAGCATGTTCTCCAGCACCACCTTCAGCACCGCGGGCAGGCGCGAGAAGTCGCCCAGCCCGGCCGCCTCGGCGGCGGCGATGGAGTAGTAGGCGACCGACTGGCCGCCGGCGGAAAGGGTCTTTCGGGTTCCAGACGTGTCCTGTCCGACTTCGATGGGCATGAAGATCACTCCGTTTGGCTGAGGCTGGCTTGGCTATCCTGTACCACGTCCCGCGCTTCGGTAAAAAGGGCGGGAGATGGGATCGCGGTCTCCGTATACCATTGTGCACCGTGGCGCAACGGGCGCGCTGTTACACAGGCCTCGCTAATCCTTGATTGGCCGGGACCCCCGGTGCTGGATAGGTAGGACGGGCGAGCAAGAAGAGGTATTTCCATGCGCGGCGTCCTGACAGCACTTACCGCGGCGCTGGTCCTTGCGGCCGGCGCGCCCCAGGCACAGCCGGCGCCGGTGGTGGTGGAGCTGTTTACCAGCCAGGGCTGTTCGTCCTGCCCGCCGGCGGACGAGCTGCTGGCGGAACTGGCGGACCGCGACGACGTGATCGCGCTGGCGCTGCACGTGGATTACTGGGACTACATCGGCTGGAAGGACATCTTCGGCAAGCGCGCCTTCACCGCGCGCCAGAAAGGCTACGCCAACGCCGCCGGCCAGCGCACCATCTATACCCCGCAGATGATCGTGGGCGGCACCGACCACGTGGTGGGCTTCAAGCCGATGAAGCTGGCCGAACTGATCGAGACGCACGCCGACCAGGCAGGGACCCTGCGGGTGGAGGCGCGGCGCGAGGGCGGCATGCTGATCATCCGCACCGAGGGCCGGCCGGCCGCGCCGGTGGACGCGGTGGTGCAGCTGGTGCGCTACATCCCCCACAAGACGGTGGAGATCGAGCGCGGCGAGAACGCCGGCAAGACCATCACCTACCACAACATCGTCACCGATTGGACCATGCTCGGCCCCTGGAACCCGGACCAGCCGTTGCAGATGGAAGTGGCGCTGGAGGGCGAGCTGCCAGCGGTGGTGATCCTGCAGCAGCGCGGCCCCGGGGCGATCCTCGCCGCCGCGCGGGTGCAATAACCGCCGTTACTGTCCCGGCGGGCGTTTCCAGCGGCGGTGGATCCAGAACCACTGGTCCATGTGCTCGCGCACCAGCCGCGACAGGCTGTCGTTCAGCGCCTGCATCATCTCGACCGGCTCGCCATGGGGCACCGGCGCCTCGATGCGGATGTCGAAGCTCAGCCCGTCCGGCTTGCGGATCGCGTAGATCGGCACCACCAGCGCGTCGTACTTCAGCGCCATCTCGGCCACCGACAGCGCGGTCCAGGCGGGTTTGCCGAGGAAATCCAGCGGCTCGCCATGGGGCATGCGCTGGTCGGCCACCACCGCCAGCAGCCCGCCCTCCTTCAGGAACCGCAGCATCGCGGCCATGCCCCGGCGGCCCCGGGGGAAGACCGGGTTGCCGATCCGGGCCATGGCAGCAACGTAGTGGTCGTTGAACAGCGGGTTCTGCATGGGGTTGTAAAGCGCCCCCACCCGGTAGCCCCGGTTGAGAAAGGCGGTGCGCGCGGCCTCGTAGTTGCCGAAATGGCCGGTGACCACGAGGATCGGCCGGTTCGCCGCCCGCGCCGCCTCCATCGCCGGCATGCCGGGGCCGTCGAGGGGGGCGTCCTTCACCCGTTCGATGAACTCCTCGCCGGAATAGATCTCGATCAGCGAGCGGCCGAAGTTGTCGGGCACCTGCCGTTCCAGCCGCCGGACCTCCTCTGGCGGCAGGTCGGGGGCGATGAGGGCGAGGTTCTCGCGCACCCGGCGGTCCCATCCCGCGAGCGGCGCGGCGACGCGGGAGGCCAGCCAACCGAACAGCGGCACCCGCCAGCGGTAGGGCAGCCACAGCCCCAGCCGCACCATGACGCGGAAGGCGGTGTCGACCAGACGGTCGGTCTTGGTGGGGGTCTCGCGCTTCATGCCGTGCCTGCCGGGCCTGTTCGGGCGCTTTGATAGGCCGGGACGGCCCCCGGCTCAACCCGGCATCAGCCGCCGGGCCGCAGCGGAAGCCCGGTGCCGATCATGCTGTCGCGGGTGACCAGCGCCGCCAGCGCCGACTCGTCCAGCCCCGCGGTGCCGGCGGGGCGGGCGGGCAGCACCACGTAGCGCATGTCGGCGGTGGAATCGTGCACCCGCACCGCCTGCGCCTGCGGAAGGGTCACCCCGAACTCCGCCAGCACCTGCCGCGGCGCGCGCACCGCGCGGCTGCGGTAGGCGCGGGACTTGTACCAGTCGGGCGGCAGCCCCAGCAGCGCGCGGGGGTAGCAGGAGCAGAGGGTGCAGACCACGAGGTTGTGTACCTCGTCGGTGTTCTCCAGCGCGATCAGCCGCAGCCCGTCCAGTTGCAGGCCCAGCTCCTCGCAGGCGGCGCCGGCATCCTGCAGCAGCCGCGCGCGAAACCCGTCGTCGCACCAGGCCCGCGCCACCACCCGCGCCCCGTCCGCCGGGCTGCGGGCGTCCATGGCGGTGACCTGCGCCTGGATCTCGGCGGGCGTGGTCACGCCCTTCTCGATCAGAAGCTCGCGCACCGCGATCTCCATCACCTGCCAGTAGCTGAGGGCGGTGTCGTCGTCGGGGCGGTAGGGGTGGCCCGAGGGGCTGAGCGGCCCGTGGTCCGGGTGGTCGTGGTAGTCATGATGGTCATGGGGCATGGCGTGCCCTCCGGTGGGGGACGGTGGCGTCACAGCGGCTCCAGCCAATGCCCGTAGATCTCGGCGTCCAGCGTGTCTTCGGGCCGTTCGGCCCCGGCGCCCCAAAGCTCGGCCATAGTGAAGCGGACGCGGTAGAGCGGGCGGTCCTCGGCCGGCAGCCCGTAGGCGCGCTGTTCGGGGTTGGGGAAGGGGCCCAGCGCCCGCTCCACCCTGCCGCGCAGGCCGCGCAGGTAGGCGGGGGTGCGCAGGTGGCCGGGCGGGAAGACGCGGCGCACGCGGACCGGGGCCCCGGGTGAAAGGGCGGGGGAAAGGCTGGGGGCGGCAGGCTCAGCCACCGCTGGCCTCGCCGTAGACCGGGCCGCGGCGGGCGATCTCTTCCATCTTCCGCGCCAGTTCCTCGACCGTGTAGACCCCGGCGCCCACGAGGTTGCGGTTCACCGCGGCGATCCAGCGTTCGTAGTAGCTCATGGTCTCGAAGGCGTCCTCGCCCATTTCCTCCAGCGCGCGGCGCAGGCCGTCGACGGTGAAGAGCCCTTTGCCGGAACAAAGCACCATCAGCGCGTCGACGCGCTTTTCCCAGAGGGTGAAGTCGTGCTCGGACATGTCCACCGCGCTGGCCGCGCCGCCGCCCATGTCGTGCCAGCCTTGTCCGGGGATCGGGGTCATGGGGGCGAGGCTAGCGCGCCCGGCGGCCGGCTGTCCAGCCGCGCCGTGGCCCCGCCGCGCGGTGTCAGTAGTCCGCCGCCGCGCCGCCCGCGATCGCCTGCGCCAGCGCCTTCTCGGGCCAGGTGCCGGCGCCGCCCCGGGCGCGGATCTGCGACAGTTCCGCCAGCGCCTCCGGCAGGCGGCCCTGCTGCAGAAGCCCCATCCCGCGGTAGCTGCGCGCCAGCAGGTTGTCCGGGTTCCGCGCCAGCGCCTGCCGATAGTAGCTGTCCCCCAGCGCCGCGTCGCCCTGACGGCGCGCGAGAAAGCCGCGGTAGGTCAGCACCCGGTCGTCCGCGGGGTCCAAGGTGTCCAGCACCCGCCCCGCCTCGCCGTAGCGCCCGGCCCAGGCCAGTTCCCGCGCCGCGCGGTAGCGGGTGTCGTCGTTCAGCCCGCTCTGCTCGCCCGCGGGGGGCACGCATTTACCGGCATCGGGTGACCAGATGGTGCCTTCCTGGCAGGTCTGCGTTGTCTCGGCCGGGTCCGGCGGGCTGGTGTCTGCATTGCTGGACACCGCATGGGCCGCGCCGGGCAAGGCCAGCGCCGCGATCAGGAAAAGCACACGCATTGTTCGATCCCCGCCGTTTCTACGGCCAGTCTACCACGAAGCGGACCGCCGCGCGAGGCGCATCAGCCGACGATGCAGGTCGAGGAATGCTTGTCCCAGTGGCTGCCCACGGGGCAGGAGGCGCCGTGCTTCTGGTTCCACAGCTTCTCGCAAAGGTATTCGGAGGAGGCGGCCGCGGGGGTGAGTATGGCGGCGGCCAGCAGCAGAGCAAAAAGGCGTTTCATGGGAAATCTCCTGGAATGAGTGATTTCAGGGTAGCTGCGGGCAGGGGGCCGATCAAGCGCGCTTGGGAAACAGTCTGTTTCTACAGGCGCCATCGTTGGCCCGCGGGAAACGGCGGCTCAGGCGATCATGCCCACGCATGTGTCCTCGGCGCTGTCGTAGATCATCCCGGCGGGACAGTCCGGCACGCCCGGCTCGCAGGTCCCCTGTGCGAGGGCGGGAAGGGGTGCGGTCAGGCAGAGGATGAGCAGCAGTCGGGTCATGGCGGCCTCCCTAGATGGGAGCAGGGTAGCATGGTGGCGGGGGGAGTCGAGCAGGCCGGGAGTGGTTCGGGTGGTGCTGGACCCCGCCTGACAAGCCGCCGGGCGAAGGGGAGCGCGTGCCGGTTTTTGGCGGGGTGCCGCTGCGCGTTGGCGGGGGGAGGATGCCCTTCTGCTGCGTTCGGGTGGAGCGCTTGATCGCCCCCGGACAAGCCGAAGGCGCGGGGGCGAGCGTCTGCCCGTCCCGGCGGGCTGGCGCTGTGTCATCCGCGAGAAACGCTCATTCTGCGCACGGATGTGGCTGGGATAAAGTGCTCATGCCGGGGGTCGGCGGCGCCATCCCACGGTCAGGCTGGTGTTGCGCCATGGCGGGGTGAACCCCGCCCTACCTCATCTTACGAACGACGTGCTCACCCGCCCCGAACAAGCCGAAGGCGCGGGGCGAGCGCCTGCCCGTCCGGGCGGGCAGGCGCTTTGTCACCCGCAGAGCAACGCTCATTCTGTGCGCGGGTTTGGGTGGGATAAAGTGCCTACGCCGCAAGTCAGAAGCGCCACCCCACGGGCAGGACGCGTTGCGCCAAGGCCGGGTGGAACCTCGCCCTACCGCCTCCGAACGCGGCGCCTGTTACCCCCCGAACACCCGGGCGAAGATCGTGTCCACGTGCTTGGTGTGGTACCCCAGGTCGAACTTCTCCTCGATCTCCGCCTCGCTCAGCGCCGCGGTGACCTCGGCGTCGCCCTTCAGCTCTTCCATGAAGTCGGCGCCCTGTTCCCAGACCTTCATCGCGTTGCGCTGCACCAGGCGGTAGGCGTCCTCGCGGCTGACGCCCTTCTGGGTCAGCGCCAGCAGCACCCGCTGCGAGTGCACCAGCCCGCGGAACTGGTTCAGGTTGCGCATCATGTTGTCCGGGTAGATCACCAGCCGGTCCACCACCTGGGTCAGCCGCGCCAGCGCGAAGTCGAGGGTGATGGTGGTGTCGGGGCCGATGTTGCGCTCCACCGAGGAGTGGGAGATGTCCCGCTCGTGCCAGAGCGCCACGTTCTCCAGCGCCGGCACGACGGCCATCCGCACCAGCCGGGCGAGGCCGGTGAGGTTCTCGGTCAGCACCGGGTTGCGCTTGTGCGGCATCGCGGAGGAACCCTTCTGGCCCTTGGAGAAGAACTCCTCTGCCTCCAGCACCTCGGTGCGCTGCATGTGGCGGACCTCGATGGCGATGTTCTCGATGGACGAGGCCACCACCCCCAGCGCCGCGAAGAAGGCGGCGTGGCGGTCGCGGGGGATCACCTGGGTGCTGATCGGTTCGGGCACCAGGCCCAGCTGTTCGCAGACGTGTTCCTCGACCGCCGGGTCGATGTTGGCGAAGGTGCCCACCGCGCCGGACAGGGCGCCGGTGGCGATCTCGGCGCGGGCGGCGCGCAGGCGGGTGCGGTTGCGGTCCATCTCGGCGTAGAAGCGCGCGAAGGTCAGGCCCATGGTGGTGGGCTCGGCATGAATCCCGTGGCTGCGGCCGATGCGCACCGTGTCCTTGTGCTCCAGCGCGCGGCGCTTCAGCGCCTCCAGCAGCGCGTCCATGTCCGCCAGCAGGATGTCCGCCGCCCGGGTCAGCTGCACGTTGAAGCAGGTGTCCAGCACGTCCGACGAGGTCATCCCCTGGTGCACGAAGCGCGCCTCGTCGCTGCCCACCAGTTCCGACAGGTGGGTCAGGAAGGCGATGACGTCGTGCTTGGTGATCGCCTCGATCTCGTCGATCCGGTCCACGTCGAAGGGCATGTCCTTGGCTTTCCAGACCGCCTCGGCGTTGGCGCGGGGGATGGTTCCCAGATTTGCCATGGCATCGCAGGCATGGGCCTCTATCTCGAACCAGATGCGGAACTTGGTCTCGGGAGACCAGATGGCGACCATCTCGGGGCGGGAATAGCGGGGGATCATGGCGGACCTGTCTGACTGGAAGCGTTGCGGGCGCGGGTGTAGACCGGGGCGGACCCGGCGGCAAGCGGGGGCGGGCCGATGATTGCCGGGCTGCCCGACCTCTGGATCTTCTCGCTGTTCGGCGGCGCGGCACTGGCGATCCTGCTGCTGGGCACCCGGATTACCGGGCTGGCGGACCGGATCGCCGACCGCACCGGGCTGGGCGAGGCGGTGATCGGCGCGCTGGTGCTGGGGCTGGCGACCTCGCTGGCGGGCACGGTGGTCTCGGTGGTCTCGGCCTGGCAGGGGGCGCCGCAGCTGGCCTTCGCCAACGGCATCGGCGGGATCGCGGCGCAGACCGCCTTCCTGGCGCTGGCGGACCTGATCCACCGCAAGGCCAACCTGGAACACGCCGCGGCCGAGGCCACCAACCTGTTCCAGGCGGCGCTGCTGCTGACGCTGCTGACGCTGCCGGTGATCGCCTGGACCACCCCGGAATGGAGCGTCTTCGCGATCCATCCCGTCTCGATCGCGCTGATCGCGCTCTACTGCGTCGGCGCCCTCGCCGCCCAGAGGGTGCGGGCAGAGCCGATGTGGAACCCGGTCAAGACCTCCGACACCCGCACCGACACCCCCGGGGACGACCGGCACGGCAGCATGACGCGGCTGGTGGGGGAATTCGCGGTGCTGGTGGTGCTGTTGGGGGTCTCGGGCTGGGTGATCGCCGAGACCGGCGGCGCGCTGTCCCGGCGCTTCGGGCTGTCGCAGACGGTGGTGGGGGCGCTGATGACCGCCGTGGTGACCTCGTTGCCGGAGCTGGTGACCACGATCACCGCCGTGCGCCGGGGCGCGATGCAGCTGGCGGTGGGCGGCATCATCGGCGGCAATACCATGGACGTGCTGTTCCTCAGCCTGTCGGACTTTGCCTATCGCGACGGCTCGCTCTATCACGCGGTGGAGCCGGGGGCGTTCTTCTGGCTGGCGGTGGGGGCGCTGATGACCGGGGTGCTGATGCTGGGACTGATCCTGCGGGAGCGGCACGGGCCGCTGAAGATCGGCACGGAGAGCCTGGCGATGCTGGGGATCTACGTGGCGGCGGTGGCGATCCAGGTGCGGGCGGGATGAGGCAGGCCGCGGACGCGGCGCCGCGACTGGAGGATTTCGCCGGGCACTGGCGCATCGCGCGCACGGTGGAGGACCGGCTGGCCGGGCAGGCGGCGCGGTTCGAGGGGGTGGCGGAGCTGGCCCCGGACGACATTGGCATGAAATGGCACGAGCGCGGGACGCTGCACCTGCCGGGGCAGCCGCCGGTGCGGGCGGAACGGGTCTATCTCTGGCGCGCCTCGGGGAGGGGGATCGAGGTGCTGTTCGCGGACGGCCGCCCGTTCCACCGGTTCGAGCCGGGGCGCGAGGAAAGCGCGCGGCACGACTGCGCGCCGGACCTCTACCGGGTGCGCTACGACTTCGCCGGCTGGCCGGAATGGCGGGCGGTCTGGGAGGTGACGGGGCCGCGCAAGGACTACGTGATGCGCAGCAGCTACGCGCGGCCGGAGTCGTCGGGGCCGGAGTCCTCGGGGTCGGAGTCCTGGGGGTCGGGGGCTTCGGGAGGAGAGCCGCCGCCCGCGCGGTAATGGCGCAGCACGAACAGGCGGATCGCGGTGGCAAGGCCGGTCTCCAGCCCCCGGGCGCGGTCGATCTCGGCGGCCAGCACGTTGATCGGTTGGCGCCGGTCGGCGGCGATCTCTCGGAAGGCCTCCCAGAACTCGGGCTCCAGCGAGACGCTGGTGCGGTGGCCCTTCAGGGTGAGCGAGTGCTTGACCGGCCGGCCGCCCATCGCGGCCTCACTCGTCCTCGATGTAGTGCTGGTCGAGCTTGGCGCGGGCCTTCTCGTTGCGGGTGGCCTCGAGGATCCGCTCGGCCTTGGTGCGCCCGTGGCTGGCGGCGCTGGCGTCCGCCTCGGCCCGGCGCTCGGCGCGCGCGCGCTGCTTGCGGGCCTGGCGGAGGTTGATCGGCTGGGTCATGGGGGGCGTCCTGCAGGCTGGCTTTGGATTGGTCGGTTGGGTCGGATCGCTGGCGCGATCCGACCGGGAGGGGGCGCTGCCCCCGTCCCGGCCGGGGGCCGGGACTCCCCCGGGATATTTTCCTACCAGAAGAAATGGGCAGGGGGCGCGGGTTTAGGGGTCAGTCCTTCGGGCCGATCATCTGCTCGGGGCGGACGACGCGGTCGAAGGTTTCGGCGTCGACGAAGCCGAGGTTCACCGCCTCCTCGCGCAGGGTGGTGCCGTTGCGGTGGGCGGTCTTGGCGACCTTGGTGGCGTTGTCGTAGCCGATGGTGGGGGCGAGGGCGGTGACCAGCATCAGCGATTCCTTCATCAGCTTCTCGATGCGCGCCTCGTTGGCCTCGATGCCGGCCACCATGTTGTCGGTGAAGGCCGAGGCGCTGTCGCCCAGCAGCTGCATGGACTGCAGCACGTTGTAGGACATCATCGGGTTGTAGACGTTCAGCTCGAAGTGCCCCTGGCTGCCGGCGAAGCCCACCGCGGCGTCGTTGCCCATGACGTGGGCGCAGACCATGGTCAGCGCCTCGGCCTGGGTGGGGTTGACCTTGCCGGGCATGATCGACGAGCCCGGCTCGTTCTCCGGGAGGATCAGTTCGCCGAGGCCCGAGCGGGGGCCCGAGCCCAGCAGGCGGATGTCGTTGGCGATCTTGAAGAGCGAGGCGGCCACGGTCTTCAGCGCGCCCGAGAACATGACCATGGCGTCGTGGGCGGCCAGGGCCTCGAACTTGTTGGGGGCGGTGACGAAGGGCAGGCCGGTGATCTCGGCCATGTTGGCGGCGACCTTCTCGGCGAAGCCCTTGCGGGTGTTCAGCCCGGTGCCGACGGCGGTGCCGCCCTGGGCCAGTTCGTGGATGTCCGGCAGGCAGGCCTTCACCCGCTCGATCCCCTTGCGCACCTGGTGGGCGTAGCCGGAGAATTCCTGCCCGAGGGTCAGGGGCGTGGCGTCCTGGGTGTGGGTGCGGCCAATCTTGATGATCCCGGCGAAGGCGTCGCGCTTTTCCTCCAGCGCCGCCGCCAGCTTTTCCAGCCCCGGCAGCAGCACGTCGCGGGCGTGCATGGCGATGGCCACGTGCATGGCGGTGGGGAAGGTGTCGTTCGAGGACTGGCCCATGTTGCAGTGGTCGTTGGGGTGCACGGGCTTTTTCGAGCCCATCTGGCCCCCCAGCATCTCGATGGCGCGGTTTGAGATGACCTCGTTCGCGTTCATGTTCGACTGGGTGCCGGAGCCGGTCTGCCAGACCACCAGCGGGAAGTTGTCGTCGAACTTGCCCTCGATCACCTCGGTGGCGGCGGCGACGATGGCCTCGCCCAGATCCTTGTCGAGATCGCCCTGCGCCATGTTGGCCTGGGCGCAGGCCTTCTTGACCACGCCCAGGGCGCGGATGATCGGCACCGGCTGGCGTTCCCAGCCGATGGGGAAGTTCTTGATCGAGCGTTGCGTCTGCGCGCCCCAGTATCTGTCGGCGGGCACTTCGAGGGGGCCGAAGCTATCGGTCTCGGTGCGGGTGGCGGTCATCGGAGTCTCCTCGCGGTATGCAACGGTCGACCGTCCTCTAGCGAGGCGGCGCGGCGGGATCAACGGGGCAGGGCGGACGTTGGCGCTAACGGGCGGCGCGGGTCACTTGCGGAAACTGTCGAGGCTGACCACCTCGGCCTCGCGCGGGCCGCTGTCGGCGGTCTCGTCCGTGTCCTCGTCGGCGCCGTCCTCGTCGTCCTCGTCCTCGCCGCCGTCCTCGCCCTGGGTCTTGAAGGTCAGGCCGAATTCCACGGAGGGATCGACGAAGGTGCGCACCGCGTCGAAGGGGATGTACAGCGGCTCCGGCGAGTCGCCGAAGTTGAGGGTGATGGAAAAGCCGTCTTCGGCCACCTCGAGGTTGTCGTACCAGTGCTGCACCACGATCGTCATCTCGTCCGGGTAGCGGTCCGACAGCCAGTCGGCCATCTCCACGTCCGGGTGCATGGTGTCGAAGGTGATGAAGAAGTGGTGCTGCCCCGGCAGCCCTCGTTCCTGCACGCCCGAGAGCACGTCCCGGATCAATCCGCGCATCGCGCGGTGCATGAGGTTTCCGTAATCGATCATGCGCGGCATGGGGGGTCCTCTGAGGCCGTGGGCCCACAATAGGGGATTCGGAGGGGAAGAAAAGGGGAGGGTGACGCTGCGGCGGCCCGGGGCGGATCAACCTGCGGGTGTGGGGTGCGGGTGGCGCGGCGGGTAGCGCGGAAACGCCAAAGCGCGGCACAGGAGCGGTGGGCCGGCAGGGCGTACAGAAAAGAGGGGGGGTAGTGCAGGCTTCTGTTGCCAGGCGCCTGCGAACCCCGCCTTACGTTGCTAGACGCAAGGACTTAATTTTCGGTCTGATCGCTGCTTAAGCAGCGACGGCGACCGGAGCACGGTTGTCGTTGGCAACTGTACTTTTCGGACCGATAACGGTGGTACCTCACCGGGACAAAGCAAACCCCTTTAGACGTTCGTCGATCCTGTTTCGGCCCCATGTCCCGCCAACGCGGGGAGATTGGTGGAGCCGCCGGGTACCGCCCCCGGGTCCGATCCGCTTATTACGAGCGCGTTTATGTCCATAGCCGGCCGAAACCAGCCCTCCAGAGATAGCGTTGCGGGGGCGTTGCCGCAAGGGGGCGCGGTGCGGAATAGGGGGGCGGCGGCGGGACCGCGTTTGGCATATGCGGCCGCGGCTGCTAGACCCCGGGCCTGCGGCTGCGCCGGACCGGCGTGCGGCATCACAGGAAAAGCGGGAAGGAGGACGGCCATGACCGACCAGAACGCGCAGGGGATTCCGGAACCGGAAGGTCCTGCCGAGATCATCGACACCGACTACACGATCGGCCAGGACAATATCGAGGGGCAGGTCGGGCGGTTCGGGTTCGACATCCACAATCCCGTCTTCGCGGTCTCCGGGCTCGCAATCGTGGCCTTCGTGGTCTACGCGCTGGCGGCGCCGGACCAGGCCGGGGAATTCTTCGGCTGGCTGCGGCCGGCGCTGACCTCCACCTTCGACTGGTTCTTCCTAGGGGCGGCGAACATCTTCGTGCTGTTCTGCCTGTTCCTGATCGTCAGCCCCTGGGGCAAGGTCCGGCTGGGCGGCAAGGAGGCGGTGCCGGATTACGGCTACGTCGGCTGGTTCGCCATGCTCTTCGCCGCCGGCATGGGCATCGGCCTGATGTTCTTCGGGGTGCTGGAGCCGGTGTATCACATGGCGGTGTCGGAACCGCTGGGGGTGCCGGCGCCCTTCGACGAGGACGGCGCGCTGATCGCCGAGAACGTCGCCGCGGCACGGCAGATGGGGCTGGCGGCGACGATCTACCACTGGGGGCTGCACCCCTGGGCGATCTACGCCGTGGTGGCGCTGGCGCTGGCGCTGTTCTCGTTCAACAAGGGGCTGCCGCTGACCATCCGCAGCGCCTTCTACCCGATCTTCGGCGAGCGCATCTGGGGCTGGACCGGCCACGTCATCGACACGCTGGCGGTCTTCGCCACGCTCTTCGGTCTCGCCACCTCGCTGGGCTTCGGCGCGCAGCAGGCCAACGCGGGGCTGGAGCATATCTACGGCATCCCCAACAGCCTGACGGTGCAGGTGATCCTGATCGCGGCGATCACCGCGGTGGCGCTGATCTCTGTGCTGCGGGGGCTGGACGGCGGCGTGAAGGTGCTGAGCGAGATCAACATGGTGATCGCGGCGCTGCTGCTGGTCTTCGTGTTCTTCGCCGCGGGGCCGGCCGGGATCCTTGCCGACTTCGCCTCGGGCCTGGCCGGCTACGCCAAAACGCTGGTGCCGCTGTCGAACCCGGTGGGACGCGAGGATACCGGCTACCTGCACGGCTGGACCACCTTCTACTGGGCCTGGTGGATCTCCTGGTCGCCCTTCGTGGGCATGTTCATCGCCCGGGTCAGCCGCGGCCGCACGGTGCGCGAGTTTGTGACCTGCGTGCTGATCATTCCCAGCCTGGTGTGCATCCTGTGGATGGCCACCTTCGGCGGCGCCGCGATCGAGCAGGTGCTGAGCGATCCGGCAAATTCCGCCGTGAAGGCGCAGGTGATCGACGCCTACGACCCGCCGATCTCGCTGTTCGCCATGCTCGAGGGGCTGCCGCTGGCGGCGATCACCTCGACCATCGCGATCGTGCTGGTGATCGTGTTCTTCGTCACCTCGTCGGATAGCGGGTCGCTGGTGATCGACACGATCACCGCCGGCGGCAAGGTCAACGCGCCGGTGCCGCAGCGGGTGTTCTGGTGCACCTTCGAGGGCGCGGTGGCGATCGTGCTGCTGCTGGGCGGCGGGCTTGGCGCGTTGCAGGCGATGGTGATCTCCACCGGGTTGCCGTTCACGCTGGTGCTGCTGCTGATGTGCTGGGCGATCATCCAGGGCCTGCGCAGCGAGCCGCGCTGAGCCAAGCGAAGGGCCGCCGGCACCCCGCCGGCGGCCGTCTTGACGGGCCGGGCAATCCCCGGCACCACGGCCCCAGCCAGGGGAGTCCCGTCATGCAGTTCGACCTCGATTTCGTCCGCGCCCAGTTTCCCGCCTTCGGGGTCGAGGGGCTGCGGGACCAGTGTTTCTTCGAGAATGCCGGGGGGTCCTACATGTGCCGCCCCGTGGCCGAGCGGCTGGACCGCTTCCTGCGCGAGCGCAAGGTGCAGCCCTATGGGCCCTACGAGGCCAGCCGCCTCGGCGGCGAGGAGATGGACGAGGCGCGCACCCGGCTTGCCGCCATGATGGGGGTCGAGGGCGACGAGGTCAGCTTTGGCCCCTCCACCTCCACCAATACCTACGTGCTGGCGCAGGCCTTCGCCGAGATGCTCAGTCCCGGCGACGCGGTGATCGTGACCGACCAGGACCACGAGGCGAACTCCGGCGTCTGGCGGCGGCTGACGGCGGCGGGGATCGAGCTGCGCGAGTGGAAGATCGACCCGGATACCGGCCATCTCGACCCGGCGGCGCTGGGGCGGCTGCTGGACGACCGGGTGCGGCTGGTGTGCTTTCCCCACTGCTCGAACGTGGTGGGCGAGATCAACGACGCCGCCGCCATCACCGCGCAGGTGCATGCGGCGGGGGCGGTGGTCTGCGTCGACGGGGTCAGCTACGCGCCGCACGGGCTGCCGGACGTGGGGGCGCTGGGGGCGGACATCTACCTGTTCTCGGCCTACAAGACCTACGGGCCGCACCAGGGGATCATGGTGATCCGCCGCGCGCTGGCCGACCGCCTGCCGAACCAGGGGCACTTCTTCAACGCGGACGCGCGCTACAAGCGGTTCACCCCCTCCGGCCCGGACCACGCGCAGGTGGCGGCCTGCGCCGGCATGGCCGACTACGTGGACCTGCTGCACGCGCGCCACTTCGAGGACAGCGCCGCGCCCCGGGTGCGGGCGGGCCGGGTGCACGACCTGCTGCGTTCGCGAGAGACCGACTTGCTTCGCCCGCTGCTGGACTATCTCAAGGCGCGCAACGATCTGCGCCTGCTGGGCCCCGCGCGGGCGGAGGGGCGGGCGCCGACCGTCGCGGTCGAGGCGCGGGTGCCGGGGGCCGGGCTGGCCGAGGCGCTGGCGCCGCACGGGATCATGGCGGGCGGCGGCGACTTCTACGCGGTGCGCGCGCTCAAGGCGCTGGGCATCGCGCCGGAGAAGGGAGTGCTGCGCATGAGTTTCGTCCACTACACCTCGGAGGCCGACGTGGCGCGGCTGATCCGGGCGCTCGACCACGTGCTGTAGCCGGCCGGGGGCGATGAGCGCGATCCTGTTCCGCCTGCGCCGCGACCTGCGGCTGGGCGATCACGCGGGCCTGGCCGAGGCCGCCGCCAGCGGGCGGCCGGTGGTGCCGGTCTTCATCCATGACGGTGCGGTCGAGGCGCTGGGCGCCGCGCCGCGGTTCCGGCTGGGGCTGGGGGTCGAGGCCTTCGCCCGGCGGCTGGAGGAGATCGGCAGCCGGCTGATCCTGCGCCGGGGCGATCCGGCCGGGGTGCTGGCCGGGCTGGCGCGCGAGGTGGGCGCGGGCGCGGTCTGGTGGCAGCGCGACCATGCGCCGGAGGCGCGGGCCGCCGACGCGGACCTCGCCGAGACGCTGCAGGCGGCGGGGCTGGAGGTGCGGGAGTTCCCCGGCCAGCTGCTGTTCGACCCGGCAAGCGTCGAGACCAAGGCGGGCGGGCCCTACAAGGTCTTCACCCCCTTCTGGAAGGCGGTGCGCGGGCGCGATCCCGGCCCGGCGCTGCCCGATGTGACGGCGCTGGCGGGGCCCGCCGACTGGCCGCGCAGCGAGCGGCTGGAGGACTGGCGCATGGCCGCCGCCATGGACCGCGGCGCGGCGGTGGTGGCGCGGCACGTCAGGGTGGGCGAGGCGGCGGCGCGGGCGCGGCTGCGGGACTTCGCCGAGGGGGCAATGGCCGGCTACGACCGCGCCCGCGACATTCCCGGGGTCGACGGCACCTCGGGCATGTCCGAGCCGCTCACCTACGGCGAGATCTCGCCCCGCGCCTGCTGGCACGCCGGCATGGCGGCGCTGGAGCAGGGGGTCGCCGGCGCCGGGACATGGCTGAAGGAACTGGTCTGGCGCGAGTTCGCCTGGCACCTGCTGCACGCCACCCCGCGCCTGGCGACGGGCAACTGGCGGCGCGACTGGGACGGCTTCGCGTGGAGCACGGACGAGGCGGCGCCGGAGGTGCTGGCCTGGAAGCAGGGGCGCACCGGGGTGGAACTGGTGGACGCCGCGATGCGCGAGATGTGGGTGACGGGCCGGATGCACAACCGCGCGCGGATGGTGGCGGCCTCGTTCCTGACCAAGCACCTGCTGGTGGACTGGCGGGTGGGGCAGCGGTTCTTCGCGGAATGCCTGACCGACTGGGACCCGGCCTCGAACGCGCTGGGCTGGCAGTGGGTCGCGGGCTCCGGCCCCGACGCCGCGCCGTTCTTCCGGGTGTTCAACCCAGACGGCCAGCGCGACAAGTTCGACAGGGACCGCCGCTACGTCCGCCGCTGGATCGCCGAGGGGCAGGCGGAGCCGCCGGAGACGGCGCTGGCCTTCTTCGACGCGGTGCCGCGGGTATGGGGGCTGTCGCCGCGGGATGGTTACCCGGAGCCGGTGGTGGATTTGGCGGAGGGGCGCGCGCGGGCGCTGGAGGCTTATCGGGGGCGGTGAGGGGGGGGTGGCGTCATTCGGACGAAGCGGTGATGCGTCCCGGATGAGTTGAAGGCGCGGGGGCTTTGGTGGCCACGGGGCGAGGCTCGTTCTGTGCGCGGGCGTGGCCGGGATAAAGCGCGTAGGCCGGAGGTTGCAGGCGCCACCCCATGGGCAGGCTGGTGTCGCGCCGTGGCGGGGTGAACCCCGCCCTACAGCTCCTTCCGAATGAAGCGCTGATCAGCCCCCGAACAAGCCGCAGGCGCGGGGGCGAGCGCCTGCCCGTCCCGGCGGGCTGGCGCTTTGTCATGTTCGTGCAAGGCTCATTCTGCGCTCGGATGTGGCTGCGATAAAGCGACCATGCCGGAGGACAGATGCGCCAGCCCACGGGCAGGCTGGTGTTGCGCCGTGGCGGGGTGAACCCCGCCCTACGGCTTCCTTTGAATGAAGCTCTGATCAGCCCCCGAACAAGCCGAAGGCGCGGGGGCGAGCGCCTGCCCGTTCCGGCGGGCTGGCGCTGTGTCACCCG
>JBLXFD010000048.1:0-16679 GCA_048262455.1 Rhodobacter sp.
GGGGGGCGGGGGGGGGCGCGGGGCGCGGCGCCGGCGCCGGGCGGGCGCCCCGGCGCGGGACCGCGGGGGGCCGGGCGCGGCGCGGCGGGGGGCGCCGGCTGCTCCAGCCGGAACATCCCCAGCGGGCGCAGCGGCGGCTTCGGGTCCAGCCGCGCAGGCCGTCCACTAAAGGCCTGCGAGGGCACGATCACCACGTGGCCGGTCTCGGCCTCCAGCGCGGCGCGGGCCCCGTCCAGTTCGCCCGCCGCGACGCCGAGGCCCTCGGAAAGGTAGCCCGCCAGCCCCACCCCGGTCAGGTCGCGCACCGCGATCACCTCCACCCGCGCGCGGTCCAGCCGGTCCACCCCCAGCGCCGCGGCCAGCGGGTCGCCGCCGCCGTTCACCGGGCGCTCGGCCATGGCCTGCGCCTGGTCCGGCGGCAGGTCCAGCGCGTAGACGCGCAGCACCTCCTGCTCGCCCTCGGCCACCTGCAACGGATCGGTCATCGTCATCCCTCCCAGTTCCGGCGGGACGGCGTCAGGCCGGCACCCCGCGCGCCGCGCGCAGGTTGCGCGCCAGCAGGTCCATCGCCGCCATCCGGACGGCGACCCCCATCTCCACCTGATCTTGGATCACCGAACGGTTGATGTCATCCGCGATGGTGCCGTCGATCTCGACCCCGCGGTTCATCGGGCCGGGGTGCATCACGATGGCGTCGGGCTTTGCGTGCGCCAGCTTCTCGGCGTCCAGTCCGAAGCGGTGGAAATACTCCCGCTCGGACGGGATGAAGCCGCCGTCCATCCGCTCTTTCTGCAGCCGCAGCATCATCACCACGTCGGCGTCCTTCAGCCCCTCGGCCATGTCGCCGTAGACCTCGACCCCGAAGTCGGCGATGCCGGAGGGCATCAGCGTCGGCGGGCCGATCAGCCGCACCCGGTTCTCCATCTTGCCCAGCAGCAGGATGTTGGACCGTGCCACCCGGGAATGGGCGATGTCGCCGCAGATCGCCACCGTCAGCCGGTGCAGCCGCCCCTTGGCGCGGCGGATGGTCAGCGCGTCCAGCAGCGCCTGGGTGGGATGCTCGTGCCGCCCGTCGCCTGCGTTCAGCACGGCGCAGTTCACCTTCTCCGCCAGCAGGTTCACCGCGCCCGACTGCGGGTGCCGCACCACCAGCAGGTCCGGGTGCATGGCGTTCAGCGTCAGCGCGGTGTCGATCAGCGTCTCGCCCTTCTTCAGCGAAGAGGCCTGCATCGACATGTTCATCACGTCCGCGCCCAGCCGCTTGCCCGCCAACTCGAACGAGGCCTGGGTGCGGGTCGAGGCCTCGAAGAACATGTTGATCTGGGTCAGCCCGCGCAGCGCGTCGGAGTGTTTCGAGGGCGACCGGTTCAGCGCCGCGTAGTCCGCCGCAAGGTCGAGGATGGCGGTGATCTCGGCGGGGTGCAGGGTCTCGATCCCCAGCAGGTGTCTCTGGCTGAAATGCATGGGCGGTCCTTTTGCGGCCTTATAGGAAGCGGCGTGCCCCCGCGCAATCTTCGCTAGAGCTGCCCGGCCGGCGTGTCCTCGGCCACCTGCCGGCGCAGCCAGCGGATCACCGCCTTCAGCGCCGGGCGCTGCGGGCCGGGGCGGGTGACAAGGTGATAGCCCAGCCCGCGCCCCTCGTCCTCGAACAGCACCACGATCTCGCCGCTGGCCACCTCGGCCTCGATGAAGGCCCGCGCGGTGGCCGCGACCCCGTCGCCGGCGCGCAGGGCCTCCTGCAGCAGGTGGCCCGGCAGGCTGGTCATGCGCCGCACCCGCCCCTCGGTCACGCCCCGCGCCGCCAGCCACTCCTTGGCCTCGTTGGTGCCCACCTCCTGCAGCCAGGGAAATTCCAGCAGCTCGGTGGCGCTGGTGATCTTTCGGTCGCCCACCAGGCTGCGGGCGGCGGCGATGGCGAACTTGGTCTGCAGCAGCAGCTCGCACTCCATCCCCTTCCAGCCGCCGCTGCCGAAGCGGATCGCCAGGTCGATGCCCCCCGGCCCCGGCTCCACCGCCGCGGGGGTGGGGTTGAGCATCAGGTCGATGTCGGGATGCGCCTCGTGGAAAGCGGCCATGCGGGGCATCAGCCAGCGGGCGGCGAAGGCGGGGGTGGTGGTGATCTGCAGCGGCCGGTCGGCGTCGGCACCCGAGAGCGCCTCGATCTCGGCGGCGATGGCCTCGAACGACGTATGCAGCACCAGCCCCAGCCGCCGCCCTTCCTCGGTCAGCACCACCTGCCGCCCGGCGCGGTCGTGCAGGCGCACGCCAAGGAAGGCCTCCAGCGCGCGGACCTGCTGGCTGACGGCGGCATGGCTGACGTTCAACATCGCGCCCGCGGCGGACATGGACCCGGTTTCGGCCAGCGCGGCGAAGGCACGCAACTGGGCCAGGGGAGGAAGCTTCTGCAACATGTGTAAGAAGCCCTTACAGGTGGACAAAATTCCTGGCTCGCATTGCCGCGCTTGCGGGCCGATATGCAACCTGTCCGAAGCATTGCGAAAAGGAACAGACCGATGCTGACTGTCTATGCCGAAGCCTTCAAGACCGCCACCCTGACCGACAGCTACCGTACCGCGCCATCCGGGCGGGTGCGCCTTACGGCCGCCCCGAAGACCGTGCGGAAGGGGATCTTCGGGCTCTTCCGCCGCAAGCCGGCCGTTCCCGCGCCGCTCGCCTGAAGATCATGAGACCCCGTCCGGCGGCAGCGCGCCGGGCGGGGTGCGGAAGGGGGCGCGGCTTCCGCCTTTGACCGAACGTCTGCTCTATGCCAATCTCGCGGGCATACCGCCCAGCCACCAGGCTTCCCGTGCCCGCAGAGCCCACGCCGCGCCCCGCCCCCGATCCGCGCAAGACGCTGGACGCGGCAGAGGTGGGCGCCATCGCGCACCTTTACCGGGCCGAGGTCTACCGCTCCACCATCTGGCGCACCCGGCTGGACACCACCACCAACTGGGCGGTGGTCACGCTGGGCATCGCCCTGTCCATCGCCTTCGCCGCGCCCGATGCCTCGCCGCTGCCGCTGGTGCTGGTGGGGGTGCTGATCATCTTCTTCCTGATGCTGGAGGCGCGCCGCTATCGCTACTTCAACGTTTGGCGGGCGCGCTGCCGCTGGATGGAAACGCATTTCTACGCCCCCATGCTGCACGACGGCGACCTGCACCTGGAGGAGAACTGGCAGAAGACCCTGGCAGAGGACTACTGGGCCCCCCGCTACCACGTCAGCACGATGGTCGCCGTGGGCCGGCGGATCCGCAGCAACTACCTGTGGATCCTGCTGATCCAGACGCTGGCCTATGCCGGCAAGCTGGTGGTCCACCCGCGCCCGGCGGAGGGGTTCGAGCAGTTCTTGGACCGCGCCGACGTGGGCCCGGTGCCGGGGCTGGTGATGGTCGTGCTGGGCGCGATCTACATCGCCAGCTGGTCCGGGATCGCGCTGTGGAGCTACCTGACCGACCGTGCCCGCGCCCAACGGCGGCGGGCGAAGGGGCAAGGCCGGTCGATGGGCTGAGGCCTAGAGCTTGCCGGCCAGGTGCGCCTCCAGGTCGTCCAGCCGGTCGTGGCCCCAGAACCTCTCGTCCCCCTCGGTAATGTAGAAGGGCGCGCCGAAGACACCGGCGGCGATCGCCTCCTCGGTATTGCGTTCGTAGGTGGTGGCGCCGGACAGCAGGCCGCTGTCGGCAAGGCCGGGGTCGAACCCGGTCTCGGTCAGGCAGGCGCGGATCACCGCGTCGTCGGCCACGTCCTTGTCCTCGGCCCAGCAGGCGCGCAGTACCGCGCGCACCAGCGCCCCGACGTCGCCGCCTCCCGCCGCCTGCGCGGCGATGATCGCGTAGGACGAGGGCGCCGGGTTGGTGGGGAAGAAGGCGGGTTTGAGGTTCATCGGCAGGCCCGACTTGTCGCGGGCGCGGCGCAGCTCCTGCATCCGGTATTCCTGCCGCGCGGGCGGTCTTTGCGCCGGCGGCACGCCCCCGGTGGCGCCGAAGACGCGGCCAAGATCCATCGGCTTGTAGTTGACCTCGACCCCCTGCGCCTGCGCGATCCGTTCCAGCCGGTCGCCGGCGAGATAGGTGAAGGGCGAGATGGTCACGAAGTAATAGTCGATGCGGGCCATGGTCCCCCCTGCCGCTGGCGAATGTTTGCAAGACGGTACCGGGGTGATAAGCGGTGTCAACGTCACGAATCCGTCATTTCCCGCTTTCCCAAGACACTCAGGAACATCGCTGCCATGCCGTCCTCCCACGAACCAAAGCTCATGTCCGGCAACGCCAACCGCTCGCTCGCCAACGCCGTGGCGCGGCGGATGTCGATGCACCGGGGCGTTAACGTGGGGCTGGTGGACGCGCGGGTGGAGCGGTTCAACGACGCCGAGATCTTCGTGGAGGTCTTCGAGAACGTGCGCGGCGAGGACATGTTCATCATCCAGCCCACCTCGAACCCGGCGAACGACAACCTGCTGGAACTGCTGATCATGTCCGACGCCCTGCGCCGGTCCTCGGCGCAGCGCATCACCGCGGTGATCCCCTACTTCGGCTACGCCCGGCAGGACCGCCGCACCAAGGCGCGCACCCCGATCACCGCCAAGCTGGTGGCCAACATGATGGTCAGCGCCGGGATCGAGCGGGTGCTGACCATGGACCTGCACGCGGCGCAGATCCAGGGCTTCTTCGACATCCCCGTGGACAACCTCTATGCCGCGCCGATCTTCGCGCTGGATATCGAGCACCAGTTCAAGGACAAGCTGAAGCAGGTCACCGTGGTCTCGCCCGACGTGGGCGGCGTGGCCCGCGCCCGCGAGCTGGCCAAGCGCATTGGCGCGCAGCTGGCGATCGTGGACAAGCGGCGGGAAAAGCCCGGCGAGGTGGCCGAGATGACCGTGATCGGCGACGTGAAGGGGCAAAGCTGCATCATCGTCGATGACATCTGCGACACCGCCGGCACCCTGTGCAAGGCCGCCGAGGTGCTGATGGAAAGCGGGGCCGAGGAGGTCCACAGCTACATCACTCACGGCGTCCTGTCCGGCCCGGCGGTGGAGCGGGTGACGAACTCGGTGATGAAGAGCCTGGTGATCACCGACAGCATCGAGCCGACCAAGGCGGTCAAGAGCGCCGAGAACATCCGCATCGTGCCCACCGCGCCGATCTTCGCGCAGGCGATCCTGAACATCTGGAACGGGACCAGCGTGTCGTCGCTGTTCGAGACCGAGACGCTGCACCCGATCTACGAAGGCACCTATTCCCGCGGTTGACCCGCGGGACGGTCCGGGACGGGCACCGGGACGTCAGTAGACGTCCCAGTCATCCAGGTGCTTCATCTCGCCGATGGCCATCCAGTCGGCGCGCACCCGCGCGATGCGGCTGTCGCCCCAGGTGCGGAACACCAGGTCAAACCCCTCGGTCGTCACCTTTTCCGCGCCGATGTCCGCGCGCTGGTTGGTGTCGGCGTCGGTGTCCCACATGGACAGCGACACGTGCACCGCCGGCGGCTCCCGGTAGGAGCCGGAGAATTTCACCTTGCGACGGTACATGCGCGGACCCTCGCCCGCCCACATCTTCCCGTCATCCTGGAAGTCGGAGAACATCACCAGGCTGCCCTGGTCGATCCCGATATAATTGCTCTTTATCTGCTTCATCGTCCCCTCGTCCAAGACAATAAAGCCGGTGCAATGCGGCGGAAATGCGGAACGGGCAAGAAAAAGCCCCGGCACTTTCGCGCCGGGGCCGGAAAATTGGGGTGTTGGTGCCAGAGCTTAGGGCGCCGGCACCTTGGAAGAACCGCGAAGCGACGGGTCAGAGGCCATGTCCTGCGCCAGCTGCGCGAGGTCGGCCACGACCACGGCGGCCGCGTCCTTGTCCTCTGCCTCGGCACGCTCGTGCGCCGCCTCGGCCTCCTGCCGCAGCTCGTCCAGGAACTCGCCGGTGACGTCGCCGCGCGACAGCGAGCGTTCCGCCAGAACCGAGACCGAGGTCGCGGTGATCTCTGCGAAACCGCCGGAGACGACGAACTCCTGCGACCCCTCCGGCCCCTCGACCGTCACGATGCCGGGGCGCAGGGTGGTGATGACCGGGGTATGGCCGGGCATCGCCGTCAGCTCGCCGTCGGCGCCGGGCACTCTGACCGCGGTCGCCTGGACCGAGGCCAGCTTGCGCTCCGGCGAGACGAGGTCGAATTGAAGGGTATCGGCCATGTCCTGCCCCTTACGCCGCGTCCGCGGCCATGCGCTCGGCCTTGGCCTTCACCTCTTCGATGCCGCCGACCATGTAGAAGGCGCCCTCGGGCAGGTGATCGTACTCGCCCGCGACAACGGCCTTGAACGAGCTGATGGTGTCCTCCAGCGGCACCTGGATGCCGTCCGAGCCGGTGAAGACCTTGGCCACGTCGAAGGGCTGCGACAGGAAGCGCTGGATCTTGCGGGCGCGCGACACGGTCAGCTTGTCCTCTTCCGACAGTTCATCCATGCCGAGAATGGCGATGATGTCCTGAAGCGACTTGTAGCGCTGCAGGATCCCCTGCACGTCACGCGCCACCTGGTAATGCTCTTCCCCGACGATCTGCGGATCGAGGATCCGCGAGGAGCTGTCCAGCGGGTCCACCGCCGGGTAGATCCCCAGCTCGGAGATCGCGCGCGACAGCACCGTGGTGGCGTCGAGGTGCGCGAAGGTGGTGGCGGGCGCGGGGTCGGTCAGGTCGTCGGCAGGCACGTAGACGGCCTGGATCGAGGTGATCGAGCCGGCCTTGGTCGAGGTGATGCGTTCCTGCATCGCGCCCATGTCGGTGGCCAGCGTCGGCTGGTAGCCCACCGCCGAGGGGATCCGGCCCAGCAGCGCCGACACCTCGGAGCCCGCCTGGGTAAAGCGGAAGATGTTGTCGACGAAGAACAGCACGTCGGTACCGGACGCGTCGCGGAACTGCTCGGCCAGGGTGAGGCCGGTCAGCGCCACGCGGGCACGGGCCCCCGGAGGCTCGTTCATCTGGCCGTAGACCAGCGCCACCTGCGATTCTGCCAGGTTGCCCGGCTTGATCACGTTGGATTCGATCATCTCGTGGTAGAGGTCGTTGCCCTCGCGGGTCCGCTCGCCCACGCCGGCGAACACGGAGTAGCCGGAGTGCACCTTGGCGATGTTGTTGATCAGTTCCATGATCAGAACCGTCTTGCCCACGCCGGCGCCACCGAACAGGCCGATCTTGCCGCCCTTGGAATAGGGGGCCAGCAGGTCCACCACCTTGATGCCGGTCACGAGGATCTCGGACTCGGTCGCCTGCTCCTCGAACTGCGGGGCGGGCTGGTGGATGGCGCGGTGCTCTTCGGCCTCGATCGGGCCACCCTCGTCCACCGGCTGGCCGACGACGTTGATGATGCGGCCCAGCGTGGCGGTGCCCACGGGCACGGTGATCGGCCCGCCGGTGTCGGTCACGACCTGGCCGCGGACCAGGCCCTCGGAGGCGTCCATCGCGATGGTGCGGACGGTGTTCTCACCCAGGTGCTGCGCGACCTCCAGGATCAGCCGGTTGCCGTGGTTGTCGGTTTCCAGCGCGTTCAGGATTTCGGGCAGGTGGTCGTCGAACTGCACGTCGACGACGGCGCCGATGACCTGGGTCACTTTGCCTTTCGCGTTTGCCATGTCTTCTGTCTCCGGTTCCTTAGAGCGCCTCGGCGCCCGAGATAATTTCAATCAGCTCGTTGGTGATGACCGCCTGGCGCGACCGGTTGTACTCGATCGTAAGCCGCTCGATCATGTCCCCGGCGTTGCGCGTGGCGTTGTCCATCGCGGTCATCCGCGCGCCCTGTTCGGAGGCGCTGTTTTCCAGCAGGCCGGTGAAGATCTGCGTCGCCACCGCGCGGGGCAGCAGTTCGCGCAGGATCTCTTCCTCGCCCGGCTCGTAATCGTAGAAGGCGCCGGCCCCCGTCGCCGCGTCCTCGGGCGCGTCGAACTTGGCGGGGATCACCTGCAGTTCCGTCGGCTTCTGGCTGATCACCGACTCGAAGACGGAGTAGTAGATCTTGGCCACGTCGAACTCGCCCGCGTCGAAGCGCTTGAGCACCTCCTTGGCGATGTCCTGCGCGTTGGAATAGCCCAGGCGCTTGACCTCGCTCAGGTCGATGTGGCCGACAAGCTTGTCGCCATGGTCGCGGCGCAGCTGCTCGCGGCCCTTCTTGCCGACGGTGAGGATCTTCACCGTCTTGCCGGCTGCTTCGAGCTTGCCGATCTGGTAGCGCACCAGGCGCACGATCGACGAGTTGAAGCCACCGCAAAGCCCGCGCTCGGCCGTCATCACCACCAGCAGGTGGGTCTGGTCCGAACCGGTACCCGCAAGCAGCTTCGGTCCCTGCCCGCTGCCCTGCGCCGAACCGGCGAGGCCGGACATGACGGCGTTGAACCGCTCTGCATAGGGGCGCGCGGCCTCCGCGGCATCCTGCGCCCGGCGCAGTTTTGCCGCGGCGACCATCTGCATCGCCTTGGTGATCTTGCGGGTCGATTTGACCGACGCGATCCGGTTCTTGAGGTCCTTAAGGTTCGGCACTAGCCCTACCCCTTATTCGAAGTCTTTGGCGAATTCCTGGATCGCGGCCTTCAGCTTGTCGGCAGGCTCGCCCTTGATCTTCGGATCCTCGTTCTCGATCCAGTCGAGCACGTCGCGCCGCGTGTTGCGCATGTGGTTTAGCAGACCGTCCTCGAAGGCACGGACACGGCTCACCGGCAGCTTGTCGAGGAAGCCGTTGGTGCCCGCGAAGATCATCACCACGATCTCGGCGTTGGTCAGCGGCGAGTACTGCGGCTGCTTCATCAGCTCGGTCAGGCGCGCGCCGCGGTTCAGCAGCTGCTGGGTCGAGGCGTCGAGGTCGGAGCCGAACTGCGCGAAGGCGGCCATCTCGCGGTACTGGGCGAGCGACAGCTTCACCGGGCCGGCGACCGAGGACATCGCCTTGGTCTGGGCCGAGGAGCCCACGCGGGACACCGACAGACCGGTGTTCACGGCGGGACGGATGCCCTGGAAGAACAGTTCCGTCTCGAGGAAGATCTGGCCGTCGGTGATCGAGATCACGTTGGTCGGAATGAAGGCCGACACGTCGCCGCCCTGGGTCTCGATGATCGGCAGCGCGGTCAGCGAGCCGGCGCCGTTGTCCTCGTTCAGCTTCGCCGAACGCTCCAGCAGGCGGGAGTGCAGGTAGAACACGTCGCCCGGGTAGGCCTCGCGCCCCGGCGGGCGGCGCAGCAGCAGCGACATCTGGCGGTAGGCTACGGCCTGCTTGGACAGGTCATCGTAGATGATCAGGGCGTGACGGCCGTTGTCGCGATAGAACTCGGCCATCGCGGTGGCGGTGTAGGGCGCCAGGTACTGCATCGGCGCCGGGTCAGAGGCGGTGGCGGCGACGACGATGGAATAGTCGATCGCGCCGGTGGCCTCGAGCCGCTTGACCAGCTGCGCCACGGTGGACCGCTTCTGGCCGATGGCGACGTAGACGCAGTAGAGCTTCTTGCTCTCGTCCGCGCCGGCGGCGTCGTTGTAGGACTTCTGGTTCAGGATCGCGTCCAGCGCCACGGCGGTCTTGCCGGTCTGGCGGTCGCCGATGATCAGTTCCCGCTGGCCGCGGCCGATCGGGATCATGGCGTCGATGGCCTTGAGGCCGGTCGCCATCGGCTCGTGCACCGACTTGCGCGGGATGATGCCGGGGGCCTTCACGTCGGCCACGCGGGTCTCGGAGGTCTTGATCGGGCCCTTGCCGTCAATCGGGTTGCCAAGGCCGTCAACGACCCGGCCCAGCAGCGCGTCGCCCACGCCGACCGACACGATGTCGTTGGTGCGCTTGACGGTGTCGCCTTCCTTGATGTCCCGGTCAGAGCCGAAGATCACGACGCCGACGTTGTCGCTTTCGAGGTTCAGCGCCATCCCCATGATGCCGCCGGGAAACTCGACCATCTCGCCGGCCTGGACGTTGTCCAGACCGAAGACGCGGGCGATCCCGTCGCCGACGCTCAGCACGCGGCCGACCTCGGCAACCTCGGCCTCCTGGCCGAAGTTCTTGATCTGCTCCTTGAGGATAGCAGAAATTTCAGATGCTTGGATCGCCATCTATCCGACCTCTTTCATTGCGTTCTTTAGGTTGGCAAGCTTGGACCGGATCGAAGTGTCGATCATCTTCGAGCCCACCTTCACGACAAGACCGCCGATGAGCCCTTCATCGACGGCCAGCTTGATCTTCACGTCCTTGCCCACACGCTCTTTCAGCGTGCTGGCAAGCTTGTCCTGCTGCGCCTGCGTCATGTCCTTGGCAGAGATCACCTCGGCGGTGACCTCGCCCTTCTCGTCCGCAAGGCGGGCGCGCAGCGCGCGCAGCGCGTAGGGCAGCGCGAACAGCCGGCGCTTGGATGCCATCAACCCCAGCACGTTGGTGAAGGTCTGGGACAGGCCCATCTTCTGCGCCACCGCGGTGATCGACCGGCCCTGCGCCTCGCGGCTGTAGACCGGCGAGTTGATCAGGTCGCGCAGGTCGGCGCTTTCGTCCAGCGCGGTCTCCAGCGCGTCGACGTCGCGCTCCAGCGCCGCAAGGTCGTTCTGCTCCCTGGCCAGTTCAAAGACGGCCGTCGCATAGCGACCTGCGATGCCGGTCGAAATCGAAGCTGTTTCGGACACGTCGATCCTTCCGATGTCAAAAGCCCCGGGTAGGACCCGCGCGCGCCGCGGGACAAGGGCAGCCCAAACGGCAGGGCCTGCGGTCCCGCCGTCAAAATCGGCGCCGGTCTAGCAGACGCCTTGCTGGCCCGCAACATTATTGGCCGGAAATCGTGGGGGGCCGCAGCCCTGTAAAACAAGGCTTTGGCGGCAGGTGCGACGGTTTGCGCGGCCGGGGCCGAGGAAATTGCTCACGAATTCGCGCGCAGGTCTCCCGCGATTCCGCCGGGGGGGCGGGTCAGATCGGCTTGGGATCGGGCTGGCCCAGCCCCTCGAGCACCCGCAGCGGCCGGCGCACCCGCGCCTTCACCCCCTTGGTCGGCGCCTGCACCCGCTTGGTCGCCTCCACCAGCAGCACCCCGCCGGCATACCGCATCGACAGCCGCCGGCCGGTGCGTTCCCAGAAGGCCCCGGTCTTCAGCCAGAAGCGTTTCTCGGACGGCGGCTGGTACAGCGCCGCGGCATGGCGCGCCGGCTCGAACCCGTGTCGCGACAGCTGGGTTTCCATCTGCGTCAGGCTGTAGGGCCGGCCGAAGCCGAAGGGCGTCACGTCGCGCCGCGCCCACAGCCCCGCGCGGTTCGGCACGATGAACATCGCCCGCCCGCCCGGTGCCAGCACCCGCTGGCACTCGTCCAGCAGCTTCGAGGGGTTTTCCGAGGTCTCCAGCCCGTGCAGCAGGATCAGCTTGTCCGCCTGCCCGGTCTGCAGCGGCCACAGCGTCTCCTCGCACAGCACCGCAACGTTGGGCAGCGCGCCGGGCCAGGGCATCACTCCCTGCTGGCCGGGCATCAGCGCCACCACCCGCGTGGCGGCCTCCAGGTAGGGACGCAGCAGCGGCAGCGCGAAACCGAAGCCCACCACCGTCTGGTTCGCGGCGTCCGGCCACAGGTCGAGCATCTGCGCGCGGATCGCCCGCTGCGCCGACCGCCCCAGCCCGGTGCGGTAGTAGAAGTTGCGGAGGTCGAGAACGTCCAGATGCATTGCGGCCCGGGTCAGGATCGGCAAGGGTTGGTGCGAACATACCGGAGCAAGGAGGAAACGCCATGCCCCTCGAGATCGTAACGATCCCCTGCCTGTCAGACAATTACGCCTACCTCGTCAACGGCCCGGACGGCACCTGCCTGATCGACGCCCCCGAGGCCGCGCCCATCGTCGAGGCGCTGGAGGCCCGCGGCTGGTCCCTCGGCGCGCTGCTGATCACCCACCACCACCCCGACCACGTGGACGGCGTGGCGGAGCTGCGGGACCGCTACGGCTGCAAGGTCATGGGCCCGAAGGCCGAGGAGGCCAAGCTGCCGCCGCTGGACATGGCGCTGGAGGAAGGCATGAACGGCGGCGAGGGCGAGGCCTATACCGTGCCGCTGATGGTGCCCGGGCACACGCTGGGGCACATGGCCTTCCATTTCCCGAAGGCCAAGGCCGTCTTTACCGCCGACAGCCTCATGGCGCTGGGCTGCGGCCGGCTGTTCGAGGGCACGCCGGAGATGATGTGGGACAGCCTGCAGAAGTTCATGGCGATGCCCGACGACACCCGCGTCTACTCCGGCCACGAGTACACCGCCTCCAACGCCCGCTTCGCCCTCAGCATCGAGCCGGACAACACCGCGCTGCAGGCCCGCGCCGCCGAGATCAAGGCCAAGCGCGACCGCGGCGAGCCCACGGTGCCCTCCACCATCGGCGAGGAGAAGGCCACCAACCCCTTCCTGCGGGCACACTTGCAGGAGATGAAAGCGCGCCTAAATATGTCCTCGTCGCCCGACGCCGAGGTCTTCGCCGAAATCCGCCGGCGCAAGGACCGTTTCTGAAACCTCCAGCCCCGGCCAGCCGCTCCGTTGCTCTCGTGCCCGGAATCTGGTCGTCAAATCAAAAATGTGACCGCGCGCGAGAAGAAAAACCTTGAAGCGCGGCGGGGAACACCGAACTTTAAGTCTATGAGGTCACGGTGGAGACGGGGCTTCAAGGCCCTCTCCGCCAAATACGAAGGAGCACGACAGGTGCCGTCATTTTCGAACACCCTCGAGCAAGCGATCCATTCCGCGCTGGCGCTGGCCAACGCCCGTCGTCACGAACTGGCGACCCTTGAACACCTGTTGCTGGCCCTGATCGACGAACCCGACGCGGCCAAGGTCATGCAGGCCTGCAGCGTGGACCTCGAGACGCTTCGCAAGACGCTGGTCGAGTTCGTTGACGATGACCTGTCCACCCTCGTCACCGACGTGGACGGCTCCGAGGCCGTTCCCACGGCCGCGTTCCAGCGCGTGATCCAGCGCGCCGCGATCCATGTCCAAAGCTCCGGCCGCACCGAGGTGACGGGCGCGAACGTGCTGGTCGCGATTTTCGCGGAACGTGAATCCAATGCCGCGTATTTCCTGCAGGAGCAGGACATGACGCGTTATGATGCGGTCAATTTCATCGCGCACGGCGTTGCCAAGGATCCCTCCTTCGGCGAGGCGCGGTCGGTCCAAGGAGCGACGGAGTTGGAAGAAGAGGCCCAGACCACGGACGACGACGCCAAGGGCGAAAGCGCCTTGGGCAAGTACTGCGTCGACCTCAACGCCAAGTCCCGGCGCGGCGACGTGGACCCGCTGATCGGCCGCGACCAGGAGGTCGAGCGCGCGATCCAGGTTCTGTGCCGCCGGCGCAAGAACAACCCGCTGCTGGTGGGCGACCCGGGCGTCGGCAAGACCGCCATCGCGGAAGGCCTGGCGCACAAGATCGTCGGCGGCGAGACGCCGGAGGTGCTGAAGGGCGCCACCATCTACTCGCTCGACATGGGCGCGCTGCTGGCCGGCACCCGCTACCGCGGCGACTTCGAGGAGCGGCTGAAGGCCGTGGTGACCGAGCTTGAGGAACACCCCGACGCGATCCTCTTCATCGACGAGATCCACACGGTGATCGGCGCCGGCGCCACCTCCGGCGGCGCGATGGACGCGTCCAACCTCCTCAAGCCCGCACTGCAGGGCGGCAAGCTGCGCTGCATGGGCTCCACCACCTACAAGGAGTTCCGCCAGCACTTCGAGAAAGACCGCGCCCTGTCGCGCCGGTTCCAGAAGATCGACGTGAGCGAGCCGACTGTCGACGACGCGGTGAAGATCCTGAAGGGGCTGAAGCCTTATTTCGAGAAGCACCACGAGATCAAGTACACCTCGGATGCGATCAAGACGGCGGTGGAACTCTCCGCCCGCTACATTCATGACCGCAAGCTGCCCGACAAGGCGATCGACGTGATCGACGAGGCCGGCGCGGCGCAGCACCTGGTTGTTGAAAGCAAGCGGCGCAAGACCATCGGCTCCAAGGAGATCGAGGCCGTGGTGGCAAAGATCGCCCGGATCCCGCCCAAGAACGTCTCGAAGGACGATGCCGAGGTGCTGAAGGACCTGGAGAACACGCTCAAGCGGGTGGTTTTCGGGCAGGACGCGGCAATCAGTGCCCTGTCCTCGGCGATCAAGCTGGCCCGCGCGGGCCTGCGCGAGCCGGAGAAGCCGATCGGCAACTACCTGTTCGCGGGCCCCACCGGCGTCGGCAAGACCGAGGTCGCGCGGCAGCTGGCCGACAGCCTCGGCGTGGAACTGCTGCGCTTCGACATGTCTGAGTACATGGAGAAGCACGCGGTCAGCCGCCTGATCGGCGCGCCTCCGGGCTACGTCGGCTTCGACCAGGGCGGCATGCTGACCGACGGCGTTGACCAGCATCCGCATTGCGTGCTGCTGCTGGACGAGATCGAGAAGGCGCACCCCGATGTCTACAACATCCTGCTGCAGGTGATGGACCACGGCAAACTGACCGACCACAACGGCCGGCAGGTGGATTTCCGCAACGTGATCCTGATCATGACCACCAACGCCGGGGCGGCGGAACAGGCCAAGGAGGCCATCGGTTTCGGCCGTGACCGCCGCGAGGGCGAGGACACCGCCGCGATCGAGCGTCAGTTCACGCCGGAATTCCGCAACCGGCTGGACGCGGTGATTTCCTTCGGCGCGCTGCCGAAAGAGGTCATCCTGCAGGTGGTCGAGAAGTTCGTGCTGCAGCTCGAGGCCCAGCTGATGGACCGCGGCGTGACGATCGAACTGACCAAGCCGGCGGCCGAATGGCTGGCGGACCGGGGCTACGACGACAAGATGGGCGCGCGGCCGCTGGGGCGCGTGATCCAGGAGTTCATCAAGAAGCCGCTGGCCGAGGAACTGCTGTTCGGCAAGCTCGCCAAGGGCGGCGTGGTGCAGGTCGGCGTGAAGGACGGCAAGATCGACCTGCGGGTCGAGCAGGCCAGCGCGCCGCGCCTGGCCTCGAAGAAGCCGCCGCTGCTGACGGCTGACTGACGCCGAAGCGCTTGGTTGAAATCGGCAACGGCCCTGCCCCAGGCGGGGCCGTTTGCTTTTGTATCCCCTCCCCGCGCGCGGGTCACGAAGGGGTGCATGAACAGTTACCGCCCTTCGCAGCTTGTCATCGCGTCAAGTACCGAAAGGGTAACGACCATGACTCATCACAGCACGACTTCCACGTCCCTCACCCCCTGGAATTGGGGGGCGGTCATCGGCGCCGGGCTGATCGCCGGGCTCGTCTTCATGGTGATGGAGATGATGCTGGTCGCGACCGTCGGCGGCGGCAGCCTCTGGGGCCCGCCGCGCATGATCGCCGCCATCGGCCTCGGCCGCGAGGTCCTGCCCACAGGGGAAGCGGCCCCGACCTTCGACGCCGGCGTGATGATGACGGCGATGGCGATCCACTTCGCGCTTTCGCTCGTGCTCGCCGTGGTCATGGCCCTGATCCTGCGCGCGATGAAGGTCGGCGGCGGCGCGGCGCTGGCCCTCGGCGGTGTCTTCGGCCTGATCGTCTACTTCATCACCTTCTACGGTTTCACCGCGCTCTTCCCCTGGTTCGAGAACGCGCGGAACTGGATCTCCATCCTCAGCCACATCGTCTTCGGCATGGTTCTGGCGGGCACCTACCGCGCCTTGGCCCGGTAATCCGGCGGGGCGCTTGACGCCACAGGCGCCCCCTACCGCTCCGTCAGCTTCAGCTCGATCCGCCGGTTCTGCGCCCGCGCTTCGCGGCTGTTGCCGGGGGCGATCGGCTGCCACTCGCCAAAGCCGGTGGGCGCCAGCCGCTGCGGCGGGAAGTCCAGCACATCCTCCATGAAGCGCACGACCGAGAGGGCCCGGGCCTGGCTGAGTTCCCAGTTGTCCTCCCACCGCCCGCCGCGGATCGGCGCGTTGTCGGTGTGCCCGTCGACCCGCAGCACCCAGTCGATGCTGGGCGGGATCTGGTCGGCCACATCGCGCAGGATACGGACCACCCGCGCGATCTGGTCACGGCCCTCGGAAGACAGTTCCGCCTCGCCGGTCTCGAACAGCACCTCGGAGGAGAAGACGAAGCGGTCGCCCTGGATCCGCACGCCCTCGCGGCCCTCCAGCAGCGCCACCAGCTGGCCGAAGAACTCCGAGCGGTAACGCTCCAGCTCCTGCTTCTGCTTTTCCAGCTCCAGCCGCAGCGCCTCCTCGGCATCGGCGCGGCGCTTCTGCTCCTGCGCCGCCCGTGCCAGCGCGGCGTTCAGCTGGTTGCCCAGCGCCTGGATCTGCACGTCGGAACTGGCGTCCGCCTCGGCGGCAACGTTCAGCATCGCCTGCAGCGTCGCGACCTGGCGGCGCAGTTCGCGCACCTGCTCGTTCAGCAGCGCCGCCTCGCGCCGGCTGGCGGCGGTCTCGCGGTCCGCCTCGCTCAGCGCGTCGCGGGCCTGGGCCAGCAGCGCCGCCTCGCGCTCTGCATCACTCAGCGCCGCCCCGGCCTCGCGCTCGGCCTGCTTGGCGGCGGTCAGGGCGGCGGCGAGCTGGCGGCGCAGTTCCTCTTCGCTGGTCTCGGCGGAAGCCCGCAGCGCGGCGGCCTCGGCCTGTGCCGTGTCCAGCGCCGTCTCGGCAGCATCCTGCGCCGCCAGCGCTGCCATCAGGCGCGCCCGCAAGGCGGGGTCCGCGTCCCGGGCGGCGGGCAGCAGGGGCAGGGGTTCCTCGGCCTT
>JBLXFD010000049.1:0-15182 GCA_048262455.1 Rhodobacter sp.
TGATCAGCCCCCGAACAAGCCGAAGGCGCGGGGGCGAGCGCCTGCCCGTTCCGGCGGGCTGGCGCTGTGTCACCCGCAGAGAAACGCTCATTCTGCGCGCGGATATGGCGAAGATAAAGCGATTATGCCATAGGTTGGATGCGCCACCCCACGGGCAGGCTCACGTTGCGCCACGGCGGGGTGATCCCCGCCCTACCATTCCCCTCGCACGAAGCGCTGATGCGCCCCGAACAAGCCGAAGGCGCGGGGCGAGCGCCTGCCCGTCCCCGCGGGCTGGCGCTGTGTCATCCTCATGCATCGCTCATTCTGCGCGCGGATGTGGCTGGGATAAAGCGCCCATGCCGGGGGTCAGCGGCGCCACCCCACGGGCAGGCTCGCGTTGCGCCGTGGCGGGGTGAACCCCGCCCTACCGGACCCACCCTAACGCTCCTCCCCCACCCCCGGAACCAACCGCCCCCGCACGGGTTGAACCGCGTAACCAACGGAGCCACCACATGCCCCTTCGCCTCGCCGCCATCCTCGCCCTGGCCGCCGCCCCCGCCTTCGCGCTCAGCCCGGACGAGATCCGCAACGCCGCCTACGAGGGCGGCGATCTCGGCGAGGGGCAGACCGCCCTCACCTTCGTCACCCAGGTCCTGCTGGACCGCGCCGATATCTCGCCCGGCATCATCGACGGCTACAAGGGCGGCATGTCCGAAAGCGCCATCCGCGCCTTCGAGACCCGCGAGGGGTTCGAGGTGGACGGCATGCTCGACCCGCAGGTCTGGGAGGCGCTCGGCGGTCCCTCGGCCGCGCCGGTGTTGACGGAGTACCGGATCACCGAGGAGGACGCCTCGGACCTCACCGATGTCATCCCCGACGACTACGCCGAGCGCGCGAAGATGGACCACCTCGGCTACACCCGCGTCAGCGAGCGGCTGGCGGAACGCTTTCACATGGACGAGGAGGTGCTGACCCAGCTGAACAGCGGCACCCCCTTCGAGCCGGGGCAGACGATCGTGGTGGCCGACCCCGGCACGGCGCTGCAGGCAAAGGTGGCGCGGATCGAGATCGACAAGCAGGACCGCCGCGCCCGGGTCTACGACGCGGCGGGCGCGATGCTGACCTCCTACCCCGTCACCGTCGGCTCCGATCAGCTGCCCTCGCCCTCGGGCACGGTGGAGATCACCGCCATCGCGATGGACCCGAACTACACCTACAACCCGCAGGTGAATTTCCAGCAGGGCGACAACGACAAGAAGCTGGTGATCCCGCCGGGGCCGAACGGGCCCGTGGGCTCTGTCTGGCTGGACCTGTCCAAGCCCACCTACGGGCTGCACGGCACGCCCGAGCCGGACTCGCTGTTCACCGCGCAAAGCCATGGCTGCGTGCGGTTCACCAACTGGGACATCGAGGAACTGGCCCATATCGTCGACCCCGGCGTGACCGTCGAGTTCCTGCAGTGACACGGGCGGCGCTGCTGCTTCTGCTGGCGGCGCCGGCCTTTGCCCAGGGGGCGCTGGCGCAGCAGGCGGAGGCGCCGGCGGGCAACCCGGTAGAGACGTCGCGCCCGCCCCAGCCCCGGCCCGAGCCCTTCGAGCCGGCGCCGCCTGCCCCGGAAGCGGCAGCGACAGCCGAGACCGAGACCGAGACCGAGACCGAGACCGAGACCGAGACCGAGGGAACCTCTGAAGCCGAGGCCGAGGCAACCGCCGACGAGGTGACAGAGGACCTGCCCGACGCGGACGTGCCGCAGGTCGCGCCCCCGCCCGCCCCCGGCATGCGCGACACGCTGGCCTTGCCCGACACCGAATACGCCGCCTGCCTCGCCGCGCTGGACGCCTTGGGCACCGTCTACCAGGAGATCCCGGCGATCCGGCCAGAGGACGACCCCGACTGCGGCATCCTCCGCCCCCTGACGGTGACCGAGGTGCTGCCGGGCATCGCCCTGTCCACCCCCGCCACCCTGCGCTGCCCCGCCGTGCTGGCCACCGCGCTCTGGACCCGCGATTTCGTGCTGCCGGCGGCCCAGCGGCTCGGGCGCGGCGCGCTGACCGCCATCGACGCCGCCCCCGCCTATATCTGCCGCGAGCGGATCGGCGGCGGCGGCGGGAAACCGTCGGAGCATTCCTACGGCAACGCCATCGACGTGCAGGGCTTCCGCTTTGCCGAGGGCGCGGCCATCCTCGTGCAGCCGCGCGAGGCGGAAGGCACCATCGCCGAGGCCTTCCAAGACGCCGTCCGCGCCTCGGCCTGCGTGGAATTCGCCACGGTGCTCGGCCCCGGCTCGAACGCCGCCCACGACGATCACCTGCACCTCGACATCAAGGAACGACGCGGCGGCTACCGGTTGTGCGAGCAGGGCGGCGCCGACCCCGAAAGCGGGGACTGAGGGCGGGCGGCGCAGTGATCCGCGCCTTTCGTTCCTTATTGTAGAACGCCAAGGCCCCTCCTAAAGAAACACCGGCCCGGCATTCCCCGCGCCGCCTCCCCACCCGCGCCCCGGGACGCTTGACCTGTGCGGTACATGATGTACCGAATAGGGGCATTCAGCGGTCGCCGCTTCCGCCCCTTCCGGCGGATCCACGAACCCCTGCGGCAACCGCCTTGATTTTGCTTGGAGAATACCGTGGCACCCAGCTTTTTCCAGACCGGTATCCACCCGGTGCTCTACACCTTCTTCAACGCGGACGGCGCGCTGGACCACGGCGCGATGCGGGCGCAGGTGGACTGGACGCTGGACCAGGGCGCCCACGGCCTCGTCACCCACGGGCTGGCCAGCGAGGTGGCAAAGCTGGACCTGGACGAGCGGCGCGAGGTGCTGGACGTGCTGCTGTCGCACGTTGCCGGACGCGCGCCGGTGGCGGTGACGGTCAGCGAACCCAGCGTGCGGGGCCAGATCGCATTCGCCCGCCGCGCGGCCGAGGCCGGGGCCGGCTGGATCATCATCCAGCCCCCGCAGGTGCGCCTGACGGAAAAGGTGCTGGCCGATTTCGTGGCCGAGGTGGCCAGCGCGATCGAGGTGCCCGTGGCGGTGCAGAGCAACCCCGCGAACATGGATGTCTTCCTGTCCAACCGCACCCTGCTGGACCTCAACCGCCGCTGCCCCAACATCACCCTGCTGAAGGCCGAGGGCCCGGCCACCGGGGTGGCGGACCTGACGGCGAACAGCGCCATGGCGGTCTTCGGCGGGCGCAACGGGCTGGAACTGGTCAGTTCGCTTCGGGCCGGCGCGGCGGGCAACGTGCCGGCGCCGGAGTTCACGCCGGAACTGGTGCGCATCTTCGGGCTGGCCACCTCTGGCCGTGACGAGGACCTGCTGCAGGCGCGACAACTGCACGCCCGGCTGCTGCCCGCGATCACCCTGATAAACCACAACCTCTTCACCCAGGTGACCTATGGCAAGCACGTGCTGGCCCGGCGCATGGGCCTGCCGGGCATCTCGCACCGCGCCCCCGCGCAGCCGCTGTCGGACTTCGGCCTGAAGGAACTGGACGCGCTGCTGGCGCTGGCGGAGATCGCCCTGCCGGACCGGCCCGCCACGTGACGGCACCGGCCACCGCCCGCTTCGCCGTCATCGCCGACACGCACCTGGAGCCGGCATCCCACGCCGTTGCCAACATCCGCGCCCGCCGGGTGGTGGAAGCGATCCGCCGCCGCGCCCCTGATTTCGTGCTGCACCTCGGCGACGTGGTGCACCCCCTGCCCGGCGATCCCGGCCACGCCGGCGCCGAGGCGCAGGCGGCAGAAATTCTCGGCGCGCTGGAGATGCCGGTGCACTACGTGCCGGGCAACCACGACATCGGCGACAAGCCCCTGCCCGCCCAGCCGGCGAAAAAGGTGCGGCCGGAGTACCTGGACCACTGGTGCCGGCGCTACGGCCGCGACGCGGGGATCACCGACATCGCCGGGCTGCGCCTTGTCTGCCTGAACGCGCCGCTGCTGTCGGACGATCCCGAACAGGTGGCGCGGCTGGCGGCGCTGCTGGACGCGGCGCGGCAGGGGCTGGAGGCGCGGCGGCTGGTGGTGGTCTCGCACTACCCGCCCTACCTGCACGATGCGGGCGAGCCCAGCCACTACGACAACATCGCCCCCGCCAGCCGCGAGTGCCTGCTGGCCTTCTGCCGCGAGGCGTCGGTGGATTGCGTCTTCAGCGGCCACATCCACAACCACCTCTTCGCCCGCCACGGCGAGACGCGGCTGTACGGCGCCCCCTCCACCGCCTTCGTGCGGCGCGACTATGCCGAGCTTTACCGCGCCGCCTACGACGAGGACTTCGGCCGCGAGGACCCCTGCAAGCTGGGGTTCCTCTGGGCCGAAGACCGGGGCGGGCGGATCGAGGCGGACATGGTCTCGCTCCCCGATCTCGCGGCCTTCGAGGCCGGGGACTACCCGCCCGCGCGCCCCGCTGCCGCCGGCAACCTCGGGGTCAACCTGCGCCACGACTGGGCCGAGACGGTGGACCTGCCGTTCAACCCGCCCACCGGCACGTTCACGCGCCGGAAGCTGCGCGACGACTACACCCTGCGGCTGCTGCGAGAGACCGGGATGGCGCGGGTGCGCTTTCCGCTGGGCGATCTCGACAGCGCCGAACACCGCGCCCGCGCCGGGGACCTGCGCGCGCTTGGCATCGCGCTGCAGGCCTTCACGGAAATGACTCCCGCCGACCAAGCGCGGCTGGAAGGCCCCGCCGCCGGGCTGGTGGACGTGCTGGAACTGATCGTGCCCCAGCGCGCCGGGGCCGGCGCCGAGGTGGCGGCCTTCCTGCAGGACCTGCCACACCCGCCTGCCCTCGCCGCGGGTTTCCTGCAGGACTACGAGGCCGCCGCGCCGGCCTACCAGCACCAGATCGGCTATGGCCTGCTGCCCGCCGCTGACGCTTGGCGCGACCTCTGCGCCGCCCTGCCCGGCCTGCCCGTCCCCGCGCTGGTCCTCGCCTTCCCGATGGACGGTATTGGCCCTGAGCAACTGGCCCCGGCGGAGGCGCTGGAGCCCCATGGCGGGCTGGTGGTGCTGGCCGAACGACGCTCGGAAGGCACCCTGCGCGGCACCGGCGACGAGGTGCTGGCGCTGATGCTGGAACGGCTGCTGCGGCTCGTGGAAACCCGACCCGGCACCGCCTTCGTCCTCGACACGCTGGTGGGCCTCGACCGCGGCTACCACGCCCGCGCCGGGCTGGCCGACCGTTTTCTCAACCCGACCCCAGCCGGCAACCTGCTGCGCCACCGCGCGCCGCGCCGGCCTGACGGAGACCGATGATGCACCTGCCCGAAACCGCCTTCCGCATCGCCCGGATCGAGGCCTTCCACCTGCATTCCAGCGAGGATTCCTACTGGCGCGGCTTTCGCAGCGACAACCGTGCCGCCGGCGCCCACTACATGCTGAAGGACAACTGGCGCACCGTCTACGCCAGCGAGGTGGAGACCTGCCTTGTGAAGATCACCCTGGACGACGGCAGCACCGGCTGGGGCGAGGCGACGGAACCGGTCTGCCCCGAGGTGATCGGCATCCTCTGCACCCGCCTCTTCGGCGACCTTCTGCCGGGCCGCGAGTTTCCCGGCCCCGCCGCCTTCCGCGACTTCTGCTACGACCTGAACCGCGGCCGCGGGCACCTGTCGGGCTACCAGCTGCTGGCCATCGCGGCACTGGACATCGCGGTCTGCGACGCCCTGTCCCGCCGCGCCGGGCTGTCCTTTGCCCGCTGGCTGGGCAGCGACCGCGATAGGGTGCCGGTCTACCTGTCGGGCCTGCGCCAGTCCACGCCGGAAGAACGGGTGGCGGCCTGGGCCGACTGCGCCGCGCAGGGCTTTGGCGGGGTCAAGATCTTCGCCGACGCCGACCTGCCGGCCATGCAGGCAGAGCTGGACCGCCTGCGCGCCGAGGTGCCGGGGGACTGGCAGCTGATGGCGGATTCGCTGTGGTCGGTGACCGACCCGGACCACGCCCGCCAGATCGCGGCGGCGCTGGCAGAGCGGGATCTTGGCTGGTGGGAATGCCCCTTGGTGCCCGAGGACCTCGCGGGCCACGCCGCCCTGCACGCCGAGGCGCGGGTGCCGCTGGCGCTGGGAGAGCACTTTTTTACCGACCACCAGCTGCGGCCCTGGCTGGAGCAGCCCAGTTTCGACATCCTGCAGCCCGACATCGGCCGCACCGGGCTGGCGGGGGGCCTCGCCATGGCCGGCATGGCCCGCGCCGCGGGGCGGACGGTGACGCCGCACATGGGCACCGGATCGCCGGTGGTGCAGGCCGCGGCGCTGTCGTTCCACGCGGCGGCGGGGTGCGATCACCTGTGCGAATACCAGTTGGAGCTGTCGGCCCTCTGCCCCGGCGTGTTCGACAGCGGCTGGCAGCACAGCGGCGGCGAGATCCTGTCCGACAACCGCGCGGGGATCGGCATCGCGGTGGACGAGGCCGCGCTGCGGGCGCGTTGCGTGACCACCTGGGCGGCGGGATAGCCCGTGTGCCGGTGATCTGACCCGGCGCATCGGATCAAAGCGCTGATCCGCCCCCAACAAGCTGGAGGCGCGGGGCAAGCGCCTGCCCGTTGCGTCAGGCTGGTGTTGCGCCATGGCGGGGTAAACCCCGCCCTACACCTCGAACGGACGATGCGCTGTACAGCCCCCCCGAACAAGCCGCAGGCGCGGGGGCGAGCGCCTGCTCGTCCCGGCGGGCTGGTGTTGCGCCATGGCGGGGTAAACCCCGCCCTACACCTCGACCGGACGATGCGCTGTATAGCCCCCGAACAAGCCGTAGGCGCGGGGGCGAGCGCCTGCCCGTCCCGGCGGGCTGGCGCTGTGTCATCTGCGTGCGACGCTCGTTCTATGTGCGGGTGTGGCAGGCATAAAGCGCCCATGCCGCAGGCCGGCAGCGCGATCCCACGGGCTGGCTGACGTCGCGCACCAAGGCACCGCCGAAGTGGGCAAGCGGCTCAGTCCAGCGTGATCGCCCGCTCCTCGCGGATGCTCTGCTCTGCCGCCAGCACGATGCGCAGGCTGTCGACGGCGGCCTCCATGGACTCGCTCAGGTCAAGATCCTCTCGGATCGCCTTCAGGAAGAACTCCTGCTCGCGGTCGCAGAGCTCCTGGTGCCCCGGCTCGTCGTCCATGGACATCAGCTCGTCCGGCTTCACGAACTGCTTGTCCGGCCCCACGTCGGCGTGGTGATAGCGGATCGCGTCGGTCTTGGTGTGCTTGTCGATGTCGGCGCTGTCCGACAGGTCCTCCGCCGCGCCGCGCGCCTCCTCGTTGGGCACCAGGCTGACAGAGCCCTTGGGCCCCACGATGTCCTTCACGAAGAACGCCGTTTCGGACATCATCGGCCCCCAGCCCGCCTCGTACCAGCCGACCGACCCGTCGTCGAAGGTCACGTGCAGGTGCCCGTAATTCTGCTTGTCCGCCTCGGCCCAGAGCGCGGCGCCGATGCCGTGCACCCGCACCGGCCGCGCGCCGGTCAGCTGGCACATCACGTCCACGTAGTGCACGCCGCAGTCGACGATGGGGATCAGGCTGTCGATCAGGTTCTTGTGCCACATCCAGGCATCGCCCGAGGACTGCTGGTTCAGGTTCAGCCGCATCACCAGCGGCTTGCCGAGGGTGCGCCCCAGCTCGATGAACTTGATCCAGGACGGGTGCACCCGCAGGATGTAGCCCAGCACCAGCTTGCGCCCGGTCTCGCGCGCCTTGTCCACCACGGCGCGGGCCTCGTCGTTGGTGGTGCCGATGGGCTTTTCCATGAACACGTGCGCGCCGGCGTCCATCGCCTTGATGGCATAGTCGGCGTGAGTATTGGGCCAAGTATTGATCGAGACCGCGTCGGGCTTCAGCTCCGCCAGCGCGGCCTCGTAATCCTCGTACAGGGGATAGCCCTGCAGCGCCTCGGGGATCGTCCTCGACTTCATGGTGCGAGAGCAGAGGCCGACGATCTCGAACCCCTCCATCCGGTGATAGGCGCTGGCATGCGAGGCGCCCATGTTGCCAAGGCCCACGACAAGAATACGTACCGGATCGCTCATGCGTCCCTCCCCCTGAATTGCTTTGTTTTCAAGCGGGGCGGCCGGCGGGGCCGCCCCTTTGCCGGTCTGCCGGACAGGTCAGATCGACTGGTCGAACATCGTGTCGCGCAGCTTCTGCACGTCGATGCCGGCAAAGGCCTCCGGCACCCCCGCCGCCTCGGCGTCCGCCTTGACCTGCGCGTGGTCGAAGTTGTTCGCCTCTGGGATCAGCGCGTTGGTGCAGACCTCGCTGGCCTGGATCGGCTTGGAGTTCTGGCCGATCTGCGCCGAGAGGTCGAAGAACTGCTGCCAGCTGTCCATGTCGTGCCAGCCCCAGCCCTCGCGCTTGGACATGTCGCCGCGGAAGACGTTGGCCTGCTGGGTGATCGACATCATCCCCAGCTCCGGCCCCAGGTTCGAGGCCAGCGTCGGGAACTCGTCGAAGACCGCCTGCACCGCCGCCGCCGGGTTATGCTCGGCGAACTCCATGCCCATGGCCCAGCCGCGCAGGTAGGTCTCGAGGAAGGCGACCTTTTCCGGGTCGTCGAGGTCAGAGCCGCGGATCACGAAGGTATTCGCCGGCAGCGGCGACTCGTTCACCCCCAGCCAGTACTCGAACTCCAGCCCGGTCGAGATCCACTCCGCCCGCAGCCCTTCCCAGGACAGCGCCGCGTCGCCCTGCCCGGCCGCCAGCGCGGTGCCCCAGGTGGGCCACCCGGCCTCGACGTACTTGATGGTCGAGATGTCGACGCCCTGCGCCGCCAGCATCGGGTCCACGATCGGCTGCCAGGCGGCAGAGCCCAGAAGGATCGTCTTGCCCTCGATCCCCTTGATGTCCTGCGGCCCCTCGCCCTTGCGGAAGGCCAGGCTGAAGGTGTCGAGCGCGCCCATGTGGAACACCGACTTCAGGTCCATCCCGTTCTCGATCCCGAAGGAGAAGACCCCGGGGCTGGGAAAGCCCATGTCGGCCTGCCCCACGTCCACGAACTTCACCGTCGCCGTGCCGTCGGACGGCCCGGGCTGCATCTCGACGTCGAGATCGCCGAAATAGCCCATCTTCCTGCCGATCCAGTAGCCGTAGTCGTCCAGCACCTCCAATGTTCCGCGCGGGCTGATCCAGGTGAAGGTATCGTCGTAACCCTGCGCCGAGGCCCGGCCCAGGCCCATGCCCGACACGATGACGCCGCCCGCCGTAACCTGCAGCATCTGCCGCCGGTTCATTGCATACTTCCTATTCGTTTTCATTTCATTACTCCCTGTTGTTAATCCGCCGGCAGGCCCTGTCAGGTCTCCCAGCTCGCCCATTTCTTGCCGATGAGGAAAAAGATCACGTAGATCAGGATGCCCAGGAACGACAGGATCAGGACCACCCCGAAGAACTGCGGCATCTGGATCATCGAGGAATAGGTGGTCAGCCGGTTGCCAAGGCCAAAGCCGCCGCCCACCATCTCTGCCCCCACCGCGGTCAGCAGCCCGAAGATCGCGCCGATCATCAGCCCCACCAGGATCATCGGCAACGCCATCGGCGCCCGCACCTTCCAGAAGATCTGCAGCGTCGAGGCGCCGTAGGACCGCGCCAGCGCGATCTTGTTGGCGTCCACCCGCCGGAACCCGGTGGCGGAGTTGATCATGACCATCGGCCCCGAGGCCAGCGCCACCGCGATGATCCGCGGCTCGTAGCCGAAGCCGAAGCGCAGGATCAGCAGCGGCACCAGCGCCAGCATGGGCGTGGTGACGAGGATCAGGATGTAGGGGGCGATGATCTTTTCCGCGAAGGGAAATTGCGTGATCACGGCCGCCAGCACCAGCCCCACCCCGGCGCCGATGGCGAAGCCGGAGAACAGCACCACCAACGTATGGCCAAGGTGCGGCAGGATCAGGTGAAAGTCCTTCAGCAGCGCCACCACGATGGCCGAGGGGGGCGGCAGGATGTAATGCGGCACCTCGAACCAGCGCAGCGCCAGCTCCAGCCCGCCGATCACCAGCACGGCGGTGGCGAGGATCGCCAGGATCTCTAGCCGCGTGGTGCCGGCGCCGAAGGTGGACAGCGCCTGCAGGCCCTTGCCCACCTTGCCGCCCACAACGTCCTTGCCCGCGCTTGCATCGGTCATTCCGCCGCCTCCCGCCCGCTTTTGTGGCGCCCGTAGATGTCCGCCTTGATGCGGTTGGTCAGGTCGAAGACCTCGCGGCTGGCCATGATCTCGATGGTGCGGGGGCGCGGGAACGGCACCTCGTAGGTGTTCAGCACCCGCCCCGGCCGCTCGGTCAGCACCACCACCCGGTCCGACAGGAACAGCGCCTCCTCGATGGAATGGGTGATGAAGACGATGGTGGTGCGGGTTTCCAGCCAGATCTCCTCCACCAACGCGTTCATTTCCTCGCGGGTGAAGGCGTCCAGCGCGCCGAAGGGCTCGTCCATCAGCAGCACCGCCGGATGCAGCGACAGCGCCCGCACGATCGAGGCCCGCTGCTGCATGCCGCCGGACAGCTCGTTGGGAAAGCTCTTCTCGAAGCCCTTCAGACCCACCCGGTCCAGCAGGTGGTCGATCCACTTGAGATCCGGCTTTTGTCCTTTCACCTCAAAGGGAAAGAGGATGTTGTTGATGAGGTTCCGCCAAGGCAGCAGGTTGGCTTCCTGGAACACCAACCCCACCTCGGGGCGCGGGCGGGTGATGGGGGTGCCGTCCAGCAGCACCTCGCCCTCGGTCAGCGGGTGCAGCCCCGACATGGACCACAAAAGCGTGGTCTTGCCACAGCCGGAGGGGCCGACGATGGACACGATCTTGCGGTCGGGAATGTCGAGCGAGCAATCCTGCAGCGCCACCAGGTCGCCGTAGCGCTTGCCCGCCTTCCGGATCGAGAGTTTCGGGTCTGCGAACGTGCCGTCTGCCATCGGGTACCCCTGCAGCGCGCCGCGAAAATGCGCGACTCGCTGGTTAACTTTGTAACTGACTTACACACCTGTCAACGATGGCGTCGGCTATAACGGATAAGGTGATGGGATTCCCTGTGGATTAAGCGGATCGAAGAAACTGTTTGTAACTTTCTTACTCGGCGGTATCGTCCGTTCGGAGCATGGCAGTCAGGAAGGACCCGCGCGATGACCCGGCAGATTGACGACTGGCTCGCCGCCTTCGACGCGGCGCTGCAATCCGGGGAAGCGGCGGCGGTGGCCGACCTGTTCACCGAGGATTGCTACTGGCGCGATCTGCTGAGTTTTACCTGGAACATCAAGACGATGGAGGGCAAAGCTGAGATTGCGCAGATGCTTTCCGCCTGCCTCGCCCGCACGGCGCCCACCGGCTGGCGCCGGGAGGAGACGGGCGGTGAGGCCGAGGGCAGCAGCGCCTGGATCCGGTTCGAGACCGCGGTGGCCCATGGCGTCGGCCGGGTCACCCTGCGGGACGGCCTGTGCCACGTACTGTTCACCGCGGCGGAGGACCTGAAGGGCCACGAGGAACCGCGCGGGCGGCGGCGGCCGGTCTACCTTGGCCACGGCCACGGCCGCGACCGGCAGACATGGTCAGAGGCCCGGGCGGCGCAGGCGGCCCGGCTGGGGCGCGAGGACCAGCCCGAGGTGCTGATCGTCGGCGGCGGTCAGGGCGGTGTGGCGCTGGCGGCGCGGCTGAAGCAGCTGGACGTGCCCTGCCTGATCGTCGAGCGCAACGCCCGCATCGGCGACAGCTGGCGCAACCGCTACCGCAGCCTCGTGCTGCACGATCCCGTCTGGTACGATCACCTGCCGTACCTGCCCTTTCCCGACACCTGGCCGGTCTTCTGCCCGAAAGACAAGATCGGCGACTGGCTGGAGGCTTACGCGCTGATCTTCGAGCTGGACGCCTGGACCCGCACCAGCTGCGAGACCGCCAGCTACGACGCGGAGAGCGGCCGCTGGTCCGTCCTTGTCCGCCGGGCGGATGGCGAGCAGATCACTCTTTCGCCCCGCCAGCTGGTGTTCTGCACCGGCGCCTACGGCCCGCCCCGGATGCCGTCCTTTCCCGGTCAGGCGGACTACGCCGGCACCCTGCTGCATTCCTCGCAGTACAAGTCCGGCGAGCCCTTCAAGGGCAAGCGCGCGCTGGTGATCGGCGCCGGCAGTTCCGCCCATGACGTGGCCCTGGACCTTTACGAGGCCGGCGCCGAGGTCACGCTGTTCCAGCGCCGACCCTCCATCGTGGTTCGGTCGGAAACCCTGATGGACCTGGGGTTCGAGATCTACTCCGAAGACGCGGTGGACAGCGGGCTTGACGCGGGCCGCGCCGACCTGCTGGCCGCCGCCACGCCCTATGCCTTGTTCGCGGACCAGCAGAGGGAGCTTTACCGCGAGATCCGGCAGCGGGACGCGGAGTTCTATCAGCGCCTTGCCCGCGCAGGCTTTGCCCACGACTTCGGCGAGGACGACAGCGGGCTGATGATGCGCGCCCTGCGGACGGCGTCAGGATATTACATCGATGTCGGCGCCTCCTCCCTGATCGCGGACGGCAAGATCCGCGTGCTGGCGGGCGACGGGATCGATAGCCTGACCCCGCACGGCCTGCGCCTTGCCTCCGGCCACGAGGAGCCGGCCGACGTCATCATCGCCTGCACGGGTTACCAGTCGATGAACGAGGGCATAGCCGGCATCGTCGGCCGCGAGATCGCGGACCAGGTGGGCCCCTGCTGGGGCCTCGGCTCCGGCATCCAAGGCGACCCCGGCCCATGGCAGGGCGAACTGCGCAACATGTGGAAGCCCACGGCCCATTCCGCCCTGTGGTTCCACGGCGGCAACCTTGCCTTGTCGCGCTTCTATTCCCGCTTCGTCGCCATGCAGCTCAAGGCGCGCCAGATGGGCATCGAGACGCGAGTACACGGGCGGCCGGAGCCACGCGCTTAGTCAAATAACGGCCGCAACCGGAACGCCTTAGCCCCAGATCCTCACGCAGTCGGAAGCGCGTCTCGCACCTGCGTGTCCGCCTCGATCCCCAGCGTCGCCAGCACCTCGCCCGCGTCCGCGATGAACGGGTGGTTGGCCAGCTCCTGCAGGCCGCCGCCATTCGGCAGGTGCCGGGACAGCTGCCCCGCTAGAGCTTCCGGCCCCGTCGCCTCCGCCTCGTTCGCGTTCTCCGCCAGCCATTGGCTGAGCAGCGACGCCAGCATTCCCTCCGCCTCGCCGGAGACGCGGAACACGTCGCCCAGCGACAGGTCCAGCAAGTCCTCCGGCCCGTCCACGGACTCCAGCGCCTCCAGCCCCGCCGCCGAGATCACCGGCACCAAGTCGCCAAACCTGTGGCCCGCGGCCGCGATCGCGCCGCCCACCGCGCCCGGTGCGCCGAAGCCCGTCACCAGGTCGCCCAGCCCCTCCGCCAGTTCCGACAGATCAGGCAGATCCGGCAGATCCGGCCCCAGGGACGCACCCGCCTGCCGCAGCGACGTGCCGAAGGGGTGCCAGGACGGCGGCCCCGCCTCCTCCGCCAGCGCGACAGGCGCATCCGCCTCCGGCTCCCCCGGCAGCACGAGACGCATCGGCGCCTCAGCCAGCTTCGCCTGCGCGCCGGCCCCTTCCGGCGCCTCCGGCGGGGCGCCGGGCAGCGCCAGCAGTTGCACGCTCTGCTGCGCGTCCGTCACGCCCGCAACCTTCAGCGTCACCGTGGCGGTGTCGGTGCCGCCGCGGCCGTCGCTGACCACGTAGGTGAAGGTGTCGTCCTTGCTCTCGCCATCCGACAGGGTGTTCAGAGGCGCGGAGACGCTGGGGTCGTAGGTGATGGATCCGTCGTCGTTCAGCCGCACCGCCGCCCCGTGCTTGCTGAAGGCAGAGACCGACTGGATCTCCAGCGTGTCGCCGTCCGGATCCACGTCATTGCCCAGCAACCGCGCGGCCGGGATTTCCAGCGGCGTGTTCTCGTCGGTCGCCGCCCCGGGGGTGCTGATGGCCGCGTCCAGCACCTGCGTCCAGCCACCGTCCTGGGTGCCGGCGGGCGCGGCGTTGAACCAGTCGTACCCCAGGGTGACCACCTGGCCGCGTCCCACCTGCATCGCCGCGACCGAGGTGTTCTCGCCGCTCGAGTAAATGCTGAGCGCCCCCTCGGGCAGCGAGGCGGTAGTGATGTACAAGGTTGCGTTGTTGTTGGGCAGAACGCCGGGAGCATTCTCGAACTGGGTGCCGAAGCGGGCCTCGGTGGTAATGCTGGAGTCGCTGTCGATGCGCGGCCCCTGCACCAGCGACCATCCGAAGATGGCATTCAGGAAAGCCTCGTCGCCGCCGGTCTGGTCACCATTCACCAGCAGGGTGCCGCCGTTCTCGACGAACTCGCGGATCACCTGCTGCGTGGCCGCGTCGGGCAGGAAGTCTGCGTTCTCCATCTCCGGGATCAGCAGCACGTCGACGCTCGCCAGCACCGCCGCGAAGTCGCTGCTGCCGGTCCCGGTGAAGGTGACCACCTGGTGCCCGAGCGAGGTGAGGGTCGCCTGCACGTTGTCCGATTCGCTCGACGTCCCGCCAGCGGTGTCGACGAAGGCGCCGTTGTCGAAGACGGCGACCCTGGCGCCAACCACCTTCTCCGTCGCCGGCCCCCCGCGCAGGTCGTCATCGCCCGCCACGGGGGCCTCGTTGTCGGTGACCCCCTCCACCACCAGCGTGGCGGTATTGGCGGTGCCGACACTGCCGTCGAAGACCCGGTACTCCACCGTCAGCGTGCGGCTTTCGCCGTCATCCAGGGCGTCGTACTGGCCCGGATCGATGGTGACGGTGCCGTCCCCGTTGTCGGTGAAGCTGACGCTCTGCTGCAGGTCGTCGAAGACCGAGAGGCTGCGGACCGAGAGCGTATTCCCCTCCACATCGCTCTGCCCGGCGCCCAGCAGGTCGATCGTCACCGGCGCGCCGTCCTCGCTGACAGAGCCGGCATCGATCGCCGTGACCGTGGGCGCGTCGTTGGTGCCGGCGACGGTGAAGGTGACGCTCTGATTGACGGTGGCGCCTGAGGGGTCAGCGACCTGGTAGCTCACCACCACGTCGGTGAACTCCCCCTCGCCGAGGTACTGGTAGGCCGGGTGGGACGGGTCGAGCGTGAGTGTCCGGCCGTCCTCGCCGAGGGTGACGCCGGCCGGAAGGTCGCCCACCTGCGCGACAAGCTCCGCCGTCTCGCCGGCGTCGGCGTCCGATGCGCCGGTGAGCAGGTCCACGGAAACCGCCGCTCCGTCTTCGGTGGCGCTGGCGGTGAGGGCGGCCGCAACCGTG
>JBLXFD010000050.1:0-14117 GCA_048262455.1 Rhodobacter sp.
GGGCGTGGCGGAGGCCGGAGGGCGGCTCTACTGGGCGATGGTGCTTGGCACGCCGATGCGGAGAGGCGCCGTTAACCCGATGGCAACCATGGCCGGGCGATGCTGCGGCCATGAGCCAGATCACGGTCATGCTGAGGATGGAGGAAACGGTGCTGGCGGCGCTGCGCGAGGTCGCGGCGCGTGAGGGTGCGGAGCTGGGCGCGCTGGTGCGCGAGGCGATTGACCGCGACCTCTACCGCCGCACCCGCGCGAGGAAGGCCCAGCGGGCTGACGAGCGCCTCGTCGCGCCCCTGCGGGCGCTTCTTGCCGAGGACCTGAACCTCGCCGAGGACTGGGATGACCTTGCCAGCCGCCTTGCGCGAAAGGGCTACGCTCTGCGCGAGGCGGGTGCCGGCCTGGCGCTGTTCGAGCTCAACACCAACGCCCGCCTCGCCAAGGCCTCGGACCTCGGGGTCAGCTACGGCCGGCTGATGCGCCGCTTCGGCACACCGATGCCCGGCCATTCCCACGCCTACCTCGCGGCGCGCCTGCTGCGCTGAGCCTACTGCTCGATCTCGCTGGGTGCGTCTTCGGGATACTCCCAGGTGTCGATCGCCCGGATCGCCTCTTCCGCCGTCTCGACAAAGCGGAACAGGCGCAGGTCGCTTTCCGCGATGGTGCCGGCCTCGGCCAGCGCCTCCCAGTTGACGATGCTGCGCCAGAAGGCCTCGCCGAACAGCAGGAAGGGGATGGGCGCCATCCGCCGGGTCTGGATCAGCGTCAGCGCCTCGAACATCTCGTCCAAGGTGCCGAAGCCGCCGGGGAAGATGCAGATCGCCCGGGCGCGCAGCAGGAAGTGCATCTTGCGGATCGCGAAATAGTGGAAGTTGAAGCACAGATCCGGCGTGACGTACTCGTTCGGCGCCTGTTCGTGCGGCAGCACGATGTTCAGCCCGATGGACACGCCGCCCGCCTCGGCCGCGCCGCGGTTGCCGGCCTCCATCACGCCCGGCCCGCCGCCGGTGACGATCACGTTCTCGCGCCCGCCCGTGCCGTCCTGCCCGCGCTCGGTCATCGCGAAGGCAAAGCGCCGCGCCTCCTCGTAGTATTTCGCGAGCCCCGCCAGCGTCTCGGTGCGGGCGCTTCCCGCAGCCTCGGGCGCCGGCACCCGGGCGCCGCCGAAGAGTACCACCGTGCTTTGCACCCCGTATTCCGACAGCAGCATCTCCGGCTTCATCAGCTCCAGCTGCAGCCGCAGGGGGCGCAGCTCGTCCCGGCACAGGAAGTCGGCGTCGTGGAAGGCCAGCCGGTAGGCCGGCGCCCGGGTCTGCGGCGTGTCCGGCATCTGCTGCGCCTGCCGCACGTCCTCGTCGGCCTTGGGAAAGGCGTGTCTGCCTGTGGTCTTCATCGCTGGGGCTCCCTGCATTGCGCCGCGCTCGTCCGCCCTCTATAGCCACTTCCCGACGCACACCCAACCAGGAGCCCACCGTCATGTCCAACGCCTCGCTCGAAGCTGCCATCGAAGCCGCCTGGGACAACCGCGACCAGGTCACCCCCGCCACCGGAGGCGAGACCCGAGAGGCGATCGAAACCACGCTGGAGGCGCTGGACAGCGGCAAGCTGCGGGTCGCCGAGCGTGGCGAGGACGGCGAGTGGACGGTGAACCAGTGGGCCAAGAAGGCGGTGCTGCTGGGCTTTCGCATCCGCGACATGGAACAGCAGCCGGGCGGGCCGCAGGGCGGCGGCTGGTGGGACAAGGTGGACAGCAAGTTCAAGGACTGGGACGAGGCCCGCTGGAAGGACGCCGGGTTCCGCGCCGTGCCCAACTGCGTGGTCCGCAAGAGCGCCTACATCGCCCCCGGCGTGGTGCTGATGCCCTCCTTCGTGAACCTCGGCGCCTACGTGGACAGCGGCACCATGGTCGACACCTGGGCCACGGTCGGCTCCTGCGCGCAGATCGGCAAGGGCGTGCACCTGTCGGGCGGCGTCGGCATCGGCGGGGTGCTGGAGCCGCTGCAGGCCGGCCCGGTGATCATCGAGGACAACTGCTTCGTCGGCGCCCGGTCCGAGGTGGTCGAGGGGGTGATCGTGCGCGAGGGATCGGTGCTGGGGATGGGGGTTTTCCTCGGCCAGTCCACCAAGATCGTCGACCGGGAGACGGGGGATGTGTTCTACGGCGAGGTGCCGCCCTACTCGGTGGTGGTGGCGGGGTCGATGCCGTCGAAGAACGGCGTGCACCTGTACTGCGCGGTGATCGTGAAGCGGGTGGACGAGCGGACGCGGTCCAAGACGGGGATCAACGAGCTGCTGCGGGACTAATTCCCGGTAATCGCGTTCAAGAGCACCCGGCCCGGAACAAGGCACGAAGTGCCGCCGGGCCAGCGCCCGTCCGTCCCCCGGGCGGGCGATTTGTCGACACAAGCGCGGGGGTGGAGCGGGGGAGTGGTGGTGCCATGAAGTGGCGACCCCCCAGGTTGAGGCGCCCACCCACGAACGGGCGCTGCCCCTCCGTCGTGACAAGGGCACCCGGCCCGGAACAAGGCACGCAGTGCCGCCGGGCCAGCGCCCGTCCGTCCCCCGGGCGGGCGCTCCGTTGACGTTTGCGCGGGGGTGGAGCGATAACTTGGCGATGGGATAAAGTGGCGACCACCAGCGGCAGCTGCGCCCACCCAAGGATGGGCGCTGCCCCTCCGTCGGCCGCTGCCGCCCCCCGCCTCCGCAAATTCTCGCAGTTCCGTGAGGAACCAACTGCCGCTTCCACCCGTTCCACCTGCGACAGCCTGCACTGGGCGGGCGGAAACGGAAGGTATTTGCACATGGGTGTCGGCTGGCTTGCGGCTATCATCATCGGCGGGATCGCCGGGTGGCTTGCGGAACAATTCATGAAGTCCAACATGGGCCTCCTGATGAACATCATTCTCGGGATCGTCGGCGCGCTGATCCTCAACGCCATCCTGCTGGCGGTGATCGGCGATACGCTGGGCGGCTGGATCGGCCAACTGATCATCGGCTTCATCGGCGCCTGCCTGCTGATCTGGATCGCCCGCATGGTGAAAAGCAGAACCTAGGATCTGTCGAAAGATCTGAACCACGCCCGCCGCGCCCCCTGCGCGGCGGGTTTTTTCGTGCCCTCTGGACCCCGCGCGCCGAATCTGCGAGCGCTGCGGCGAGCCGCCGGAGACATGCCATGACCAATACCGACAAGCCCCGCCGCAAGCAGCAGGTCTATACCCTATTGGTCGAGGTCGGCCGCCGCGAGGGGGACGGGCTGCCGAAGGACGCCACCGGCGCTGCGCTGATGTGCTACGCCAGCGGCGTCGACGAGGCCGAGGCGGTGCGCGAGACCGTGGCGATCCTGAAGCAGGCCGACATGAACCCGCTCGACGTCTCCGGCTACGGCGCGCTGGAGGAGCGGCTGGCCGAGGGGCACGACATCGAGGACGAGGAACGTGCCTTGATGGACCGGGCGCTGGCGGAGAACTCGGTGATCGTGGCGCAGATGACGCCCTTCTACGACAGCCCGGACGAGGACTGAGCGCCCCCGCGATTGCACCCCGCGCCCCGGCCCGCTAGCACGGCGGGGCAACCGAGGGAGCCCGCCATGACCGACCCCGTCGATCCCGTCGACCTGACCGCCCGCCTGATCCGCTGCCCCTCGGTGACCCCCGAGGAGGGCGGCGCGCTGGAATTGCTGGAGCGCGAGCTGTCCGCCGCCGGCTTTGCCTGCACCCGGGTGGACCGCAACGGCATCGCCAACCTCTATGCCCGCTGGGGCGCCAAGGGGAACGTGCGCAGCTTCGGCTTCAACGGGCATACCGACGTGGTGCCGGTGGGCGACGCGGCGGCCTGGACGCGCGATCCCTTCGGCGGCGAGATCGACGGCGAGGGCATTCTCTGGGGCAGGGGGGCCACCGACATGAAGTCCGGGGTCGCCGCCTTCGCCGCCGCCGCCATCGACTTTGTCCGGCAAAGCCCGCCCGAGGGCGCGGTGATCCTGGCGATCACCGGCGACGAGGAGGGCGACGCGGCGGACGGCACCACCGCCCTGCTGGACTGGATGGCGCGCGAGGGCGAGCGGATGTCGGTCTGCCTGGTGGGAGAGCCCACCTGCCCCGAGCGCATGGGCGAGATGATCAAGATCGGCCGGCGCGGGTCGATGAACGTGGCGATCCGGGCGCGGGGGGTGCAGGGGCATTCCGCCTACCCGCACCGCGCGAAGAACCCGGTGCACGCGCTGGCGCGGCTCTGCGACCGGCTGGCCAGCCACCCGCTGGACGAGGGCACCGCGCATTTCGACGCCTCGACCCTCGCCGTCACCACCTTCGACACCGGCAACGCGGCCACCAACGTGATCCCCGCCACCTGCCGCGCCGGGGTCAACATCCGCTTCAACGACGCGCACCATTCGGATGCGCTGACCGCCTGGCTGCGCGGCGAGGCGGACCGGGTGACGGAGGAGACGGGGGTCGCCTTCGAGCTGACGGTGCGGGTCTCGGGCGAGAGCTTCCTGACCCCGCCGGGAGAGCTGTCCTCGCTGGTGGCGCGGGTGGTGGAGGCAGAGACCGGCGTGGCGCCGGAGCTGTCCACCTCGGGCGGCACCTCGGACGCGCGGTTCGTCAAGGATCACTGCCCGGTGGTGGAATTCGGTCTGGTGGGCAAGACCATGCACAAGGTGGACGAGCATGTGCCGGTGGCGCAGATCGTGCAGCTGAAGGCGATCTACCGGCGCATCCTCGAGGATTACTTCGCCTGATGCACCGCGCCCGGACGCTGGTGGTCATGGTCAAGGTGCCGCGCCCCGGCCGGGTGAAGACGCGCTTGGGCCGCGGCATCGGCATGGTGCCGGCCGCCTGGTGGTTCCGCCACCAGAGCGCGCGCCTTTTGCGGCGGCTGGAGGATCCCCGCTGGCGGCTGGTGCTGGCGGTGGCCCCCGACGCCGAGGGGATGGCCAGCCGGGTTTGGCCGGCGCACCTGCCGCGGGTGCCGCAGGGCGGGGGTGACCTGGGCGCCCGGATGGCGCGGCTGATGCGGACCCTGCCACCCGGCCCGGTGCTGATCGTGGGCGCCGACATCCCCGGGATCACCCCCGCCCGCATCGCCCGCGCCTTCGCGCTGCTGGGGCGCGCCGAGGCGGTCTTCGGCCCGGCGCGGGACGGCGGCTACTGGTTGATCGGGCTGCGGCGCAGCCAGGCGGTGCCGGCCGGGTTCTTGAAGGGTGTGCGCTGGTCCACCTGCCACGCGCTGGCCGACAGCCGCGCCACGCTGCCCGGCCGCCGGGTCTTGCTGGCGGACGAGTTGCAGGACGTGGACGAGGCCGCCGACCTCGCCCGCATTCGCGCGTGACGACCCCGGGGGCGCGTGCTACCTCGGCTGCATGGCACAGCTTCCCTCCAAGGATGAGATCCTGCAGTGGATCTCGGACAATCCGACCCTCACCGCCAAGCGCGACATCGCCCGGGCCTTCGGCATCAAGGGCGCGGCGCGCATCGACCTGAAGCGGGTGCTGAAGGAGCTGGAGGCCGAGGGCCACCTTGAAAAGCGCCGCAAGACCTACCGCGACCCCGACCGGCTGCCGCCTGTCTCGGTGCTGGAGGTGCAGGCCCCTGACGCCGACGGGGACCTCTTCGCCAAGCCGCTGGAATGGCAGGGCGAGGGGGCGGAGCCGCGGGTGCTGGTGATCGCGCGCGAGGGCGAGCCGGCGCTGGGCGGCGGCGACCGCATCCTGGCGCGGCTGACCGAGGTGAAGGAAGAAGGCCACGCCTACGAGGCCCGGCTGATCCGGCGCATCGGCACCAACCCGGCGCGGATCCTCGGGGTGTTCCGCAAGGGCGCCGAGGGCGGGCGCATCCTGCCGATCGACAAGGGCGCCGACCGCGAATGGCGCGTGCCCCCCGGCGCCCTGCACGGCGCCCAGGATGGCGAGCTGGTGGAGGCCGAAAGCGCCGGGCCCCGCGCCCGCATGGGCCTGCCCACCGCCCGCGTGGTGGCGCGGCTGGGCGACCCCACCGCGCCGCGCGCCGTCTCGCTGATCGCGATCCACCAGCACGGCATCCCCGACGTCTTCCCCGACGAGGTGGTGGACGAGGCCGACCGCGCCAAGCCGCTGGGCCTGTCCGGCCGCGAGGACCTGCGCGCGCTGCCGCTGGTCACTATCGACCCCGCCGACGCCCGCGACCACGACGACGCCGTGCTGGCCCGCGCCGACGACGATCCGAAGAACCCCGGCGGCCACGTGATCTGGGTGGCCATCGCCGATGTCGCCGCCTACGTCACCCCCGGCTCGGCGCTGGACCGCGAGGCGCGCAAGCGGGGCAACTCCACCTATTTCCCCGACCGGGTGGTGCCGATGCTGCCGGACCGGCTGTCGGGGGACCTGTGCTCGCTGCACGAGGGGGTGCCGCGGGCCTGCATCGCCGTCGAGATGACGCTGGACGCCGCCGGCAACAAGCTGCGCCACCGCTTCGTGCGGGGGCTGATGCGCTCTGCTGCCTCGCTGACCTACGGCCAGGTGCAGGGGGCGCGCGACGGGCAGCCGGACGACAAGACGGCGCCGCTGATGGACGAGGTGGTGACGCCGCTTTACGCCGCCTACGAGGCGCTGCGGCAGGCGCGGGCGCAGCGTCAGCCGCTGGATCTCGACCTGCCGGAGCGGCGGATCGAGCTGACCGAGGACGGGCAGGTGAAATCGGTCTCGTTCCGCGACCGGCTGGACGCGCACCGGCTGATCGAGGAGTTCATGATCCTCGCCAATGTCGCGGCGGCAGAAGAGCTTTTCGCCCGCCGCCGCCCGCTGCTGTACCGCGTGCACGAGGAACCGGACCCGACGCGGCTGGAGGCGCTGCGCGAGGTGGCGCAGGCTTCCGGCTTCACGCTCGCCAAGGGGCAGGTGCTGCAGACCCGGCACCTGAACACCCTGCTGGCGCAGGCCGAGGGCAGCGAGTTTGACGAGTTGATCAACATGTCCACCCTGCGCTCGATGCAGCAGGCCTATTACCATCCGCAGAACTTCGGCCACTTCGGGCTGGCGCTGCGCAGCTACGCGCATTTCACCTCGCCGATCCGGCGCTATGCCGACCTGGTGGTGCACCGGGCGCTGATCTCAGCCCATGGCTGGGGCGATGACGGGCTAAGCCCGGACGAGGTCGAGCGGCTGGAAGAGACCGCCAAGCACATCTCGGAAACCGAGCGGCGTTCCATGATGGCAGAGCGCGACACCAACGACCGCTACCTCGCCGCCTACCTGTCGGAACGGGTTGGCAACGAGTTCGCCGGCCGGATCTCGGGCATCCAGCGGTTCGGCGCCTTCGTACGGCTGCTGGAGACCGGGGCCGACGGGCTGATCCCGATCCGCACCATGGGGCGGGAGTACTTTCACTTCGACGGCGAGGCGCAGACGCTGACCGGTTCCGATTCGGGATTGGTGCTGGGTCTGGGCGACGAGGTCACCGTGCGGCTGGCCGAGGCAGAGCCGATCACCGGCGGGCTGATGCTGGAGCTGCTGGAACTGCGCGGCAAGGCGCTGCCGGCGGGCGCCCCGGCGCGGCGTGGAAAACCCCACAAAGCCAAGGCTGCAAAGGCAAAACGGAAGTCGGCCAAGACAGCGCGGAAGGTCGAGAGGACCCGGCGTTAGCAAGGACCCGCGCATCCCCCGGCAGGCCGGTTTCGTTTTAGAAACCGAATCACTATTATCCTCAGCCGGGACAGGACGAAAGGGACCTCCAATGCAGTTTAGCCGCACACTGTGTCTTGCGGGCACCATGGCTCTGGCCGCCTCGGCGGCCGTGGCGCAATTCGCACCGGAAAACTCCCTCCAGCCGCAGGTACGGCCGATGAACGTGGTGGCCACGCTGGTGACTGCCACCTCCAACGCGCCAGTCGACCTTGCGTTCCCTGCCTGGATTGAAGAATTCCGCGGCCGCGCCATCGCCCAGGGCATCCGGCCCGAGGTTTACAACGCAGCCATGCGCGGCATCCGCTACGACGCCAAGATCGTCTCTCGCGATCGGCATCAGGCGGAGTTCTCCAAGCAGATCTGGGAATACCTCGACACCGCCGTCTCCGACGCCCGCGTCATCAACGGGCGCAAGGCTGCCAGCCGCTACGGCGAGGTGCTGGACGAGATCGAGGCGCGCTACGGCGTCGAAAAGGAAGTCGTGGTGGCGATCTGGGGGCTGGAAAGCGCCTACGGCAGCTTCCGCGGCGGCGAGCGGATCATCGAGGCCATGGCCTCGCTGGCCTTTGACGGCCGGCGCGCCGAGTTCTTCGAGGAACAGCTGGTGGGCGCGCTGAAGATCGTGCAGGCCGGCGACGTGGACGGGCCCGACATGACCGGCAGCTGGGCCGGCGCCATGGGCCACACCCAGTTCATGCCCGGCAGCTACCTGCAGTACGCGGTGGACTTCGACGGCGACGGCCGCCGCGACATCTGGTCGGACGATCCCACCGACGCCCTGGCCTCCACCGCCGCCTACCTGAAAAGCCACGGCTGGACCAAGGGCCAGCCCTGGGGGATCGAGGTGACGCTGCCCGAGGGCTTCGACTTCTCGCAGACCTCCGAGAAGGTGAAGAAGCCCGCCAGCTTCTGGAACGCTGCCGGCGTGCGGGACATGGAAGGCAACGAGCTGCCCGATCACGGTCCCACCTCGGTGCTGCTGCCCGCCGGCCACCGCGGCGTGGCCTTCGTGATCTACAACAACTTCCACGTGATCGAGCGCTACAACACCGCCGATGCCTACGTGATCGGCGTCGGCCACCTGTCGGACCGCATCGCCGGCGCCAACGCCTTCGCCGGCGCCTGGCCGCGGGACGAGCGGGCGCTGTCCTTCAACGAGAAGCAGGAACTGCAGCAGCGGCTTCTGGCCAGCGGTTTCGACCCGGACGGGCTGGACGGGGTGATCGGCCCCAACACCATCGCCGCGGTGAAGGCCTTCCAGGCATCGATCGGCATGGTGCCGGACGGCTTCGCCTCGCAGGAGCTGCTGACGCAGCTGCGCTGACCGGCGCCACGGTTTGAACGGCAGGCGGCCTCGCTGTGAAGCGGGGCCGTTTTGCTGTTCGGGTGCCGCGCGCCTGATCCGCTATTCCTCCAGCGGCGCCAGCCGGGGCACGGCGCCATAGCTTCGCTCCTCCCCCCGGAAGATCGCGCCGGGGGCGGGGAAGCTTACCGGGCCATTCGGGCTGTCCACCGTGACGCGCCGCAGGTGGGGATGCGTCGACAGCCCCTCCATGTCGTTGACCGAGGCCAGCGCGATATTGCTGCGCGACAGCAGGTCCACTGCCTCAGCGGCGTCGTAGCGGGCGAAGGCGTCGGCGACCAGCGCGTCGGTCTGGTTCCGGTTGGCCACGCGGGCCAGGTTGGTGGAAAAGCGCGGATCGGTGCCGAGCCCCGCGTCACCGATGAACGCGGCGCAGAGCGTCCGCCACTCCCGGTCCGACTGGATCGAGATCAGGATCGGCGCGCCAGATTTCGGCTGGAACACCCCGTAGGGCGCGATCGAGGGGTGGGCGAGGCCGATCCGCTTCGGCGTCTTGCCGCCCTCGTGGTTCAGCAGGGGGACGGTCAGCCAGTCCGCCAGCACGTCGAACATGGACACCGAGATCTCGGCCCCCTCTCCGGTCACGCCGCGCCGGATCAGGGCCTCGAGGATGGCGGAATAGGCGGTGGCGCCGGTGGCGATGTCGACGATGGAGATGCCCACGCGGGCCGGCTCCGAAGGCCCGCCGGTGATCGAGCAGAGGCCGCTTTCGGCCTGGATCAGCAGGTCATAGGCCTTGCGCTCGGCCATTGGCCCGTCCTCGCCATAGCCGGAGATCGAGCAGGTGATGAGCCGCGGGTGATCCTTGCGCAGGCGGTCCGTGGCAAACCCCAGCCGCGCCAGCGCGCCGGGCTTCAGGTTCTGGATCAGAACGTCGGCCCCGGCCAGAAGCCCGCCAAGCGCGGCCTTCCCGGCCTCGGAGGACAGGTCCAGCGTCACGCTTTCCTTGCCGCGATTGAGCCAGACGAAGTAGCTGGACTGCCCCGCCGCCACGTCGTCGTAGCCGCGGGCGAAATCGCCCTCCGGCCGCTCGATCTTGAGAACCCGCGCGCCGGCGTCGGCGAGGCGGGAGGAGGCGAAGGGCGCGGCCACCGCCTGTTCGACGGCGATGACCGTCAGGCCTTCCAGCGGGCGCATCAAAACGACCTCGGCAGGCCAAGGACGTGCTCGGCGACGTAGGACAGGATCAGATTGGTGGAGATCGGCGCCACCTGGTAAAGCCGCGTCTCGCGGAACTTGCGCTCGACATCGTACTCGTTGGCGAAGCCGAAGCCGCCGTGGAACTGGATGCAGGCATTCGCCGCCTCCCAGCTGGCCTTGGCGGCAAGGTACTTGGCCATGTTCGCCTCTGCCCCGCAGGGCTTTCCGGCATCGTAAAGCGCGCAGGCCTTCCAGCGCATCAGGTTGGCCGCCTCAAGTTCGATGAAGGCCTCGGCGATGGGGAACTGCACGCCCTGGTTCTGGCCGATGGGCCGGCCGAAAACCACGCGCTCCTTGGCATATTGCGTGACCTTCCCGGTGAACCAGTAGCCGTCGCCGATGCATTCCGCCGCGATCAGAGTGCGTTCGGCATTCAGGCCGGTCAGGATGTACTTGAACCCCTTGCCCTCCTCGCCGATCAGGTTCTCTTCAGGGATCTCCAGGTTGTCGAAGAACAGCTCGTTCGTCTCGTGATTGACCATGTTGGCGATGGGCTTGACCTCCATCCCCGCCTTCATGGCCTCCTTGATGTCCACCAGGAAGATCGACATGCCTTCCGATTTCTTCGTCACCTCGGCCAGCGGGGTAGTGCGGGCCAGCAGGATCATCAGGTCGGAATGCTGCACCCGGCTGATCCAGACCTTCTGCCCGTTGACGACATAGCGGTCGCCCTGCTTCACGGCGGTGGTCTTGATCTTCGTGGTGTCGGTGCCGGTGGTCGGCTCGGTCACCCCCATGCTCTGCAGGCGCAGCTCGCCCGAGGCGAGCTTCGGCAGGATACGCTGACGCTGTTCCTCGGACCCGTGCCGGACCAGAGTGTTCATGTTGTACATCTGCCCGTGGCAGGCGCCGGAGTTGCCGCCGGCCCGGTTGATTTCCTCCATGATGACGGAGGCTTCCGCAAGCCCAAGCCCCGATCCGCCGTATTCCTCGGGGATCAGCGCGGCCATCCATCCTTCGCGGGTCAAGGCGTCGACGAAGGCCTCGGGGTAGGCCTTCTCCGCGTCGATCCTGCGGTGATACTCGTCCGGGAACTGGGCGCACAGGGCCTGCACCCCTTCGCGGATGTCCTGGTAGCGTCCATCATCGGCGAGCATAGGGGGAACCTGTCGTTGTTGTCTTGTCGGGGAAAGGCGTAGCGCGGGCGGAGGAATAGCGCAAACGGGGGCGTCGTGCTTTCATGGTCGGAAAAGCAACTGGGAGAAGGTCGGACTGTCGGTAAAAATGGTGCCCGGGGGCGGAATCGAAAGCCCCATTTACTTTGGCTTTTGCCGCAAATCCGGCCCCTTGACCAACAGTTGACCAACAAGTTGTCAGGCGGCCAACTCAGTCACCGACGCGATTGGCGACAGCAAATGCCGATGCTCTGGGGCCTTGAACTTGCCTCCTTTCCGGCAATCCAGCTTCACCACGGAGAAGCCGCCGAACAGCTCCCGACGCACCTCCGTCAGGTCAAGAATTTGCATGTTCATCAACCCCGGCTCGCTCACCACCGCGAGGACCTTGAATTCGCCTACCGGCTCGGGAATTACGAACGAGACCGTCGCGTTGTCACGGCCCTGCGGCGTCACGATGACCGCCCCGAACTGCTCCTCGTTGAGGTTGACCCAGAGGTGCGGCGTGCTGTCGGTGTTCGGGAAAGTCACGCGGCCCCCGGCAACCTCGATCAGCCCGGCGAGCATCATCACCGCGCCTTTTGCACGAGCCGCGCCCTCGCTTACCTTCGCCGGGGTCTCTATGGGTTTGCGGCCCAACGAAAGCCACACGTCATCCACCTTTAGAACCTTCGCCAGCGCGCGTATTTTATCTTCGCGTGGGCGGGAGTACCCGTGGCACCATTTGTGCACAGTGTTTACACTTACCTTTGTGCCCTGCCGCTCAAGTTCCCGCTTAAGCCAGGATAGCCGCCCGTGCGGGTTCGGGGGTGCTGTGGGGCAGGCTTCAAGCGCCTGCGAAAGGCGGTGGCCGAACTCCTCGGTAGTCGTTTGCGCCATATAGTTCGTCCTTCCCCCGACAGCTTTACGTGAGGTGATAATCAACTTTTCACGGTCTAGGTGAAATTCCAAGAGTCGTCAAAGGAATATGTTCCGGACCGAAATTACTCAATTAGAAATATACCTTAAAGAGTTAGTTCCCTTATTGGCAAAAAGCTATAAAATCTGATGCGCTGCCGTTGATGTGACTGCTCCCTCACTTGCGGCGGGGGTGAGGGTCGAACAACCCGAAGACAAACGCGCCTGCCAAGTTGAGGGACTCGCGTCAGCCGCGCGCCGCTTCGGAGAGGGGAAGCTTGCTCGCGTCGGTGACTCGCTCTTAGTCGTCGCATCGTACCAGAAGATCGAGATTACCCGTTCATCGCAGGTGCCCTAGGTCAAGATGTGACGGATGGAACCTTCTCCGCCATTTGCCCGGGTCGCGGCAGACGAACTTTGAACTGCTGTTAGGGTTCTATGTTCACGTGGTGCCCACACTAGACGATGTTGTTTCCGCCAAACTAGATAGCGATGCCGCGGCCGATGCTGGCTCGGTACGCGCCGGCGCGTGCAAACTGCATCGCTCCTCAAGGCGCAGGTGGAGTGGCGAGGCTGCCAACGCTTCCGGTTCTACCCACTATATCTGGCATCTTCAACAGAAAAGAAACATTTCCTTTATCGGATAAAAGAGCTATAGACTGAGCCGAGTTTAACCCGAAAGGTGAAGAAAATGGCAACCGAGAAAACGTTTAAGCCGCAGCACATCTACAACGAACTGTACGAGGTCCTGGCCGAGGCTTTCCCAAGCCATCGGTCGAAGCATGGCATCTTCGATGTGCCTGGTTTTGCTGCCGATCTGGGGAAGTCGCACGAGACGATCTACAAGGCGCTGCGCGCCGACCGGCTGCACCTGGGCGTGGCCCACGAAATCCTCCGGCTGTCGCGCCGGCTGCACCCCGAGATTCCGCTGTACTGGTCGAATCTCGCCCGATTCGTGCTGCCTGACTACAAGCGCCTCACCGAGCCGATGGGCTCCGAAATCTGAGACCGGGGCTGCGGCCCAAGCCTATTCAGAACACCTCGGGGAGACCTAAATGTCGGGCGACAACGACTACCACAAGCTGCGAATTTCCACGGGTAAGCACCGGGGGAAGGTCAAGAATATCGAGTTCGCCTGGAAGCGTTTCTGCGCGAAGTTCGATGAGCCCTCGGTCGATCAGACCACCACCTACGCGCACTACATGCGGCTGCCCGTCGATGAGAAGGGCGCGAAGAAGGCCGCGCCGGGCTACATCGTCGGCGCGCACTTCGAGGATGGCAAGCGCCGCCTCACCAACATGAAGAAGCGCCACCTGATCTCGTTCGACCTCGACACGGTGACGGCCGACCAGATGGACGAGATCGAGATGGGCCTGTCGCCCATCTGCGACTACGAGCATCTGCGGCACACGACGCGGGCGCACTGCCCCGAAGCGCCGCGCTGGCGCATCCACCTCCCGATCTCGCGGCCGGTGAACCACGACGAGGCGAACGCGATCACGCGCATCCTCGCCGCGCAGCTTTTCAGCGACCCCCAGGAGTCAGTGGACGCGGTGGACGTGGTGTCGCACCGTTACGCCCAGGTCAGCTACATGCCGAGCCGGTCGAAGGACCAGGAGTACCGGGTGGAGCGGAACGAGGGAGCGATCCTCGACGTGGACAAGCTGCTGGCGGACTTGATCCTGCCCCGGTTTGGTGGACACCCAAGCTAGGCTTTCGAGCTAACGGAAGGAGTGTCCGATGGAGAAGAGGAAGCGCCGTTATTTCCCGGATGAGTTCAAGCGGCAGGCCGCGGAGCGCGTCGAGACGAGCGGGCTGTCGGTCGTGGATGTCGCAGCGGAGCTCGGCGTCCACGAGACGCAGCTGCGCCGCTGGATAAGGCAGATCGGCA
>JBLXFD010000051.1:0-13158 GCA_048262455.1 Rhodobacter sp.
GGTCCACCCAGTCGGCCCCCTCCCGCGCCCCCTCGAAGGGCACCAGCACCCGCAGGTCGCCGCCCCCCGCCGCGTAGAAGACCGAAATCTCGTGAAACGCCCCCTCCGGCGCCGCGAAGGTCCCGCAGACCGCCGCCGCCAGCGCGTCGCCCGCCACGTCCGTCACCTGCACCGGCCGGGATAGCGCGCCATGCGCCACCCCTTCCGCCGGCGCCAGCGCCGCGCCGCCCGCCGCCGCCCAGTCCCGAGGCCGCGCCCCGTCCCGCACCAGCTGCCCGCGCAGCCCCTCGATCCGGTTCAGGTGCCGGTTCGACCACCAGCCCCGCAGGTCCTTGTAGCGGTAGACCCAGGGCTCGCCATAAGCCCGGTCGCTGATCGGCGCCCGCAACTGCGCCTTGCGCGCCTCGTCGTGCGGGTAATACCAGTCATACCCCTCGCCCCCCGCGATGTTCGACCGCAGGTAGTCCAGGTCGTAGATCGACCCCCAGCCCGCATCCGCATGCGCCTCGCCATCGCGCCAGTCGGACAGCGGCATGTAGTTGTCGATGCCGATGAAATCGACGTTCTCGTCCGCCCACAAAGGGTCGAGGTGAAAGTACAGGTCCCCGCTGCCGTCCTGCGGGTGGTAGCCGAAATACTCCGACCAGTCGGCGGCGTAGGAGATCTTGCACTCCGCCCCCAGCACCGCCCGCACATCCGCCGCCAGCGCCCGCAGCGCCTCCACCACCGGAAAGCCCGCGTCATCGCGGATCTGCGTCAGGCCCCGCAACTCGGACCCGATGCAGAAGGCCTCGACCCCTCCCGCGGCCGCGCAGAGATGGGCGTAGTGCAGGATGAAGCGCCGGAACGACCACTCCTGCGGGCCGGTATAGGCCACGCCATCCGCCGTCTGCTGGAAATCCCCCGCCTGCGCGGTCCCGAAGAACGCAGCCACCTCATCCGCCGCCGCCGCGCTGCTGTCCGGGCTGCCCGCCCGGCCCGGCGCCTGCGACAGCGTGATGCGGCCCCGCCATGGCAGCGCCGGCTGCTCGTCGCCGCCGTAGGGGTCGGGCCGGCCGTTCCCTGCCAGCTGCTCCATCAGGATGAACGGGTAGAAGGTCACCGCCTGCCCCGCCTCGCGCAGCGCCTCGATCCCCTCGATCACCGCCCGGTCAGAGGGCGTCCCGCCATAGACCGGCCGCCCGTCCAGCTTCGCCAGCTCCCGCGCCCCGGCACGGTTCAGCCCGGTCACGCTCCAGGCCATCCCCACCCCGTCCTGCGCCCGCTGCTCCACCTTCGGGCGCAGCTCGCACTCGCCGCAGCGCAGGTCGTCGCCGAACCAGCACACCACCAGCGAGGCCGCCTCGCACTCCGGCAACTCCGCCCGCAGCGCCTCGAGGCTCACCGGCAGGTCCGTGCGCCCGCCCGGAGAGTTGATGTTCGCCGACCGGTTGTCCCCCGGCCCCATCTCGAAATGCACCGGCGTGGTGGCCAGCGCGTATTCCCCGGTGCCGGGGATCAGCGCCACCGCCCGCACCGCGCGGGCCGGGTCCGGCGCCAATTCGGCATCGGCGGGGGCCGGGCGGAACACCTCGAAGTTCAGCTGCGGCATCCGGTTGCCGAACCGCCCCAGGTCCAGGTCCTCCAGCACCACGTAGGCGGTGCCGCGATAGGCCGGCGCCTGCCCCGCCCCCTCGACCGCCTCGATCCGGGGGTCGGGCAGCTGGTCGGCGCTGCCCGGGTAGACCCGCAGGTTCAGCGCGTCCCGCGCCACCTCGGTGCCATCCGCCCAGATCCGCCCGACGCCGGAGATCTCGCCCTCGCACAGCGCCACCGCCACGCTCACCGTGTAGGAATAGCTGCGCACCCGGGGCGCCGGCGGGCCGCCCTTGCCGCCCCCGCCGCTCTCGGCCACGTGCTCGCGGAACCGCGTCGCCCAGATCACCTGTCCGGCCACCCGCGCCCGGCCATGCACCCGCGCCAGCGGCGCCCCCTCGCTGGCGCCGGTCAGCCGGAACCGCTCGACCCGCCCGGTCTCCACCGTCTGCGAGCCCTGCCCGAGGATGCGCTGGTCGATGACCCGCCCCAGCGTCGCGCCCACCGCGCGCCCGATGACAGCCGAGGACAGGCCCAGCAGGCTGCCCCCCACGGCGCCGCCCAGCGAGGCGCCCACCGCCGACAGGATGATCGTTGCCATGCCTAGCTCCTTTCCGGAAACCGGAACCGCGCCACGATCCGCCGGCGCCAGGGCGCGGACAGCGGGCTCTCCATCACCGCATGCCCGGAATAGGCATGCACGAAACTCGCCGCGGGCCCGGTCGCGCCCGCGATCCCCAGATGCTTGACGACGCCGCCCGCCCGCATGCGGAACAGCAGCACGTCGCCCGCCGCCTCGCTTCCCGGCGGCGCCGGCCGCAGGTGCCGCGCCGCCGCGCGCCACAGCCGCTCGGCGCGGGCCGGCTCGGACCAGTCGGGGGTATAGGCCGGCACCCGCTCCGGCTCGGTGCCGTAAAGCGCCCGCCAGACCCCGCGCAGCAGCCCGAGGCAGTCGCACCCCGCCCCCCGCACCGAGGCCTGGTGCACGTAAGGCGTGCCGATCCAGCCCCGCGCCTCCTCCAGCGCCCGCCCGCCGATGCCGCTCACGACTGCCGGCTCCCGCCGTCGTGGTCCTGACCCGAGACCGGGTAGGCCATCAGCCAGTCCTCCCCCGGCACGTCGGGAAAGCCGCGAAAGTTCAGGACGTTGGCGAACTTCTCGCGGCAGGTCCCGGCGCGCTTGTCGCACCCCGCCTCCAGCCGCAGCAGATCGCCCGCCGCCACCTCCGCGCCCAGCGCCTCCCAGGTCTCGATCACCCGGCCCTCCGGCGTCTCGCGGTCGTTCTTGATGACCGCCACCTGCCCCGACGCCGCGCCCTCCAGCACCCGCAGACGCCCGGCCTCGAACCAGCCCCCGGCGTAATCCCCGAGCCCGGCGAAGGTGAAGAACTTGCGCCCCTCCACCTCCCCGGCCGGCAGCTCCGCCGAGTAGGCCGCCGCCCCCAGGTCGACGCCGCAGTCGCCGTCCCCCAGCACCGCCGCACAGGGCGCCTGTATCACCCGCCCCAGCGGCTGGTTCAGCGCCTCCGCCAACCCGCGCAGCTCGGCATGGAACGCCCCCGTCCCGCGCCGCACCTCGCCCAGCGAGCCCCGGAACAGCACCGCCCGCTGCGCCACGTCGCGCCAGTTCGCCAGCCAGCAGGTCACCGCCGCCCCGTCGAACCGCCCGGCAAGGATATCCGCCTCGGTCAGCCCCTCGCCGCTCAGCACCCCGGCGGCCTCGCTGTTGTCCACCGCCAACCCGGTGCCCGCCTCGATGGTGGCGGCGCTCATCCCGTCCTCGGGCCGGAATGTCACCCCCTCGAAGACCAGCACCCCGTCGTGGTCAGTAAAGCCCAGCACCGCCCCGTCCCGCCGCACCACCGCCCAGCAGCGGCACAGCGTCGTGGCGCCGCCATCGAGGTGCGCCTGCAGCGCCGCCCCGATCACACCCGCACCTCGACGATCGGCACCCCGGGCACGTCGCCGGCGCGGAAGCTGGCGACCGAGATGTCGATCCTGCCGGTGTCGAACCGCACCGGCACGTCGAACTCGAACCCCGCCAGCACGGCCGACCCCTCGTCCGGCGGCTCGGCAAAGCGCACCAGCCCCGCCACCGGGTCCACCTCGAACTCGCCCAGCTCCAGCTCCTCGCGCTGCACGCCCACGCGCACCGTGCTGGCCACCGGCTTGGCGATCGGCCGGGCATAGGACTGCGCGCCCGAGGCATAGGTCTTGCGCAGCGCGAACTCCGCCGTCACCCCGTCGCCCACGCCGATCTGCTGGTCGTCGAAGCGCACCTGCTGCAACGGCGGGCAGGACTTCCAGTCGGCCCAGTCCTTCCAGCGGAACCCGTGCAGCTGCCCCTGCCGCGCCTCGAAAAACGCCAGCACCTCGTGCAGGTCGTCCAGCGAGCGCATCGCCACCCCCGCGTCGTACCGCCGCCGGGCATGCGCCCAGGGGCTGTTGCGCTCTTCAAAACCGTTCGCCAGCGTCACGATCTCCGTGCGCCGCTCCGGCCCGCCCGTGGCCCCGAGGCTCAGCGCCGCCGGAAACCTCACCTCGTGAAATGCCATGTCCCTCTCCTCAGCGGTTGCGCTGGCCGCGCGCCAGCGCCCGGCCCATCTGCGCCGCGATCTGGCTCTGGCTGCGGCGGAAGCCCTCGGCGTCGGGGGTGTGCACGTGCATCACCACCTGCACCGGCCGCGCGCCGCCGCCGCCGGCCTGCACCCCCAGCCGCCCGTCGGCGCCCCGGGCCAGCGGCAGGATCGCCTCCGGCCCGGCCTCGCCCATCAGCCCCGTGCCGCCGCGCATGGGGAAGGCGACGGGACCGCTCACCACCCCGCCGCTGGCGAAGGGCACCACCCGCCCCTGCGAGAAGGCCCCGCCCTTCGCGAAAGGCACCACCCCCTGCACCAGCCCCTCGACCCCCTGCGCGATCAGCCCGCCCAGGTGCCCCGTGACCGGCCGCAGCGCGGCGCCATAGGCGGCATCCACCACCGACCGGAACACCCCCCGCAGCGCGTCCGAGGCGCGCATTCCGTCGAACACCATCCCGTCGAAGGCCCGCCGCAGCCCGCGGCTGATGCCCCCCGACATCGCCCGCACCTCGCGGCCGGTGTCCGCCAGCGTCGCGCTCATTCGGCGCAGCTCGCCGTCGAAGGCGGCGGCCACGGCGCCCGCCCCGCCCAGGCTCCGCTCCAGCGCCTCGATCTGCGCCTCCAGTCCGTCATCCGTCTCCATCGCACCCTCCAGGCTCGTCGGGAAAGGCCCGCGCCAGTTCCTCCAGCCGCGCCCGCCCCAGCGGCGCGCGGCCGTTGCCGGGGCCCGTGATCAGCACCAGCTCGGCCGGGGTCAGGCGCCAGAACTCCCAGGGTTTCAGCCCCGCCCCGCGCATCCCCGCGCGCATCAGCGCGGCCCAGTCGAAGCCGCTCAATCCGGCGCGTCCGGCAGCGCGAAGGCCCGCGCCAGCAGCTGCCCCGCCACCCGCGCCGCCGTCACCGGCCCGCCCTCGATCTCGGCCGACAGCAGGTCGCCCGCATCGCCGCGCCAGCCGCCGCCGCGCAGGCCGGCCACCACCAGCGCCAGCACGTCGCGGGTCCCGAACGCGCCGGCCTCGAACCGCTCGATCAGCGCCACCAGCGTCTCCGCCTGCAGCCCCGCCTCCAGCTCCGCCAACGCGCCCAGCGTCAGCTTCAGCACGTGGCGCCGGCCATCCACCACCAGCGCCACCTCTCCGGTCCAGGGGTTCGCCATCACAGCGCCACGAAGCTCAGAGCCCCGGCCGAGGCCATGGACAGCTCGTAGGTCGCCTCGCCGTTCAGCGTCCCGGCATACTCGATCGAGGTCACCTGGAACCGCCCCTCCACCACCCCGAAATCGGGAATGATCACCTGGAACGCCGGCACCTCGGCATCGAAGAAGATCTGCCGCGCCCGCTCGTCGGTGGCCGCGTCGCGGAAGATCCCCGAGCCGGAGATCGCCGCCGACTTCACCCCGCCGCCGTCCAGCAGTTCGCGCCAGCCGCCCTCGCTCTCCAGGCTGGTGACGTCCACGCTTTCCGCGTTGAACGAAATCCGCGAGGCGCGCAGCCCCGCGATGGTCTCGAACATCCCGTCGCCGGTCATGTCGAGCTTGATCAGAAGGTCCTTGCCGCTCTGGGCACCCATCGCCGTCACTCCAGGTTGCTTGCTGTCAATCGTCCTCGACCCGCGCGGCAAAGCGCAGGTCGATCCGGCGCCGCGCGCCCTTGTCCACCAGCCGCGCCCGGGCCCGCACGAAGCGCAGCCAGACCAGCCGCCCCCGCGCCAGCGGCAGCGCCGCCTGCCCCAGCACGTCCGACACCGCCGCCGCGGCGGCCTTGGCGCCGGCAAAGCCGGGGGCGTCGCTGATCACGCTCACGGTGAACTCGTGCAGCGCCCCGGCGCCGCTGCCGTCCGAGCGGTCGCGCACCTCCTCGGGCCCCAGCGTCACGTGCAGCCCCTCCACCGCGCCGCCCGGCGCCGCGTCGTAGACCCGCCCCTCCGCCAGCGCCCCCAGCGCCGCGTCCGCCTGCAGCGCGGCATAGACCGCCGCCTGCAGCGCCGCGCCCATCCCGTAACTCATGGCGCCACCTCCTCCTGGGCATGGCAGGTCAGGAACCGCGCGCCGGGGTCCGCCTCGGCCACCGCCACCACCCGGAACACCCGCCCGCCGCCGCGCAGCCGCTGCCCCGCCCGCGGCCGCCGGGGCGAGCCCAGGGGCGCCCCCCGCACCACGATCCGGTAGCGCACCTGCCCCACCGGCAGCCCCGCCGCCAGGGCCTCGCGCCCGCTGCCGGCCTTCACGACGGCCCACCGCCGCCCCAGCTCCCGCCCGCTCTCGGCATACCCGCCCGCGCCGTCCGCCACCCGCTGCGGCGTCTCCAGCACCAGCTGCCGGGTCAGCGCCACCCGGCTCATCGGGCGCCCTCGCCGAACAGGCGGATGGAACGGTAGCGATCGATCAGGATGCTGATCCCGAAGGGCATCGGCCGCTCGCCGGCCAGCACCGCGGTGCGATGCTCGTAGTAATGCGCCGCCAGCAGCAGCACCGCCTGCGACAGGTCCGCCGGCAGGTCGTCCCAGGCCGGGCCGAACCCCGCCGTGAACACCACCTCGGCGGTGCCCTGGTGCGGGATCAGCGGCAGGTGCATCCTGGTCGAGACCAGCTTCGGCCGCTGGCTGTCGGCCCGCAGCCGGTACAGCTCCGGCGCCACCGCCGTCTCGGCCCCCGCCCGGTCCACCAGCTTGACCGAGCTCACGCCCGTCACCGGCGCCACCGGCAGCGCCTGCGCCCCCAGCTCGCGCCAGCCGTCCACCGACCAGGAAAAGTCGCGCGCCAGCAGCACCTTGCCGGTCCGCGCCTCGATCGCTGCCATGGCCGCCCGCAGGTAGGCCCGCAGCAGCTCGTCCTGCAGCCCGTCGTCGGCGAATCCGCTGCCCAGCCGCAGATGGTCCTTGAAGGACGCGACCGGCAGCGCCGGGTCAGGAACCCCGGTCAGCTCGAGTAACATCATGTTTGGTCTCCGCATTCGCAATCCGCCGCTCCGGCGCAGGGCCGGAGGGACAACAGGAAAAGGGGCGCGCGCCGCCGCCGCACCGCTCGGACAGAGGAAAGCAGCTAGACAGCACGGACCACCGGCGCGCGCCCGCACCGCGCCCGCCCCGTCAGGGACCGGGCGCGGCCGTCACCGCCTGAAAGGTCAGACGGCGAACTTCAGGACCTTGATCGCGGAAAAGTCGCTCACGTCGCCGCCCACCCGCTTGGTGGCGTAGAACAGCACGTGCGGCTTGGCGCTGAAGGGATCGCGCAGCACCCGCAGGTCGGGACGCTCGGCAATGGTGTAACCGGCCGCGAAATCACCGAAGGCGATGGCAGAGGCCCCCGCGGCGATGTCCGGCATGTCCTCGGCCACCAGCACCGGGTAGCCCATCAGCCGCGCCGGCTCGCCCGCCGCAAGACCATCCGACCACAGGAAGCGCCCGTCCGCGTCCTTCAGCTTGCGCACCGCGCCCACGGTCTTCGAGTTCATCACGAAGGTCGCGTTGGCCCGGTACTGCGCGCCCAGCGCATAGACCAGGTCGACGATGGCATCCGCAGGACCGCTGGCGGCAAAGTCCCCCGCCACCCCGGTCTTGACCGAACCGATCTCGCCCCAGGTCTCGGTCCCGGCCGCGGCGGTCGGGTAGGTCAGGAACCCGGTGGGCTTGTCCGCGCCGTTGCCGTTCACGAACGAGGCCGCCTCGGCCCGCGCGAACTTCTCTGCCACCCGGCCGGCCAGCCAGCTCTCGATGTCGAAGGCGCTGTCGTCCAGCAGCCGCTGCGACACCTTGGGCAGCGCGCTCAGCTCGTGCAGCGGGATCACGATCCGCTCGATCGAGGGGGTGCCGGTCTCGGCCGCCGGGTCGCTCTCGCTGGCCCAGCCGGCGCCGGTCTCGGTGGTGTCGATCAGCACGTCATAGCTGGTCGCCTCCACGTTCACCACGCTGGCCACCTGCCGCAGGCTGGCGGTGGCGTTCAGCACGCCCTGGATCGTCGCCGAGGTCTGCGGGTCCACAAGGTAGCCGCCATCGCCGGCCACCGCGCTGGACATCGCCTTGCCCTCCATCGCCAGCCCGCGCAGCTGGTCGTCGTCGCCGTTGCGCACGTAGGCGGCAAAGGCCTTGGCATGGGGCGGCTCGGCCTCGGCAGCCGTGGCCAGCGCCGGGCGGGCGCGCATCAGGGATTTCCGATCAAGCATCATCACTCGCTCTTCCTGTGATTGAAGTTTCGTTTCCACCTCGGCCCGGAACGCACCCAGGTCCGCCACGAAGCCGGCCAGCGCCGCCTTCACCGCCGCGGCGGGCGTGGCATCCATGCCCGCCGCGCCGCTCTTGCATTCGCTCTTGCTCATCGCTTCTCCTTCCGGGCGCGCCCCGCGCCGCCCAACTCGCCCCGCGCCGCTTCCAGCGCCGCCGCCACCTCGCGCAGCAGCGCGCCCTCGGGCCCCTCGCCGGCGGCCTGCGCCTTGGCGCCGCGGCCCACCCGCGCCTCGGGCAGCATCGGGAAGGTCACCAGCGACACCTCCCAAAGCTCCACCTGCGTCAGCAGCCGCCGGCCCTTGCCGTCACGCTCGGCCTTCACGGTGCGGTAGCCGATCGACAGCCCGTCGATCGCCCCCGCCTCCAGCAGCGCCGCCGCCTCGCGGCCCCGCGCCACCTCGGTCAGCAGCCGGCCCTTGACGTACAGGCCGCGCCCGTCCTCGCGGACCTCCTCCCAGACGCCGATGGGCTGCGCGGGATCGTGCTGCCACAGCATCCGCACCCGCCCCGCGCCCCGCGCGGCAAGGCTGGCGGCAAAGGCCCCCGGCGCCACCACGTCGCCGCCCTGGTCGCCCTGCCCGAAGACCGAGGCATAGCCCTCGATCCGCGTGCCCTCGCGCACCACCACGTCGCTGCCGGAGCGGCAGAACTTGCGCTCCAGCCCCGACCCCAGCCCTAAACCCGACCCCGCACCCGGCCCTTCCAAGTCACTCATCGCCCGCTCCTTCACCTTGCCCCTCCTCCGGTTCCATCCTCGGCAGCCCCAGGATCACCCGCTTCTCCGCCTCGGTCAGGAACCCCGCCTCAGAGACCCGCCGCCACTGCTGGTCCCGCTCCGCCGCCAGCGCCGGCACCTGGTCGGGGTCGGGCCGCAGCTGCACCGGCACCCCGGCGAACTCGCCCAGCCAATGCGCCAGCGCCGCCGTCACCCGCGCCGCCAGCGGCAGCACCGTCAGGCGGTAGAACGCCCGGTGCGCCTCCTGGTAGTTGGCGTAGGTGGCATCCCCGGGGATCCCCAGCAGCATCGGCGGCACCCCGAAGGCCAGCGCGATGTCCCGCGCCGCCGCCTCCTTGGTCTTCTGGAACTCCATGTCGCTGGGGCTGAAACCCATCGGCTTCCAGTCCAGCCCGCCCTCCAGCAGCATCGGCCGGCCCGCGTTCGCCGCGCCCTGGTGGTAGCTCTCCATCTCCGACTGCAGCCGCTCGTACTGGTCGGCGCCCAGCGCCCCCTGCCCGTCGCCGCCGCGGTACACGATCGCCCCCGAGGGCCGCGCCGCGTTGTCCAGCAGCGCCTTCGACCAGCGCGCGGCGCTGTTGTGCACCTCCACCGCCGCCGCCGCCGCCTGCATGGGCGCGAACCCGTAGTGGTCGTCCTGCGGGTGGAAGGTGCGCACGTGGCAGACCGGCGGCACCCCCTCGCCCACCGCGAACCGGTGCGTCTTGGCCCCCACGGCATAGTCGTAGCCCACCGGCCAGCCGTCCGCCCCGGGCACCACGCTCATCCGGTCCGAGCGCAGCACGTGCAGCTCCAGCGGCAGCCCCGTCTCGCCGCCCACCGCCTCGACATAGCCGTTCCCGCTCAGCATCAGCTGGGCGTAAAGCGCCTCCAGCAGCTCGGCCCGCCCCTGCGCCGGGTTCGGCCGCGCCAGCAGCTCCAGCAGCGGGTGGTCCTCGCAGCGCCGCCCGCCCTCCTGGCACAGCAGCGGCAGCGCCGCCGCCGCCTCGGCGATCATCCGGACTGACCGGAACCCCACCGGGTTCCCCGCGAACCCCGCCCGCGTCAGGCTGGCGGTGTCCCGCGGCCCCCAGGCCGCCACCCGGCCCGCGCCGGGCCAGGCCATCACCCGCCCCGTGGCCGAGGCCTTCTGCTCCGGCGCCTCCGCGGCGCCCCGCCGTCTCAGGAAATCGAACATCCGTCCCTCCATGCCAAGGCGAAGCCGCCGGCCGCAGCGCGGCACCGGCCCGGCGAGGGCATCAGCCCCCGCTCGCCTGCGTCTTTCGTGAATTCGCGGCCCGCCCCCGGACCGCTGCTCGTCCGCCGCTCAGCCGCCGCTCAGCCCAGCCCGCGGATCCGCGGCCTTCGGTACTCGGCCGCCGGGCCGATCATCAGGTCGTGCAGCGCCCAGACCAGCGCATCCACCCGGTCGGGCGATCCCGCGCCCTCATAGCCCCGGACGGTCATCCGCCCCATCTGCTCCTCCAGCGCGCCCAGCCCGGGCAGGTGCCGCACCCGCCCCTGCTCGTAAAGCGAGGCCACCGGCTCCGCCCGCGCGCTCTTGCCGTGCCGGGCCCGCACCGCCCGGAAGGGCACCAGCCCGTCCACCTGCCGCAGCACGGTCTCCACCATGTCGCCGCCCTGGTTGACCTCGGCCACCAGCCGGTCCGCCCCGTGCCGGTCCCGCGCCGCGATCGCCGCCTCGGCCCAGACCTTGGGCGAGGCCGCCGCCACGCTCGCATCCTCCAGCACGTAGGCCCGCCAGTCCTGCGGCTGGCCCTGCATCACCGCGCCCACCACCACGATCCCGCAGGCGTCCGATCCGGCGTGGCCCGTCACCGGCGGGTCCACCGCCACCACCACCCGGTCCAGCGCCGGCGGCGCCTGCACCCTTGCGCCCTCCAGCAGCGCCAGCGGCCACAGGGTGCCCTCGGCCTCCTCCAGCAGCTCGCCCGCCAGCTCCTGCCGCCCCAGCCGGGTGCCGGCATAGCGCGCCTCGATCTCTGCCAGGAAACTCCCCGCCAGGTAAGCCCGGTTCGCCTGCGTCGGCGCATGGGTCCGCACCGTCGAGGGGTTCGCCAGGATCGTCTTCAGCACCCCCACGTTGCGCGGCGTCGTCGTCACCACCTGCTGCGGATGCTCCCCCAGCCGCAGCGCGAACTGCAGCATGTCCCAGGCCGCCTCGGCCTTCTTCCACTTGCCCAGCTCGTCGGCCCAGGCCGCGTCGAACTGCGGCCCCCGCAGCGCCTCCGGCTCGTGCGCCGAGAAAGCCTGCGCCACCGCGCCGTTCGGCCAGACCAGCCGCCGCCGGGTGGCCTGCCACTCCGGCCGCCGGTCCGGGGGAGAGCAGGCAAGGATCCCGCTGTCGCCGAAGATCATCACCTCCCGCACCTGGTCCAGCGTCTCGCCCACCAGCGCCACCCGCCGGGCCCGGCCCGGGTCCAGCGGCAAGGCCCCCTCGACCATGGTGCGCACCCACTCGGCCCCGGCGCGGGTCTTGCCCGCGCCGCGCCCGCCCAGGATCGCCCAGGTCTTCCAGTTGCCGGCCGGCGGCAACTGGTGCGGCAATGCCCAGAACTCGAACAGGTAGGGCAGCGCCAGCAGCGCCCCCTCCCCCAGTCCCGCCAAAAAGGCCTCAGCCGTCTCCGGCGGCGCGCAGGCAAGCCAGGCGGCGCCCGATCTCGTCCCTTGCGGCATCGAGATCGATGGCGAAATCCCGCACGATTCCGATGTTTCTTTTCTGGAGCTCGTGAACACGTGTTTTCTCCGAAAGAAGTTGCTTTGTCGCCTGCGCCGCATGTGCGGCCGCCTTCGGCACCTCTGCCAGCGCGTCAAGCTCCTGTTGCCGGATCTTCCGCGTCACCGCTTCCACGGCACGCAATGCATCCAGGAACTGCCGCTCGGCCATGTCGACACATTCGTCGGCCTGTCCGTCGTCCCTCGCCTTTATCAAAGCCATGATGAAGTCGCCTCTCATGCTGCCCCGCACGAGAGAAACAGAAAAGCGGCCCGAGGGGGGCTCCCCAGCGCCGCTTGCCCATTTCTTCCAGCCTGCATGTTTTCTACCAAAGACCGTCCGGAAGGTCAAGAAATTTAATGTTTACAAAGTGTTACACCACCGTACGCTGCCAATGCCGCAGCCGCGCCCCGATCGGTCGCGCAGCGCCTTTCCCCTGCCCGCCAGCCCGCTATGCTGCGCGCCAACCCAAACACCCGTGAGGCCCCATGGACCCGCTCGTCATCTTCACCCCCTCCGGCAAGCGCGGCCGGGTTCCCGCCGGCACCCCGGTGCTCACCGCCGCGCGGCAGCTTGGGGTGGATCTCGACAGCGTCTGCGGCGGCCGCGGCATCTGCTCCAAGTGCCAGGTCAGCCCGGGCCAGGGCGACTTCGCCAAGCACGGCGTCACCGTCGCCCCCGGCGCGCTCTCGCCCCGCAACGAGGTCGAGGACCGCTACGACCGCCTGCGCGGCCTCAAACCCGGCCGCCGCCTCGGCTGCCAGGCGCAGATCCTGTCCGACGTGGTGATCGACGTGCCGCCTGAAAGCCAGGTCCACAAGCAGGTGGTCCGCAAGGCCGCCACCCGCCGCGACATGGTCATGGACCCGGCCACCCGGCTTTATTACGTCGAGGTCGAGCAGCCCGACATGCACGAGCCGACAGGCGATCTCGAACGCCTCAAGCGCGCCCTCGCCGAGCAATGGCAGCTCGACACCGCGCAGCTCACCATCCCGCTGCCCGTCCTCGCCCGCCTGCAACCGGCGCTGCGCAAGGGCGACTGGTGCGTCACCGTCGCCCTGCACCGCGGCCACGCCGACAGCGCCGAGCGTATCCTCGACATCCACCCCGGCTTCTGGGAAGGCCCGATCCACGGCCTCGCCATCGACCTCGGCTCCACCACCATCGCGGCGCACCTGTGCAGCCTCGCCGACGGCGAGGTGGGGGCCAGCGCCGGGGGGATGAACCCGCAGGGCCGCGTCGGCGAGGGGCTGAGGAGCCGCGGCCCCTACGCCCGGCTGAACCGCGGCGGCGCGGGAGAAAGGGCCGGCCCCGGGCGCGCGGTCCTCGAGC
>JBLXFD010000052.1:0-12201 GCA_048262455.1 Rhodobacter sp.
CGGGCCGGGCCAGCACCGGGCCCCCCACCCCGAAGCCCGCGCCGTAGACCGCCACCCGCAGCACCAGCGGCGCGTCGGGCAGCAGCCAGGCGGCCCGCGCCCCCAGCCCCGCCGCCGCCGCCGCCCGCACCATGGCCAGCGCGTCGTCCGCGTTCATCAGCGGCCCGAAGGCGCGGCGCAGGGGCAGGTAGTAGACCACCACCGACACCGCAGAGGACGACAGGATCGCCAGCGCCAGCGCGGTCAGCCCCATGCTTTCCACCAGCGGCACGCCGACCCCCAGCCGCGTGCCCACGCCCAGCACCCCGGCCACCACCGCCGTCCGCAACGCCGGCAGCGCCATGTCGGCGGTCAGCGCCGCGGCGAGCGAGCCGAAAACCGCGTTCAGCGCCAGCGTCGGGATCATCAGCTGCACGAAGCCCGCCATGGCCGCCGTATCGGCGGCGCCGAAGGCCCCGCGCTCCATGATCAGCGCGATCAGCGGCTGCGCGCCCCAGGCCAGCAGGCCGGCCACGGGGAAGACGAAGAACATCGACAGGCGAATGCCGGCGGCGATGCGGCGGGCCTGTTCCGACTGCGCCCCGCCGGCGCCGCGGGCGTACTCTGTATAATAGACGGTGTTCACGGCGGTGTTGGTCATCCCCGGCCCGGCGTTCAGCAGCCGCAGCCCCAGGAACATCAGCGCCACGGTCCCCGCCGTGCCCATGGTCGCCAGCGCGGCGTTGGCCCAGCCCAGCAGCAGCTGGGTGATCAGCACTGTCGTCACCACCATCCCGCGCCGCCCGGTGCGGGGCGCGGCCGGGGCAGCCTGCGCATCGGCCGAGACCCGCGCCAGCGCGCGCCAGGCGGTGTAGCCCGTCACCGCCGCCGTTGCCGCCATGCCCGCTACCAGCCACCAGGCCAGCCCCGCCACGCTCAGCCCCAGCCCCGCCACGGCAAAGCCGGCCAGTGCCGCCAGCCGGGGCATCAGGGTCGCGAAGGTGGCAAGCCCGAAGCGGCGGCGGGAATAATGCAGGGCGGCGAAAAGCGCGGCAACGATGGTCAGGGGCAGGCCCGCGGCGAGGATGCGGAACACCAGCACCGCCAGCTCCAGTCGCTCTCCGTCGAACCCCGGCGCCAGCAGACCCACCAGCCAGGGCGCTCCCAGCACCGCCAGCCCGGCCAGCAGGGCAGAGCCGCCGCCCCAGACCAGCGCCAGCCGCCACAGCCCGCGCCGCATCACCGCCGGCTCTCCCGCGGCGGCGGCGAGGAAGACGGGCACCATGATCTTGTTGAGCCATCCCTCCAGCAGCGATCCGGCGCTGGACAGGGTCTGGCGGGCGAAAAAGAACGCATCCGCCGCCGCCGAGGTGCCGAAGGCGGCCGCCTGCAGCGCCGTCAGGGCAAGCGTCAGCAGCAGACCCACCCCCTTGACGGCGGTGATCTTGAACACGCTCCCGATGGTGCGGTCCATTTGTGCCATCTGCCCTGCCTCCAGCCCAAGATGCTTGGTATGCCGGGCGGCGCGGCGCGGGGCAACGGCCGGGGCGGCGACGGTGCCGGGCGGGAAACGATGGCGCCCGGGCGGCCGGATCGGCGGCGTTCCGGCACCAACCGGGCGGCGCGGTTACTGCCCGGCGGCCTCGCGGGCGATGGTGTCCAGCAGGTCCTGGACCTCCTGCATCGGCCCTTCGGGCAGAGCGCGGTAGCCGACCTGCACCTGGCCCTCGCGTTCGAGGATAAAGACACCGTAGGGGCAATGGGCGATGTTCAGCGGGTCGGCCTCCATCACCTTCCGCGACAGCACGGCCGAACAGAATTGCAGGACCGCCGCATTGTCGAAGACCTTGACGTCAGAGCCGAGGTCGGCGCCGGTGCGTTCCAGCATCTCGCCCACGTTCGAGACGTGATCGACCACCAGCCCCTGCCCGATGATCGCATTTTCCAGCGCGAAAAGCGTGTCGTCGTAGCTGTCGGGGCTGTCGTAGGCCACCGCGCCGCTGGCGCTGTCCTGCGCGGCGGCCGGGAGCGTCAGCAGTAGCGTGGCGGCAAGTACGGGCATCAGGCGCATGGCAATCTCCCTTTTTGGCTGGCGGGACGGGTGCCCCGCCAGCATCGCGTCATTCGGCCAGCGAGTCGAGCCAGGCGATCAGCGCGGCCACGTCCTGGGGATCGTCGAGGCCCTTGAAGGACATCCGCGTGCCGCGGGCATAGCCGCGGGGGTCGGCAAGGAACTCTGCCAGCGAGTCCTCGGTCCAGGTCTTGCCCGCGTCGTGCATCTCCTGGAACACCTTGGAATAGCGGAAGCCCTCGACCGAGCCGATGGTGCGGCCAAGCACCGCCTCCAGCGCCGGGCCAGAGCGGTTGCGCGCCCCGGGGCCCGCCTCGTGGCAGGCCTTGCACTTGCGGAACACCTTCTCGCCGGCGGCGATCAGCTCGGGGTCCGCGGCGGCGGGTTCGGCTGCAGCTTCGGCGGCGGGCTTGACTGCGGCTTCAGGCGCGGCGGCGGGCGCGGGATCGGCGGGCGCCTCGTTCGCGGCGGTCTCCACCTGCTCCACCTCCGGCTCGGGGATCGGCGGCACGGCGGCCGCGGCCTCTTCCGGGGTCACGTCCAGAACCGTGGCGCGCATGGTGATCTCGACGTTCTCCTTGCAGCCCGTCATGCAGGCCTCGCCAGTGAAATCCGGCAGCTCGGTCTCGTCCCGGTCGTCGATGACGAAGCCCTCGGCGTTCGGCATCTCGAAGGCGGCAAGCGAGGCCGCGTCCAGCACGAAGTCGTCCTCCACCAGGTCGTTCGAGTAGAGGATGTAGGCGAGGATCGCGTAGACCTCGTCATCCGTCAGGCTTTGCGCGTCGCCAAAGGGCATCGAGCGGTGGATGTAGTCCCAGGCGGTCGACAGGTGCGGCCAGTAGCTGCCCACCGTCTTGACCGGGTCGTCGTCGGCCAGAGTGCCCATGCCGCCGGCCAGCTCGGGCCAGTTGTCGATGCCCTCGGCGAAGGAGCCGTGGCAGGCCGCGCACTTGGCCTCGAAGATCGGCTCTCCGGTCATGGCGTCGCCCGAACCCTCGGGCAGCCCCTGCCCGTCCGGCGTCACGTCCACATCCCAGGCGGCGATTTCCGCTGGCAGCGCGACGCGGCCAAGGCCCAGCGGGCTTTCCACCTGCCCGTCCGCGGCCGAGGCGGCCATCAGGCTGTGGCGGGCCACGTATTCGGCGATGTAGTCGGTGCGGTCCGGCAGGCCGGTGACGCGGGTGACGTTCCGGTCGGCGACGTTATAGGCCACCAGCAGCATCAGCGCGGTGCCGCCGAAGGCCCCTATCTCAAGAAACCTCGACATTCTCCGCCTCCCCGTTCTTCTTTACCCACCATGTCTGGATGCCGTTGTTGTGGTAGATGGAGTTCAGCCCGCGCACCTCGCGCAGGGCGTCCTTGGTGGGCTGGACGTACCCCGTCTCGTCCACCGCCCGCGACTGCAGCAGCATCTCGGAGCCGTCCCAGTCGATGTCGAGGTAGAAGCGCGACAGCGCCATCGGCTCTCCGGGCCGCGCAAGGCGCGCGGTGGTCCAGTTGGCGCCGCCGTCGATGGAGACGTCCACCCGCTCGATCGCGCCGCGGCCCGACCATGCGAGGCCGGTGATCACCAGCGGCCCCGGTCCGTGCGGGATCGGCGACTGCGGGCTGGGCGAGGTAATGACCGACTTGGCGTCCATCACCCAGGTCCACTTGCGGCTGGTGCCGTCGGCGAGGGTGTCGGTGTACTTCGAGGTTTCCTCGCGGCTTTCCACCGGGCGGTCCATGACCTCGATCCGGCGCAGCCACTTGATCCAGAGGTTGCCCTCCCAGCCCGGCACAACCAGTCGCACCGGGTAGCCGTGTTCCTTGCGCAGCGCCTCGCCGTTGGCCTTGAAGGCCACCAGCACGTCGTCCAGCGCCTTTTCCATCGGGATGGAGCGGCCGTTGGAGGAAGCGTCGGCGCCCTCGACGAAGATCCAGCTTGCCTCGGGCGAGACACCGGCCTCGCGCAGCAGCAGGCGCAGCGGGACGCCGATGTATTCCATGTTGTGGATCATGCCGTGGGTGAACTGCGCGCCGTTCAGCTGCGCGCCCGCCCATTCCATGCCGGAGTTGGCGGCGCATTCGCAGAAGTAGACGTGGCTTTCCCGCGGGAAGCGTTCCAGATCCTCGTAGGTGAAGACCAGCGGCCGCTCGACCAGCCCGTTCAGCATCAGGCGGTAGTCCGTCTTGGCCAGCTCGATCGCGCCAGAGTGGTGCCGCTCGAAGGCCGCGCCCTGGGGCGTGATGGTGCCGTCCAGGGCGTGGATCGGCGTGAAGTTGATCGAGCTGATGGTGTCGGCCGTCAGCCACTCCACGTTGCGGCGCACCACATCGGATTCGAACCGGATCGGCATGCCGTAGGGGACCGCGTCGACGCCGTCGCCCAGGCTGCGCGCCCAGTCCTGCACCTCGGTGATCAGCGGGTCAGGCTCTGCCGCCCCTGCTGCCGTTGCGGCGACGGTCCCTGCCGCCGCGCCTGCCATGGCCACACCGCTGCGCAACAGCGCGCGGCGCGACAGTTCAACCTGTCGGGTCATCCCTACAGCCTCCTTCAGATCGGGTTGTCAGACGGTCGGGGCGTCAGCCGCCCTCGACCACCACGGTGTCCACGTTTTCCAGCGTGACGGTGCCCAGACGGCGCACGTGCGCCTCGACCACGTCCCAGATCGGCGGGCCCTCGGTGCCCTCGTTCACGCTGGCCCAGCCGGCCACCACGTAGCTGCGCGCCGGGTCGATCGCCTCGCCGGTGGGCAGCAGCGTCAGGTCGCTGATGCGCTGTCCCTGCGGCTTGGTCACGTCGATGCGGTAGGCAAGCCCGCCCACGCGCACCATGTCCCCGCCCTGCTGGTAGTAGGGATCGGGGTTGAAGATGTTGTCGGCCACGTCCTCCAGCACCACCTTCAGGAACTCGCCTGTCATCTCGGTGCGGTAGGCCTCGCCGTAGGTGATGGCGGTCATGGCCCAGATGTCCTCTCGGGTGATCTCCTGGCCGGGGATCAGCGAGGGGCCCCAGCGCACGCCGGGGGACAGGGCGATCTCGGCCTCGCGCTCCTGCAGCAGGGCGTCGCAGATCAGGTCGTCCCAGCTGCCGTTGAAGTTGCCGCGTCGGTAAAGCGTGGTGTCGGTGGTGCCGATGACCTCGGTCAGCTGGTCGAGGAAGGGCGCGCGCTCTGCCTCCACCGCCGCCGTCATCACCGGCTCGGGGGCGATCACGTCGGCGAAGATCGGGATCAGCTTGTGGCGGAAGCCCATCATCCGGCCGTCGCGCACATCAAGGTCGACGCGGCTGACGAACTTCCCGTGCGAGCCGCTGGCGACAATGATCGTCTCGCCCACCAGCACCGGTTCGGGCAGCGCGTCGTGGGTGTGGCCCGACAGGATGACGTCGATGCCCTTGACCACGCCGGCCATCTTCTTGTCGACGTCGAAGCCGTTGTGCGACAGGCAGACCACCAGCTCGGCGCCCTGCGAGCGGACCTCGTCGACCATCTGCTGCATGTTCTCGTCGCGGATGCCGAAGCTGTACTCGGGGAACAGCCACGAGGGGTTGGCGATGGGCGTATAGGGGAAGGCCTGCCCGATCACCGCCACCTTGACGCCGCCGGTCTCGTAGAATTGGTAGGGCTTGAACAGCTCTGCCGGCTCGTCCCACTCGGCGTCGAAGATGTTCTGCCCCAGCGCGTCGAAGGACAGCCCCTCGACCAGCTCGGTCACCCGCTCGGTGCCCAGCGTGAATTCCCAGTGGAAGGTCATCGCGTCGGGCTTCAGCAGGCTCATGGTGTTGACCATGTCCTGCCCTTCGGTGTGCCAGGTGGTGTAGGAGCCCTGCCAGGTGTCGCCGCCGTCCAGCAGCAGCGCATCGGGCCGGTCGGCGCGGATCGCCTGCACCACGGTGGCGATGCGGTCGAGGCCGCCAAGGCGGCCATAGCCCTTCGCCAGCGCGACGAAATCGTTGTAGGTCAGCGCGTAGGCGGCGGGGCTGCCGGGCTCGATCCCGTACAGCCGCATGAAGTCCTGCCCGGTGACGTGGGGCACCTCGCCGCGGTTGGGGCCGACGCCGATGTTGATCTCCGGCTCGCGGAAATACACCGGCTTCATCTGGGCGTGGATGTCGGTCAGGTGGATCAGGGAGACGTTGCCGAAGGTGTCGAACTGCAGCAGCTGGTCCTGCGTCAACGCCTGCTGCGCCGCCAGCCGGGACCAGTTGCCGAAGCCCGAGGCACCGTAAAGCGCCGAGGCGGCCATGCCGACCTGTAGGAAATCGCGACGCGAGATCATGGATCCTCCTTCCGCACCTGCGCCGGGGTCACATGCACAGGCGTGAATATCATCAAACGGAGACGAAAAAGCCCGCGCCGGGAAGCCGGCGCGGGCCGTGGTTCAGTTGCGGACCGAGGGGCCCTCGACCGACAGGCCGTTGCCGCGCGAGGCGACGTACAGCTCCAGCGCCACGAACTCCGGCGAGCCGACGGCGAAGGTTTCCGCCCGCGTGTCGCGCACGCAGCCACGGAACCGGTCGTGCACCGTGTTCAGCTTGGTGTTCTTCAGCCGGTAGACCGGGAAGCCGTTGATCTGCCCCTGGCTCAGGTGGTCGGCGCGGATCATGTTGCCCCAGTTGTCCTCGTGGCAGTTCGCGCAGGCCAGCTCCAGCTGCCCGTAGCGGGTATAGTAGATCTCCTTGCCCATCTCCCAGGTGGACTGGGCCGGGCCGTCGATCGCCACGTTGACGGGCATCCCGCGAGAGACCGAGGCCAGCAGCGCGACCATGTCGGTCATGTCGCCGCCGTTGTACTTCCACTCCTCGGCACCCATGCGGGTGGTGCGGCAGTCGTTGATCTGCATCTCGATGGTGCGAACCGCGCCGGCCTCTTCGTTCCACTTGGGATAGACCGCCTTGACGCCCGCCATCTTCTCGACGTCCTCGTGGCAGGAGGCGCAGGACTTGTCCTCGCTGCCCTCGGCCGTTTCCCAGGCTTCCATGGCGTTCTCGACCCCGATGATGCCGGGGTTCTCGAAGTCGTCCATCTGCAGCGCCTGGGTCTCGTCGGACCGGAACCGCCAGCCGGAGTAGAGCGTGCTCATGTTCTCCATGTGCGCCGGGGCCTCGACCTCGGTGACGATCTCGATCTCGCCGTTGACGACCAGCTGGTCCTCGTCCGGCCCGGCCAGCGCCGGTCCCGCGCAGAGCGCGAGCCCCAGCGAGATGGCGGTGACGGCGCGGGTCTTCGTGGTTCTTGTCATGTGATCCTCCCTCTGCGCCGGCAGCTCAGCCGACCGTGATCGCCTTGGTCTCCTCGTAGACCGAGCCGTCGTCGTCGTACCAGGTGAAGGTGAAATCACCTGCTTCCGGTACTTTCGCCTCGAACTCGAAATACGGGTTGGTGGAGATCGCCGGCTCGAGCGTCACGTCGATCACCGTCTCGCCGTTGAAGGCGCAGACGAAGCGGTTGATGATCGAGCGCGGGATCGGATTGCCGTCGCTGTCCTTGCGCTGGCCCGATTCCATGTCGTGGCTGATCAGCGTCTTGATCGTGATGACCTCTCCGGCGCTAGCCTTCGAGGGAACCTTCACGCGAGGTTTTACACCTTCTGCCATTCTGTCGTTCTCCTCTGATCAGCCGCCGCAGCCGCCGATGGTGACCTTGACCGTCTGCGAGGCCTTCACAAAGCTGCCGTCCTGCAGCTTTGCCACGGCAACCACGTCCTGGGTGCCGGCAAGCCGGATCCGGGTGGAAGCCATGTGGGTGCCCGCGAGCGGCCCGAAGTTGAAGGTGGCGACGTCCGGGTTTGGATTGCCCAGCGCCAGCACCATGATCGATTCGGCGCCGGGCGCCTCGACCGAGATCGGAACGGTGTTGCCGTTCTCGGCGATTTCGGGGGCGGTCAGCGTGATGTCGCCCTCGCCCACCTCTGCGCCGCCGGTGAAGGCCGCGATGGCCTCTTCCCCGGTGGCCGCGAAGGCGCCGAAGGGCAGCAGGGCCGCGCCCGCGGCGCCGGCGCCGAGCGCCAGGGCTTCACGTCGTGTCAGTGTCATGTCTCTTCTCTCCTCGATCTTCCCGCCGGGTCCGGCCATGCGGCCGCCCGTCACTCCTTGAGCGTCAGCAGGTAGGCGACCACGTCCTCGATCTGCTGCGCCGACAGCAGCGGCTCCAGCGGTTCGGTGCCGGCCTTGCCGGTGAACGCGTTGCCGGGACGGATGTACCCGGTGGTCTTGTAGAACGAGGGCATCATCGAGCCCTCGAACATCATCTTTGCGTTGGCGACGATGCCGCGCAGTTCCTGCTCGCTCCAGCGGTCGCCGACGCCGTCAAGCGGCGGTCCGACCTCTCCGTGGAACGGCACGGCCTCGAGCGCGCCGACCTGGTGGCAGGCGACGCAGTTGCCCAGCCCCCGGGTGACCATCACCTCGCGCCCCGCCTCGGGATCGCCCGGCTGGCCGCTGAGCGATGCCGCCACGGCGCCATCCTCGTAGACCACGTCCATGGGCGCGGTTCCCTCGGCTTGCGCCATGCCGGCAGCCAGGCCGAAAACGGCGGCACACAGAATCCCTTGCTTCATGGTTCCTCCCCGAATGACATTCCCGTTACGCTAGACGCGCGGCCCTCGTCGCGCAACTACAAATTCACGAACATGAATAATTTGATGTGCCGCGCCGACTTGGACCCGACCGGTTCAGTCGGTGTTCAGTCGAAGTTCAGTCGGTGCGCCCGTTGTCGCGTTCCTGGATCATCCGCGCGTGGTAGCGCTGGAAGTCCTCCTCGGACTGGTCGAGGTAGCGTTCCTCGGCCACCCAGGTCAGCATGTCCAGCGTGGTCCCCGGCCCGAAGGCCCCGGGCATCACCGTCACCGCCGCCCGCGCCGCGCTTACGTCCTCGGTGACTTCCTTCGGCAGGAACATCATCGTCGGGGTGAACAGCGTGCCCCACTTGCGCACCGCCTCGCGCTCCTCCAGCGCCTCGCCGTCGAAGTCGACGATCTCGGTCGAGCCGTGCAGGTTGATCTGCACCACGAAGTAGTTGTCCTCGATGTACCCGGTGATCTCGGGGCGCGGGAACACCTCCTCGTGCATCTTGGTGCAGTAGATGCAGCCGCGCTGCTCGATCAGCACCAGCAGGCGCTTGCCCTCGGCGTTGGCCTCTTCCAGGTCCTCGCGCAGGTCCTTGAAGGTCTCGCGCATCCAGTCGGTCTTGTGCAGGCCGTCGTCGCCCAGCGTGGCGGCGCCCGCGGGCGCGGTGCCCAACAGCATCAGCGGCAGCAGGATCAGGGACAGCAGGTTTCGCATCTTTGCCTCATCTTTCTCAGCCGATCGACTGGAACGCGGGGAACCACTCGATCATGGCATTGGCAATCAGGTTGATTGTATCCGTCGCGATCAGGACCGCAAAGATGATCAGCATCACGCCCATCACCTTTTCCACCTTGCCCATCAGCGCCCGGTTGCGCTGCAGCCAGCCCAGGAAGGGCCGCGCGAAGAAGGCGGCCACCACGAAGGGCGCGGTCATGCCCAGCCCGAAGACCGCCAGCAGCGCGCCGCCGCGCCACAGCTCGCCCATCCCCGAGGCGATCATCAGGATCGTCGCCAGCACCGGGCCCACGCAGGCGGTCCAGCCGAAGCCGAAGGCAAGGCCCATCAGGTAGGCCCCCGCGATCGTCGAGGGATCGGCACGCGATTCCACCCGCGCCTCGCGGTAGAGGAACCCGATGCGGATCACCCCGAGGAAGTGCAGCCCGAACACGAAGATCACCGCCGCCGCGAGATAGCTGAGCGGCTGGCGCCACTGGGCAAAGGTCTGCCCCAGCGCCGTCGCCCCCAGCCCCATCAGCACGAAGATTGTCGTGACCCCCAGCGCGAACATCGCCGCCGAGGTCACCAGCCGCCGCTGCGCCCCCGGCGCGATGGCGGCGCCGTCCGATCCCTCGCCCCGCAATTCGGACATCGAGATGCCCGCCATGTAGCTGAGGTAGAAGGGAACCATCGGCAGCATGCAGGGGGTGAAGAAGGCCAGAAGCCCCGCCAGCGCCGCGCCCGCGTAGGAGACATCGAAAGGCAATGGGCTGTCCTTGATCAATTCACACATTCAGATTACGTTGTATGAAAGCGCAACGTCAATCGGATCCGTAATGAAGCGACGCCTTGCCCTGACTGGTCTGGCCGCAGTGCTGGGCCTCGCCGCCATGCCTGCCCCTTCCGTGCTGCGCGCGGAGGAGGGTACAGACGCGCCGTTCGAGCTGCTGATGATCGACCAGGAGGGCTGCATCTACTGCGAGCGCTGGGAGGCGCAGGTGGGCGATGCCTATGACAAGACCGCCGAGGGCCGCACCGCGCCGCTGCGCCGGCACGACATCCATGACGCGCTGCCCGAGGACGTGACGCTGGCGCGCCCGGCGGTCTTCACCCCGACCTTCGTGCTGCTGCGGGACGGGCAGGAACTGGACCGGATCGAGGGCTATCCCGGCGAGGACTTCTTCTGGGGCGTGCTCGGCGCGCTGCTTGCCCGGCACGGCGCCACGGAGCCGCCGGCATGAGCGCCCAGCCCGACATAACCGACGCCCTGCCGGCGATGACCGCGGAGGAAATGGACCGCATGGCCGACAGCGCGCTGGAGGCCGCGGCCTTCCTGAAGGCGCTCAGCCACGAGGGCCGGCTGATGATCCTGTGCCACCTGGTGCAGGGCGAGCGTTCCGTCACCGAGCTGGAGGAACTCCTGTCCGCGCGGCAGGCGGCGGTGTCCCAGCAACTGGCCCGCCTGCGGCTGGAGGGGCTGGTGACGCCGCGCCGGGTGGGCAAGACGATCTTCTACTCGCTCGCCGACGACCGGCCCCGCAAGATGCTGGAGCTGATCCACGCGATGTTCTGCGCCGAAGCGGAGGAGGCTTCGACGCAAGGCGAGACGTAACCACGGCAGGCAGGGGGAGGTCGGCCGATGCTGGACATGATGGGCGACACCGCGCTGGCGGCTCTGGTCGGGTTGGCCGGCGGCCTCGTGCTGGGGCTGGCGGCGCGGCTGGGCCGCTTCTGCACCCTCGGCGCGATCGAGGACCTGCTGTACCAGGAAAGCAGCCTGCGGATGCGGATGTGGGGCGTTGCCATCGGCACCGCCATCCTCGGCAGCTTCGCTTTGATCGCCGCGGGCTGGCTGCCGGAGACCCGGACCCTCTATCTCGGACAGGCCTGGTATCCCGCCGCCTCGGTGCTGGGCGGGCTGATGTTCGGCTACGGCATGGCGCTGGCGGGCAACTGCGGCTTCGGCGCGCTGGCGCGGCTGGGGGGCGGCGACCTGCGGGCCTTCGTGATCGTGATGGTGATGGGGCTGGCGGCCTACGTCACCCTCTCGGGCCCGCTGGCATGGGCGCGCGTGGCGCTGTTCCCGCCCCTGCCCGCCGCCAGCCCGCCGGGCATCGCCCACGACATCGGCGGCTGGACCGGGCTGCCGGTGACCGTGGTGGGGCTTGCCGCAGGGGCGCTGCTGCTGGCGGTCTCGCTGGCCTCGCGCGCCTTCCTCGACCGGCCGGGCCCCGCGCTCTGGGGCGCGGCGGTGGGGCTGGCGGTGACCTCTGGCTGGGCCGGCACCGCCTGGATCGCCGCCACCGGGTTCGGCGGGCTCGGGGTCGGATCGCACAGCTTCGCCGCGCCGGTGGGTGAGACGCTGCTTTATGCGATGACCGCCTCGGGCAACAGCCTGAGCTTCGGCGTCGGATCTGTCGGCGGGGTGCTGGCGGGGGCGCTGCTGGGGTCGATCTGGCGCGGGCAGTTCCGCTGGGAAGCCTGCGAGGACCCGCGAGAGCTGACCCGGCAGATCGGCGGCGCCGCCCTGATGGGCTGCGGCGCGGTGCTGGCGGTGGGCTGCACCATCGGCCAGGGGATTTCCGCCTTCTCGCTGCTGGCCTGGTCGGCGCCCGTGACCTTCGCCGCCATCCTTGCAGGGGCGGCGCTGGGGCTGCGGCAGCTGATCGTGGGGTTCGCACGGATCGATTAGGTGGTGGGGTGGTGGCGGGGTGAACCCCGCCCTACGGGTTTGTCCGGGTGGTGCGCCGATGCGCCCCGGGCCAAGCCGAAAGCGCGTTTCGCATTGGTGCGCCGCGCCTCATTCGAACGAAGCGCTGATGCGCCCCGAACAAGCCGAAGGCGCGGGGCGAGCGCCTGCCCGTCCCGGCGGGCTGGCGCT
>JBLXFD010000053.1:0-12135 GCA_048262455.1 Rhodobacter sp.
TGTCAGGTGGGGCCGATGCCGGCGCGCATGGCAGCGCGGCGCAGGGCGGGGGTGTCGTGGAGCAGCTGCAGGCCGGCGCGGCGCAGGGTGCGGGCGGCGGGTTCGCCCGAGCGGCAGAGGCGGTTGTAGAAGTCGATGGCGCGGGCGCGAGCAGCGATGTCGCCGGCGCGGCGGGCGGCGTAGCGGGTGAGCATCGCCGGGGTGCCGAGGGCGGCGGGGGTTTCCTCGGCCAGGGCGGCGAGGGCGGCGATGTCCAGCAGCGAGGTGTTCAGGCCCTGGGCACCGATCGGGGGCAGGACGTGGGCGGCCTCGGCAACCAGCGCCACGCGCTCGGCCGTCAGGCGGTCGGCGGTGCGGGTGACGACGGGCCAGCGCCCCATGGGGCCGGTGCGGCGCATGGGGCCCAGCAGGGCGCAGGCGCGGGCGGTGAGGGCGGCGTCGAAGGCCTCGGGGGGCAGGGCGGCGAGGTCCTCGGCCCGGCGGGCGTCGTTCATCCAGACGATGGCGGAGGCGGGGCCCTCGGGGGTGTCCGCCAGCGGCACCGTGGTGAAGGCGCCGCCGGCGTCGTAGATCTCGGTCGAGACATTGGCGTGGGGTTCGGCGTGGCTGGCGGTGAAGGCGAAGGCAGTCTGGCCGTAGCGCCAGGTGCGCGCGCCGATGCCGGCGGCCTCGCGCAGGGGCGAGGCGGCGCCGTCGGCGGCCACGGCGAGGCGGGCGGCGAGGCGGCGGCCGTCCGCGAGGGTCACGCGGGCTTCGGCGGTGCGGGCGAGCAGGGCGGAGAAGCCGGTGTTCCAGGCGAGCGTCACCCCGTCGCGGGCGGCCAGCGCGGCGGCGAGGTGGCGGCGGGTGAGGGCGTTGGGGAGGTTCCAGCCGAAGTGCTCTTCCCCGAGGTCCTGGGGGCGGAAGGTGCGGCTGGTGACGAGGCGGGGCGGCTCGCCCTCGGCATCGACGATGCGCAGGGCGTCGAGGGGCACCACGTGGGGGGCGAGGCCGTCCCAGAGGCCGGCGCGGTCCAGCAGCTCGCGCGCCGGTGTGAGGAAGGCGGTGGAGCGGGTGTCGGCGGGGTCCGCGGTCGCCGGGTCGGGGCCGGGGTCGGGGCCGGGGTCGGCGAGCAGGACCGAGAAGCCGGCGCGGGAGAAGGCGGCGGCGGCGGCGAGGCCCGCGATGCCGCCGCCGGAGACGAAGACGTCCACCCGCGCCGGCGTCATTGCAGCATCGCCAGGAAGCCCGGCAGGTCCCGGGTGTGGTGGTGCACGTGAGGCTGCGGGTCGGCGAGGGGCGCGACGTGGACGGTGCGCATGCCCAGCCCGTGGGGCACGGCGAGGTTGCGGATATCGTCCTCGAACATCGCGGCGGTGGCCGGGTCGAGCGCGGCGGCGGCGAAGACCCGGTCGAAGGCGGCGGCCTGCGGCTTGGGCAGCCAGTTCGCGTGTTCCACCCCGTAGACCGCGTCGAAGACGTCCGTGAGGCCGCGGGCCTTCAGCACCCGGGCGGCGTATTCCGCGTCGCCGTTGGTGTAGACGATGCGGCGGCCGGGCAGGGCGGCGATGGCGGCGGCGAGCACCGGGTCGGGGGTGAGCGTGTCCATGGGGATGTCGTGGACCTCCCGCAGGTAGGTCCAGGGGTCGGCGCGGTGGTGGGTCATCAGGCCCGCGAGGGTGGTGCCGTGCTCGCGCCAGTAATGGGCGCGCAGGCGGTCGGCCTCGGCGGCATCGACGCCAAGCTCGCGCATCACCCAGGCGTTCATCTTCGCCTGGATATGTTCGAAGAGCCGCGCCTCGGGCGGGTAGAGCGTGTTGTCCAGGTCGAAGACCCAGTGCCGCACGTGGGAGAAATGTTGCCGGACCATGGCGGGCTACCTAGGGCGCGCGGCGGGGCGGGGAAAGCGGCGCGGGGCCGCGGCGGGGTGTCACAGGATGGCGGCGGCGAGGCGGGAGAGGGCGGCAGCGGGGTCGTCCTCGTCCCAGATCTCGGGGCCGATGCCGAAGAAGTCGGCCATGGGGGCCAGCGTGGCCAGCCGGTCGGGCGTCAGCGCGCCCTCGGCCACCACCGGCACCTCGATCATCTCGGACCACCAGGCGAAGAGGTCTTCCTCGGCGAAGCTGCCGTCGCCGAGGGCGGAGGCGGCGCAGGGGCCGAAGGCGACGTAGTCGGCCCCGGCCTCGCCCGCCGCAAGACCTTCGTGCCGGGAGGCGCCGGCGTAGGCGCCGACGATGGCGTCGGTGCCGAGCGCCTTGCGGGCGGCGCGGACCTGGCGGGCGCCGTCGAGCAGGTGCACGCCGTCGAGGCCGAGACGCTCGGCGATCTGCCAGTGGCGGTCCAGCACCAGCGGCACGTCGCGGCCGTGGGCCACCTCGCGCAGGGCGTCGCCGGCGCGCAGCAGGCGGTCCTCCTCGGTGCTGGCGAGGGCGAGGCGGACGCAGGCGACGGGCACCGTGTCCAGCACCGCGGCGAGGCGGTTCGGGAAGGTCTCGAGGTCGATCTCGGGCGGGGTGATCAGGTAGATCTGCGGCTGCTCTGTCTCGGCCATCGGCGGTCTCCTCGGGGCTTCGCGCCGCTATAGCGCCCCGCGCGGGGATTGGCTACGGGGTGCGCGGCATGCGTGGCCTCCGCCTGCACCGGGCCTGCCCTGCGCCCGGCTTGCCCTCGGGGCGGGGCGGGACTACACCGTGGCGCCCGTTTGCCGACAGGATGCCGCCATGACCAGGACCGCCACGACCCAGGGCCAGCCGATCTTCGTGCTGGTGCGCCCGCAGATGGGCGAGAACATCGGCGCCGCCGCGCGTGCCATGCTGAACTTCGGGCTGGAGCGGATGCGGCTGGTGGCGCCGCGGGACGGCTGGCCCAACCCCAAGGCCGCGGCCATGGCCAGCGGCGCCGGGCGGCTGCTGGACGCTGCCGGGGTGCATCCCACCACGGCCGAGGCGGTGGCGGACTGCACCTGCGTCTTCGCCACCACCGCGCGGGGACGCGACCTGACCAAGCGGGTGCTGACCCCCGAGGCGGCGATGGCCGAGGCCCATGCCCGCATCGCGCGGGGCGAGAAGGTGGCGGTGCTGTTCGGCCCCGAGCGCGCCGGACTGGAGAACGACGACATCGCCCGCGCCAGCGCCATCGTCTCTGTCCCGGTGAATCCGGAGTTTCCCTCGCTGAACCTCGCGCAATGCGCGCTGCTGACCGCCTACGAGTGGCGCCGGCAGGCCGAGGCGGGCGAGGCCGCGCGAATGGAATACGCGGGCACCGAGCCGGCCCGCGCGGTGGAGATCGAGAAGCTGGGCGATCATTACGAGGCGCGGCTTGAGGAGGCGGGGTTCTTCTTTCCCGACACCAAGGCCGCCGGCATGAAGCAGGTGCTGCGCAACATGTGGGGGCGGCTGGAGCTGACCCGCGCGGACGTGCAGCTGTTTCACGGCATCTTGCGCCAGCTGCTGCGGCGGCCCCCGGCGGGCGAGCTTGAAGGGCGGGGGCCGGGCGACTAGGAAGTGGCGCAGGCCGAGGCGGAGGATGCGATGAGCCAGAAACGTGCGATCTTCGAGGAGGTCGGGGGCGAGACCGCCGCCCCGGCGCCGCGCCAGACCGGGCTGATCGACCGGGGCCGGCGCGATTCCCGCCGGGCGATCCGCATCTGGCTGGCGGTGCTTTTCGGGCTGGTGGTGGCGATGATCGCGGTGGGCGGGCTGACCCGGCTGACCGACAGCGGCCTGTCGATCACCGAGTGGCGCCCGGTCACCGGCGCGCTGCCGCCGCTGGATGCCGCCGCCTGGGAGGCCGAGTTCGACAAGTACCGCGAGATCCCGGAATATGCCTTGCAGAACAGCGGCATGACCCTGTCCGAGTTCAAGGTGATCTACTGGTGGGAATGGGGCCACCGGCAGCTTGGCCGCTTCGTCGGGCTGGTCTGGGCGGCGGGGTTCCTGTTCTTCTGGCTGACCCGGCGGCTGCCCGCAGGCTGGCCGGCGCGGCTGCTGGGGCTGGGCGCGCTGGGCGGGCTGCAGGGGGCCGTGGGCTGGTGGATGGTGTCCTCGGGCCTGACCGGCACCATGACCGACGTGGCGAGCTACCGGCTGGCGACGCACCTGGGGCTGGCCTTCGCGATCCTCGGGCTGATCGCCTGGTACATCCTGCGGCTGGGCCGGCCAGAGCGCGAGCTGATGCAGGCCCGGCGCGGGCGCGAGCCGCGGCTGACCCGCTGGGCCACGGCGCTGGCGGTGCTGGCCTTCGTGCAGATCCTGCTGGGGGCGCTGGTGGCGGGGATCGATGCGGGGCGGGGCTATACCGACTGGCCGCTGATGGCCGGGGGCTTCACCCCGCCGGGGATGTGGGATCTTGCTCCGGCCTGGCGCAACCTGTTCGAGAACGACGGCACCGTGCAGTTCTTTCACCGGATCGCCGGTTACCTGCTGCTGGCGCTGGCGCTGGTGGCCTACGTCCGCTCGCGCCTGAGCGCCTACCGTTTCACCCGCCGCACCTTCGCCCATGCCATGGCCGGGGTGCTGCTGCAGGCGGTGCTGGGGGTGGCGACGGTGATGCACTCGGCGCCGGTGGGGCTGGCGCTGCTGCACCAGCTGGGCGCGGTGGCGGTCTGGGTGCTGATCCTCTGGGCGGCGTTCCAGACCCGCTATCCCGTGGCACAATCGGTGAGGGGCTGAGATGGGCGCTTACGATGACCTGATGGCGCGGCAGCGCGTGACCGAGGCGCTGGCGCAGGTGGCCGGGCGGCTGGGCTGGGACCAGGAGACGGTGATGCCCCGCGGCGCCGCCGGGCAGCGGGCCGAGGAGACGGCGGCGATGGAAGCGGTGCTGCACGCGCGGCGCACCGATCCGGGGCTGGGGGACCTGCTGGCGAATGCCGAGGCGGAGGTGCCCGCCGATGACACGGTGGCGCGGGCGCAGCTGCGGCTGGTGCGCCGGTCCTACGACCGGGCTTGCAAGGTGCCGGCGGACCTGGCGGCGGAACTGGCGCGGACAACCTCGCTGAGCCAGGGGGTCTGGGCCGAGGCGCGCGGCACCGAGGACTGGGACGCCTTCGCCCCGACGCTGGCGCGGGTGGTGGACCTGCGCCGGCAGGAGGCCGCGGCTTTGGCGGGGGGCGGCGACGCCTACGACGCGCTGCTGGACGACTACGAGCCGGGCGCCACCGGGGCCGGGCTGCAGGAGATGTTCGACGCGCTGCGCCCGCGGCTGGTGGCACTGCGCGAGAAGGTGCTGGGGGCAGAGCGCACACCGCCCGCCCTGGCCGGCCCCTTCGACGAGGCGCTGCAGATGCAGCTGGGCCGCGAGATGGCCGAGACCTTCGGCTACGACTTCCGCCGGGGGCGGCTGGACAAGGCGGTGCATCCCTTCAGCTCCGGCTCTGGCGCCGACGTGCGGATCACCACGCGGACGGCGGCGAACGACGTGTTTAACTGCCTGTACTCGGTGATCCACGAGGTGGGCCATGCCGCCTACGAGCAGGGGATCGACGCGGCCTATGCGCTGAGCCCGGTGGGGCAAGGTGTGTCCATGGGCGTGCACGAGAGCCAGAGCCGGATCTACGAGAACCAGCTGGGCCGCTCGCGCGCCTTCACGGGCCATCTGCACGGGCGGATGCGGGCGCTGTTCGGCGGCGCGGCGGGGGCGGATGCGGAGGTCTTCTATGCCACGGTGAACCGGGTGGCGCCGGGCTTCATCCGCACCGAGGCGGACGAGATCCACTACAACCTGCACATCCTCATGCGCTTCGACCTGGAGCGGGCGCTGATCGGCGGCTCGCTGGCGGCGGCGGACCTGCCGGAGGCCTGGAACACGCGCTTCGCGGCGGACTTCGGCATGGCGGTGGACCGGCCGAGCCACGGCTGCCTGCAGGACGTGCACTGGTCGGTGGGGTTGTTCGGGTATTTCCCGACGTATACCCTGGGGAACCTCTACGCGGGCTGCCTGCACGAGGCGCTGCGGCGGGACGTGCCGGACCTCGACGCGCGGCTGGCGGCGGGGGACACCGCGCCGGCAACGGACTGGCTGCGCGCGCGGCTGCAACGCCACGGCGGCCTGCGCCCGCCGCGAGAGACGGTGGCGGAGGCCTGCGGGTTCGAGCCGGACGCGGAGCCGCTGCTGGGGTACCTGGAGGCGAAGTTCGGGGAGTTGTACGGGGTTTGAGGTTCGGGGGGCTTGGTTCGGGGTGAGCGGTGGTGCGCTTCGAGGAAGCCGGTGGCGGGGGGCTTGCGGCTACCCGTTGGGGCGGGCTGGTGTTGCGCGGTGGCGGGGTGAATCCCGCCCTACCGCTCCTTGCATATGAAGCGCTGATCAGCCCCCGAACAAGCCGAAGGCGCGGGGGCGAGCGCCGGCCCGTTCCGGCGGGCTGGCGCTTTGTCATCCTCGAGCAAGGATCGTGCTGTGTGCGGATGTGGCTGGGATAAAGTGCTTATGCCGGTGGTTGGCAGCGCCAGCCCACGGGCAGGCTGGCGTGGCGCATAGGCGGGGTGAACCCCGCCCTACAACTCCACCCATATGTTGCGCTGGTGCGCCCCGGACAAGCCGGAGGCGCGGGGCGAGCGCCTGCCCGTTCCGGCGGGCTGGCGCTGTGTCGTCCGCAGAGCAACGCTCGTTCTGTGCGCGGATTTGGCTGGGATAAAGCGCCTATGCTTGAGGGCAGCAGCGCCACCCCACGGGCAGGCTGGTGTTACGCCGTGGCGGGGTGAACCCCGCCCTACCGGTTTTGCCACCGGGCGGACGGGGCGGACGGGGCGGAGGCTGGCCGAGCCGGTCGCACCCAATCCCTCCCGAATCGAAAGGGGCCACCCTTTCAGGCGGCCCCCTCGAAATCCTTTACCGAACCCGAACGCTCAGCGCGGCTGTTCCTCGCCGCTGTCGCCCTCGGGGGTGTCGACGGCCAGGTCACGGTCGTCACGGTCGTCGTCGTCCGCACCGGCTGCGCCGATGTCATCGAAGAGTTCCGAGATCTCGTACTCGGCTGCCGCTTCTTCCTCGGCCGCTAGTTCCTGGATCGACTTGCCCTGCGCCTGCAGCTCGGCCTCTTCGGGCGAGCGGGCGATGTTCAGCGTCACCGTCGCGCTCACCTCGGGGTGCAGCACCACGGTCACGTCGCGCAGGCCCAGTTCCTTGATCGGGGCGCCGATGACCACCTGCTTGCGGTCGATGGAGTAGCCCTCTTCCTGGGCCACCGTCTCGACGTCGCGGGGGGTGACCGAGCCGTAGAGCGAGCCGGCGTCGGAGGCGGAGCGAATCACCACCAGCTTCAGGCCGTCGAGCCGCTGTGCCAGCTGCTCGGCTTCCTTCTTGGTCTCGAGGTTGCGGGCCTCGAGCTGGGCCTTCTGCGATTCGAAGGCCTGGATATTGTCCTTCGAGGCGCGCAGCGCCTTCTTCTGCGGCAGAAGGAAGTTGCGGGCGTAGCCCTCCTTCACCTTCACCACGTCGCCCATCTGGCCCAGCTTGGCCACGCGTTCGAGCAGAATAACGTCCATTGAACCTCTCCTTACTTCACGGCGTAGGGCAGCAGGGCGAGGAAACGGGCGCGCTTGATCGCACGGGCCAGTTCACGCTGCTTCTTGGCGGATACCGCGGTGATGCGCGAGGGCACGATCTTGCCGCGCTCGGAAATGTAGCGCTGCAGCAGGCGGGTGTCCTTGTAGTCGATCGCGGGCGCGTTGTCGCCGGAGAAGGGACACACCTTGCGGCGGCGGAAAAACGGTTTGGCTGCCATGGTTTATGCTCCTCAGTTCCGGCGTTCGCGGCGGTCACCACGGTCGCGTTCGTCACGTTTCTGCATCTGGACCGAGGGGCCCTCGGCGTGCTCGTCGACCTTGATGGTCAGCACGCGCATCACGTCGTCGTGCAGCCGCATCAGGCGCTCCATCTCCTGGATCGCCGGGGCCGGGGCCTCGGTGCGCAGGAAGGCGTAGTGGCCCTTGCGGTTCTTGTTGATCTTGTAGGCCATCGTCTTGACGCCCCAGTACTCGCTGTCGACCAGCTTGCCGCCGTTGTCGGCGAGGACGGTGCCGAAATGTTCGACGAGGCCTTCGGCCTGCGCGTTGGACAAGTCCTGGCGCGAGATGAATACATGCTCGTAAAGCGGCATGTGCACTCCATTTCTATCAAGGCGCATTTCAAAGGTCCGGCCGGTGATCCTTCCGCGGGCCGGGCCACGAGAGCCTGCGCGGGATATCGTCTGTCGCGGAAGGAAGCCGCCTTATACAGGGGATCGGGCGCGATGCAAGGCTCGGCCCAGAATCGTCCAAGTCTCGCCGGAATCCGTCGTTAATCCCGGTGCCGGGGCAGGAACGGAACGGGCGGACGAGACGGCGATGATCGGACGGATTTTGAACCAACACGAGGGGCTGCAGGCGGTTGGCGAGGCTGTGCGGAGGCTGCAGGCGGACCTGCCGGCGCTGCTGCGGCCGGTGCCGCTGAGCCTGCGCGAGACCGGCTGGGGCTATGTCGTGCGCGCGCCGCATCCCGACGGCCGGCTGCCGTCGCGGCTGCTGACGGGGGTTCGGGCGGGCTTTGGCGTCGCCGGGCTGGCGGCGCTGCTGCTGCCGCTGGGGATCGTGTGGAAGCTGCTGCTGCTGGCGCTGCTGGGGGCGGGATATGCCGCCGGGCTGAAGGTGCTGCGGCTGGCGCGGGGCTGCGAGCTGCAGGTGGACACCCGCCGGCGCGAGCTGCGTTGCGGGCGGGTGACCGCGGCGGGCGAGACCTGGATCACCGGTTGCGTCGATTTCGCCGAGGTGACCGGCACCGAGATCACCCGCAGCGGGCGCGAGCACGTCTTGTGGCTGAAGCTGCGGGGCGGCGCCGCGCCGGTGCCCGCCGGAATGGGCGCGCGCGAGCCGCTGCTGCGCATCGACGAACGGCTGAGCCGCGATTTCCGGCCGGTGGCGGCGGAGGTCTCCTCGTACAAGCTGGCCAGCGGCGAACGCGCCGCCGCCGCCCGCCGCCGGTTCCCGCCGCTGGTGCCGCCGGAGCTGGCGTAGGGACTGGTTCGCCGGGGCGCGGGACAAGGCCGAAGGCCGCCGCGCCAGCGCCGGCGCGCTCCCTCGCGGCGGCGCTTTGGCTGACGTTTGCGCCGAGGGGTGAGGTCTTCCTGACGTGGCGGGGATAAAGCGCTTGGCTCGGAGGGAGGAGGCGCCGCCGCGCGCGCCGGCACTGGCGCGGCTTGGTGCGTGACGTTTGACGGCAGGGCGGCAGGGCGCTGTGGTGGTGCCCCCGCCTGTACCCCTGAAGCGCGGGACAAGGCCGAAGGCCGCCGCGCCAGCGCCGGCGCGCACCCACGCGACGGCGCTTTGGGGGTCGTCTGCGCCGAGGGTGGAGGTCTTCCTGACATGGCCGGGATAACGCGCTCAGCCCAGAGGCCAGAAGCGCCCCCGCGCGCGCCGGTGCTGGCGCGGCTCCGCACGCATCAGCCGCCCTGCCGTTGATCCCCCGCGCCCGCCGCGCTATGGCCGGGCAACGTCAGGATCAGGAGGCCGGCCATGTCGCGCGCATTCATCTTTCCGGGGCAGGGCGCCCAGACCATCGGCATGGGCCGCGAGCTGGCCGAGGCCTACCCCGAGGCCCGGGCCGTCTTTGCCGAGGTGGACGAGGCGCTCGGCGAGGACCTGAGCACGCTGATCTGGGAGGGGGACGCCGAGGCGCTGACCCTGACCCGCAACGCCCAGCCGGCGCTGATGGCCACCTCGCTGGCGGCGCTGCGGGCGCTGCAGGCCGAGGGGGTCCCGCTGGAGGCGGCGTCCTTCATGGCGGGGCACTCGCTGGGGGAATATTCCGCGCTGGCCGCAGCCGGGGCGATCAGCCTCGCCGACACCGCCCGGCTGCTGCGCCTGCGGGGCGCCGCGATGCAGGAGGCGGTTCCGGTGGGCGAGGGGGCCATGGCGGCGCTGCTGGGGCTGGACTTCGCCGCGGCCGAGACGGTGGCGCGGGAGGCCGCGGGCGACCAGGTCTGCCAGGCCGCCAACGACAATGACCCGGGTCAGGTGGTGGTCTCGGGCCACCGCGCCGCCGTCGAGCGGGCGGTGGAGCTGGCCAAGGCGGCCGGCGCCAAGCGGGCGATCCTGCTGCCGGTGAGCGCGCCGTTCCACTGCGCCTTGATGGAGCCCGCGGCGCAGCGGATGCAGGAGGCGCTGGCGGATGTCTCGATCTCGGCGCCGAAGGTGCCGCTGGTGGCCAACGTGCTGGCCGAGCCGGTGACCGACCCCGACCGGATCCGCGAGCTGCTGGTGCGGCAGGTGACGGGCTCTGTCCGCTGGCGCGAGTCGGTGGCGCGGATGGCCGCCGACGGGGTGACCGAGACCTGGGAGATCGGCGCGGGCAAGGCGCTGACCGGCATGGTTCGCCGGATCGAGCGCGCCATGGCCACCCGCACCGTCGGCACCCCGGACGAGGTGCGCGCGGCGGCCGAAAGCCTGCGGGCCTGAGCCAGCCGGCTGGCCAGCGCCGGGGCGCGCTGGTAACCAACGAGAAGGCATGAAGGAGAGCGGGATGTTCGATCTGACGGGAAAGGCGGCGCTGGTCACCGGCGCCTCGGGCGGCATCGGCGGGGCGATCGCCCGGGCGCTGCACGGCGCGGGCGCGACGGTGGGCCTTTCGGGCACCCGCGAGGCGCCGCTGCAGGAGCTGGCGCAGGAACTGGGCGACCGCGCCCACGTGCTGCCCTGCAACCTGTCGGACCGCGAGGCGGTGGCGGCGCTGCCCAAGCAGGCGGCCGAGGCGATGGGCGCGGTGGACATCCTCGTCAACAACGCCGGCATCACCCGCGACAACCTGTTCCTGCGGATGAGCGATGACGAATGGGACCAGGTGCTGGAGGTGAACCTCACCTCGGCGATGCGCCTGTCCCGCGCTTGCCTGCGCGGCATGATGAAGGCCCGCTGGGGCCGCATCGTCAACATCGGCTCGGTGGTGGGGGCGGCTGGCAACCCCGGCCAGGGCAACTACGCCGCCGCCAAGGCCGGGCTGGTGGGAATGTCGAAGTCGCTGGCCGCCGAGGTGGCCAGCCGCAACGTGACGGTGAACACCGTCGCGCCCGGCTTCATCACCACCGCGATGACCGAGAAACTGACCGACGACCAGAAGCAGGCGATCCTCGGCCAGGTGCCCAGCGGACGCATGGGCGAGCCGGGGGAAATCGCCGCCGCGGTGCTGTACCTCGCCAGCCCCGAGGCAGGCTACGTGACCGGCGCGACCTTGCACGTGAACGGCGGAATGGCCATGTTCTGAGGCGCCCGGAGGCGGGCTCAGAAAGCGTTTGCCTCGCCGGATCGATATGCTATAGGCGCAAAAGATCTTGCCGGTGCCGCGCGGGTTTCGCGGCCACTTCGCGTTTTTTTAGCGGGCAACGAACAGCCCTGTAGGGCAACAGGAAATACGGGCGCGAACCCCGGGTAGAGAATGAGGAACGACAATGAGCGACGTCGAAAAGCGCGTTAGGAAGATCGTGGTTGAGCATCTGGGTGTCGAAGAGGAGAAGGTGACCGAGTCCGCCTCGTTCATCGACGACCTCGGCGCGGATTCGCTGGACACCGTGGAACTGGTGATGGCCTTCGAGGAAGAGTTCGGCATCGAGATCCCGGACGACGCGGCCGAGACGATCCAGACCTTCGGCGACGCTGTCTCGTTCATCAGCCAGCACACCGACTGATCGCACCGGCTTCCCGGAGCGAGAGCAGGGCGCCCCAAGGGGCGCCTTTTGCGTTTCGGGGGGGTTATGACAAGGGCACCCGGCCCGGAACAAGGCACGAAGTGCCGCCGGGCCAGCGCCCGTCCGTCCCCCGGGCGGGCGCTTCCTCACCGTTTGCGCGGGGGTGGAGCGAAGGGGCGGCGGTGAGATAAAGCGGTGACCGCCGACGGCATCTGCGCCCACCCACGGACGGGCGCCGGCCCTCTGCTGGTCACGAGCACCCGGCCCGGAACAAGGCGCGCAGCGCCGCCGGGCCAGCGCCCGTCCGTCCCCCGGGCGGGCGCTCGGTCATCGTAGGCGCGGGGGTGGAGCGAAGGGGCGGCGGTGAGATAAAGCGATGACCACCGACGGCATCTGCGCCCACCCACGGACGGGCGCCGTCCCTCTGTTGTGACAAGGGCACCCGGCCCGGAACAAGGCACGCAGTGCCGCCGGGCCAGCGCCCGTCCGTCCCCCGGGCGGGCGCT
>JBLXFD010000054.1:0-10111 GCA_048262455.1 Rhodobacter sp.
CACGGCGGGGTGAACCCCGCCCTACCGCTTCATTCGGATGAAGCGCTGAACAGCCCCCGAACAAGCCGAAGGCGCGGGCTTTGGAGCTGCAAGGCAACGCTCATTCCGCGCGCGGATGTGGCGGGTATAAAGCGCCTACCTCAAAAGCAAGCAGCACCACCCCACGGGCAGGCTCCCGTCGCGCCACCCGGCCTACCGCGGTTGCCTCCACAGATCGTTCAGCAGGTCCAGCAGCGCCTCCACCCGGTCCTTGCCGAACTGCGCCTCCAGCTCGGCGAACATGCGGTTGGCCTCGTCCACGTGGGCGTCGATCACCTCGCGCCCCGCGTCGGTGATGGTCACCAGCGCCTTGCGCCCGTCGCTGGGGTGGGCGCTGCGGGTGCTGAGGCCGCGTTCCTCCAGCCCCTGCAGGATCCGCGTCAGCGAGGGCATCAGCAGGCAGGCCTCCCGTGCGATCTCGGTGGCGTCGGTGGGGCCGATCTCGTCCAGCACCCGCAGAACCCGCCATTGCGCGTCGGTCATCCCGGCCGCCGTCAACATGCCCCGGATCGGCTGCATCACCCGCTCGCGCGCCCGGAGCAGCGCGATGGGCAGCGACCGCGCGGTGGCCGGCATCCGCCCCCCGTGGCCCTGTTTCTCCGCCCCCTCCATCGTCACTCACCTCCACGCTACCTGCCTTTAGGGTCGTGAAGCGGGCCCTTGTGTCAATCACTATGCACTTGACAGATGAACTTTATTAATTTAACAAGTTAATTGAACACGGAGATCCGCGATGCCCCACATCATCGTCGAATACTCGGCCAACCTGGGCCAAGCCGCCGATATCGCGGGGCTGTGCGAGGCCCTTCGCGCCTGCGCGGCGGCGCAGGAAATCTTTCCCGAGACCGGCGTCCGGGTGCGCGCCCTGCAGTGCGACATCTACGCCATCGCCGACGGCGACCCGGCCAACGGCTTCATCGACATCTCCGTCCGCCTGCGCGAGGGCCGGCCGCTGGAGGCGCGGCAGGCGGCCACCGCGGCGCTTTTCGCGGCGGCCGAGGCCCACCTTGCCGCGCTGCTGGACAGCGCCCCCGTGATGCTGTCGCTGGAGATGCGCAACATCGACGCCGCGCTTTCGCCGAAACGCAACACGGTGCGCGACCATATCGAGAGGAAACGCAATGGCTGAGCTCGACGCCAACCTGTCCCGGCTGGACGGCTACCTCGCCCGCTTCCGCGAGGAAGGCGTGCGCAACATGATCGGCGGCGAGACGCGGGGCGCGGATAGCGGCGCCACCTTCGACAGCAGCTCGCCGGTGGACGACAGCACCATCTGCGCCGTCGCGCGGGGCGGGGCGGGGGACATCGACGCCGCGGCGCAGGCGGCGAAGGCGGCCTTTCCCGAATGGCGCGACTTCCCGGCCGCCGAGCGGCGCAAGCTGTTGCACCGGATCGCCGACGGGATCGAGGCGCGGGCCGAGGAGATCGCCTTCTGCGAGTGCTGGGACACCGGGCAGGCGCTGCGCTTCATGTCCAAGGCGGCGCTGCGGGGGGCCGAGAACTTCCGCTTTTTCGCCGACCGCGCGCCCTCGGCCCGGGACGGGCAGGCGCTGCCCTCGCCGACGCTGATGAACGTGACCACCCGGGTGCCGATCGGCCCCGTGGGGATCATCACGCCGTGGAACACACCCTTCATGCTGTCCACCTGGAAGATCGCCCCGGCGCTCGCCGCCGGCTGCACCGTGGTGCACAAGCCGGCCGAACTGTCGCCGCTGACCGCCCGCATCCTGTGCGAGATCGCCCACGAGGCGGGCCTGCCGCCGGGGGTCTGGAACCTGGTCAACGGCATGGGCGAGGAGGCCGGCCGCGCGCTGACCGAACACCCCGCGATCCGCGCCATCGCCTTTGTCGGCGAGTCCCGCACCGGCAGCATGATCATGCGCCAGGGGGCCGAGACGCTGAAGCGCGTGCACTTCGAGCTGGGGGGCAAGAACCCCGTGGTGGTCTTCGAGGACGCGGACCTGGACCGCGCGCTGGATGCCGCGATCTTCATGATCTACTCGCTGAACGGCGAGCGCTGCACCTCTTCCTCGCGGCTGCTGGTGCACCGGTCCATCGCCGACGATTTCCGCGAGAGGCTGGTGGAGCGGGTGAACCGCATCCGCGTCGGCCACCCGCTGGACCCGGCGACCGAGGTGGGCCCGCTGATCGCGCCCGAGCACCTGGACAAGGTCACCTCCTACTTCGACATCGCGCGGGAGGAGGGCGCCACCATCGCCGCCGGCGGCGCGCGGCAGGGGGAGGCGGGGTGTTTCGTCAAGCCGACCCTCTTCACCGGCGCGCGCCCGGACATGCGCATCGCGCAAGAGGAGATCTTCGGCCCGGTGCTGACGATGATCGAGTTCGACACCGAGGATGAGGCGCTGGAGATCGCCAACGGCACCGACTACGGGCTGACCGCCTATGTCTGGACCAACGACCTGACCCGCGCCATGCGCTTCACCCATGCGCTGGAGGCGGGGATGATCTGGGTCAACTCCGAGAACGTGCGCCACCTGCCGACCCCCTTCGGCGGGGTCAAGGCCAGCGGCATCGGCCGCGACGGCGGCGACTGGAGCTTCGAGTTCTACATGGAACAGAAACACGTGGGTTTTGCCACCGGCGCCCACAAGATCCCGCGCCTGGGCGCCTGACCCGGCTAGGAGAGACGATCATGCCGATCCCCGCCCCGAACCTCTACCCGCCGTTCAACATCCTGCGCCTGTCGCACGTGGAACTGACCGTCACCGACCTCGCCCGCTCGCGCGCCTTCTACGTCGACACCCTGGGCCTGCAGGTCACCGACGAGGATGACGGCGCCATCTACCTGCGCGCGATGGAGGAACGCGGGCACCACTGCCTGGTGCTGCGCAAGGGCGACGATCCCCGGGCCGGGCACCTGGGGTTCAAGGTCTTCGACGAGGACAGCCTCGACAAGGCCGCGCATTTCTTTGCCGCGCGGGACCTGCCGGTGGAATGGGTGGAACGCCCCTACCAGTCGCGCAGCTTCCGCACCCGGGACCCGCTGGGCATCCCGCTGGAGTTCTACAGCCGCATGGACCGGCTGCCGCCGATCCACCAGAAGTACGCGCTGTACCGGGGGGTGAAGCCCCTGCGGATCGACCATTTCAACTGTTTCTCGCCCGACGTGGACGCGTCGGTCGCCTTCTACAACGAGCTTGGTTTCCGCGTGACCGAGTACACCGAGGACGCAGAGACCGGCCGCCTCTGGGCCGCCTGGACCCACCGCAAGGGGGGCGTGCACGACATCGCCTTCACCAACGGGCGCGGGCCGCGGCTGCATCACACTGCCTTCTGGGTGCCGACACCGCTGAACATCATCGACCTGCTGGACCTGATGGCCACCACCGGCTGGGTGTCCAACATCGAGCGCGGGCCGGGACGGCACGGTATCTCGAACGCCTTCTTCCTTTATATCCGCGACCCCGACGGCCACAGGACAGAGATATACTGCTCCGATTACCAAACCGTTGACCCGGACCTGGAGCCGATCAAGTGGGACCTGAAGGACCCGCAGCGCCAGACGCTCTGGGGAGCGCCGGCGCCGAAAACGTGGTTTGAGGAGGGCAGCCTGTTCGAGGGCTGCGCGCCGCGCGCGGCGGTGCTGGACGCGCAGCCGATCGTGGCGCCATGAGCGGGGAAGGGGAGACGGGGATGAGACTGGCAAGCGTGACCGCCGGGGGCAGGAGCCTGTACGGCGCGGTGGTGGAGGGCGGCTTTGCCGACCTCGGGGTGCAATTCCCCGACTGGCCGGACCTCGACGCCGCCGTGGCCGCCGGGGGGCTGGCGCGGCTGGCGGAGGCCGCCGATGGCGCCGCTCCCACCCACGAAGACGGCAGCTTCGACTGGCGGATGCCGCTCGCCCGCCCCGGCAAGATCATCTGCGTCGGCGTCAACTTTCCCGACCGCAACGCCGAGTACAAGGACGGGCAGGAGGCCCCGCCAAACATGTCGCTCTTCCCGCGGTTTCCCGGCTCCTTCACCGGCCACGGACAGCCGCTGATCCGCCCGCCGGAAAGCCCTCAGCTGGACTACGAGGGCGAGATCGCCATCGTCATCGGCAAGGGCGGCCGGCGCATCCCCGAGGCCGGGGCATGGGACCATATCGCCGCCGCCATGCCCTGCAACGAGGGCACGATCCGCGACTGGGTGCGCCATGCCAAATTCAACGTGACGCAGGGCAAGAACTGGGACCGCTCGGGCGCCATGGGCCCCTGGCTGGTGCCCTTCGCGGACGGCGAGGCGGCCCGCGCAGCGCTGGCGGACACCGAGATCACCACCCGCGTCAACGGCGAGATCCGCCAGCAGGACCGCACCGGGCGGATGCTGTTCCCGATCCCGCGCCAGATCGCCTATATCTCGACCTTCACGCGGCTGGAGCCCGGCGACATCATCGTTACCGGCACCCCCACCGGCGCCGGCGCGCGGCTGGACCCTCCGCAGTTCCTGAAGCCCGGCGACGAGGTGACGGTGGAGGTGGCGGGCCTTGGCCTGCTGCGCAACGGGGTGGCGGACGAATGACGCCGGAGATGACGCCAAAGTTGACCCCGGAGCAGATCGCAGGGGCCGGCGCGGCGCTGCACGCGGCGGAACGGGACCGGGCGCAGATCGGGCTGCTGACGGTGCAGCACCCGGGCATGACCATGGACGACGCCTACAGGGTGCAGGCGGACTTCGCCGCCCGCAAGGCCGCCGCCGGGGCGAAGGTGACGGGCTGGAAGATCGGCCTGACCTCGCGCGCCATGCAGGCGGCGCTGGAGATCGACACGCCCGACAGCGGCGTGCTGTTCGACGACATGCACTTTGACCACGGCGCAACGGTGCCCGCCGGCCGCTTCATCGCGCCGCGCATCGAGGCAGAGATCGCCTTCGTCATGAAGGCCCCGCTGAGCGGCAACGTCAGCCGGGACGAGGTGCTGGCGGCCACCGACCACGTCTGCCCCAGCCTCGAGATCCTCGACACCCGCATCCTGCGCCGCGACCCGGCCAGCGGCCAGCCGCGCCGGATCTGCGACACCATCGCCGACAATGCCGCCAACGCGGGCATCGTGCTGGGCACCGCCCGCCACGCCCCCGGCGAGGTGGACCTGCGCTGGACCGGCGCCATCGTCGCCCGGGACGGGGTGGTGGAGGAAACCGGCCTTGGCGCGGGGGTGCTGAACGATCCGGTCATGGGCATCGTCTGGCTGGCAGAGCGGCTGGGCCGCTACGGCCAGCGGATCGAGGCGGGGCAGGTGGTGCTGTCGGGCAGTTTCATTCGCCCGGTCGAGGCGCCGCCGGGCAGCCGCTTTCACGCGGACTTCGGCCGCTTTGGCGAGGTGGCGGTCCGCTTCGACTGACCCCATTCCCGCCGCCGCGGAAATCGCGTAAGCCCGGCCCATGCCGCAGACCTTCCCCGATCTCGGCGCCTTCTACGGGGCGCCCTTCGACACCATCATCGACGTGCGCTCGCCCGCCGAATACGCCGAGGACCACATCCCCGGCGCCGTCTCGCTGCCGGCCATGTCCAACGCGGAACGCGCGCGGGTGGGGACGATCTACACCCAGGAAAGCCCGTTCCTCGCCCGCAAGATCGGCGCCGCCATCGTGGCGCGCAACGTGGCGGCGCATCTCGAGGGGCCGCTGGCGGAGAAGGACGGCGGCTGGCGGCCGCTGGTCTACTGCTGGCGCGGCGGGCAGCGGTCGGGCTCGGTCGCCTCGATCCTGACGCAGATCGGCTGGCGCGCGCAAACGGTCGAGGGGGGGTATCGCAGCTACCGCAGGCTGGTGGCGCAGGCGATGCACGAGACGCCGCTGCCGCACCGGCTGGTGCTGCTGGACGGCAATACCGGCACCGCCAAGACCGAGATCCTGCAGCGGCTGGCGGCGCGGGGCGTGCAGGTGGTGGATCTCGAGGGGCTGGCGGCGCACCGGGGCTCGCTGTTCGGGCCGGTGGCGCGGCCGCAGCCGGCGCAGAAGGCCTTCGAGGGGCTGCTGGCGCGGGCCTTTGCCGGGCTGGACCCGGCGCGGCCGGTGGTGGTGGAGGCCGAAAGCTCGAAGATCGGGGCGCTGCTGGTGCCGCCCACGGTCTGGGCGGCGATGCTGCGCGCCCCGCGCATCCGCGTCGCGGCGCCGCTGGAGGCGCGCGCGCAGTATCTCGCGCGGGCCTATGCCGACCTCACCGCCGACCCCGCCGCGCTGGCCCGTACGCTGGAGCAGCTGGTGCCCTTCCAGGGCCGCGCGCAAGTGGCGGACTGGCAGGCGATGGCGGCGGCCAAGGACCACGTGCGGCTGGCCGGAGAGTTGATGCAGCGCCACTACGACCCCCGCTACGCCAAGTGGCGCGGCCGGCAGGAGGCGCCGGACCTGGCCGAACTGCCCCTGCCGGACCTTGCGCCGCCCGACCTTGATGACGCGGCGGCAGAGATCGAGCGGCTGCTGGACGGCGCCTGAGCGCAGGGCCCCGCGCGCGGCCCGGTGCCCAGCCTTGCGAAAACGTGATTAATCCCCGGCTTGTCAATGGGTTCCGCCGCACCTAAGGCTGGGCCTGCAATCAGCACCCCGGAGGTTCCATGCGTATCCTGTCCCTGCTTTTCATCGCCGCGTCCGCCGCCGCGCCGGCCGCGCCCGCCGCCGCCGAGACGATCTTTTTCCAGTCCCCCAGCGGCAACATCGGCTGCATGATCGAGGATGGCGCCTGGCACGGCGCGCGCTGCGACATCCTGAACTTCACCCCCAGCTTCTCGCGCCCCTACGACTGCGATCTGGACTACGGCCATGCCTTCGAGATCGAGGGATACGGCGGCAGCGGCTACCCCGTCTGCGCCGGTGACACCGTGTTCGACGGCGGGTCCATGGTGCTGCCCTACGGCGATTACGTTACCCTTGGCGATATCGCCTGCTATTCCGAGACCACCGGCATGATCTGCCAGAACGGCAGCGGCGGCGGGTTCGAGCTTAGCCGCGCCCGGCAGGAAGTTTACTAGGCCCCGCCGGCGAAGTTACCAAGCGTCGCCGACGCCGGGCCCCGCGTCCGGCGAGGCTTCCCAAAGCCACGGCCCCATGCTACCCGGCTGCGCAATCGCGATTCCGCAGCCGGGCTTTTTCTGTCCGGCGCATTGATTCAAGGAGCTGACCATGGCCACCGAGCGCACGCTGAGCATCATCAAGCCCGACGCCACCAACCGCAACCTCACCGGCAAGATCAACGCCAAGTTCGAGGAAGCGGGCCTGCGCATCGTCGCGCAGAAGCGCCTTCACCTGACGCAGGAGCAGGCCGGCAAGTTCTACGAGGTCCACAAGGAACGCCCGTTCTACGGCGAGCTGTGCGAATTCATGGCCTCCGCCCCGGTGGTCGTGCAGGTGCTGGAAGGCGAGAACGCGATCGCGAAGAACCGCGAAGTGATGGGCGCCACCAATCCGGCCGACGCGGCCGAGGGCACCATCCGCGCCGAGTTCGCAGAATCGGTGGGCGAGAACTCTGTCCACGGCTCCGACGCGCCGGAGACCGCGAAGGAAGAGATCGCCTATTTCTTCTCGGGCCTCGAACTGGTCGGTTAAGCCGACCTTCGACCCTTCGGAAACTGCAAGGCCCGCCCCGGAAATCCGGCGCGGGCCTTTTCACGACATCCGTTAAGGTTACCGCCGGTGCCGTGTCGTTCCTTGGCAGGGCGTCGGGTCAGGGGCGCTGGACCGGCCGGGCAGGGACCGGGTCCGTCTTCTCGACGTGCTCGCGCAGCATCTTCACGTTGCGCCGGTTCGCCTTGAACCCCATGTCGAAGAGATCGCCGATCAACGGGATCGAGCCCAGCACCCAGTCGACCCCCACGTTCACGCCCATGCGGGCCAGCGTCGACTTGGGCACGCCCATCTTGTGGGCCTTGTACATGATGTAGCCCGCGGGGGCGACGGTGACGGTGTCACCGATGCCGGGCACAAGGCCCAGCAGGGTGTCGAGGCCGACGCGGATGCCGGTCCCGGGGATGCGGAACAGCGTGTCCATGCGGTGGGCGAGGCTTTCCAGGCGTTCCAGTTCGGCGTGGCGGGCAGACAGGCTGTCCGGGGCACTGCGCGCGGAATGGCGGCCGGAATAGGTCGGGGCGGAAGCGGTCGTATCGACGGGCACGGGCGGGTCTCCTTGCGGCGGCTTGGCAGACAAACGTCTGTCATGCCGCCGGAGTTCCGCGTCTTCGCCCGCGCGCGCCCGCTGCCGCTGCGAGAAATCTAGATGCTGGCCCAGTCGGTGAAGACCGGCACGGGCTCTGCCGGCTCGGCGGGGCGGAACAGGCGGCGGCCGTCGGTGACGGGCGTCTGCGGAAGCCGCGCGACGAGATCGCCGCGGTCTTCGGGCTGGGATTGGGGTTGCGGTGTCATGTCGCTCTCCTCGGGGTTCGCGATGCCAGATCGCGCCGGCCCCTCGTCGCCATCCTGGCTTGAACGAGGGCCTTGACCCTAGGACTCCATGAGAACTGGACGCCCGGGCGGCACAAACATGGCGGGATTATGGTGATTGGTTCGGGATCGTCTCGAATGTGCGCCGGTCGGTGGCATTGGAATAGTCCAGCCACCGGTGCCGTCAAGCCGCGAAAACGGGGCAGGGCAAGGGGATGGGCGGTGCCTTGCCGGGGGCGATGCCGGGCGGTGTCGGGGCCGTAACATCCCGTGCCCGGCGCGCGGGCCGGGAATGTGGCCCGCTTGCACGATTCCAATCATAAAAGCCTTGACGGAATCACGAAAAGCCGGTGCTATGGCAAAAAAACAACTGTGGGACAGGGATGCCGCTAACATTCGCCATCGGAATGTTTTTCGCCGCCATGCTGGGCGAAACCTTTCGCCTCGGGTGGATCCCGGCGACGCCGCTTCTGGCGGCGATGACGGTGAGCGCGGCGCTGATCCTCGTGGCGGGGCTGATCCTGGGGCGTGATGCGAAGGCGCTGATTCGCCCCTCGGGCAACCTCTACGGCGGCCGCGGCACGGGCTGGACCTGGCGGCGCAGCGCGCTGCTGCTGCTTTCGGTGCCGCTGCTCTGGCTGCTGCCGGTGGCCGGCGGGGCCGGGGTGACCGAATTTTTCCTGCACGTTCCCAAGCCGGCCAAGCTGGTTTCCGCCCTCGTGGTGCAGATCCTGGTGATCGCGCTGGCCGAGGAACTGTTTTTCCGCGAATCGGTGCTCAAGGTCCTCGGCGGACGCCTGCCGCTGTGCTTCGCGGCCACCGCGGCGGCCACGGCGCTGTACACCCTGCCGCAGGGCGCCCCCGCGGCGGCGATGGCGGCGGGCGGGGCGCTGGCCTACATGGCGCTGCGGGTCTCGGGCATGAACCTGCTGGTGGTGGCGGCGGTGCACGGGGTCACCAACGTGCTGCTGGGCCGGGTGCTCGTGGCGCAGCTGGCGCCGGATTCGCTGTGGATCTACTGCCTTGCCGTGGCGGCGGGCTATGCGGTCTTCGCCACCGCGCTGATGAGCCTGCGCCAGCCCCGGCCCGCGCTGGCCGCCGCGCCGCGCCGCAAGGGCGCGCTCGCCTGATCCCGCGATAAAGGCTGTCGCTTGCGCTGTCCCGGTGTAAAATGACTGCAAAATCCGGGGCAGGGAGACCATGGCCACACCGCCGATCAGGCTTCTGGGAGAACTGGCGCTGCGCGCGCCCGACGGAAGCGCGCCGACGCTGAAGTCGCGCCGCGCCTGGGCGCTGCTGGCCTACCTCGCCCTGTCCGGCGGCCGCCGGGTGCCGCGGATGGAACTGGCCCGGGTGATCTGGCCCGACAGCGCCCCGCCGCAGGCCCGCGCCAGCCTGCGGCAGGAGCTTGCGGTGCTGCGCAAGGCCATGCGCGCCATCGGTCTGGACCCGCTGGAGGCGGACAAGGAGGCGCTGCGTTTCACCGGAGAGCCTTCGCTGGTGGATGCCGCCGAGCTGTCCCGCCAGATCGAGCTTGCCACCCCCGAGGCGCAGCGCACCGCCGCGCGGCTGTATGGCGGCGACTTCCTGGCCGGTGTGGCGCTGTCCTCTGACATCTTCACCGATTGGCAGGCCTCGGAACGCGCCCGCCTGCGCGCCGAGGCGCTGGAGGCCACCAGCGCCGCCATGCGCGCCCACGAGC
>JBLXFD010000055.1:0-9832 GCA_048262455.1 Rhodobacter sp.
GGCCCCGCCGCCCCAGCGCCCGGCTGGGCCCCGCCGCCGCCGCCGGCCCCATGTCCGAGCCGCTGGCCGCCCGCCGCGGGCTGGGGCTGGGGCTGGCGGTGCCCTTCCTGCACCTCTGGCTGGCCGAGGCAGGGCTGGACGACGGCCGCCTGCCGGAGGCCGCCGCGCTGGTGGACGAGGGACTGGCCCACGCCGCCGCCACCGGGGTCGCGGTTACGGAGCCGGAGTTCCTGCGGTTGCAGGCCCTGCTGGTGCTGCGCCGCGACGCCGCCGCCACCGACCAGGCCGACGCGGGTTTCGCCGCCGCCGTCGCCAGCGCGCGGCGGCTGGGGGCGGGCCTGCACGAGCTGCGCGCCTCGGTCAGCTACGCGGGGTTCCTGCGGCGGTCGGGGCGGGGCGGGGAGGGGGGGGGGCGGGGGGGGCGCCTGGCGCGGGGGCCCGCAGCGGTCCGGGGCGACGCCCCGCCCTCGGCCGACGTGAAGGCGGCGCATGCGCTGCGGCGGCGGTTGGAGGTGGCTTAGGGTGTTGGGGGGGGGTGGCGGGGTGAACCCCGCCCTACACTCCGGTCTTTCGACGCGTTGATCAGCCCCCGCACAAGCCGAAGGCGCGGGGGCGAGCGCCTGCCCGTCCCGGCGGGCTGGCGCTTTGGGGGCAGCAGGGCTAGGCTCGTGCAGTGCATGGATGTGGCCGGGATAAAGCGCCTAACTCGGGAGGAAGCTGCGCCAGCCCACGGGCAGGCTGATGTTGCGCCATGGCGGGGTGAACCCTGCCCAACAGGTTCGTTCGAATGAAGCGCTGATCAGCCCCCGAACAAGCCGAAGGCGCGGGGGCGAGCGCCTGCCCGTCCCGGCGGGCTGGCGCTGTGTCGTCCGCAGGGCAACGCTCATTCTGCGTGCGGAAGTGGTGACGATAAACCGCCCATGTCGTAGGTAGGCAGCGCCACCCCACGGGCAGGCTCACGTCGCGCAACGACGCATCCGAAAACACCGCCTCCTCCCTCACCCCCCCGCGCGCCCGAACAACGCCCCGCCGTCCGCCCCCGCGATTTCCGCCCAGACCGGCAGGTGGTCCGAGGCGATGCGCGCCGGCCGTTCCTCCATCACCCCGGCGCCGGTCAGCGTCAGGCTGAGGGTCAGCGCCACCCGGTCCAGCGCCGCCACGGGGCGCGCCGCGTGGAAGCTGCGGCCGGGGGAGTGGACGCGGAAGTTGCCGTCCAGCGCCTCCAGCCCCGCCCGGGCCCGCCACTCGTTGTAGTCGCCCAGGATCGCGGTGGGCATCCCGTCGTCGAAACGCTCCGCCAGCAGCGCCAGCTGCCGCCGCCGGTCCGAGCGGCGCAGCCCCAGGTGCACGCCCACCACCCGCAGCTGCCCGCCGATCTCGATCGCCACCGCGCCGCGCGGCTCGGTGCCCGGCAGGTCGACCCGGTGCTGCGCCGTCACCTCCAGCCCCCGGCGCACCAGCACCGCGTTGCCGTGCCAGCCCAGCGAGACGGCGTTCTGCGCCAGCGGCACCGCGATCATGTCGCTCTCGGTCTCCAGCATCTCGCGCGGCAGGGCGGCGGGGCGGGCGCCGAGGCGCTTGTCGGCCTCCTGCAGCACCAGCACGTCGGCCTGCAGGGCGTTGATCACCCGCAGGATGCGCGTGGGATCGCGGCGCCGGTCCAGGCCGATGCACTTGCGGATATTGTAGCTGGCCAGGCGCATTTGATACTTTCCCGCTTTTCAGATCGCAGGCTTCATCCTAGACCGGACGGATGAATTGGCAAAAGCACGGCTACGTTTCTCCGCTGATCTGGGCGACGCTGCTGGTCGCCACGGTCAGCGCGCTGATCGCCCAGCGGTGGGAACTGGCCTTCGTGGCCGGCGCGACCCTGGGCGCCTCGCTGCTGCCGGCGGCGCTGGCGGCGCGGGCGGAGATCCGGCTGCCGCTGCCGTTCCTGTCCTTCGCGGTCCTGTTCATCTTCGCCACGCTGTTCCTGGGCGAGGCCTGGAACTTCTACGAGAAGTTCTGGTGGTGGGACATGCTGCTGCACGGCTCCTCGGCCGTGGGCTTCGGGCTGGTGGGGTTCCTGTTCATCTTCTACCTGTTCGAGGGCAACAAGTACGCCGCACCCCCCTGGGCGGTGGCCTTTCTCGGCTGGTGCTTCGCGGTGTCGATCGGCACCATGTGGGAGATCTTCGAATTCGGGGTGGACCAGATCTTCGGCACCAACATGCAGAAGTCGGGGCTGATGGACACCATGTCGGACCTGATCGTCGACGTGCTGGGCGCGGGGCTGGGCGGGCTGTCCGGGTTCCTCTACCTCAAGGGGCAGGAGAAGGGCGGGCTGCTGGCCTGGGTGATCGCCGATTTCGTCCGCAAGAACCGCCGCCTGTTCCGCCGCAACCGGGGCGGCCGCGGCAACCAAGGCTAGGTGCCGCAGAAGGTGCGCTGCACCTCTTCCTCGGGGCGCGGGGGCGCGGTGTACTCCGCGTGCTCCGGCGCAAGGTCGAAGGGGGTGGCCAGCACCTTCATCAGCTTGAAGAGCGGATCGTAATCGCCTGAGACAGAGGCGGAAATCATCTGTTCCACCCGGTGATTCCGCGGAATGACGGCGGGGTTGGTGCGGCGCATCAGGTCGGCCTGCGCGCCGGCGCCGGCGGCCTCGCCCGCGCGGCGGTCCTGCCAGTCGCGCCGCCAGTCGCGGAAGGCGGGGACCTCTTCCAGCGAGGTCTCAGAGTCGTCCGACAAGGCGCGGAAGGTATTGGTAAAATCCGCCCCGTTCTCTGCCATCGCCGTCAGCAGCCGCGACAGCAGGTCGGTGTCCTCCGCCCGCGCCTCGGTCAGGCCGATCTTGGCGCGGAAGCGGTCCAGCCAGGCCGCGCTGTAGAGGGGGCCGAAGCGGTTGATCGTCTCGGTGGCGCGCTCGACCGCCGCCTCGGTGTCCTCGCCCATCAGCGGCAGCAGCGCGGTGGCGAACTGGGCGAGGTTCCACAGCGCGATGTCCGGCTGGCGGCCGTAGGCGTAGCGGCCCTGCCGGTCGATCGAGCTGAACACGGTATTGGGGTGGTAGCGGTCCATGAAGGCGCAGGGGCCGTAGTCGATGGTGGCGCCGCCAACGTGGCAGTTGTCGGTGTTCATCACGCCGTGGATGAAACCCACCGACATCCACTGCGCCACCAGCCGGGCCTGCGCGGCGGTGGCGGCGGCCAGCAGGTCCAGCGCGCCCTCCGCCTCGGGGTAGTGGCGGTCGATGACGTAGGCGGTCAGCCGTTCCAGCGCCTCGCGGTCGCCGCGGGCGGCGAAGTACTGGAAGGTGCCGACGCGGATGTGGCTGGAGGCGACGCGGGTCAGCACCGCCCCCGGCAGCGCCTGCTCGCGCTGCACCTTCTCGCCGGTGCCGACGGCGGCCAGCGCCCGGGTGGTGGGCACGCCAAGCGCGTGCATCGCTTCCGACACCACGTATTCGCGCAGCACCGGGCCCAGCCAGGCCCGGCCGTCGCCCATGCGGCTGTAGGGGGTGGGGCCCGAACCCTTCAGTTGAAGATCGTAGCGTATGCCGTTGGAATCCAGCACTTCCCCCAGCAGGATCGCCCGGCCGTCGCCCAGCTGGGGCGAGAAGCCGCCGAACTGGTGGCCGGCGTAGACCTGCGCCAGCGGGTCCGCGCCCTCCGGCACCGCGTTGCCCGCCAGTGCCGCCACGCCATCGGGCCCGGCCAGCGCCGCCGGGTCCAGCCCGAGGCTTTCCGCCAGCGGCACGTTCAGGGCGATCAGGTCCGGGGCCTTCACCGGCGTGGGGGCGACGCGGGTGAAGAAACGGTCCGGCAGGCGGCCGTAGCTGTTGTCGAAGGGAACATGCAGGGTCATGGCTGACAGATAGGGCGCGGGCGGGCCGGCGGGAAGCCCCCTCAGGGGCGCCAGGTCATGACCCGGCGGCTTTCGTCCATGCGGAAGCCCCGTGCGGTGTAGACGCGGCGGGCGCTCGCGTTGGCCTCGTCCACCTCGAGGTGCAGCGCCTTCAGCCCGGCGGCGGCCAGTTGCGGCAGCAGCGCCACCAGCACCTCGGTGCCCATGCCGCGGCCGCGCACGCTTTCGCGGATGTAGAACTCGTCCACCCGGCCATCCATGCCGCCCAGGCCGATGGACCAGCCGAAGGCCATGGCGATGTAGCCTACGGGCGCGCGGCGGGGGCCGATCAGCCAGACCGCACCGCGTTCCGAGCCTTCCAGCAGCGGGCGCAGGGCGGCGGCGCGGGCTTCGTGGTCCAGCGCGATGCCGGCGAAGTCGTGGTAGGCGGCCACCAGCGGCAGCAGACGCTCCATGTCGTCGGCCTCGGCCAGGTGCAGCCGGGCGCTCACAGCCGGCCCAGCCGTTCGGTGAGCAGGGCGAAGAACCCCTCGGCTTCCACCTTGCCGATGAAGGTGGCGTTGGGGGCGCGGTCGGTGACGCCCCACCAGTCGGCGACGGTCATGCCGCGGGTGAGGTCGGATTGCGTCTCGATCTCGACGTTGATGTGCCGGCCGCTGAACAGGTCCGGCGCCAGCAGCCAGGCGATCACCGTGGGGTCGTGCAGCGGCGCGCCCTCGGAGCCGTATTTTTCCTTGTCGAACCGCTCGAAGAAGTCGGTCCAGCCGGCGACCGCCTGTCCCACCGGGGTGCCGAGCCCGCGGAAGGCCTCGACCCGGGCGCGGGTGGTCAGGGCGCCGTGGGTGGCGTCGAGCGGCAGGATGGTGACGGGGAGGCCGGATTTCAGGACGATCCCGGCGGCTTCCGGGTCGACGTAGATGTTGAACTCGGCCGCCGGGGTGATGTTGCCCACCTCGAAGTAGGCGCCGCCCATCAGCACCACCTGCGCCACCTTCTCCACCACCTCGGGCGCGCGGGTGAAGGCGGCGGCGAGGTTGGTGAGCGGGCCGAGGGCGCAGAGGGTGACGGTGCCGGCGGGTTCGCGCCGCAGGGTGTCGATGATGAAATCCACCCCGTTCGCGTCCTGCAGCGGCATCGAGGGGTCCGGCAGGTCGGCGCCGTCGAGGCCGGTCTTGCCGTGCACATGCTCGGCGGTGACCAGCGGGCGTTTCAGCGGGCGGTCGCAGCCGGCGAAGACCGGCACGTCGGGGCGGCCGGCCAGCTCGCAGACCACCCGCGCGTTGCGCTGGGTCAGGGCGAGGGGCACGTTGCCGGCAACGGCGGTGATGCCCAGCAGCTCCAGCTCGTCCGGGCTGGCGAGGGACAGGAGGATCGCGACGGCGTCGTCCTGTCCCGGATCGGTATCGATGATGATCTTGCGGCGGCTCATGGCGCGGACCCTTAAACGCGCTGCGCCGATTGTAAAGCCGCCCAAAAGTGCGACGCTGGGTCGGTTTGCCCCGCCGCCGGAAAGCGGCGGGGCGTTCGGCGGGGATCAGCCGTCGTAGTCGACCTCTTCCATCAGCCGCAGCGCGGTGGCGCGCTCGGCGGCGATGTCGGACAGGTCGGTGGTGTCGGGGGTGAACTCGCCCCAGCCGGCCACCAGGTCGGAGGTCTTGGCGTCGGGTAGCACCGGGTACTCGTTGTTGACCTCGGCGTAGATCGCCTGCGCGTCGGGAGAGGCGAGGAATTCCATCAGCTTGACCGCGTCCTCACGGTGCGGCGCGGCCTTGGTCAGCGCCACGCCGGAGACGTTCAGGTGGGTGCCGCCGTCCTCGAACTCGGGGAAGATGATGCGGACCGAGTTGGCCCATTCCGTTTGCTCGGGGTCCTTCAGCATCAGGCCCATGTAATAGGTGTTGCCGAGGCTGATGTCGCATTCGCCGGCCCAGATCGCCTTGACCTGCGCGCGGTCGTTGCCCTGGGGCTTGCGCGCCAGGTTTTCCTTCACGCCCTGCGCCCAGTCGCGTGCATAATCCTCGCCGTGGTGCACCACCATCGCCGAGAGCAGCGCCAGGTTGTAGTCGTGGGTGCCCGAGCGGGTGCAGATCCGGCCTTCCCATTCGTCGCCCGAGAGCTGCTCGTAGGTGGTCAGCTCGCCGTCCGCCACGCGCTCTTTCGAGGCGTAAACGATGCGGGCGCGGGCGGTCAGGCCGAACCAGCGGTTTTCCGGGTCGCGCAGGGTGGCGGGGATGTTGGCGGCCAGCACCTCGGACTCGACCGGCTGGACCACGTCCGCCTCGACGATCTGCTTGAGGTTGGCGATGTCCACGGTCATCACCAGGTCGGCGGGAGAGCGGTCGCCCTCGGCCTTCAGACGCTCCACCAGCCCTTCATCGATATAGGCGAGGTTCACCTCGATGCCGGTGTCCTCGGTGAAGGCCTCCATCACCGGGGCGATCAGCTCCGGCTGGCGGGTGGTGTAGACGTTCACCTCGGCCAGCGCCGGGGTCGCGGTCAGCGCTGCGCTGGCCAGAAGCAGGGTACGTACGGTCATGGTCACTCTCCTTGTTCCGTTGCGCCGGATTAACCTGAGTCTTTTGGTAGGGTCAATACCCGATGCAAATAGTCGGGAAATTTATCCGCCGCCGCCGTCCCCCTGTTTTTCACGCTGCTTTGCCGCGTTCCAAAGCGCGTCCATCTCTGCCAGGTCCGACTGCGCCGGGCTGCGCCCGCGCTCTGCCAGCGCCGCCTCGACCATGGCGAAACGGCGGGTGAACTTGGCGTTGGCGCGGCGCAGGGCGGTCTCGGGTTCGACGCCGAGGTGACGGCCGAGGTTGGCCAGCGCGAAGAGCAGGTCGCCGAACTCCTCCTCCACCTCGTCCTGCGAGAGAGTGTCGCGCGCCTCGGTCAGCTCGCCCGCCTCCTCGACGATCTTTTCCAGCACCTGTCCCGCCTCGGGCCAGTCGAATCCCACCCGCGCCGCGCGTTTCTGCAGCTTGTGCGCCCGCAGCAGGGCCGGCAGGCCCACCGCCACGTCGTCCAGCACACCGCGCGCGCCCTTGGCGGCGCGTTCGGCGGCCTTGACGGTTTCCCAGTCGAGCGCCTGCTGGTCGGCCGACTTGTCGCGGCTTTCGTCGCCGAATACGTGGGGGTGGCGGGCGATCATCTTGTCGGACATGCCGTGGGCCACGTCGTCGAAGGTGAAGAGCCCCGCCTCCTCGGCCATCTGGGCGTGGAACACCGACTGGAACAGCAGGTCCCCCAACTCTCCCTTCAGCTCGTCCCAGGCCTCGCGCTCGATGGCGTCGGCGACCTCGTAGGCCTCCTCGATGGTGTAGGGGGCGATGCTGGCGAAGTCCTGTTCCAGGTCCCAGGGACAGCCGCCACCGGGGTCGCGCAGCCGGCGCATGATCTGCCGCAGCCGCGCCAGCCCGTCGCCTTCGGGGGAGGCTGGATCCTCGACCCGGGGGTCCGTTGCCGCCAGACCTTTGCCCATTGTGGCACCTCTCGAATTCTGGAACTGTCGCGCCCGCGTTATCCCTGATCCACCTCCGGAGGTCCACATGCCCGTCCTCAACCGCATCGGCGACTTTGCCGCCGAGATGGCCGAGTGGCGCCGCTGGATGCACCGCCATCCCGAACTTGAATTCGACTGCCACCAGACCGCCGCCTTCGTCGCCGACAAGCTGCGCGGCTTCGGTGTGGACGAGGTGCACGAAGGCATCGCCACCAGCGGCGTGGTGGCGATCATCCACGGGCGGGGCGAGGGGCCCTGCATCGGGCTGCGCGCCGACATGGACGCGCTGCCGATGGACGAGGCGACGGGCGCCGACTACGCCAGCGAGACCCCCGGCCGGATGCACGCCTGCGGCCACGACGGCCATACCGCGATGCTGTTGGGTGCGGCGCGCTACCTGGCCGAGACGCGCAACTTTTCGGGGCGCGTGGCGCTGATCTTCCAGCCCGCCGAGGAAAGCGGCGGCGGCGGCGAGGTGATGGTGCGCGAGGGGGTGCTGCACCGCTTCGGCATCGGCCAGGTCTTCGCGCTGCACTGCGCGCCGCAGTTCCCGGCGGGAGAGTTCCACACCACCCCCGGCCCCTTGATGGCGGCGGTGGACGAGTTCACCGTGCGCATCACCGGCAAGGGCGGGCACGCGGCCTTCCCGCACGAGTGTACCGACCCGATCACCGCCGCCCTCGCCATGGTGGGCGCGGTGCAGACCATCGTGTCGCGCAACCACCGCGCGGTGGAGGACCTGGTGATCTCCGTCACCCAGATCCACGCCGGCAGCGCCTACAACGTGATCCCGGCCGAGGCCTGGTTCGGCGGCACGGTGCGCAGCTTCAACCCCGAGGTGCGGCAGATGGTGTTCCGCCGGCTGCGCGAGATCGTCGAACACCACGCCCCGGCCTACGGGGTGACGGCGGCGCTGGAGATCGACGAGGGCTATCCCGCCACGATCAACGCGCCCGAAGGGGTGGATTTCGCCGCCTCGGTGGCCGCCGAGGTGGCGGGCGCGGGGCGGGTGCATACCGACGCGGTGCGCGAGATGGGGGCCGAGGATTTCAGCTACATGCTGAACGCGCGGCCCGGGGCCTACCTGTTCCTGGGCCAGGGCGAGGGGCCGTATTGCCACCATCCGGCCTTCGACTTCAACGACGAGGTGGCCCCGGTGGGCGCCTCGTTCTTCGCGCGGCTGGTGGAACGGGCGCAGCCGCTTCGGGCAGAGGGAGACTGAGCATGTCGCTGGAAGACGCGAAACGGCAGGTGGACACGGCGGTCACCCGGCAGGGGTTCAAGGGCCACAGCTTCGAGAACACCTTCGCGGGGGCGGTGTCGTTCCTGCGGCGGACCTATGCCAAGGACCTGGCGGGCGTGGACATCGCGGTCACCGGCATTCCCTTCGACCAGGCGGTGACCAACCGGCCCGGCGCGCGGCTGGGGCCGCGGGCGATCCGCGAGGCCTCGGCGCTGCAGTCGCCGGACGCGCCCTACGGCTGGGGCTTCGACGTGATGGAGGAGTTCGCCATCGCCGACTCCGGCGACATGGCCTTCGACTATGCCACCCCCGCCGAGGTCCCGGCGCGGATCGAGGCCCATGCCGCCGCGATCCTGGGTCAGGGCGCGGCGATGGTGACGCTGGGCGGGGACCACTCGATCTCGCTGCCGCTGCTGCGCGCCCATGCGGCGCGGCACGGCCCGCTGGGGCTGCTGCAGTTCGACGCCCATACCGACACCTGGGCCGACGACGACGCGGGGCGGGTGGATCATGGCACCGGCTTCTACAAGGCGGTGAAGGAGGGGCTGATCGACCCGGCGCGCTCGGTCCAGGTGGGGATCCGCACCGACAACCCTGAAACGCTGGGAATCGAGATCATCGACGCCGCCGAGGTCCACCGCATCGGCCCCGCCGCCTGCGCCGAGCGCATCCGCGCGCGGCTGGGGCAGGGGGCAAGCTACCTCAGCTTCGACATCGACGCGCTGGACCCGGCCTTCGCGCCCGGCACCGGCACGCCCGTCTGGGGCGGGATGAGCAGCGCGCAGGCGGCGGCGATCCTGCGCGGGGTGGCGGGGATCAACCTGGTGGGGGGCGACGTGGTGGAGGTCTCTCCGCCCTTCGATCCGGCCGGGATCACCGCCGTGGCCGGCGCCCACGTGGCGGTGGAGATCCTGTGCCTCTGGGCCTGGACCCGGCGCGGATGAAACTGGCCCTGCTGATCGCGGCGCTGGCCGGGCTGGGGGTGCTGGCCTGGATCCGGCTGGCGCCCTCGGACCCGGCCCGGTGGCACGTGGACCCCTGGACGGCGAAGGACCCGGGTGAGGGCGGCGTGCTGCTGCTGGGGGACCGGGTCTGGCCGCTGCCGCCCGAGGCCCTGCTGGCGGCGTTCGAGCAAGTGGCGGCCGAGGCGCCCCGCAGCCGCCGGCTGGCGGGCAGCGCCGGGGAGGGGCGCGTGACCTGGGTGGTGCGCAGCCGGCTGATGGGGTTTCCAGACTACGTCACTG
>JBLXFD010000056.1:0-9688 GCA_048262455.1 Rhodobacter sp.
AGACCTGCAGCGCCGCTGCGTCCTTCACCCACTCGTAGCTGTCCGGGTCGAAAGGCACCGCCTCTGCCTGGGGCGCGGCGCGTTCGGGGCCGGGGCGGCCTCGATCACCGGCGCCTATATCGCGCTGGCCGATGCCATCGCCTGGCTCAAGGCCCGCAACCTCACCAAGGGCGAACCGCTGCGCGATTCGCTTGCCGCCGTCTCCTGCGGCATCTTCCGTGGCAGTCCGGTGCTCGATCTCGACTATCTCGAGGACGTCGAGGCCCATACCGATGCCAATTTCGTCATCACCGGCTCGGGCAAGTTCGTCGAGATCCAGGGCACTGCCGAACAGGTGCCGTTCAGCCGTGATGAGCTCAACCAGCTTATGGCGCTGGCCGAAAAGGGCATTGGCGAACTGACGGCCATCCAGCAGGCGGCACTCGCCTGATGGCCGGCAAGCTGACATTGCGGCGCGGCGACCGGCTGGTGCTGGCGACCCACAATGCCGGCAAGCTCGTCGAATTCCAGGCGCTGCTGGCGCCCTTCGGGCTCGATATCGTGTCGGCCGGCGAACTTGGCCTGCCCGAGCCCGACGAAACCGGCACCACCTTCATCGAGAACGCCCGCATCAAGGCGCACGCCTGCGCCAGCGCCGCCAACTGCATGTCGCTGGCCGATGATTCGGGTCTCACCGTCGACGCCATCGGCGGACAGCCGGGCGTCTACACTGCCAACTGGGCGGAAACCTCCAACGGTCGCGATTTCGCTGTCGGCATGCGCCGCGTCGAGGATGCGTTGCAGGCCGCCGGGGCGCAGAGCCCGGCCGAGCGCAAGGGTGCTTTCAACGCCACGCTCTGCCTCGCCCATCCTGACGGGCGTGACCAGCTCTATGTCGGCAAGGTTGATGGCACCATCGTCTGGCCGCCGCGCGGCGATATGGGTCACGGCTTCGACCCGGTCTTCATGCCCGACGGCTTCGACATCACCTTTGGCGAAATGCCGTCATCCACCAAGAACGGTTTCGTGCGCGGCCAGACCGGCCTCAGCCACCGCGCCCGTGCCTTATCCCAATTCGTCGACGACGCACTCGGAGGCATTGTTGACAATTAGCCCTGGCACCGTCGACTTCCGGCAGAGCAACGAAGGTCGCGGCAACGGCCTGTTCGGCATTTACGTGCATTGGCCGTTCTGCGCAGCCAAGTGCCCGTACTGCGATTTCAACTCGCACGTGCATCGCGGCGCCTTCGATGAATCAGGTTATGTGGCGAGCTATGCCGCTGAAATCGCCCACTTTGCGCGGCTGGTCCCCGGCCGCAAGGTGAACTCGGTCTTCTTCGGTGGCGGCACCCCCTCGCTGATGGACCCGCGCTCGGTCGGCGCCATTCTCGATGCCATCGGCGCCCATTGGGAAGTCGACAAGAATGTCGAGATCACCCTCGAGGCCAACCCGACCTCGGTCGAGGCCGACCGCTTCCGCGGCTATCGCGCTGCCGGCGTCAATCGCGTCTCGCTCGGCGTGCAGTCGCTGCGTGAAGGCCCGCTGGCCGAGCTCGGCCGCCGCCACAGCGTCGACGAGGCGGTCGCCGCCGTCCGGCTGGCGCAGTCGATCTTCCCGCGCTCGAGCTTCGATCTGATCTATGCCCGCCCGCGCCAGACCCTCGACGAATGGCAGGACGAGCTGACCGAGGCGCTCTGGCTGGCCCAGGGCCACCTGTCGCTCTACCAGCTCACCATCGAGATGGGCACGCGCTACTATGACCTGTTCAATGCCGGCAAGCTGAAGATGCCGGACGAGGACCTGAGCGCCGACTTCTACGAGCTGACCCAGGAACTCACTGCCAAAGCCGGCCTGCCGGCCTACGAGATTTCCAATCACGCCCGTCCCGGCCAGGAAAGCCGCCACAATCTGCTTTACTGGCGCTATGGCGAATATGTCGGCATCGGCCCCGGCGCCCATGGCCGGCTGCTGATCGACAACCAGCGCCATGCCACCGCCGCCGAGAAAATGCCGTTCGACTGGCAGGCCAGGGTCGCCCAGCGCGGTCATGGCCTCGTCACCGACGACATCCTGACCTGGGAAGAAGAGGGCGACGAACTGCTGGTCATGGGCCTCCGCCTGCGTGAAGGCATCGATCCGAGCCGCTTCACCAAGCTCTCGGGTCGGGCCATATCGGATCGCCAGATCAACGAGCTCAAGTCCATCGGCTTTGTCGAAACCCTGCCCAACGGTTTCATCCGCGTCACCGACAAGGGCTGGCCGGTGCTCGACGCCGTGGTCGCCGATCTCGCCGCCTGAGCCCAGTCTGCAACCAACTCGCCGCTTCGAACTTCATCTGGCAACGCCAATTCCGGCGCTCACCGATGGAGAGTACAAGTGGCTTCTGAAAAGACCCTCGACGACCTCTTCCTTGATACCCTCAAGGATATCTATTTTGCTGAAAAGCAGATCCTCAAGGCCCTGCCCAAGATGGCCAAGGCTGCCCAGTCGGACGAGCTCAAGGCTGGCTTCGAGACCCACCGGGACGAGACCGAAGGTCACGTCGATCGCCTCGAGCAGATCTTCGAACTGCTCGGCAAGCCGGCTCGCGGCAAGACCTGCGACGCCATCCTCGGCATCATCGAGGAAGGCAAGGAAATCATGGACGAGTACAAGGGCACCGCTGCCCTCGATGCCGGCCTGATCTCCGCCGCCCAGGCCGTCGAACATTACGAGATGGCCCGCTACGGCACGCTCAAGTCCTGGGCCAACCAGCTCGGCATGAAAGATGCCGTCAAGCTGCTCGACCAGACCCTGCAGGAAGAGTCCGCCACCGACCAGAAGCTGTCCCAGCTCGGCCAGTCGCAGGCCAACCTCAAGGCGGCCTGATCTCAAACCTGCCTGATCCCCAGGGGGCCCGTTCGCGGGCCCCTTCTTCATGCCTTGAACCGACAAATGCAGGGGCCGTCATTGACGCCGTTTTAGCGATCTTCCGCTAGCCTCGCGGCATGTCAGAACCCTTGCGTTCCTCGCCCTCAGTCGATCGCCTTCACGCCCTGCAGGCGCTGCGCTTTTTTGCGGCCCTCTCGGTGCTGTTCGGTCATAGCCTGACCGAAGGGATCGATCTGGGTTTTCTGGACGCTGCGACATTCGCGCCGCTCGCTCGCCTGCCCTGGGGCAATGGCGTCGACGTCTTCTTTGTCATCAGCGGCTTCATCATGTTCCATATTGCCGGCACCGAGTTCGGTGTCCCCGGCGCCTCCGGCCGCTTTCTTGCCAAGCGCTTCATCCGCCTCGTGCCGATCTACTGGCTGTTCACCATCGCCATGCTGGTCGCGACCCTGCTGTTTGCCAGCGTGCTTTCGCACAGCACCCTGGATGCTGCCCATGTCGCGGCATCCTTTGCCTTCATACCGTGGCTCGATTCGTCCGGATTGCCGCATCCGGTTCTGGGGCTCGGCTGGACGCTGAACTACGAAATGTTCTTCTACGTGCTGTTCGCACTGGCCCTGCTGCTGCCGCGGCGCGCCGGCCTGCCGGCGCTGTTGGCCGTCTTCACCCTGCTGGCGATTGCCCATCCGCTGGTCGATCCCGCCGCCACCCAGCTCCGCTTCTGGACCGATCCGATCATCATCGAGTTCCTGTTCGGCATCGGCATCGCCGCCTTCAGGCGCCGTGGCGTCACTCTCTCTCCGGTCCTCTGCTGGGCGCTGGCAGCTGGCGGTGCAGCGCTTCTGCTGACGATCGAGCCGCTTTTCGGCAGCCCCGGCGACGCCCGCTTTATCTCGGCCGGCCTCCCCGCCGCGCTGATCGTTCTCGGCTTCGCCTTCATGCCGTTCGACGCAGCAACGCGCCCGGGCCGCTTCCTTGCTATGGGCGGCGATGCGTCCTACGCGCTCTATCTGTCGCATCCCTTTGCCATCAATGCCGCCGCGCTGTTGCTGCGGCGCGTCGGCCTGTCCGGCTGGGTCATGTTGCCAGCGGTACTGCTCGGCGCCCTGGGCGTCGCTGCTCTCGTCTATCTGCTGGTCGAGCGCCGTCTGACGCGCTGGCTCGGCGCCCGGCTGTCGGTTCAGCCAAAGACCCTCGAAAAGATCGCGGCATAGCTCGCCGCCGCCGCATCCCAGGAAAAACGCCGTGTCGCGAGGGCGCCATGCTCGCGTTCCGCCGCACTCGGCTGCGACCGCAAGGCCCTCAGCATGGCCGCGGCCAGCTCGTCCGTCTGCGCCGGGTCGATGAGCATGGCGTCCGTCGGCGCCACCTCCTCCATCGCCCCACCCCGGCTGGTGATCACCGGCGCGCCGCTGGCGGCCGCCTCGATGATCGGCAGCCCGAAGCCCTCATAAAAGCTCGGAAACACCAGTCCGGTCGCGCCGCCATAAAGCCGCGCCAGATCGTCGTCCGACACCCCGCCGACGCGCACCACGCCCGGCAGCGCCTGCGCTGTCGCCGCCTGCCCGAACACCGCGCTGTTCGACACCCGCCCGAACAGCACCAGTTGCCCCTCGCCGCGCTCTCCGCCGAGCGCCGCCCAGGCCCGCAGAATGCCCTCGGTATTCTTGCGCGGATCGGCCCCGGAAAACGCCACCAGATAAGGTGCCTCATCCAGCCCATGCGCGGCGCGCACCGCCGTGATCTCGGCTGCATCGCGCTGCCGGAACGCTGCGGCCACCCCCAGCGGGATCGCCGTCACCTCATCCGCACCCAGCCCGTATTCCGCGCAGATGCGGGCCCGCGAAAATTCCGAGACCGTCACGATGTGCCGCACCCGGCCGGCCAATTGCCTGACGATGGCCCGATAGGTGGCGGCAAAGCGCGGCGCATAATATTGCGGCACATCGACAAAGCCGATGTCGTGCACCGTCACCACCTGGTTGCGATAGAACACCGGGGCCGAGGTCGACGGACTCCAGAGCGGCCGCCCGCCCATCTGCAGCGGCAGCAGCGTCTGCTCCCAGCCATGCCCCTTGAGCCCCGAGGCTATCCAGTCCGGCGGCGCCAGCGTCGCCAGCCCGAGCCGGCGGTTGATCTCGTCCGCCACCCGGCGCTGCCCGTTCGACGGCACCTTCAGCACCCGCGCATTCATCGTCACCGCGCTCATGCCAAACTCCCGTCCCTCGGCCGCATCACCCGATAGAGCGCGTAGAGCGCCGCCAGGCTCAAAACCCCGACACTGCCGATGCTGCCCAGCGTCGTTACCACCGACCCGCCGACCGGCCAGGCCAGCAGCAGCAATGGCGGCACCAGCGCCAGCGCCGCGACCAGCATCGGCTGGCCAAAAATCTCGAACGGCAGCGACAGCAGGATCTTGAGCCCCACCAGTCCGGCAATTACCGTCCCGGCCGCCGCCCCGGCAATCACCAGCAGGCCGCCGGCCCCCGGCAGCAGCGCGCCCAGTCCGGCCAGCAGCGTCAGCCCGAGGCAGTCGATCAGCGCCAGCACCAGCATCTGCATCAGGTTCTTGCGCAGATGCGCCGGGGTCGTCGACATGTTCTGCGTCAGGCTGCGCAACAGAAAGAGCAGCACCAGCAAAGGTGCCACCTCGAAAAAGCCGGTCCGCAGGTCCGGCGCCACCGCCAGTTCGGTCACCGGCACGAGAATGGCGAGGATCCCCGCCCCAGTCAGCACGCAGAGCGTCACCAGCAGCGCGTAATACTGCCCCAGATGCCGCCGCAACCCCTGCCGGTCCGGTGCATCATGGGCGCTCACCACATCGGGATACTGCACCGCCTGCAGGGCCGAAACCATCAGCACGAACGGCCGCTGCAAGAGGTCCACCGCCAGCAGCGCCCCGGCCGCCGCCTGCGCTCCGAGCGTATTGGCAAGGATCAGCCGCAACCCCAGCGGCGCCAGCAGGCCCAGCATCGAGGCCCCCGCCGACACGCTGCCATAGCTCAGATGCTCCCGGGCCAGCGCCGCATCCCACTGTCCGCGCGGCAGCTGCTCCCGCTGCGTTGCCACGGTACCGATGGCGGCATAGATCGCATAGGCGCCGAGCAGGCCCAGCGCCGCCCCGGTCAAGCTCGGCAGCAGCAGCGCGCCGCCGATGGTTCCGGTGGCCAGCAGGCTGGCTCGCAATCCCTGCAGCCACGAGAACATCCGGAACTGCCGCCGAAACCGCACCAGCGTCAGATGGAGGTCAGTGCCCCCCTGCAGAACCGCAACGCCCACACCCATCAGCGCCAGCTCGAGCGGCAGCCCCAGCAGCGCCGCGACCAGCCCCGCCAGCGCGCCGGCCAGTGCCGCGGCGCCCGCCTCCACCGTCATTGTCGCGCGTTGCGCCGCTTCGCTGTCGGCCGTCTGGCCGGGATAGAAGCGCGAGCAGGCAAAGCGGATCCACTCGAAAAAACTGATGGCGGTGAACTGGCTGGTGGCCACAAAGATCGAATAGCCGGCATAGTCATGCGCCGGCAGGATGCGCGCCACTACGATCAGCAGCCCGAACGCCAGCGCCGCCTGATAGAAATACGCGCCAAGCGCAAACAGCTTTGCCATCGCCCAACCGTCCTTCGCCACGTTGTCGCGGCTCGCCGACATAAGCCCCGGCAGCGATAATTTGACGTTAAGCCGGGGTCCGCCGCCCGAGCGTCTGCAGCACCCGCGCCAGCAGGCCGTGCCGGTCGATCCAGTCGGCATAGGCGACATAGGCGGGGTCTTCCCGCAGATGCATCTCTTCGGTCCGGGCGCGGGCCCAGTAGAGCGCCGTGAACGCCACTGGCACCAGCCACTGCGACAGACCCAGCTCGATGCCGCCCGCCGGCATCAGCACCAGCGCGATCAGCCAGGCGTTGGCGGCATGCGCGAAATAGGCCGGATGCTTCATCAGCCTGTAGGGACCGGCCGCCACCACGCCGCGATTGGACAGGTTGGAGAACCGCAGGCCGAAATGCACGCTGGCCGAGGCGTAAAGCGCCAATAATCCCAGGAGGGCGATGGCCGCGGCAATCGTCACCGGGCCGGCCACCAGCTGTTCCGGCCAGCCGATTTCGGCGTGCACCACCGCCTCGAAAGCCGGCCAGTGCGCAAACACCGGGCCATAGCAGGCCAGGCAGACGATCCATCCGATCACCAGCCGCTGCGTCGAGCGCATGGTCGGGGCCAGATCGTTGGAGGCAAACAGATAGCCGGTCAGGCCAAAGGTCAGGTCGACGGTATAGGCAAACACCACGATCAGCATCAGCCAGCCCAGCGGTGCTGCCATGTCCGTGGTCAGTCCGAGATTGACCAGCGCAAACAGGCTCGCTCCATAGAGCGGAATGAAGATCGCCTTGAGCGCCCAGAGCCGTGCCGGCCCGGCCAGCGCCTGCAGCTTCTGCCGGTCGGGCGGCAGCAGTGCCTGCCCCAGCAGCAGCGGAAAACCGCCCGAAACTGCCCCGTTGCGCGCAAACTCCGCCATCCAGCGCAGCACAAAGCCCGGCGCCACGATCAGCCAGACGATCTGCCAGCCATCCAGTCCGCCGCCCTGCGCGTGGAACACGGCAAACGGCAGCGTCGCCAGCACAAAGCCGATCCCCCAGGCCAGCGGCGCAAATCCCTGCCGTCGTCGTGTGCCCGGTTTGGTGCGGTGCAGTCCGCAGGCCAGCATCGGCAATGCCGTGGCCAGCAGCACGATCCACGTGCCGATCAGCGGGTGCGGGCGCACTGCCATCACCAGCAGCCACGCAGCGCAGAGCCCGATCAGGCCGGCATAGCCATCGCGATAAGGCAGCGTCGATACCGGCGCATCCGCGCGGGGCGCGGCGGCAGGACTGGCCAATGCTGCTGTCTTCTCGAACGACATGCGGCCAGTCTAGCCGCTGACGGTTCAGACAAGCTTAAGCGCCAGCTACAGTTTGGGGCCGTCGGCCAGCGTCGAGCCACCCGGCGTCACCGCCTTCATCACCAGCGCATATTCGCTGCGCCCGTCCGCCAGGAAGCGGAACACGCCGTCGCGGCCGTTGAAGCCGCCGGGCAGCGTCAGCTGCGCCCGGTCATATTTCGGCGTCGACATCGACAGCGTCGAGACATTGGCGAGAATGGTGGCCGTATAGGCGATGGTGGCCAGCGGATGCGGCGTGCCGCCGAACTTGGCGGGATATTCCGGCGCCAGCGCCTGGTAGCCGGTCTCGTCCACCGCCGGATAGACGGCGCCGACGAGATAGGGCGTGCTGGCAATGGCGGTGTCGCCGTTCCAGTCGGCCGAGCCGATGAGCTGCACCTTGCTTAGCGGCACGCCCGCCTCGAGCAGCAGCACGCCAAAGCTCGGCGCCGTCGCCCGGTCGGGGATGAACAGCGCATCGATCTGGCCGGCCTGCAGCGCCGGTGCCAGCTGCTGGATCACCGTCCGCGCTTCCGCTTCGGTGGAAAAATTGTAGATCGCCCGGGCATTGAGCGCGAGGTCGGCCGTCGCCTGCCGGAACGCGCCCTCCTGGATGCGGCCGAAATCGGTATTGGGAAAGATCCCGGCATAGGCCTTCTTGCCCAGGCCCTTGGCATAGCTCATCGAGCGCCGCACTTCGCTTTCCGGCAGCACGTTGAGCAGGTAGACCCCCGGCGACGCGGCGCCGGAATTGTTGGAAAAGCCGATCACCGTCAGCCCGGCGGCGCGGGCCACGCTGCCCGCCGCGGTCACCTGGTCGGCCTTCAGTGGCCCGAGGATGATGCTGGCGCCTTCCTGCACCGCCTGGCTGGCGGCCTGCGCCGCGCCGGCGGCGGTCGCCCCGGTATCCTTGAGCACAACGGTGATGTTGTCGGCAATGGTGTCGCTGGCTTCGATGAAGTCGATGGCCAGCCGGCTGGCATTGGCCATCGACACGCCGACGCTCGCCAGCGCCGGGTCGCCGGTCAGCGGCAGCAGCAGCGCCACCCGCACCGGCCCCTTGCCGAAGCTCTGTCCTGCTGCCAGCGGCAGCGTACTCTCGCCGATATTGGCCTGCGGCCCGAAACCGCGCGAGATATCGAACCCGCCCGGCGAACAGGCCGCCAGGACAAACAGCGTGGCAGCACCCAGCCCGAACCAACTCAGCGCTCTGGCCTTGCGCTGCCCGCCGCGAGATTTCACTTGCTGCCCCTCGATATTCGTCTGCACCTTCCCCGCCGCACACGGGCTCTTTCGCGTATACAGGAGACGGCCAGCCTCATAAAGGCAAGGCGCTACTCTTTGTTAATCATGAGGACCGGCAGCAGGTGACGCAGATCGAAGGCAAGCCGACCCAGTATTTCGTAGGCGGGGCGACGCTCGATGCGCCGCCGCTGGCACCCGGGCTCTACGTCGTCGCCACGCCGATCGGCAACCTGCGCGACATCACCATCCGTGCCCTCGAAACCCTTGTCGCCGCTGACGTCATCTACTGCGAGGACACCCGCATGTCCGCCCGCCTGCTCGATCACTACGGCATCCGCACCCCGCGCAAGCCGCTGCACGAGCACAATGAACGGGCCCGCATCGATGCCGTGCTCGACGATCTGCGCCGTGGCGGCAAGGTGGCGCTGATCTCCGATGCCGGCACGCCGCTGCTCTCCGATCCGGGCTTTCCGCTGGTGCGCGCTGCGCGTGAGGCCGACCTGCCGGTGTTTGCCGTGCCCGGCCCGTCCGCCCTGCTCGCCGCCCCCGCCCCCGCTGGCCTGCCGACCGATGCCTTCGCCTTCCACGGTTTTCTGCCGCCCAAGGCCGGGGCGCGGGCCAACGCCCTGGCCCGGCTTCGGGATTCACGTGAAACACTGGTGTTCTACGAATCACCAAGACGCCTC
>JBLXFD010000057.1:0-6771 GCA_048262455.1 Rhodobacter sp.
GGGTGCTGGGCGCTCCCCGCCTTTCCGCCGGGATCCTCGCGGACGGCCCCCACGTGGACTGGGCCAACGTGGCGCTGGCGGCGCGGCTGATGCCGGACCGGCTGTGCCTGGTGTCGGACGCGATGCTGACGCTGGGCGGAACCCGCCGCCAGTTCGACCTGCACGGCGAGACGATCACGCTGCATGACGGGCGGCTGGCCAGCGCCGGGGGCACGCTGGCGGGGGCGCACCTGGCGATGGACGAGGCGGCGGCGAACATGGTGGCGCGGGCCGGGGTCGAGGCGGCGGGCGCGGTGCGCATGGCATCGGCCAACCCCGCCGCGGCGCTGGGGCTGACGGCAGAGCGCGGCACGGTGCGGCCGGGGCTGGTGGCCGACCTGACGCTGCTGGACGCGGACCTGCGGGCGCGGGCGGTGGTGCGGGGCGGGCGGGTCTTCGAGGGCTGACGCCGCCGCGTCACCTGCCGTAGTAGTCCCGGAACCAGGTCACGAAGCGGGCGATGCCGGTGCGCACGTCGGTGGCGGGGCGGTAGCCCGTCAGGCTTTGCAGCAGCGAGGCCTCGGCCCAAGTCGCCGGCACGTCGCCCGGCTGGATGTCCATCAGGTTGCGCTGGGCCTTCATGCCCAGTTCCGCCTCGATCGCCTCGACGAAGTCCAGCAGCCGCACCTTGTCGGAATTTCCGATGTTGACCACCCGCCAGGGCGCCACCGGCGACAGGCTGTCGCCCTCGGCGATGTCTTCCGGCCCGACGGGCCGCTGCGGCACCGCGTCGATCAGCAGGCGGATGCCGCGCACCAGGTCTTCGACGTAGGTGAAGTCGCGGTACATGTCGCCGTGGTTGTAGATGTCGATCGGCCGCCCCGCGAGGATCGCGTCGACGAACTTGTACAGCGCCATGTCGGGCCGTCCCCAGGGCCCGTAGACCGTGAAGAAACGGAACATCGTCACCGGCAGGTCGTGCAAGTGCGCGTAGGAATGGCTCATCGATTCCGTCGCCTTCTTGGTGGCGGCGTAGATCGTCAGCGGGGTGTCGGCCTTCTCGGTCTCGCGGAACGGCATCTCCTCGTTCGCGCCGTAGACCGAGGAGGTGGAGGCCATCAGCAGGTGCCCCACCTTCAGCTCGCGCGCCACCTCCATCACGTTGAAGGTGCCGACGATATTGGCGTCGATGTAGGCGCGCGGGTTCTCCAGCGAGTAGCGGACCCCGGCCTGCGCCGCGAGGTGGACGATCACGTCGGGGGCAAAATCGCGGGCGGCGGCGGCGAAGGCCTCGGCGTCTTCCAGCATCGCCTCGGTGGCGGAGAAGTTCTGGTTCTGCAGCAGCATCGCGTGGCGGCGCTGTTTCAGGGTGACGTCGTAGTAGTCGGTCATCCCGTCGTAGCCGTGGACGCGAAAACCCTCGTCCAGCAGCAGGCGGGACAGGTGGAAGCCGATGAAGCCGGCCGTGCCGGTGACAAGAACGCGTTGCAAGAAGACCTCCGCTGTGGCTGCGCCCCCTGATAGGCGCGGCGGCGGGGGGGACGCAACGGGGGATCCGGCGGGGGCGGGCGCGGGAAAAGGTTGATGTGTTAACCAAATGTGCTAGGCTGGCGCAGACCTGGGGAGGGTGCGCGATGGCAGGGCAGGAGAGCGACGTGCTGATCGTCGGGGCGGGGCCGGTGGGGATGACCCTGGCGCTGGACCTCGCCGCGCGCGGGGTGACGGTGACGCTGTGCGAGACGCGGCCCGACGCCAACCCGCCCAGCGTCAAGTGCAACCACGTCTCGGCCCGCAGCATGGAGATCTACCGCCGCCTCGGGCTGGCGGGTGCGATCCGCGACGCCGGGTTGCCGCCGGACTACCCGCACAGCGTCTCCTACCGCACCGCCACCACCGGGCGCGAGATCACCCGCATCCCGCTCGCCGCCCGGCAGGACAGGTTCACGGACCGCGACACCGGCGCCGACGCGGGCTGGCCGACGCCGGAGCCGCCGCACCGCATCAATCAGATCTACATGGAGCCGATCCTGGGCGAGGCCGCCGCCGCCCATCCGCACATCGACTTGCGGTTCCGCTGCGAGGTCACCGGCTTTACCCAGGACGAGGACAGCGTCACCGCCACCCTGCGGGACCTCGGGACCGGCGCCGAGACGCCCGCGCGGGCGCGGTTCCTGGTGGGCTGCGACGGCGGCCGCTCGGCCACCCGCAAGGCAATCGGCGCGACGCTGGAGGGCGACGCGGTGATCCAGCGGGTGCAGTCCAGCTACATCCGCGCCCCGGGGCTGATCGAGGCGATGCAGGCGCCGCCGGCCTGGGCGATGTTCTCGATGAACCCGCGCCGCACCGGCAACGTCTACGCCATCGACGGGCGCCAGACCTGGCTGGTGCACAACTACCTGCGGCCCGACGAGGAAGGCTTCGACAGCGTCGACCGCGACGCCTGCCTGCGCGAGATCCTCGGGGTGGGGCCGGAATTCGCCTACGAACTGCTGTCGCGTGAGGATTGGTACGGAAGGCGCCTTGTGACCGACAGGATGCGCGACCGGCGCGTGTTCATCTGCGGGGATGCCGCGCACCTCTGGGTGCCCTACGCGGGCTACGGCATGAACGCCGGTATCGCCGACGCGGCCAACCTTGCCTGGATGCTGGCGGGGCATCTGGCGGGCTGGGCCCCCGCCGCGATCCTCGACGCTCACGAGGCAGAGCGGCTGCCGATCACCCGGCAGGTCAGCCACTTCGCCATGGACCACTGCATGAAGATGGCCGGCCAGCGCAGCGCGGTGCCGGAGGACATAGAGGCGGACACCCCCGCGGCCGCCGCCCGGCGCGAGGCCTTTGCGCGCGAGGTCTACGACCTCAACGTCATGCAATACGCGGCGGCGGGGCTGAACTTCGGCTACTACTACGACGCCTCGCCGATCATCGCCTACGACGGGGACGCCGCGCCGGGCTACGGGATGGGGGAGTTCACCTCCTCCACCGTGCCGGGCTGCCGGGTGCCGCACCTGTGGCTGTCGGGCGGCCGGTCCCTGTACGACGAGATGGGCGAGGGCTTTGCGCTGCTGCGCCTCGACCCTGCCACCGGGACGGCGCCGCTGGAACGGGGGGCGGCGGATGCGGGGCTGCCGCTGAAGGTGGTGGAGGTGGACGGCGACGACCCCCTGCGCGCGGTCTACACCACCCGCCTGCTGATCGCCCGCCCCGACCAGCACGTGGGCTGGCGCGGCGACGCGGCCCCGGCGGACCCCGGCGCGCTGATCGACCGGCTGCGCGGGGCCGGCTGACCTGCCGGGACCGCGCGCCGTTACGTCACGGCCCTTCCCGGGGGTTGCCCGGGGCCGCGGCCCCGGCCACCATGAACCCGCCAAGGGGACAAGGGTGCCGATGACGCAGAAATCCAGCCTGGAAAAGGCGCTTTCGGTATTCGACCTGTTCGAGAGCGACCGGCTGGAATGGTCGCTGGAGGATATCGCGGCGGAACTCGGCGTGGCCTCCTCCACCTGCTACCGCTACATGCGGCTGCTGGCGAAGATGGGCTTCGTCGTCGCCTCGCCCTCGGGGCACTTCACCATGGGCCCGCGGATCTCGCTGCTGGAAATGCACATGCGCCGGCACGACCCGCTGATCCGGCTGGCGGAACCCTATGCGCAGGAACTGATTGAGCGGTGGCCCGGCGCGGCGCTGGTCAACCGGGCCTTCCGCGACCGGTTCATCTGCATCTACCGCGCCCAGTCGCCGCTGGACGCGCGGCGGATCTTCAACCGCGGCCACGAGATGCCAGTGGTGCGCGGCGCCCATGCGCGGGTGTTGCAGGCCTGGCTGTCGCGCCACCGGCTGACAAAGCTCTACCGCGCCAACGAGGCGGAGTTCCGCACCATGCCGGGCTGCGAGACGCTGGAATCCTGCTTTCGTTCGCTGCGGCAGGTGCGGCGGGCGCGGGTCTGGGTGGAGGCGAACAACTACCGCCCCGGCAGCGTGGGGGTCTGCGCACCGATTCTCGACGCGCGGCAGGGGCTGGTGGGGGCGTTCTCCGCCACCTTCGCCATGGCGGCGGTGCCCGAGGCGCAGCAGCCGGCCCTGGTGGAGCACGTCCGCACCAGCGCCGAGAAGATCGGCAGGGCGCTCGACGCCGAGGCTTCTCGCGGGGCCGCCCCCTGAGGCGCGCCAAGGGTTTCAATGCCTTGTCCGGCAACGGGCGAAGTTCCGCGATTCTGCCTCGGCGCCGCTGGTCTTGGCCGCCTGTCCATGCCACACTTCGACCAATGTCAAAATTCTCACATGGTGTTGAGATTTTGCGACAGCCCTTTGAGTTGAGCTTTCCGCCTCATACCTACAGGGTCCGCTGCACCGGAATGCCCGGCCGCGTTTTTCCGCCCGGGTCCAATCGAACGGAGACAAGTGTGAAACCACAGGCAACAACGTTAACCTCCGGCGTGCCCGTCCAGCTGCGCATGCTGCTGCCCGCCGTGATGGGGCTGGCCTTCCTGATCGCGCAGACCATGGTCGCGCAGGCCCAGACCCGCCCCGACAGCTTCGCCGACCTGGCAGAGAACATCAGCCCCGCGGTGGTCAACATCACCACCTCGACCAGCGTCGCCGGCAATACCGGGCCCGGCCCGATTGTCCCCGAGGGATCGCCCTTCGAGGATTTCTTCCGTGACTTCATGGATCGCAACGGCACCCCCGACCGGCCGCGCCGCAGCCAGGCGCTGGGCTCGGGCTTCGTGATCTCCGAGGACGGCTACATCGTCACCAACAACCACGTCATCGAGGGCGCGGACGAGGTGAACATCGAGTTCTTCTCGGGCACCGAGCTGACCGCAGAGGTGGTGGGCACCGATCCCAACACCGACATCGCGCTGCTCAAGGTGACCTCTGACATCCCGCTGCCCTTCGTCACCTTCGGCGACAGCGACACCGCGCGCGTCGGCGACTGGGTGATGGCCATGGGCAACCCGCTGGGGCAGGGCTTCTCGGTGTCCGTGGGCATCGTCTCGGCCCGCAACCGGGCGCTGTCGGGCACCTACGACGACTACATCCAGACCGACGCCGCCATCAACCGCGGCAACTCGGGCGGTCCGCTGTTCAACATGGACGGCCAGGTGATCGGCGTGAACACCGCGATCCTGTCGCCCAACGGTGGCTCGATCGGCATCGGCTTTTCCATGGCGTCGAACGTGGTGACCCGGGTGGTCGACCAGCTGCAGGAATTCGGCGAGACCCGCCGTGGCTGGCTGGGCGTCCGCATCCAGGACGTGGACCCCGACGTCGCCGAGGCGCTGGGGCTGGAGACCGCCTCTGGCGCGCTGGTCACCGACGTGCCGGAAGGCCCGGCGATGGAGGCCGGCATCGAGTCCGGTGACGTGATCACCTCCTTCGACGGCACCGAGGTGGACGACACCCGCCAGCTGGTGCGGGTGGTGGGCAATTCGCCCGTGGGCAAGGCGGTGCGTGTCATCGTGTTCCGCGACGGCGAGACCAAGACCTTGATGGTCACCCTGGGCCGCCGCGAGGAAGCCGAGGGCGCGGTGCCGGCCTCTGCCGAGCGTCCCGAGGCGGAGCAGCCCGAGGCTGTGGAAAGCGCCATCCTCGGGATCACCGTGGTGCCGCTGACCGAGGAACTGCGTGGGCAGCTGGGTCTTTCCGAGACCACCGCGGGCATCGTCGTCCAGGAAGTGGACGAGGAGAGCGAGGCCTTCGAGAAGGGCCTGCGCGCCGGTGACATCATCACCGAGGCGGGCCAGCAGAAGGTCGCGGCAGGCGCCGACCTGAAGGCCCGCATCGACGAGGCCCGCGAGGCAGGCCGCAAGTCGCTGCTGCTGCTGGTGCGCCGCGACGGCGAGCCGCGCTTTGTGGCGCTGTCGCTGGAAGACGCCGAGTAGATCTGTCCGGATCGACCACTGGAAAAGGCGGGCCCGCGCGGCCCGCCTTTTTCGTTGCGCGCCGCTCTGGCCTTTCGGGGCGCCCGCGCTAGGCTTCGGTCACCAGACCCGGAGCCCCATGCTGAACCGTTTCCGCGAGCTCTACTACGGCGACAGCCCCGTCGCGCATCGCTTCCGCTATGCGCTGCTGGCCTTCGACCTTGCCACCATCGGCTTCGTCGTCGCCACCTCCTTCCTGCCGCCGGCGCCGTGGATCCAGGTGGTGGACGTGGTGCTGGGGGTGGTGATCCTGGCGGATTTCAGCATCCGCTTCGCCATGACCCGGCGCAAGGGCCGCTTCCTGCTGCGCCCGGCGACCTGGGCCGACGTGGCGGCGACGGTGTCCTTCCTGGCGCCGATCGCCGGGGAGGGGTTCGGTTTCCTGCGGATCCTGCGCACGCTACGGCTGCTGCACACCTACCAGCTGCTGGTCCGCCTGCGGCGCGACCTGCCGCGCTTCGCCGAGTTCGAGGCGGCGACCCTGGCCACGGTGAACCTGACGGTCTTCCTGTTCGTGATGACCGGGGTAATCTACGCGCTGCAGCACCCGGTGAACCCGGAGATCGCGAACTACGCCGACGCGCTGTACTTCACCGTCACCACCCTGACCACCACCGGTTTCGGCGACATCACCCTGACCGGCACCGCCGGGCGGCTGCTGTCGGTGGGGGTGATGATCGTCGGGGTGACGCTGTTCCTGCGGCTGGCGCAGGTGCTGTTCCGCCCGCCCAAGGTGCGGCAGGTCTGCCAGACCTGCGGGTTGAGCCTGCATGACGCGGACGCGGTGCATTGCAAGCACTGCGGCGAGACCATGCGGATCGAGACGGAGGGGGATGTTTGAGGGGGATGTCTGAGGGGCGGGGCGGTTGCC
>JBLXFD010000058.1:0-6184 GCA_048262455.1 Rhodobacter sp.
CCGCGGGGCGCGGGCCTGGCGGTGCCCCGGCCGCGGCCCCGACCGGGCGCTGCGGGCGGTCCGGCTGGCGCTGGGGGCGCGGCTGCTCCCGCTGGAGACGGGGCGCGCCCGGCAGATCGACCCCGCGGCGGCGCTGGAGGCGCTGGGGGCGGCGGGGTTGACGCGGGTGTTCTGCGAGGGGGGCGGCGCGCTGGCGGCCTCGCTGCTGGGGGCCGGGCTGGTGGATGAGCTGGTGGTGTTTTCCGCCGGGCTGGCGCTGGGGGCCGAGGGGCGGCCGGCGCTGGGGGCCATGGGGCTGGAACGGCTGGCGGAGGCGCCGCGGTTCCGGCTGCGCGAGGTTCGGGCCGTGGACGGCGACGTCATGCAGGTTTGGCAGGCAGGTTAACGGAGCGCCTTCGGCGCGCGCTTTTACTTGGGCCGAGGGGCGCTGCCCCTCGGGCTCCCCGGGATATTTCGCAACCAGAGAATGTGCAGGGGGGGCGTCAGGCTATGCCGAGGTCTGCCAGCAGGCGGCGGGCTTCGCTGTGGCAGTCGGTGAGGGCGGCGCGGTCCTCGCCGGGGAAGAAGCGGGCGCGGGTGGCGGTGGGCATGGGGCGCGGGGTGGCCACGTCGACCCGGGGGCCGTTGCGGGCGGTTTCGGCGGCCCAGGCGCGGGCAAGGGCGATCTGGGCGGATTTGCCGGCGGCATAGGCGCCGAAGAACTTCTCGCCGCCGTGGGGGTCGTCGAAGAAGACCGCGCGGGCGCCCTCGCGGGTCAGCAGCGGCGCCACCATGGGGATCAGCGTGGCGGTGGCGGCGGCGTTGATCGAGAGCGACTTTGCCATGTCGCGGCTGTCCACGTGGTCGGCGGGGGCCAGCGGCGGCGCGTGCACCGCGGTGTGCAGCCAGAGGTCGGCGTGGCCCCAGCGGTCGTGGATCGACCGGCACAGGTGGGCCATGGCATCCGCGACGGTGATGTCCATGGGCGCGAGGGTGGCCTGGCCGCCGGCGGCCTTGATCCGGTCGTCCAGCTCCTCCAGCCCGCCGACGGTGCGGGCAACCGCCACGACGTGGTGGCTCGGCGCCAGCGCCTCGGCGAGTGCCGCGCCGAGCCCGCGGGAGGCGCCGGTGATGAGAGCGATCCTGTCCATGGCGCGCGGTGTGTCGCGGGGCGGCGAAAAGGTCAAGCGGGCAGGGTCGCGGGAGGGCGGATTCGCGCGGCGTGCCTTGACCTCGGGGCCGCGGCACCGCAATACCTTGTGGAACGAGAGCGACACCTTACCGAGGAGTGCGACCCATGTCCCTGAGCCAGGCCATCCCGGCCCGCAAATCCCTGCCGACCCAGGCCGCGCTGGTGGTTGGCGGATCGCTGTTCATCGCCATCGCGGCACAGGTCACCGTGCCGATGTTCCCCGTGCCCATGACCCTGCAGACCCTGGCGATCCTGATCGTGGGGCTGACCTACGGCGCGCGGCTGGGGCTGGCGACGCTGGTGGCCTATCTTGCCGAGGGTTTTGCCGGCCTGCCGGTCTTCTCGAACGGCGGCGCGGGCCCGGCCTATTTCTTCGGGCCCACCTGCGGCTTCCTGCTGGGCTTCGCGATGATGGCCTGGCTGGCGGGGCTGGCGGCCGACGCTGGCCTGACCCGGCGGCTGGTGCCGGCGGCGCTGGTGGCGCTGGGGGTTTCGGCGCTGCTGTACCTGCCGGGGATCGCCTGGCCGCTGGGCCTGGCCTCTGCCTTCGGGATCGAGGGCGGCTGGACGCAGTCGAGCCCGGCCAGCCTGTGGTCCGGCTGGGTCGCGCCCTTCCTGGTGGGCGACGCGGTGAAGGCGGTGCTGGCGGCGCTGGTGGTGACCGGCGGCATGGCCGCGCTGCGCGCGCGGCGGGGCTGAGCCTACCGTCTGACGGCCAAGCAATCGAGACGCCGGTGCGGGAGATCGCGCCGGCGTTTCGCGTTCAGCGGGGCAGGGCCAGCGCCATGACGCGGCCGTAGTCCAGCTGCAGTTGCACCTGGTCGTCGCCCACCGCCAGCACGGTGCCGGCAGAGGTGGTGTCGCCGCGCTTGGCGCGTTCGATGGTGCCGTCGCGCGACAGGATGATCGCGGTGCGGTCGTCCTCTTTCCCGGAGATGCCGAGGAGCATGGGACCGTCCCCCTGGATCATCGATTCCAGGGTGGCGGCGTCGCCGGCGGGGGAGTCGATGTCCTCCTGCGGGATGAAGGCGTCGGGAGCCGATTTCGGTGTGGCCATGATATGCCTGCTGCTTTCTGGTCTTGCGGGTTTTGCGGGGGGCGCCCGCGCGGGTTCGTCACGCGCGGCGCATGGGCGATCTAGGGATCGTCCGGCGCCATGTAAACGGCGCGCCAATCCTAACGCGAAAAGCCGCGCAAAAGATTAAGGTGACGTAGCGGAAAGCTGCCGCATCGGGCGGAAAGCAGGGGATAACCCCGGATTTATTCCGCAGCTTTCAGCGCGAAGCCCTTTTCCATCATGTCCGCCGGCGCCACCGGGTAGTCGCCGGAGAAGCAGGCGTCGCAGTATTGCGGCCGCTCGGCGTCGCGGCCGCCGGCCTCGCCCACCGCGCGGTAGAGCCCGTCCAGCGAGATGAAGCGCAGGGAGTTGACGCCCAGGTGCACGCGCATCTCTTCCTCGGACATGGTGGCGGCCAGCAGCTTTTCGCGCTGCGGCGTGTCGACCCCGTAGAAGCAGGGCCAGGCCGTGGGGGGCGAGGCGATGCGGAAGTGGACCTCGGCCGCGCCGGCATCGAGGATCATCTCCTTGATCTTGCGGCTGGTGGTGCCGCGCACCACCGAGTCGTCCACCAGGATCACCCGCTTGCCGCGGATCAGGGCGCGGTTGACGTTCAGCTTCAGCCGCACGCCCATGTTGCGGATCTGTTCGGTCGGCTCGATGAAGGTGCGGCCCATGTACTGGTTGCGGATGATCCCCATGGCGTAGGGGATGCCGCTTTCCTGGCTGAAGCCGATGGCGGCGGGGGTGCCGCTGTCGGGGACCGGGCAGACGAGGTCGGCGTCCACCGGCGCCTCGCGCGCCAGTTCCACGCCGATGTTGCGCCGGGTCTCGTAGACCGAGCGGCCGCCGAGGATCGAATCGGGGCGCGAGAAATAGACATGCTCGAAGATGCAGAAGCGCGAGCGGCGCGGCTCGAACGGCTTGTAGCTTTCGACGCCATTGGGGGTGATGACCACCATCTCGCCCGGCTCGATCTCGCGCACGAACTCGGCGCCGATGATGTCGAAGGCGCAGGTTTCCGAGGACAGCGCCCAGCCGTCGCCCACCTTGCCCAGCATCAGCGGGCGCACACCCAGCGGGTCGCGCACGCCCATCAGCTTGGTGCGGGTCATGGCGACCACGGAGAAGGCCCCCTCGATCCGGCGCAGCGCGTCCTTCATCCGCTCGGGGATGGTGCGCTGCAGCGAGCGGGCCATGAGGTGGATGATGCACTCGCTGTCCGAGGAGCTCTGGAAGATCGAGCCACGCTCGATCAGCTCGCGGCGCAGGGCCTCGGCGTTGGTGATGTTGCCGTTGTGGGCGATGGCGACGCCGCCCACCGAGAACTCGCCAAAGAAGGGCTGAACGTCGCGCACCTGGGTGGCGCCCTTGGAGCCGGCGGTGGAATAGCGGACGTGTCCGATGGAGAGGGTGCCCGGCAGGGTCTCCATCAGCGAGGCCTTGGTGAAGTTGTCGCGCACGTAGCCGAAGCGGCGGGCCGAGGTGAAGCCGGCCTCGGGCTCGTAGGCGACGATGCCGCCGGCCTCCTGCCCGCGGTGCTGCAGGGCGTGCAGGCCGAGGGCGGTGAAGTTGGCGGCGTCGGCCACCCCGATGACGCCGAACACGCCGCATTCCTCGTGCAGCTTGTCGTCGTCGAAGGGATGCCGGGGCAGTCGGTCGTCGGCCGCGGTGGCCGGGTTGGGCGCGCGCATGTCGGGCGGTGCTCCGAATCCTGTGGCGAGGTTGGGTCCCACATAAGCGCTGGGGGGCGGCGTGTCACGCGGCGTCGCGCGATTTCGCGGATCGTGCGACATCGCGCCGGGGGTGGGCGCGGGCAGGCGAGGGCGGCGCGGGGACTTTCGATGCCTCCGGCGGGGATATTTGGAACCAGAAGAAGGGGGCAGGGGGCGCCGGGATCAGCCGGCGCAGTTGCCCACCAGCGCCTCGTAGCGCGAGACGATCCAGCCCGGGGCGTCGTCGGGGATCTGCTCGTCGATGTCGCCGCGCATGCTTTCGAAGATCTTCACGGTGCGGCTGTTGTCCACCACCTCGACGCTGTCGTTGATGACCACGCGGTCGTAGACCACCAGCGCCACCGCCACCAGCAGCAGCCCGCGCAGCACGCCGAAGAAGAAGCCGAGGCCGCGGTCGATGCCGCCCAGGGCCGAGCGCTGGACGGTGGAGGCCAGCAGCGGCGTGAAGAGCGACACCAGCACCAGCGCCACGGCGAAGACCGCGGCGAAGGCGGCGATGATCGACAGCTCGCAGCTGTCGCGCAGGTAGTCGCCGAGGTAGGGGATTTCCTTGATAAGCGGCTCCGCGGTGCCGGCGAAGAAGAAGGCCGCGACCGCCGCCGCGATCCAGCCGAGAATGGCCATCCCCTCGCGCACGAACCCGCGCGAATAGGCGAGTACCGCCGAGATGACGATGATCAGCGCGACGATGCCGTCGACGATCGTGAAGCCTTCCATCCGCCTGCCTCCCGTGGCGGGCCTCAGCCCGCTCCGAATACTTCTCCGACGACCTGCGCCAGGTCGTCCATCGGCCTGAGGGACAGGCCTGCACCGCCCGCTTTGCTGCGGCGAGGCACGATTGCAGACCTGAAACCAAGTTTCTCCGCCTCTTTCAACCTGTTTTCGGTCTGGCCCACGGGGCGCAGGGCGCCAGATAGGCTGATTTCCCCGAAAACCACGCAATCGGCCGGTAACGCCGCGTCCTCGCGCGCGGAAAGCAGCGCGGCGGCCACCGCGAGGTCGGCGGCGGGGTCGGCGATCTTCATGCCGCCGGCCACGTTGAGATAGACGTCGAGCCCGGCGAAGGGAATGCCGCAGCGCGATTCCAGCACCGCGAGGATCATCGCCAGCCGCCCGCCGTCCCAGCCCACCACCGAGCGGCGCGGCTGGCTGTGGGGGGTGGGGGCGACGAGGGCCTGGAACTCCGTCAGGACCGGGCGGGTGCCCTCGATGCCGGCGAAGACCACCGAGCCGGGGGCCGGCCGGTCGCGTTCCGACAGGAACAGCGCCGAGGGGTTCGAGACCTCGGCCAGCCCGCCGCCGGTCATCTCGAAGACGCCGATCTCGTCGGCCGGGCCGAAGCGGTTCTTGACCGCGCGCAGGATGCGGAACTGGTGCCCGCGCTCGCCCTCGAAGTAGAGCACGGTGTCGACCATGTGCTCGACCACCCGGGGGCCGGCGATCTGGCCTTCCTTGGTGACGTGGCCCACCAGGATCACCGCGGTGCCGCGGCGCTTGGCGAAGGTGGTCAGCTCGTGGGCCGCGGCGCGGACCTGGCTGACGGAGCCGGGGGCGCTGTCGACGGTGTCGGACCACATGGTCTGGATCGAGTCGATCACCGCCAGCCCCGGGCGCTCTGTCTCCAGCGTGGTGAGGATGTCGCGCAGGGCGGTCTCGGCGCCAAGGCGCACCGGCGCGCGGGCGAGGCCGAGGCGCTGCGCGCGCATGCGGACCTGGGCCGAGGCTTCCTCGCCCGAGATGTAGATGCAGCTGAGCCCGCCGCTGGCAAAGCGCGCCGCTGCCTGCAGCAGCAGCGTCGACTTGCCGATGCCGGGATCGCCCCCCACCAGCACCGCCGAGCCGGGCACCAGCCCGCCGCCGAGCACGCGGTCCAGCTCGTCCATGCCGGAGACGGCGCGGGGGGGCGGGGCCTCCTCGGTGGCGAGGTCGGTGAGGGCGACGGCGCTGCCGCGCGCGGCGCCCAGCGAGGCGCGGGCGGGGCCGGAGGAGAGCGGGACGTCCTCCTGGATGCTGTTCCACTCGCCGCAGGCCTCGCAGCGGCCGGACCACTTGGAGTGGCTGGCGCCGCAGGCGGTGCAGGAGAAGGCGGGGGTCTTGGCCATGGGCGGCTTGTGCCCCGCGGCGCGGGGGGGCGCAAGGGGGGGGGGGGCGACGGCATCGTGCGAAGGGAGCGCGGTCAGCCCCCGGACAAGCCGGAGGCGCGGGGGCAAGCGCCTGCCC
>JBLXFD010000059.1:0-586 GCA_048262455.1 Rhodobacter sp.
GGCGAGCTGAAGCCCAAGAAGATCATCAAGCGTCTGAAGGTTGTGGAATCCTTCCTCGAGTCGGGCAACCGGCCTGAGTGGATGATCCTGACCGTCGTGCCGGTCATCCCGCCGGAACTGCGCCCGCTGGTGCCGCTGGACGGTGGCCGCTTTGCGACCTCTGACCTGAACGACCTGTACCGCCGCGTGATCAACCGGAACAACCGTCTGAAGCGCCTGATCGAACTGCGCGCGCCTGACATCATCGTCCGCAACGAAAAGCGGATGCTGCAGGAATCGGTCGATGCCCTGTTCGACAACGGTCGCCGTGGCCGCGTCATCACCGGCGCCAACAAGCGCCCGCTGAAGTCGCTCAGCGACATGCTGAAAGGCAAACAGGGCCGCTTCCGTCAGAACCTTCTGGGCAAGCGCGTCGACTTCTCCGGTCGTTCGGTTATCGTGACCGGGCCCGAGCTGAAGCTGCACCAGTGCGGCCTGCCCAAGAAGATGGCGCTCGAACTGTTCAAGCCGTTCATCTACTCACGGCTGGAGGCCAAGGGCCTGTCCAGCACCGTGAAGCAGGCGAAGAAACTGGTCGAGAAAGAGC
>JBLXFD010000059.1:596-6013 GCA_048262455.1 Rhodobacter sp.
GCCCCGAGGTCTGGGACATCCCCGACGAGGTGATCCGCGAGCACCCGGTTCTGCTGAACCGCGCGCCGACGCTGCACCGTCTGGGCATTCAGGCGTTCGAACCCACGCTGATCGAAGGTAAGGCCATCCAGCTGCACCCGCTGGTCTGCTCCGCCTTCAACGCCGACTTTGACGGTGACCAGATGGCCGTGCACGTTCCGCTGAGCCTTGAGGCCCAGCTGGAAGCGCGCGTCCTGATGATGTCGACGAACAACGTTCTGTCGCCCGCCAACGGCGCCCCGATCATCGTGCCGTCGCAGGACATGATCCTTGGCCTCTACTACGTGACCATCGCCCGCGATGGCATGAAAGGCGAAGGCATGGTCTTCTCCTCATCGAAGAAGTGGAGCACGCGCTGAACGCTGGCGAAGTGCATCTGCACGCCAGATCACCGCGCGGATCAAACAGATCGACGAGCATGGCAAGAGGTGAACGTTACGAGACAACCCGGCCGGGCTTGCGCTCGGGCGCTGCTGCCGCTGAACGCAAAGGCTCCGTTCTCCTGGTGAACCGCTTCTGCGCAAGAAAGACGTCCAGCGCGTCATCGACACCGTCTACCGCTACTGCGGTCAGAAAGAGTCCGTGATCTTCTGTGACCAGATCATGACCTGGCTTCGCGAGGCGTTCAAGGCCGGCATTCGTTCGGCAAGGACGACATGGTGATCCCCGACAACAAGTGGACATCGTGGATGAACCCGCGATCAGGTGAAAGACTTCGAACAACAGTACATGGACGGCCTGATCACTCAGGGCGAGAAGTACAACAAAGTTGTCGATGCCTGGCGAAGTGTAACGACAAGGTCACCGAGGCGATGATGTCCACCATCTCCGCCAACAAGCATGACGAGAATGGCGCCGAAATGGAACCGAACTCGGTTTACATGATGGCCACTCCGGTGCGCGTGGCTCGGTCACGCAGATGAAACAGCTGGGCGGTATGCGCGGCCTGATGGCGAAACCTTCGGCGAGATTATCGAACGCCGATTATCTCGAACTTTAAAGAAGGTCTGACCGTGCTCGAGTACTTCAACTCGACCCACGGTGCCCGTAAGGGTCTGTCGGATACGGCTCTGAAACGCGAACTCCGGTTACCTGACCCGTCGTCTTGTGGACGTGGCACAGGACTGCATCGTGCGCGCAGTCGATTGTGGCACCGATCGCGCGATCACCGCGGAAGCGGCGGTCAACGACGGTGAGTGGTTTCCTCGCTGGCCGAGCGCGTCCTGGCCGTGTCGCGGATGAAGTCCTGCATCCCGGGACGACGAAGTGCTTGTCCGCGAAGAACGAGCTCATCGACGAGCGCAAAGCCGACGATCGAGGAGCGGCGTTGCTCCATGCGCATCCGCTCGCCGCTGACCTGTGAGGCCGAAGAGGGCGTTTGCGCCATGTGCTACGGTCGCTGACCTGCTCGCGGCACCATGGTGAACAAGGCGAGGCCGTCGGCATCATCGCCGCGCAGTCCATCGGTGAACCCGGCACGCAGCTGACGATGCGGACCTTCCACATCGGCGGCGTTGCGCAGGGTGGCCAGCAGTCGTTCCAAGAAGCCAACCAGGAGGGCAAGATTGTCTTCCAAAGCCAACTTTCTCGAAACGTGCAGCGAGAAGATCGTCATGGCCGCAACATGGTCATGGCGATTGTGGACGAGCAGGCGTGGAGCGCGCCGTCAAACTGGGCTACGGGCACCAAGGTTTGTCAGAAGGCGAGACGTTCACGTGGCGCAAGCTCTTCGAATGGGACCCTACACCCTTCCGATCATCGCGGAGAAGCCAGCGGTAAAGCCAAATTCGTCGACCTGATCTGGCCGGTCCGTGCGTGACGAGACCGATGATGCAACCGGCATGACCCAGAAGATCGTGATCGACTGGCGCTCCGGCCCCAAAGGCGGCGATCTCAAGCCGAGATCTCATTCTGGGCGAAGACGGCGAGCCTGCGCAATGACGCGGGCAACCCGTACCTACCTGATGTCCGTGGACGCCATCCTCGTCGAGGACGGTCAGGACATCAAGGCCGGTGACGTGGTGGCGCGTATCCCGCGCGAAGGTGCGAAGACCAAGGACATCACCGGTGGTCTGCCGCGTGTGGCCGAACTCTTCGAGGCCCGTCGTCCCAAGGACCACGCCATCATCGCGAATCGATGGCTACGTGCGCTTCGGCAAGGACTACAAGAACAAGCGCCGCATCTCCATCGAACCGCGGATGACCGCTGGAGCCCGTCGAATACATGGTGCCCAAAGGCAAACACATCCCTGTGGTGAAGGCGACTTCATCCAGAAGGGTGAGTATCTATGGACGGCAACCCCGCCCCCACGACATCCTCGCCATCATGGGTGTCGAGGCTCTGGCCGATTACTACGATCGACGAAGTGCAGGACGTATCGTCTGCAGGGCGTGAAGATCAACGACAAGCACATCGAAGTCATCGTCCGTCAGATGCTGCAGAAATGGGAAATCCTGACTCGGGGATACCACGCTGCTCAAAGGCGAAACGTCGATAAGGCGAGTTCGAAGAAGCCAACGAGAAGGCGGAGCAAGGGCGGACGTCCGCGCAGGCGCAGCCGATCCTCTCGGGATCACCAAGCGTCGCTGCAGACCCGGTCGTTCATCTCGGCGGCCTCGTTCCAGGAGACCACCCGCGTTCTCACCGAGGCTTCGGTCAGGGCAAGCGCGACAAGCTGGTCGGTCTGAAGGAGAACGTCATCGTGGGTCGCCTGATCCTGCGGGACCGGTGGTGCGACACAATGCGTGCGTCGCAAGATCGCAGCGAACGTGACAGCGTGGTGATCGAGGAAGCGGCGGAGGCTGAAGCCGCCGTGGCTTGCCCGCTCCGCCGACGATCGTGAACGACACTGGCACGATTCGACACCTGGTTGTGGATACCCGGAAGCCGCGAAAATCGCACACGTCACCGATTAGAAGGGCTCCGCAGGCGGGGCCTTTTCATGGACGCGGCCTGCGTGCGGGGAGCTGCGGGATCAAGCGTTTGCGGGCGTTCCGAGGGTCTGCGCCTTGCCATGATGCTGCTAGCGATCCGGTCAGCTTCGACCCGTTTCCGCATCGCCGTTCGGATAATCGCCGCACAGATGATGCAGGCCATGACACGGGCCGCCTGCATCTCGGCATAGCCTGCTCAAACGCCATCGAACGCGAGTGCGTCCAGTCCTCGTTTCGTTGCGGTCATTTCGTCGAAAAAGCCTGTTCATGGTTCCTTTGCGGCGGCAGGGCGGCCCATTTGAACCGCGCACTCGCCCGGTCGTGAGTGCGTAGCTGGGCGCTCGCATGCTGAGCGGGCAGCGCGGTTCGGCTCTCGGGGTGGGATTAGCCCGCGCGTTGCGGTCCATGCAGTTGGCGCCGTGTCCCCATGTCCCCACATCCTTCCGCGGCGAGTGACGCTCGGACGCGGCGAAAGGTGTGGCGAGGCAAAACTTTTGAAGACGGCGCTGCTGGCCTCGCCGTCGCGGAAGGGGCATGTGTCAGAAACGTCCTCGGGTCCAGACCGAGGTGCCGAACAGCACGCCAGTGCTACGCAAACCGTCTTCCTTGCTCTGCGAAACGGTGCCGACCGTCGCCCGCCGGGATCGACAGGTACTTCGATCCACGTCGCTGATAGAGCCAGACGTCTGCTGCTGGTGCGGGGTCTGGGCAAGCTGAACGAGACCTGGGCGCGTGGTCGCCGGCGTGTCAGGCCTGCTCGCATGGCCGACGCGTCATCATCTTCGGCGAGTGGTGATGCGTGTTGTAAAAGACGACGTCGGTCGAAGCCGCGCATGTCTGCCATGCGAGCCATTCCGAATGAACGGCCCTTGTTGGGTTGCTGCGATCGGTATTCCTGGTGCCCTTCGAGCACTAGCCGCATCTCGCAATCGTAACCTCATCGTTGCGCGATTCGTGAGCGGTCGGCATGGGCTTTCACGCAATGGAAAGCGAGATGCCGGGAGCCAGCGCAGTTCAGGCCGACAACCGTGGCGGTGTGATCAGCTCTGCCATGGCGGCTTTTACCACAACGACAGTTTCATGAAGGCGGGCGATATTCCGCCTGTTTCAGGCCGTTTCTGCGGTTCCGGCGTGAGCATGTTGTGGTCGTTGTGTGCCGCTTGCGGCCTCGGATCCTGATCGTCACGCGCGGGATGGAGCCTGATCGGGCGACCTTGCCGAGATGCGCGCGGCTTTCACTGCCTCGCATCGTTCTGCTTGGCCAATGCTGTCACGGCGATATGCAGACGGATCCCGCCCATCACCATCCCGCGGGTCTGGTCTGCCGCGATCCGTGGGTGGCGGCGTACCAGCTTGGCGATCGCGCGGATTTCGCGGCGTCGCTGCATCGGCAAGCCCGGCACTGCGGGTTCGACGGCATCGCTGGGCGAGTGTGTGGTCGTCATCCATCCGGGACTTGCGTGCGCAAGATGCCCGGCGTCGCCTACAGCACAGCTGGCGACCTTGCGGTGCGGAGATGCGTCGCGGGCAGGGCTGCTGCGGCTCCGTCGACCAGCGCACGCAACTGGGCGCAACTGGTGGCATGCCCGTTGCCGGATGTGGGCTGATGTCCGTCGGTCTGGCTGATGCGGAGGCCGGGCAGGGTGTTTGCCTTCGTTGCCCGCCTGGCTTTACGCCTCATCGGGAACGCGTGGATAGGCCTGCGCGGGCGTTTGACATCGTGAGTGGCCGACCTGGAATGCACCCTTGCGGGATGCGGCCAACCGGGATCAATCCGATCACGGCCTCGCCTGGCCTTTCGCCGTGCGTTGTCTGACAGGCATTGCCGGCCACAAGGTGCGGCTGAGTGTTGACAAGGTCCGACTCTCCATATACGCCCCAATCCGGCTAGACGTTTCCGTCGGCCGAATTCAAAATGGAGTGATCAAGATCCGAGCCCTTTGCCCTGATCCTCTGGGAACTCACCGCGTCGTTCCCTCGGAATGGGAACGATTGCGGGTTTTGCGTGTATGCGAGACCTGCGTTATGCATCGAAATCAACGCGCAGGGCGTATCGCCTCCGGGGTGCACCCAGTTAGGAAACGGGAAAGACCCATGCCCACGATCCAACAGCTGATCCGCAAGCCGCGGCAGCCCAAAGTCAAGCGCTCGAAGTCGCAGCACCTCGAGCAATGCCCTCAGAAGCGCGGCGTCTGCACGCGCGTCTACACCACCACTCCGAAGAAGCCGAACTCGGCCATGCGGAAAGTGGCCAAGGTGCGTCTGACCAACGGCTACGAGGTGATCAGCTACATCCCCGGTGAAAGCCACAACCTTCAGGAGCACTCGGTGGTCCTGATCCGTGGCGGTCGTGTAAAAGACCTTCCCGGTGTTCGTTACCACATCCTCCGCGGTGTTCTGGATACCCAGGGCGTCAAGGATCGTAAGCAGCGTCGCTCCAAGTA
>JBLXFD010000060.1:0-5823 GCA_048262455.1 Rhodobacter sp.
CGATGTGCTGCGCCGCGCCGTCCAGCATGTTCCGCCGGTGCCCCGGCGAGCGCCGCCAGTCGGCCACCACCGCGGCGCCGCCGGGCTGCCCCATGGCGACATTCTCTGCAATCCCGCCCCAGGCGTATCCCGCGGCGCCGGCCCGGTCGCCGACGCTCGAGCCGCCCGGCCCCGCGTGCCCCATCCGCCCGCTCCGCGCCATGAAGCAGGCCTGCGCCTGCGCCGCCTCCGTCAGCGCCGCGTCCACGATCAGCACGCCGCGCCCTTCCGCGCGCCGCAGCGCGTTGGTCAGCCCGTAGATCTCTGCCGCCGCCGCGTCGCCCCCCGCCGGTCGCGCGCAGGCCGCCTGTCCCGGCCCCGCCGCCAGCACCAGTGCCAGTGTCAGCAGCGCCGCCCGCATCCTACTGACCTGCCGGCGCGGTCTCTGCCGCGATCTCGGCGCGGGACTTGCGGCCGCGTTCCGTGGCCGACTTCAGCTGCCCGCAGGCGGCCATGATGTCCTCGCCGCGCGGGGTGCGGACCGGGCTGGCGTAACCGGCCTTGTAGACTATGTCCGCAAACGCCTCGATCCGCGCCCAGTCAGACCGCTCGTAGGGGGCGCCGGGCCACTCGTTGAAGGGAATCAGGTTGATCTTGGCCGGGATCCCCTTGATCAGCTGCACCAGCCGCCGGGCGTCGGCGTCGCTGTCGTTCACCCCCTTCAGCATCACGTATTCGAAGGTGATCCGCTCGGAGTTCGACAGCTTCGGATAGGCTCGAAGCGCGTCCAGCAGCGCCGCGATGTTCCAGCGGCGGTTGATCGGCACCAGCCGGTCGCGCACCTCGTCGGTGGTGGCGTGGAAGCTGACCGCGAGCAGGCAGCCGATCTCCTCGGCGGTGCGGGCGATCTCCGGCACCACGCCGGAGGTGGACAGGGTGATGCGGCGGCGCGACAGCGAAATTCCCTCGCCGTCCATGGCGATCTTCATGGCGTCGCGCACCGCGTCGAAGTTGTACAGCGGCTCGCCCATCCCCATCAGCACGATATTCGAAATCAGGCGGCTCTCATCCTTCGGGTTGCGCCCCGGCTCCGGCCATTCGCCAAGGTCGTCCCGGGCCAGCATTACCTGGCCGATAATCTCCCCGGCTGTCAGGTTACGCACCAGTTTTTGGGTGCCGGTGTGGCAGAAGGAACAGGTCAGGGTGCAGCCTACCTGGCTGGAAATGCACAGGGTGCCCCGGTCGGTTTCGGGGATATAGACCGCCTCCACCTCGTGGCCGCCGGCGATGCGCAGCAGGTACTTCCGGGTGCCGTCGGCGGAGACCTGGCGGGTCACCACCTCGGGCACCGTGATCTCGAAATGCTCTGCCAGTTCGGCGCGGTAGGCCTTGGCGAGGTTGGTCATCGCGTCGAAATCCCGCACGCCTTTCTGGTAGATCCACTGCCAGACCTGCCCCACGCGCATCTTCGCCTGCTTCTCGGGGGTTCCCGCCGCGATCAGCACTTCCCGCAGCCGGTCGCGGGTGAGACCGACCAGATTAATCCGGCCGCCCTCGGGCAGCTTGCGCGGAAGCGTCAGGACATCCTGCGTGATCGGGGCGGACGGCGCGGTCATTGGGTTCTCCGGAAAAGGCTGGCGGACCAAATATAGGAATTCGCGCCGGAAATAAAGCGGGGCAGCTGCGGCATACGCACATCTGCGGGGGGCGCGGGGGTGCTGGGCGGTCCTCCGCCGGAGACGCTGGTGGAGTCGTGCGCCGTTTCTGAAATGTATGAGTGTCTGGAGTTCCGCCTACCCAGCTTTCGGCAGTGACGCGGCAGAAGCCGCGCTCAGGCGCCGGCGGAGGAGGCTTTCGGCGGCGCGTCTTCCACTTCCGGCGCGGCCCTATGGGCGGCCCCGTTGCGATTGGCCGAAGCTCCCTTCGCAGCCTTCCCCCCGCTGATGGCGACGGGTTGTCCCGGCGTGTCGCCGTCTGCCGTCGCCACGTTTCCGTCGTTGCCCTCCGACAGCCGCCGCCCACCCTTCCCTTTCGTCTTGCCCTTGGCCTCCGTGTCCCGCGGCGTCGCGGTCTGCGGGCGGAAGATGCCGGGGGCGATCTCGGTGAAGCCGGCCATGGTGCCGCCGCCCGGAAGGGGCTCGAACCGGCAGGACAGGCGGCGGCCGTCCGCCAACCGGACCTCGGCATCCCAGCTGCTGCGGCCGGTGGCGATGTCGGCGGCGAAGTCGCGGGCGTCGCCCCAGACCGGGGTGGGCTGGCAGCGGGTCTGCCAGCGGCGGGAGGCGTCGAGGAAGGTCTCTGCCTCTTCTTCTCCTTCCGCCGCGCTCCAGAACCGGGCGTAGGCGCGGTTGGCAAAGCTTAGCCGGCCATCTACCGCGAAGACGGCGATCGCCTCGTCCAGCGTGTCGATCACCGCCTTCCCGGTATCCAGCTCTTCGCGGTAGGCCCGGCTGAGGGTGACGGAGTCGCTGATGTCCTCGAACAGGAAGGCCACCGCGCCCTCGGGGTGGGGGCGGCCGGTGATGCGGAAGGTGCGGCCGTCGGTGAGGGTCCAGGTTTCGGAATACCCGCCCTCCACCACCGCGGCCTCCAGGTCGGACATGGTCTGGCGCCAGGATTTGTAGTCTTTGGGCTCGGGGATCATGTGCCGCTCGCGCAGCTGGTCGAGGAAGCGCACGAGGCTGGGGCGCGCCACGAGGAAGTCGACGTTCAGCCCCATCAGGTCGGCCAGCGCCGGGTTGAACAGCGTCAGCTCGCGGTTTGCGGTCGAAGATCGCCAGCCCGGCGCTGAGCAGCGCGAAGGTCTTGGTCAGCGTCTGGATGAAGTCGCGCAGGTTGCGTTCCGCCGTCACCACCTGATCGGCGGGCAGCGCGGTGTTCAGCCGTTCCTCCCCTAGCACAGCGCCGCCCACGTCGAACCACAGGGCCTCGCCCTCCGGCAGGTCAAGCTGCAGACGGTGGCTGGTGCCAAGCGCCAGCGGCAGGCCGGCGAGTTCGGGAAACAGGTCGGGCCAGATGCCGGCGGCGGGCGGGTCGCCCCGGCCGGCGCGGTCGGCCAGCGCCGTATAGGCGGCATTGGCCCAGGTCACCCGCCCGGTCCCGTCCTGGCGCCAGACCGGCACCGGCACCTGGGCGGCCACGGCGCGGTGATTCTCCAGCTCCGCCACCAGGGCGGCGACGCTGTGGCGATCGGGAAGATCGCCCTCGTCTTCCTCCAGATCCTCAAGCGCGATGCGCAGGCGGCCGCCGTTGGATTCCAGCCGCAGGCGAGAGCGGTTGTCGGCCGAGAGCAGCAGCATCCGGTCAGAGCCACCACAGGCGCGCACCCGGGCCTGCAGGTCGGGAAAGCGCGGCGCGAGGAAGGCCAGCAGCCGCGCCATGTCGCTGCCGCGCCCGGAGGCGAACTGCAGCAGCCGCCGCCCCGCGCCGGTGGCGTCCACCAGGGCGCCGCCGTCGAAAAGAAAGGCAATCTCGGGCTCGATCCGCTTCCGCCCTGCCGCCTTGCGCCCTGTCAGGCCCGTGGCGGCGAGCAGCGCGGCCGCTGCTGTCCCGAAAGCGATCAATATGAGCGCCCCTGCCTGGTAGAGCCCCGCGAGGTCCATCACGCTGTCCCGTTGATCCAATCCCGCCGTCACACTAGCCACCGAAAAGTTAAGGTGGCGTTAAGCGCCCTGCTCAGGGTTGTATCGGCCGGTTTTCTCCCAGTCCGCGCCCCCCGTCCCCGGCCTCCGGCGCCACCCGTTCCCGCGGCCAGGCCAGTTCCACGATGGCGCCGGACCGGGTGCCGCGGCCGCTGCCGGGCACCAGCGGATCGCGGCCGTTGGCGAAGGACAGTTCCGCCCCGGATCGTTCCAGCAGCGTCTTGGCGATGAACAGCCCCAGCCCCATCCCCTCGTATTCCGGCCGCTGCACCCGTTCCTCCGGCGTCCGGCGAAGGCGCACGAAGGGATCGCCGATGCGCCCCAGCAGGTGCGGCGGAAAGCCCGGACCGTCGTCGATGATCCGCAGCTCCACCCGCCCGGCGGTCCAGATCGCGTCGATCCATACGGTGGTTTCGGCGAAGTCCACGGCGTTCTGGATCAGGTTGCGCAGGCCGTGGATGATCTCGGGGCGGCGGGCGATCACCGGCTGCGCCACCTCGCCCCCCTCGCCCGGGGCGAGGTCGATCACCAGGTCCTTGCCGCGCGCGCGGTGCGGCTCGGCCGCCTCGCGGATCACCTCGCCCAGCGGCGCGCGGCGCATGTGCAGGTCTTCCTTGCCGGCGCGGCCCATGGAACGGAGGATGTCGCGGCAGCGGTCGGCCTGGGTGCTGATCAGCTCTGCGTCCTCGTAGAGGTCCTGCCGGTCCTCCAGTTCCTCCATCAGCTCGCGGCTGACCAGCTTGATCGTGGCCAGCGGCGTGCCCAGTTCATGCGCCGCCGCGGCAACCACACCGCCGAGATCGGTCAGCTTCTGCTCGCGCGCCAGGGCCATCTGGGTCGCCAGCAGCGCCTCGGACATCGAATGGATCTCGGACGTGACGCGCCGGGCGTAGAAGGCCATGAAGACGATGCCGGTGGAGATCGCCACCCACATGCCGAACAGGAAGACCCGCGGCATCCGCATGTAGAACCCCTCGGCGGTGCGCAGCGGCAGGTGGAACAGCAGCACAAGGCTGATCGCCGCGATCGCCACCGCCCCCAGCAGCACCGTCGCCCGCAGGCTGAGCGCGGTGGCCGAGATAGTCACCGGCGCCAGGATCAGCAGCGCGAAGGGGTTGTGCAGCCCGCCCGTCAGGAACAGCAGCGCGGTCAGCTGGGCGATGTCGAACAGCAGCATCGCCACCACCTCGCGCTCGGCGAGGCGCTTGCTTTGCGGGTAGACGAAGATCATCACCAGGTTGGCGATCACCGAGGCGCCCACGGCCATCAGGCACAGGCCGAGGTCGAGTTGCAGCTCGAACAGCCAGGCGGCGACGCCGATGGCGGCCAGCTGCCCGGCGATCGCCAGCCAGCGCAGCACCACGAGGGTGCGCAGCCTGACCCAGCGGCTGCGGATCTCGGAGGCCAGAAGGCCGGGGTTGGGGTCGGCCATGGGCTTCCTCTGGCACGCGGTCCGCATTCTTGTTAAGCCCCCGCGCGACAAGGATCAACGCAGCGGGGACCCGGCCATGACACAGACCTTCGTAGTACTGGCAGGCGGTGCGGTGGTGGCGCTGCTGGCGGGGACCTGGGCGGCGACCCAGTTCGGCGGATCGGACGACCCCTATGCCCAGTGCCGCGACAGCGCGGTGGCCGGCGGCGTGGCCAGCATCGGCGGGCCCTTCACGCTGGTGAACGGCGCGGGCGAGACGGTGACCGAGGCGGATGTCTTCACCCGCCCGTCGCTGCTGTACTTCGGCTATACCTTCTGCCCCGATGTCTGCCCCGCCGACGCCGCCCGCAACGCCGAGGCGACGGACCTGCTGATCGAGCAGGGCATCGACGCGCAGCCGGTGTTCATCACCGTCGACCCGGAGCGGGACACCCCCGAGGTGGTGGGCGAGTGGGCCGGGTATTTGCACGAGCGGATGATCGGGCTCACCGGCACGGCCGAGCAGGTGGAGGCGGCGGGACTGGCCTACCGGACCTTCTCGCGCAAGCAGGAGGGGGACCCGGAGTACTACCTGATGGACCATTCCACCTTCACCTACCTGGTGCTGCCGGAGGAAGGGTTCGTGGAGTTCTTCCGCAATGACGAGAGCGCCGAGGAGGTGGCCCGCCGCAGCGCGTGTTTCGTCGAGGCGGCTTAGGTCGTGAACCCATAAACAGGATTCCCCTCGCGTTCGCTTCGTGATTCACTTTCCGGAAAGGGGAGGTGTGGCAT
>JBLXFD010000061.1:0-5694 GCA_048262455.1 Rhodobacter sp.
GACCGTATGCTAATAAAGGGTACAGTATGGCAATTAACGGTACAATATGAAAATTAAGGGTACATCGTGCCGCTGAAAACAAACGATAATTTTAAAGGCAATTCTGATTAATGAGGGTACAGTGACAGCTGCTGTGCATCCTGACCTATTTCGTCGTCGGCTACTGGGGCGCCGCCCATCTCGGTCGCCTGATCTCGCGCATCCCGGCGCAGGTGGTCTATCCGATCATCTTCCTGACCTGCTACATCGCGGTCTACGCGACCGAGCAGGAAGCCTTCGACATGGTTCTCATCACCCTGTTCGGCCTGCTGGGATACGTGATGAAGCGGATCGACATGAGCCCGCCCGCCTTCATCATCGCCTTCATCCTCGGGCCGGGGCTGGAGGAATCCCTGCGCCAGACCTTCCTGCTGGATGACAGCGGCGTGCTCTACTTCCTCGAACGGCCCGTCGCGCTGGTCTTCTTCGGGATGGGGCTGCTGGCCCTGGCGCTCCGGGTCTGGACGCAGTTGAAAAAGCGGCAGGCGCAGCCGACCGGCTAGAGCCTGCGCAGCCGACCCGGCGACGGGTCGGCACGCTGCGCCGACATACATCCGTCGGGAACCTTGTGCCGCCCGCGACGTTGCGACCACATGAACGTGAGGAAGCGTGACCGGATGCGGTTCCGGCCCCTGCGATCGCGCCGCCGCGCGGCGGTCACTCTGGTTCCGCTCCCGGCACTGGCCGGATGCGGGGGGGTGCAGTCGTCGCTCGACGTGGCGGGCGAGGATGCCGCCGCCATCGCCTCGCTCTTCGTCGTCATGCTGGTCGGGGCGGTCGTGCTCTGGCTGCTGGTGAACGGCGCCTTTCTCTACACCTCGCGCATCGCGCCGGGACAGATCCATCCCCGCCACGCCCGCCGCGTGCTTGTCGGCGGCGGCATCGTGCTGCCGGTGGTGATCCTCACCGCGCTGCTCGTCCACGGTCTTGCCATCCTGCCCGATCAGCGCCGCCCCGGCGACGGGCTGGTGGTCGCCGTCACCGGCGAGCAATGGTGGTGGCGGGTCGAATACCGGCCGCCCGGCGCCTCCGCCCCCATCGTCACCGCGAACGAGATCCGCCTCCCCTCCGGCCGGCGCACCGAATTCCGCCTGACCTCGGACCGGGTGATCCATTCGTTCTGGATTCCCTCCCTCGGCGGCAAGATGGACATGTTTCCCGGCCGCGAGACCATGCTCAGCCTCGCCCCCGACCGCACCGGAACCTTTCGCGGCCAATGCGCCGAGTTCTGCGGCGCAAGCCACGCCTGGATGGCCTTTGCCGTGGTGGTGATGACGCCCGAGGACTTCGACGCCTGGCTCGAGGCCGAAGCCGCCGACGCCCTGCCCCCGGCGGACGACGCGGCGGCGCGCGGGCGCGATGTCTTTGCCGCCGAGGGCTGCGGCGCCTGCCACGCGGTCCGGGGCACGGGCGCGGTCGGGCAGGTCGGGCCTGACCTCACCCATGTGGGCAGCCGCCTGACGCTCGGCGCCGGGCGGTCGGGCGTCGCGCTCGGGGATTACGAGGACTGGATGCGGCACACCGACGATCTCAAGCCCGAGGTGCGGATGCCCGCCTACGATCATCTCACCGACGCGCAGACCGCCGATCTCGCGCAGTATCTGAAAGGGTTGAAATGACCGGACGCGACGACGGCGGACAGCCCCCCCTTCCCGCGCCCTCGGGCCGCTATCCCCCGACCGCGGCGATGCTGGCCGAACCGGTGCCCGAGGAGGTCGCCCGCCCCGGGGCCGCGCAGCTTCGCGCCGCCTGGGCCACGCCCAGGGGCTGGCGCTACTGGTCGGCGGTCAACAACTCCGAAGTCGGCGTCTGGTACTGCCTGACCGCCCTCGCCTTCATGCTGATGGCCGGGATCATGGCGCTGATCATCCGGCTGCAACTGGCGGTGCCCGACAACGATCTCGTCTCGGCCGACCGCTTCAACCAGCTCTTCACCATGCACGGCTCGGCGATGATGTTCCTCTTCGCCGTGCCGATGTTCGAGGCGGTCTCCATCCTCTTGCTGCCCGGCCTGCTCGGCGCGCGCGACATGCCCTTCCCGCGGCTCTCGGCCTTCGGCTACTGGTGCTTCCTGATCGGCGGAGTCTTCGTCATCGGCTCGATCTTCTTCGACGTCGCCCCCCGCGCGGGCTGGTTCATGTACCCGCCGCTGGCCACGATGGACGAAGGCCCCGGCTCCGACATCTGGCTGCTCGGCCTCTCCTTCATCGAAGTCGCCTCCATCGCCGCCGCCGTCGAACTGATCGTCGGCACGCTGAAATGCCGCCCGCCGGGGATGCGGGTCAACATCATGCCGCTCTATGCCTGGTACGTGCTCGTCGTCGGCGGCATGATCCTCTTCGCCTTTCCGCCGCTGATCGCCGGGGATTTCCTGTTCGAGCTGGAACGCTCCTTCGACTGGCCGTTCTTCGACCCGACGCGGGGCGGCGACCCGATGCTCTGGCAGCACCTGTTCTGGATCTTCGGCCACCCCGAGGTCTACATCATCTTCCTGCCCTCCATCGCCATCGCCGCGATGATCGTCCCCACCGTCGCCCGACGGCCGATCTTCGGCTATTCGTGGATCGTGCTCTCGGCGGTGGGCACCGGCTTCCTGTCCTTCGGCCTCTGGGTCCACCACATGTTCACCACCGGCCTGCCGTCGATCTCGCTCGGCTTCTTCTCGGCGGCCTCCGAGGCGGTGGTCATCCCCACCGGCATCCAGATCTTTGCCTTCCTCGCCACGCTCATGGCCGGGCGGGTGCGGATGACGCTGCCGATGCTGTGGATCTCCGGGGCGCTGGCGATCTTCACCATGGGCGGGCTGACCGGCGTGATGCTGGCGCTCGCGCCCTTCGACTTCCAGGCCCATGACACCTACTTCATCGTCGCGCACCTGCACTACACCCTGTTCGGAGGCATGGTCTTTCCGGTGATCGCCGGGGTCTACTACTTCTACCCCTTCTTCCGGAAGAAGCTGCTGTCGGACCGGCTGGGGAAATGGGCCTTCTGGCTGATCTTCTCCGGGTTCAACCTGACCTTCCTGCCGATGCACCTCACCGGACTGCGCGGGATGCCGCGCCGGGTCTACACCTACCCGACCGGGCTGGGCTGGGACTGGCTGAACCTGATCTCGACCCTCGGCGCCTTCGTGGTGGCCGCCGGCTTCGCGGTCTTCGTCCTCGACCTGCTGCGCCCGAAATCCGGCCAGCCGCAGATCCCGCGCAACCCGTGGAACGCCGGCACCCTGGAATGGAGCCATGACATCCCCGAAGAGGCCTGGGGCGTGCGCTCCATTCCGCACGTGACCACGCGCTACCCGCTCTGGGACCAGCCGCAGATGGTCGCGCGCATGGATGCCGGGCGCTACTACCTCCCCGATGCTCCGGGCGCGCGGCGCGAGACCCTCGTGACCTCGGTCATCGACGCCGAGCCGGTGCAGGTGCAGCGCGTCACCGGACCGACCTGGATCACCCACCTCGCGGCGGGCTTCACCGGCGGAGCCTTCATCTTTCCGACCTTCCACATCTACTGGCCCGCCATCCTCTGCGGCGCGGCGGCGGTGGGCTGCATCCTGTGGTGGCTCTGGACCGCCACCGCCCGCCCGCCCGAAACCGAAACCCGCGACGCGGGCCTCGGCCTGACCCTGCCGACCTATGCCGCCGGTCCCGCCTCGGTCGGCTGGTGGGCGATGTGGATCACCATGCTGGGGGATGCGACGGCCTTTGCCTCGCTGATCTTCGGCTTCTTCTTCTACTGGACCGCGCAGACGGATTTCCCGCCCGAGACCGCGACCGGCGCCGCCGCCGGGCTGGTGGGCCTCGCCGCGATCGCCTTCGCGGCGACCTGGGCGCTCACCGTCGGCGCCCGCCGTCTCAACCGGGGCGGCAGGGTCGGCGCCGCGCGGATCGCCCTGATCCTCGCACCGCTGGCGGCTGCCGGGGGCGCGGCGGCGCTGATCGGCTCGGTGTTCGATCTCGATCCCCGGTCGCATGTCTACCCGGCAACGCTCTGGGCGCTGGCGGTCTGGATCGCGGTCCACGCCGGGGCCGGGATCATCATGCAGCTCTACTGCCTCGCCGGGTCGCTCTTCGGCAAACTCACCCCGCGCCACGATGCCGACATCTGGAACGTCTCGCTGTTCTGGCATTTCGTGACCCTCTCGGCGCTGGTCGCCTGCGCGGTTCTGGGCCTCGCCCCGGAGGCGCTATGACCCGCGACCACGCCCCCCGCCCGGAAGAGGACGAAAGGGAATTCGCCGAGGAGCAGGCAAGCCTGTTCCGCATCACCATCGCGCCGCTGATCTGGGCGCTGCATTTCGCCGCCTGTTACGGGGTCGTCGCCGTGACATGCGCCAAGGGCTGGGAACTCGGCACCGTCCGGCCCGGCCTGCTGGCTTTCAGCGCCGCGGCGCTGGTCGGCATCGCGCTGACCGGCCTCGTGGCCCGGCGCCAGTGGGGCCCGGCAAGGCACGGCGACGCCGGGGACCGGGGCGGACGGGCCGGGGACCGGCACCGCTTCCTCGGCCATGCCGCCTTTCTGCTCGCCGTGATCTCGGCCATCGGCGTGATCTTCGTCACCCTGCCGCTGCTGATGATCGGGAGCTGCCGATGAGGGGGCCGTACCTTTTCGCCGGGCTGGGCCTCTTGGCGCTGGTCTGGACCTTCCCGCCCGAAGGCGCCCTGCCGACCTTTGCCGCGCACATGCTGCGTCACATGGTGCTGGTCGCCGTCGCCGCGCCGCTGATCGTGCTCGGCCTGCCGCAACTTGCGGACCGGGTCGCGGTGCCCCCGCTCGGCGCGGCACTGGCCGAATTCGTCGTGATCTGGGGCTGGCACCTGCCCGCCGCCCATGCCGCCGGGCGCCTGTCCCGGGCGGGCTTTGCCGCCGAACAGGCCAGCTTCCTGCTGGTCGGACTGCTGGTCTGGGCCGGGTGCCTGCGGGCCGACCGCCCGCTCGCCGGGGCGGGCGGGCTGCTGCTCACCTCCATGCACATGACCCTGCTCGGAGCGCTGCTGATCCTTGCGCCGCGCGACCTCTATGCCGGGATCTGCGGCACCGCGCCGGACCTGTCGGGCCAGCAGGTCGGCGGCATGCTCATGCTCGCCATCGGCACGCCGATCTATCTCGTTGCCGGTCTGGGGCTGACCGGCACGGCCCTGCGCCGGGGAGAACGGGCATGAGAGCGGTGATCCTGACACTCGCGGCACTGGCGCTGGCGGGCCTGCTCGCGGCGGGCGCGGTGGTGGGCTTCGGGCTTTACAACGTCTCGGCCCGGGTCGGCCACCTGCCCGGCGTTTCGCCGCTCCTGCACACCACCTTCCGCAACTCCGTCCGCCTGCGCGCCCCCCCGCCCGAGGCGGTGCCGCCGCTGGACGATCCCGACCTGATCGCCCTCGGCGCCGGGCATTACGCGACCGCCTGCGCGGGCTGCCATGCCGCCCCCGGCACGCAGCGCAGCGCCACCGTCCGCGCCATGGTGCCGGAACCCCCGCCGATCCGGGACGCGGTGGCCGGCTGGCAGCCGAACGAGCTGCACTGGATCGTCGAGAACGGCGTGAAGATGAGCGGCATGCCCGCCTGGCCCGCGCGCGGGCGCGGCGACGAGGTCTGGTCCGTCGTGGCATGGCTCGTCGCCCTGCAGGAAGGCGGCGCGCCCCCCGTGCCCTCCCCCAC